>JAZHEJ010000003.1:0-26571 GCA_036679665.1 Candidatus Tethybacter castellensis | reverse complement strand
CTCCGCTACAGAGCGTGCAAAGCGATTGCGGATTGATATTTCATTTTTGCGCGCTGGTAACGACTGGGAACTTGACTGGCTGGTATTTACTCCCGGATTGGGTGTCGCGATTCATACGGTCACGCGTTATTTGGGAGATTCTGATAAACCGGTGCTAGTCCCCAAACCGATCTATTACATATTCCGCTCCGCTACAGAGCGTGCAAAGCGATTGCGGATTGATATTTCATTTTTGCGCGCTGGTAACGACTGGGAACTTGACTTTCAGTCTCTTGCCGCCAATGCGGCAAACTACGGGCGAGACTGCGTCCTTATGCTGTGTAACCCTCACAATCCCAACGGCAAGATATTTGCCCGCAACGAACTCGAAGAACTCGCCGAACTTGCACTGCGCAACGGCTGGCTGATTTGCTCCGACGAGGTGCACGCCGATTTGATATTGGACGAAGACCGCGAGCATATCCCGATCGCTTCACTTAGTCCCGAGGTATCCAAAATAACACTCACCATGCAAAGCCCTAGTAAAGCCTTCAATATCGCCGGGATGAATTTTGCGCTCATGATAATTGAAGATCCGCAACTACGCAAGCAGTATCGCTATGGTGCTTCGGGACAGGTGATCAGCGAGTTAAATCCTTTGGGAATGACAGCCGGGATCGCCGCTTGGAACGGATCATCCGATGCGTGGCTGTCAAGTTGTCTAACCAAGTTACGCTGCAACCGCGATTTGCTTGCCACCGCAATCGAACGCTTAGCCGGCATCTCAATGCCACACCTTGCGTCAACTTATTTGGCCTGGCTTGATATAAGCGCACTCAAACTTAATGATCCGGAAGAACATTTCCTCAAGCACGGCCTCAAGCTTTCACCAGGAAAGGTGTTTGGCGATACTGATTTCATGCGTCTGAATTTCGGTTGCGCAACCACTACTGTCACCGAAGCGATTAAGCGACTAGAGCACGCAACGAAATAGATAATGTCGCCTTCGTCCATCGCTTTTTTAACCCGTCTAGTCGGGGCCTGTTCGGTCAGCAGTACCGATCCGGTGCTTGACACTTCCAATCGTGCAAGCTCCGACGTTGTCGCCCAGATGCTTGACGACTCCGGACTGACAACCAGCATCCATGAAGTCCCCGAACTGGTCGAAAAATACAATGTGTCCGCTCATGTCGGCCCTGACATGCCGGGTAAAGGCCTGCTGCTTGCCGGACACACCGACACGGTGCCTTGCACGCCCGCTGATTGGAAAACCGATCCATTTGTTCTGTCTGAAACCGATGGCAAACTCTACGGACTAGGCTCATGCGATATGAAAGGATTTTTTGCGATTATCGCCGAAGCCCTTGACAGGATCGAAATGAGCAAGCTATACGCCCCGCTCCAGGTATGGGCAACCGCAAATGAGGAATGTGGCATGGACGGCGCGTCATTCGCGGCCGCAAATACACCAAATTGCGCATACGCGTTAGTTGGCGAACCGACCGATCTAGTCCCGGTCTATGCTCATAAAGGAGCGCTGGCTGAACAAATCATCTGTATCGGCAAAAGCGGACACGCAAGCAATCCTGCAGGTGGCGCAAGCGCGATCGACGCGATGCGTCAAGTAATGCACGCGCTTAGTTCAGAGATGACCAAACAAAACTCGCAAATAGTTCCGCAATCAGAATTTACGCCCCCTCACGCGACCCATAACTTTGGCATGATCCGTGGCGGCGATGCGTTTAACCGCATCGCCGACCGCGCTGAGCTTTGGGTGGACATGCGCCTGATGCCGGGCACTTCAGTTGTCGCGGCACGCAAAAACTTGCGCGCCACAGCTTGTTCCGCGGTAGCGGATATGCCTGGAATTACCATCGAATTTGCCGATCTGGTCACAGGTTTTGAAGCAACTAAAACTGATTTGGACTCACCTATAGTACAAGCTGCGGCGAAACTTGCTGACGCAAAACCGCAGACTGCATCCTACGCCACTGAAGCTCCTTATTACTCAGCGACAGGGATGGATGTGGTGATTATGGGAGCAGGCAGCATCGCGGTGGCTCACCAGCCCGACGAATTCGTATCAATTGATCAGCTCGACAAAATGGCAACGATCGTCGTGCGGTTGATTGAGCAATTTTGCATGCGCAAGCCGAATTAGGTATGAATAAAAACCCCAATGCGGTAAATTTCGATCCCGTTTGGGTACGAGTTTTGCGCGATGCGGCACCTTATATTCTTGCCCACCGTGACAGTACCGCCGTTATTGTGTTACCCGGGAAGCTACTTGAAAAGCCGCAACTGCATGCCTGGCTAGGTGATATCACCTTGTTGAAGCGCGTCGCGGGATTACGCTTTGCCATTGCCTACGACGTGTTACCCAAGGCAACGAAAATCGCCGCGGACAACGGTAATCCTGAAGCATGTTTTAGCGCCGGAAAAATCAGCGTTTCAAAACAACAGATGGCCTACCTGCGCAAAGCTGCTCATGAAACCCGTGACTATCTGGAAAGCTGCTTGGCCCGCGGCGCACCCGGCCATTTACCCGGTGTGGATACCGCAACCGGCAACTTACACGCCGCTCATACCGCGGGCATAGTCAACGGCAAGGATTTAGGGTTAATGGGAGTTGTCAAAAAAATCTCGTCCGCTACTGCCCGCTCGCTAATCAGCACCGATAAAATTGTGATTTTGCCACCGCTTGGAGTCGCTGCCCACGATCAAGTCGTTCATTTGGATTCGACCGAGGTGGCGCTGGAATTCGCTGTTGCCGTTAATGCCGACAAGTTAATTATTCTGACCGACAGCGTAATTTTCGCCGACCTTGGTTTTCGCGAACTTACTTTTGCCGGCGCTGAGCAAAAACTAGCGGACGGGCGATGGACCGACAGTACAGCCGAGTTGCTAAGAACAAGCATCGCCGCCTTATCGCGCGGAGTGTCAAGGGTGCATATTCTTAACGTTGACTTACCAGGCAGCATGTTGCTTGAATTATTATCGCCCGACGGGGCTGCGGCGATGATCAGCCACGATCGCTTTGACGCGGTGCGCAAGGCCACACCTGAAGATGCGGCGGGCATCGTTGAGTTAATCGCTCCTAGCGTCGCTGCAGGAGCGATGTTGGAACGCGACCTTAACGAAGTTATTAATGACATTGACAGCTTCGCCGTGGTGGCGCGCGACGACGCGCTAATTGCCTGCGGCTGTTTGGTGCGCCACGGCAACAGCGCTGAACTGGGCTGCTTGGCAGTGCGACCTGATTATGCCAATCAAGCCTATGGAAAACTACTGGTGGAATTTTTTGAAGCCACCGCCAGTCAACAAGGCATTACCGAGTTACTTGCGATAACAACTCAAGCCGTGGATTGGTTCGGCGAGTTGGGCTATAAGCCTATGTCCGGAGATACGCTACCAGCTCAACGTTTGGCAAGCATCCAAGATCGCAACGCGCGGATTCTTGGTAAGTGCCTAGTCTAGAGTTTTACCAACCCTATCGATTGGCGCACTGATTGATCCATTTGTGGTTTGGATTATTGTGAAACCGCCAATTGCGGCGCCAAAATAAAGGCTGTAGCAGTACCGATCCACACTACTACGGCCGACAGCTATTACGTCAATCGCATCTGACGTATCAGTCGCTACGGTCGCACCAATAAATTAATGAATATAGTGTGCCATCTAAGCTATGCGCAACTCAACCTAATATCATGCGACATAGCCGACGCAAAATACCTTATTTTTCGTCTTTGTCTTCGAGCAAAAGTTCCTCTTCAGTCTTGTCCTCGTACTTGCCTTTGAAGACAGTGTTTTTGTCTAGTTCTTCTAGTTCAGTGAAAAAGCCGCGCTTTTGTTCATCAGTGCGCGGTGTGTTCATTTTTTTCCACAACCGCCATGCCCTGCACTTATTAAGCGGCGTCATCGGTTCGCCGGTGTGTAACGGCCCCATGCACACGCCACGCTGGTAAGTCTGAAAAACAACGTCGGTGCGATCCCGTGACGGGTTACGAATATCCCCTTTCCATAAATCGCAGGTTACGCACAGCTTGGACTTGCGACTAACTTTCTCAATACTTGCCATTTCAACTACTCACTTATAGATAATAACATGAATTACAACCCGCCCTTGACTAATTTCGCAGGATTAAGCAAACGAACAAGTTCCGCGCGCGAAATATTCGTCATCTGCTGAGCGACATCAATAATCGGACGACCTTCGCGATAGGCGGTTTTGGCAATCTGCGCTGCCCGTTCATAGCCGATTACCGAATTGAGCGCGGTAACCAAAATCGGATTGTGCGCTAGCGCTTCGCTGAGCTTGCCCGGCTTGGGTTTGAGCGGGCGGATCGCCAGATTTGCCAGAAGCGGCGCGGTGGTGGACAGCAGCTTTATGCTCGACAGCAAGTTGTCAGCAATCACCGGCAACATAACGTTTAGCTGAAAATTTCCCGCTTGGCCGGCGACCGTGATCGTAGCGTCGTTGCCAATTACCTGCGCGGCTACCATTGCGGTAGCTTCCGGAATAACCGGATTTACTTTGCCCGGCATAATTGACGAACCCGGTTGCAAAGCGAGCATTTCCACCTCGCCTAGTCCGGCTAGCGGGCCGGAATTCATCCACCGTATATCGTTGGCGATCTTCATAAAACTGACCGCGACCACTTTAAGCTGGCCAGACATTTCAACCGCGGAATCCTGGCACGAGAGAGCTTCAAAAAAATTACGGTTGGGTCGAAACGCTATGCCGGTCTTGCTCTTTAGTTTGGCGGCAAACAATTTGGCAAATCGCGGATGGGTGTTTATGCCGGTCCCCACCGCAGTGCCGCCTTGGGCAAGCTGCAACAAACGCGGCATTGATGACTCGATACGTTCAATGCCCTTGCGAATCTGCGTCGACCAGGCCGATAATTCTTGTTCCATGGTCAACGGCATCGCATCCATCAGATGGGTACGTCCGGTCTTGACGTATTTACGCACCGACCTGGCTTTGGTATCTATCGTGCGCGCCAATCTTTTTAAAGATGGTAATAATTTGCGCGTTATTTCAATCGCCGCCGCGACATGAATCGTAGTTGGAATCACATCATTGCTGCTTTGGCCCATATTGACATGATCATTGGCCCGGATCGTGCGCGACGCGGTACTCGCCAACGTGGCTAGCACCTCGTTCATATTCATATTGGAGCTTGTTCCCGATCCAGTCTGAAACACATCAATTGGAAACTGTTCGGCGTGCTTGCCTTCCGCCACTTCCAAAGCCGCCCTGACAATTGATCTGGCACTGTTTTTGGACAGCAGTCCCAACTGAGCGTTAACTTCGGCGGCGGCCCATTTTACCAAGGCCAAGGCGCGGATAAACTGCGGATCCATGGCTTTACCGGAAATCGGAAAATTGTTTATCGCGCGCTGGGTTTGAGCACCGTACAAAGCTCCGGCAACAACCTCAACAACCCCCATCGAGTCCCGCATCTGCTTGGATTTGGTTGGTTTTGCTATTTCACGCATTATTTACATTTTAAGCGATTCTTCTTGCAAAGATTACACAAAAAAGTAAATAATCAAAGAAAATTACATTATGAAAATAAGCAAGTCCAAACGATCGACCGATTCGATATCAGGCGCTCCCAATAATTCCGACGGAATTGAGCAAGCTTTAGGCCGCCAGGTACGTAGCCTGCGCCAACACCAGCAACTTACCGCCAAAAAACTTGCCCAGCGCGCTAATATTTCCATCGCGCTACTTTCCAAGCTCGAACATGGCACGGTATCACCTTCGCTACATACCATCAGCAGACTTGCCCAAGCACTTGGCGTGCCGGTTACTTTGCTATTTCAACAGACGACAAGTAAAAATAGCGCCTCTTTCATTCCTGCCGGCTCAGGGTTAAAAGTTGAGCGTGCCGGCAGCTTGATGGGACAAAGCTATGAGCTGCTCGGTATGCCGATTGAAGGTGGTATTCAAGTCGAGCCGTACCTGATTACCATCGATGAGAACACCAAACCCGACACTTCCTTTCAGCACGAAGGCATTGAGCTGATCTATGTGCTAGAAGGAGGCTTGATCTATCGTCACGGCGAAACGCGGTATACCATCAAGCAAGGAGACGCGTTATTTTTTGACGCACGGCAAATCCATGGTCCGGAAAAATTTCTGAGCATTCCCACCCGATTTTTGTCAGTAATTTCCTACCGACGCAATTAGCCGCCGGTTGTCAGTTCATCAACCAGCTTTGGTAGTGAAGCCATAGATGAGGTGCTGATAACCTTGGAAGCGTAACGACGTAAATCAACGCGATCCACCACGCCCGTATACTGCACAAAATGTAAGCCGTAATCAGTAACGCTAACATCGTTGTGACCGTCGCCAACCATGACTCCCAATTCATTATCGGCACACAGTGAGCGGCAAACAACGCCTTTGCCGTCAGCCTGGAGTAGTGGATTGTCGCCCTCAAACCCCTGATATGTCCCATCTTCATCAGTGAACACGCCGACCGCATAAACTTGTTCAGCCGTAATGTTGAATCTGGTAGCCAGCGGCAAAATCGCTTGTTTACAACCTGCTGATACCACGATCACATTATGACCGGCCCGCAGCAACGTTGCAACAGCTTCGGCTGCGCCGCAACTTGCGTTTGCGCTATATATATCACCTAGTTCATCAAGCATCGCCGCGGATGGACGCACCAGCTCCATCCGCTGCGCGTAAACCTCCCGCAACGATACATCGCCGCTCATGGCGCTGCTGGTAAGCGCGGCCACTTGTTCATAGCAGCCGGCCATGCGCGCCAGTTCATCTATGCCCTCAATGGTAACCAGCGTTCCATCCCAGTCAAAAAATACACAGGCCATTTTGTTATTGCCCTTTAGCTAACTTAGATATACAAATAAAAGGCCTTATTGACTGCAACCAGATCCGAGATTTTCTTTACGATCGCAGGATTAAGCGCGGCACCTAAACACAAACACGCGGCAGCCTGTCGTCCGGTTGAAGATGAACTGACATGCATATGGGTAATGTTGATACGCTTTGCCGCCAATATCGCAGTCAATTCAGCGATTACCCCGGGTCGATTTTTATGAACGGTAAACAGCAGATTTCCGGTCAGCGGGGCCTCAAATTCAAAATCTTCGAATCCCACCAGCAGCGGTTTGTTACCTCCAAGTAACGTTCCGGCAAGCTTGTGGACACGTTTATTGCAACTCATCTTCACTTCAACCAAAGTGACGAAATCATGCGGAGTCTGCACCTTGGAAGTTCGCACCTTGATCCCCTGGCGCTCAGCCAAAGTCAGCGCGTTGATCACATTGATCGGTACGCTCAGTTGCGATTCGAGCAAACCGGTCAAAGTTTCAGCGATCAAAATTTGGTCGGGAACTTCGACCGCTTGCCCATGTAAGGTTATTTCCAAATATTCAGGACTGGAGTCGGCGATCGCGTTAAGCAGCTTGCCCAGACAGTAAGCCATCTTCATGTACGGTTTGGCAATATTCAGCTCATCTGCGGAAATGCTCATCATATTGACCGAGCTTACAGCTTCACCGGTCGTAAAGTACGTAACAAGTTGCTTGGCAATCGCCACCCCGGTGGCTTTTTGCGCTTCGGCGGTTGACGCGCCAAGATGTGGAGTAAACACGACGTTAGGCGCTTTGAGCAGCGGATTGTTAGCCGGCACCGGTTCGACGGTAAACACATCCACCGCCGCCCCGGCGATTTCACCAGCTTTAAGCGCTTCAGCAAGCGCCTTTTCTTCGACAATACCGCCTCGCGCACACTGGATCAGATACGCGCTTTTTTTCATTTTGGCCAATTCAGTTGAGCCAATCAAGCCCATCGTTTGAGCACTGCCGGGAGTATGCACGGACACAAAATCAGACTGCTTAAGTAGTTTGGTCAATGAAACCGCCTCATAGCCGTCGTTTACGATCAACGTTTCGGACACGAACGGATCGTGCACGCAAACTTTCAAACCCAGCGCCCGGCAGCGTCCGGCCACAATCCGCCCTATCGTGCCAAAACCGATAATTCCCACGGTCTTGCCGGCAACCTCGGTGCCGGTAAATTTACCGCGTTCCCATTTACCCGCACGCACCGAAGCGTCAGCTTCGGTAAGCCGACGAGCGAGCGAAAAGATATGGGAAATGGCAAGCTCCGCCGTGGTTACCGCGTTCGCGTCCGGGGTGTTGAGTACGACAATGCCCAGTTCGGAAGCGCGTTCCACATCAATGTTGTCCACGCCAATTCCGGCCCGGCCGATCACCTTGATGCTGCTTCGCTCCGACAGCACCTTGGCGTTGATTTTGGTCGCACTCCGAACCACCACACCATCCACTTTACACAGCAACTTGGCAAGTTTGGTGTCGGAAAGACCAGATTCGGCAATGATCTTAATGCCGCCTGCTCGTATCAGGTCAATACCTTCTTGGGCTATTTTGTCCGCGACAAGGACGGTTGGATTTTTTTTCATTATGTGGATTTGAAAGTAGGATCTTTAAAGAAAATAAACGAAACACAAGCAACCGCGAAATAGCGCACCAAATTGGTTTTTACCAAGCAAAAACGCTATTGTTAGTCGCGGAAATAGTTCCGGCTATCTGCCGAGCAAACAGCTAGTATAAAGCTTTACATTTGATTTCGCAACAAAACTCACCGATACGATCAACTTGTGCGTTGGGACACATCCCAGAAAGTCGCAACTTTCTCAAGCACGACCAGCATTCCGTACATACCGGTACCGGCTAACGCCGAAGTAACTATCGTAGCCCAAACCAAATCCAGTCCCATTCGCCCCACTTCGCTGGAAATCCGAAATCCCATGCCGACGATCGGGGTGCCGAAGAACTCTGCGACAATCGCGCCGATAAGCGCCAGTGTTGAACATACTTTGAGTCCGTTAAACAAAAACGGCATCGCGGCGGGCAGAATTAGTTTGCGAAAATATAACTGGGGTGATGCGGCATAAGTGTGCATAAGGTCGCGTTCCAACGCTTTGGCGGCGTTCAAACCGGCCAAGGAGTTGACCAGCATGGGGAAAAAAGTCATCAACGCCGCCACCGCCGCTTTGGATTGCCAGTCAAAACCGAACCACATAACCATGATCGGAGCAATTCCAACCAACGGCATCACCGACATGAAGCTGCCAAGTGGCAGCAATCCGCGGCCTGCGATCGGAAAACGCCATGCCAATGTCGCAACCAACATGCCGCTACCGCAACCTAGCACATAACCGGGCAACACGGCTTTAACGACGGTTTGGACGAAATCCGCCCAAAGTATGGAAAGATTGTCGGCAATAGCTATGCTGATATCACTAGGCGCCGGTAATAAAACAATCGGAACTTTAAGCATCTGAATGATGATTTCCCAAGCATACAAACCACTTATCGTAAGCAAAACAGCAGGCACGATCGCAAGTGATACTCGCACCGCGTTCTTCGCGTTGTAGTCAAGCTGGTCATACGTATACGAGGCAAGTTTGATCAGTTGCCAGGTCGCATGACAAATAACCAACAAAATCAGGTACTGCCACCATTGCAAATCGCGATTTGCCGTCGCGGTCGCTTGAAGCGTCACAACCTGAAAGCCGGCAAGTAGCGCAATCTCAACAACGAGTATCGCTCCGACCAGCATGCGCTGACGCGGCTTGTTCATCGGCCCGCGTTGGCGCAAACGCGACGCTGCACCAGCGCCACCAACATGATTAACAGCGCGCCAGCTGCCGCCGCCACAAACAACGCCGACCAAATCTGGATAGTCTGCCCGTAGTACGAACCTGACAGCAACCGCGCACCAAGGCCACCTTGGGCTCCGGTCGGCAGTTCACCGACAATTGCGCCGACCAAAGCCGCCGCAACGCCAATTTTCATGCTGGCAAACAAATACGGCAACGACGCCGGGATACGCAGTTTAAACAAACATTCTTTTTTGGTGGCATTGTAAGAACGCATCAGATCAAGCTGCATCGGATCCGGGGAGCGTAGCCCTTTAACCATCCCTACCGTAATCGGAAAAAACGACAGATAAGCCGAAATAATCGCCTTAGGTAACAGCCCGGTAAACCCTATCGCGCCAAGTACCACAACTATCATCGGTGCTATGGCCAGAATCGGTATCGTCTGGGAAACAATAATACCCGGCATTATGCTTTTGTCAATTGCCCGGTTATGGACGATTCCCACCGCCAGCACAATGCCAAAAATCAAACCAAGCACAAAGCCCAGCGCAGTCGGTGTCAAGGTGCGCCAAGCATGATATAGCAAAGAACGCTTGGAAGTGATTTTTTTGCCGACCGTGGTGTCCCAAATCTCGATCCCGACCTGATGCGGAGCGGGCAGTACCGGCCTGTCCAATTCCCACGCCAGTTGTACAAACTGCCATGTGGACGGTTCGTTATCGCCAGCGGCGCGTTTTACCGCATCACTGTTCAAGCTTACCGCCGCCGCATACCAGATCAGTATCAGCGCGGCGATCACAACAGTCAGCGGCAACCATTTCGATGTGCTCAACATCGCTTAATCGCCGTCGGCTAAGGCGGCGCGAACCTCAGCCGCCAAGGTCGTAAATTCCGGAGAGTCGCGCATAGAGGTGGTACGAGGACTCGGCAAATTGACATCAATCACACTGGTAATACGTCCGGGACGTGGACTCATGACCACGATCTTGGTTGACAAAAATACCGCTTCAGCGATCGAATGGGTCACAAAAATTATAGTTTTAGCGGTGCGTTGCCAGATCGCCAACAATTCAAGATTAAGGCGGTCGCGGGTGATTTCATCTAATGCGCCAAAAGGTTCATCCATAAGTAACAAATCCGGGTTGAACGACAATGCGCGGGCAATCGACACGCGCTGTTGCATTCCGCCGGATAGTTGCCATGGATACTTTCCCGCAAAATCTTGCAGGCCGACCAAAGCCAAATTATCCTCTACCGCTTTTTTGCGTTTCACCTGCGACACACCGAATATTTCGTGCGGCAACTCAATATTGCGCGCCACGGTGCGCCACGGATACAAAGCCGGCGACTGAAATACATAACCGTAGGCGCGCTTTTCACGCGCGTCAATCGGATCCATGCCCGCAACCTGCAGCGTTCCTTCCGTGGCACGCTCCAGATCAGCTATACACCGCAACAGCGTGGTTTTACCGCAACCTGACGGGCCGATCAACGAAACAAATTCGCCGGCATTTATTTGCAGCTGGACATCGTGAAGCGCCTCCACATCACCATCGCGGGACCGGAATGTCAGTCCTAGCTTAGTGGCACTGACAATCGGCACGCTATTATTTCGTGCCGTATTCACGGTAAAAAACTAGCGTCTAGCCGGTTTATACGCCAAGCGTTCGGCGTTTTTGCGCATCGCATCGTGCACGGCGGTACGTGGCGGGCGGGAAATCCACTGGCCTTGGCCGCGCTTGGCAAGAACCTTTTTGTCGCGATAAACAACCTTGCCGCGCAAAATGGTCTCACGCGGCAAACCGGTAAGCTTGTAGCCTTCAAACACGTTGTAGTCGATCGTGGAAAACTGCTTAGCGGCGCGTACCACTTTCCTGGCGCTCGGATCCCAAACGACGATATCCGCATCCGAGCCTTCTGCAATCGCACCCTTGCGCGGATAGATATTCAGGATTTTGGCGCTGTTGGCTGAAGTCACCGCGACGAATTCGTTCATGGTAAGTCGCCCCGAATTGACACCGGTCGTCCACAGTATCGGCATGCGGTCCTCAATACCTCCGGTACCGTTGGGAATCTGGGTGAAATTTTTCTTGCCCAAACGCTTTTGTGAGGTTTTAAACGCGCAGTGATCTGTGGCTACGACCTGCAAGCTTCCGTCAACCAATCCGTCCCACAGGTCTTCTTGATGATCCTTGGAGCGAAACGGTGGACTCATTACGCGCCGCGCGGAGTGCTCCCAATTTTTGTGCATGTACTCGCTGTCGTCCAAAGTCAAATGCTGGATCAACGGCTCGCCGTATACGCGCTGGCCATTGGCGCGCGCGCGCCGAATCGCCTCATGCGATTGGCGACATGAAGTATGAACAACGTATAACGGTACATTGGCGACGTTCGCCAGCATGATCGCGCGGTTGGTTGCTTCGCCTTCCACATCCGGCGGACGCGACCAAGCATGGGCTTCAGGACCGTTCAAGCCTTTGCGCAACAATTCATTTTGCATGTAATAGACGGCCTCCCCGTTTTCGGCATGTACCAGCGGAGTGCCGCCCAATTTGGCACATTCCATGAAGCTAGCAAGCATAACCTCGTCGTCCACCATGATCGCGCCTTTGTAAGCCATGAAGTGCTTGAAGGTATTTACACCTTCCTTGGCGATTTTGTGCATGTCCTTGCGTACCTGAGTATTCCACCAAGTGATCGCGAGGTGAAACGAGTAGTCGCAAGCCGCTTTGGAAGCCCATTCCCGCCACTGCTGATAAGCTTCCCACGGCCGTTGTTGCGGATTCGGAATGCAAAAATCGACGATCATGGTCGTGCCGCCGGACAGCGCCGCTTTGGTGCCGGTTAAAAAATCATCGGCGGCCACCGTACCCATGAACGGTAGTTGCATATGGGTGTGCGGATCGATTCCACCCGGAATCAGATAGCATTTTTTCGCGTCGATAACCTCGGTGTTTTTGCTCGGTTTGATCCGCGGCGCAATTTCCTTTATCGTGCCGTCAGCGCACAATACATCGGCGCGGATAGTTTCATCTGCGGTTACCACAGTTCCGTTTTTAATTAGTAGCATGGTGATACTCCTTGATGGGATCAAAGAAATTTAAGGTTTTTAGCGACGCACCAGCAGATCGTAGATATCAGGGCGACGGTCGCGAAAAAATTGCCATTTATCTCTGATTTGGCGCACCTCGTCAAGATTCATGTCGTGGACTAGCAAACCGTCCTCGTCACGCTTGAGTTGTTTTTGAATCTCGCCTTTGGGACCACAGATGTAGCTTTGACCGTAAAACTCGCCGATCGCCCAGGGTTGCTCGGTTCCGACCCGGTTGATCGCGCCGATGAACACCCCGTTCGCCGCAGCCGAGGCTGGCTGCTCGAGCTGCCACAAATATTCCGAAAGACCCGCCACGGTGGCTGAAGGATTTACGATATAGTCCGCGCCGTTTAACGCTAACGCACGCCACCCTTCAGGGAAATGCCGATCATAACAAATGTAAACGCCGAGATTTAAAAACTGGGTCTTGAACACCGGATAACCCAAGTTGCCCGGCTTGAAAAAAAACTTCTCCCAGAAACCGGCAACCTGCGGAATATGCGTTTTGCGGTACTTGCCCAGGTATTTGCCGTCCGCATCGATTACCGCTGCGGTGTTGTAGTAAACCCCTGGCATGTCTTCTTCGTAAATCGGCACCACAATCACCATACCGTGTTGCTTAGCCTTTTCCTGCATCAGTTTGGTGGTATGACCGTCAGGGATTTTTTCCACGGCACCGTACCATTTGGTATCCTGCGAAGGGCAAAAATAAGGTTGGGTAAACACCTCCTGATAGCATAAGATCTGAACGCCTTCCGCACCTGCTTTGTCGATCAGCGGTAAATGGGCTTCCAGCATCTTGTCCCGAATCTCATCAGGTGTCATTTCGGTATCGCCCTTGAGGGACATTTGAATCAAGCCTGCTTTCACATTACTCATGGTCTTTTAGTACTCCTATTTTTATCTTACAAGCTACCAGGCGCTATTTGTGCAACACCGGAAAAGTAAATTGTGGATCAATGTTCTCGCTACCTGGCCAGCGTTCGGTTATGGTCTTCAAGCGCGTGTAAAAACGCACTCCTTCCGGCCCGTAGATCGCCGCGGAGCCAAACAGAGATCCTTTCCATCCGCCGAAGCTATGGGTGGCTACCGGAACCGGAATCGGGACATTGATACCCACCATACCCGCCAGTACCTGTTCCGCAAAACGCTTTGCTGCCATACCGTCGCGAGTAAAAATTGCCGCTCCGTTGCCGTATTCGTGACTATTAACCAGCTCCAAAGCATCCGCCGCGTTCGACGCTCGGACGATCGGCAACACCGGTCCGAAAATTTCGTCGGTATACACCGACATCTTATTGGTGACCTGATCTAGCAATGTGCCTCCTAAAAAAAATCCAGAAGAATTGCTGTCAAATTTGCGCCCGTCAACCAAAACCTTGGCGCCCTCCGCTTCGCCGGCATCAATATAGCTTGCAACTTTGTCGCGATGCTCTGCGGTAATTAACGGTCCCATATCAACGTCTTGGCTATCGCCAGGTCCGATACGCAGCGCTTTGATATGCGGCACCAGCTCTTCGGTTAGCGCAACGGCGGTATCTTCACCAACCGGAACCGCGACTGAAATAGCCATGCAACGCTCCCCTGCGGAACCAAACGCCGCACCCATCAGCGCCCCGGCCGCCTGCTTGATATCCGCATCCGGCATGATAATCATGTGATTTTTGGCGCCGCCTAACGCCTGGACGCGTTTACCGGCATCACAGCCGACACGGTATATGGATCTGGCGACCGGAGTCGAGCCGACAAAACTGATCGCCGCAATATCCGGATGCACAAGCAACGCGTCCACCGTACGCTTATCGCCGTGCACCACATTGAATACACCGTCGGGCAAACCGGCTTCTTTAAATAGGCGCGCGACCAATAGTGACGCGGATGGATCTTTTTCTGAAGGCTTAAGCACAAAAGTGTTGCCGCAGGCGATGGCCGGAGCCGACATCCACAGCGGCACCATAGCCGGAAAATTAAACGGCGTTATACCCGCGACCACCCCTAGCGGAGCACGTATATCATAAGTATTGATACCTTGGGTAACCGACTGCGAATACTGACCTTTAAGCAAATGAGCTATCCCGGTACAAAAATCGATTACATCGATGCCGCGCATGATCTCGCCCTCAGCGTCAGATAAGGTCTTACCATGCTCAGCGGTAATAATCCGGGCTAGCTCGCCGCGGTTGGTTAACATCAGTTCGCGAAACTTGAACAAAATATCGGCGCGCCGCTTGGGAGATGTCGTCGCCCACTTCCCAAAAGCCTGGCGAGCTGCTATTGCCGCACTGTCTACCGTACTTGCGTCAGCGCATGCTGCCTTTGCCTGTTGTTCGCCGTTGGCGGGATTGAACACCGGTAAATCGGCCACGCTGGCCGAAACTGATTTACCTGCTATCCAATGCTCAATCTCAGTCACTATTTTGAGTCGCCTTTTTCTTTATCCGGCACCGCGACATCAACCGCATGTGCATTGTCAGGATGATTTGGATGATCCGCCCATACCAACTTGGACTCGGAAATCGGTTTTTTGGTGCGCGCATCCACACCGCTTGTTATCTGCTCCAAGGTGATGCAGTCTTCGACCGGGCACACGCACACGCACAGGTTGCAACCCACGCACTCTTCGTCGATCACCTCAAAATGACGCTGACCGTCCTTGATACTGGTTATGGCCTGATGCGAGGTATCTTCGCAAACAATGTGACAGCGGCCGCATTTGATGCACTTATCCTGATCAATACGCGCCTTGGTGATGTAATTCAGGTTCAAATTGCCCCAGTCCGTGACAGTGGGTACCGCCGCTCCGACCAACTGTTCTGTTTTCGTAAAAGACATTCGCTCCAGATAGTTTTCCAGCCCGGCAATCATTTCTTGCACAATCTTGAAACCATAAACCATCGCCGCGGTGCATGTTTGTAAATTACCCGCCCCTAACGCCATGTATTGTGCCGCATCAGACCATGTGCCGATCCCGCCGATCGCGGAAATCGGCAATTTGCTCGTAGCCGGATTACGCGCTATTTCGGCGACCATGTTCATCGCGATCGGGCGTACCGCAGGCCCGCAATATCCTCCGTGAGTTCCCATGCCGTCAGTAGGTGGCGCAACCACCAGGTTATCCAAATTGACTCCCATGATTGAGTTGATCGTGTTAATCAGCGATACCGCATCGGCTCCACCGCGATTTGCTGCTTCAGCCGGTCCCAGAATGTTGGTTACATTCGGGGTGAGCTTGACGATAACCGGCAACTGCGAAGCTTCTTTGCACCATTTCGTTACCATTTCGACATATTCAGGCACCTGTCCCACCGCTGAACCCATACCTCTTTCCGACATCCCGTGCGGGCAACCAAAATTAAGTTCAATACCATCAGCGCCGGTGTCAACAACGCGTTTTACGATGTCATACCAGTTGGTTTTTTCACAAGGTACCATCAGCGATACCACTAACGCGCGGTCCGGCCAGTTACGTTTGACTCGCTTGATTTCGTCAAGGTTCAGTTGCAACGGCCGATCGCTAATCAACTCGACATTGTTAAAGCCGACAATCTTGCGATCATCGCCGTACAACGCATCGTAACGCGGCCCGTTGATGTTGACAATCGGCGGATCTTCACCGAGAGTTTTCCATACAACGCCTCCCCAACCCGCCTCAAAGGCGCGGTTGACGTTATATTCTTTGTCCGTCGGTGGTGCTGAAGCCAGCCAGAACGGATTAGGAGAAGTAATGCCAATGAAATTTGAGGTCAGGTCAGTCATGATTTTGCTATTGCATGGAAGGTTAGTTAGCGCGTAAATGTTTGTCAATGGATTCGGCGGCAAGCTTGCCGTCTTCCACTGCCGATACGGTGAGATCCTTGCCGATCGTCACACAATCTCCCCCGGCCCAGACTCCGGGTGTTGAACTTTGCCGCTCAGCGTTAACCGCGATCTTGCCGTCGGCAAGATCAAGCATTCCTTTGTTGCCGTCCGCAAAAGGAACAAGCACCTGCCCGACCGCGGTCAGGATCAAATCGGCGGGCAGTTGATAAGTATCGCCGGTACCGGTTAACCGTCCATCATTGAGCATAGTGTATTCAAATTCGATGCCGGTAACCTTTTTGTCGCCCAAGATACGCCGGGGCATCGCCCAAAAACGCACCATTACGCCGGTGTTCTGCACAAAGGCAATTTCTTTTGCGCTCGCCGGAGCTTGCTCCGGGCCGCGCCGATAAACCAAACTCACGTCTTCTGCACCTAAGCGCAGACTCTGCGATGCGGCGTCAATCGCGGTCATACCGCCACCGACCACCACCACTTTCCTGCCAATGGCAAGGTCGGCAAGATCATCAACTTGACGTACCTGTTCAATAAACGAAACCGCGCTTTGCACTCCCTCGAGTTGCTCGCCCCCCGCCTCCAACGAGCGTACCGCGCCAAGTCCAACTCCTAAAAACACCGCGGCATGATCGCGTTGGAGATCCGCCAGTTCCAGATTCTCGCCAAGCTTCTGGCCGTAAATTACTTCGATACCGCCGATAGCGAGAATATATTCAATCTCGTGCTGAGCAAAATTGTCAACCGTTTTGTATGCGGCAATTCCGTACTCGTTCAAACCGCCAGGCTTGGGGCGAGATTCAAAAACCCGCACTTTATGCCCTAGCATCGACAAACGATGAGCGCACGCCAGGCCCGCGGGTCCGCCGCCAACCACCGCCACGGTGTGTCCGCTGTCTTTGGCGCGGGTGAAGTATTGCTCTGAGCGCGCCAGCGCATGATCGGTTGCGTGCCGTTGCAACAAACCGATCTTAACCGGTTTGGCCTCGCTTAGGTTTCTAACACACGCCTCCTCACACAACGTTTCTGTCGGACAAACCCGCGCGCACATGCCGCCGAAAATATTTTGTTCAAAGATTTTTTTAGCTGAAGCGGAAAGATCGCCGGTGGCGATACGTTGAATAAACGAAGGAATGTCAATGGCAGTCGGACAAGCGGTGATACACGGCGCGTCATAGCAATAATAACAACGTTCCGCTTCGATTGCTGCTTGCATTTTGGTTAGAGGCGGATGAATATCGGCAAAATTTTCACCTAGCTCACTCGCATCGAGCCTTCCGGGTACTATACCGTCAGCGTATTTTTCTGACATAATTAAAAACTCCTATGCTATTATACGAACAATCAATAATCGCTATGTGCGCTGGTAAAATTATCAGTGAAAAACCTGCTAAGATGTGAATGTCTCCAGCTTATTGATTAGGTAATCAGCCCGCCTCAATTATGAATAAAGTCCAATATTCCTCTGACCAACTACGGCATTTTTGGATGCCGTTTTCCAGCAATCGAAACTTTAAACAGCGTCCGCGCATGTTTGTTGGCGCCAAGGATATGCACTTTACCACCGACGACGATCGGCAGGTGCTTGACGCGACTGCGGGACTTTGGTGTTGCAACTGTGGCCACAGCCGTACCCAGATCGTCACCGCGATTCAAGAGCAATCTGCCAAGCTTGATTTTTGCCCGGCTTTCCAGATGGGCCATCCCAAGGTTTTTGAGCTTGCCAAACGGCTTGGCAAAGAAGTATTTCCAGGCGACCTGAACACCGTTTTTTTTAGTAACTCAGGATCTGAAGCGGTTGACAGCGCTCTGAAAATCGCCCTTGCGTACCAATTTCATCGCGGCAAAGAAAACAAAACTTTATTTATCGGCCGCAACCGCGCCTATCACGGGGTTAATTTCGGCGGCATTTCTGTAGGCGGTATCCCCAACAACAAAAAATGGTATGGCAATCTAATTCGCGCTGAACACATCCGGGACACCCACGATCTTGAACGAAACGCCTTTACCCGCGGCCAACCCGAACACGGCATCGATTTTGCCGATGACCTAGCCCGGCTGATAGATCAGCATGGCGCATCATCAATCGCCGCGGTTATTGTTGAACCGATTGCCGGTTCCACCGGGGTATTAATCCCGCCACGCGGTTACCTGCAAAAGTTGCGCGACATTTGTACCGCCAACGACATTTTGCTGATTTTCGATGAGGTTATCACCGGCTTTGGTCGGATTGGCAAGCCGACCGCGGCAGAGCGTTTTGGGGTGCAACCGGACATGATCACCTTTGCCAAAGGGGTCAACAGCGGCACGGTGCCGTTAGGCGGCGTGGCGATACGCGACGATATCTATGATTTGTTTTTAGAGCATACCGCAGGCAACATAATCGATCTGTTTCACGGCTACACCTATTCCGGGCATCCGCTGGCCGTAGCGGCAGGCCTAGGAGCGCTGGATGTTTATCTTAAAGAAGGACTTTTCGAACGAGCCTTGGAACTTGAGCAACATTGGGAAGACGCCTTGCATTCGCTACGCGACCTGCCTCATGTGATCGACATTCGCAACTTCGGGCTGATCGGAGCGATCGAGTTTTCTCCGCGCGACGGCGAACCCACCGCCAGAGCATACGACGCTTTCTGCGACGCTTTCCATAATGAGGATCTGTTGATACGCACCACCGGCGACATTATCGCCTTATCGCCGCCGCTGATTATCAATGACGATCAGATCGACCAGATATTCGACCGGCTCAATAAGGTGTTGACCAGACTTAAATAGGACGCGGCTAAGATTTTCGTTTTCTTAAGCAGCCAAGATACGAGGATAAGGAATTTTGCCCCACCCTTCTTTTTCAGGATAATGCTCCAGCGCATCCAGCATTATCCGGATCACCACCGGTATTAGCTGATACATTACCTTAGAACCGTGGTTGATCTGATCAGAACGCTGACTTTCCGATCCGCCTTTGTAGGAAGCATTGCCGTGAAACAGCTGATTGCGTAACAGGTACAGGCGCGAAAACATTTTTTTCAAAAATTGATCGAATTGCTGGGGATCTTTGAGTACGGATTTGCGGATCGGCTCCGATTTTTTGGCAAACGGATTGTGTTTACGACCCGCCTTGGTTGTGCCCTGGTAGTAACGCGACCAACATTCCGGATCAATGAACTGATTCTCAAATAGATGGATGACGCTTTCCCAGACTTGCCTGACTGTCGTGACCAAACGCAGCCGATCGTCTTCTCTGATTTCCAACGAATTCACAAAATTCATGATTTGATCGGCAGTGTGGTTTTTCTTCTGCTGATAAATTTCATCATCGGTGCCGTAAAGCGCTTCAAAAGCGATCCAATGCAAGATGAATGTGATATCCGGATCGTTCTGCTTTAACTCGCGCTCACGACTAAGCCAGCTTAAAGCGCGCTGAATGCGCACCATATTGCTAGTTGCATAAGGTAATTCCTCGTGCGGACGGACTGCTCCTTGGTCCTCGATGTTCGTGAAAATTAAGTCCGTTTTGGCCTGCAAATCTCCAAGCAAGCATAATCTTGCTTGTTCCATATTGTTGGTTTCCATTTTTCTCTCCTTTTAGGAGATCATTTTAAATCAAATTAAAAAACCAACCTGTTTACCCAAGTAACACTAAAAAGATGGCAACCGCGATCTAGGCTGAGTGTCCGGGCACATACTTGCGCCAGTTGTGTTGCTCTTTAAATTTAAGTATATCGCGAATTTTTCGATTGAGAAGCAACCCTTCATAGTCGCCGATTTCACCGCGCAACGGAACTTCTGGATAAAATTGCTTGAGCAGCTCAGCGTTAGTCTGGGTTGCCGAACTGGTATCGTTGGCCGCGTTGAAAATTTGAAAGCCAAGCTTATCCTTGTCAATACACAAATGTACGATTTGGGCTAAATCACGAGCGTCAATATAGCTCCAGGCGATACGCTTGCGCAAGCTGGGATCCGCAAAATAAGCCGGAAAATTTTCATAATCGTGCGGCTCGATTACGTTGCCGATGCGCAACGCGTATATGTCGACGCCGCTGCGCAATTGAAACGCGCAGGCGGTGCGCTCATTTACTATTTTGGACAACGCGTAACTGTCCATCGGATCAACCGGATAATCTTCGTCAAGCGGCAAATATTTGAAGTCGCGGTCTCCTTGCGCGAAACATATACCGTAGGTGGTCTCGCTACTGGCAATAATAATTTTGCGCACCCCAAGCTTTACCGCGGCTTCGATGACGTTGTAAGTGCCCATCGTGTTGACCCGAAAAGTTTCGTTATCAGGTACCAAATAAATCGCCGGAATCGCGGCGAAATGCACCACGGCGTCAAATTGAACCTTGCCGCAGTCTTCAAGCTCATAAGCATTGACGACATTAAACATTTGCCCCGAATCGGTGATGTCGGCGACTATGTCGCGCACCCCGGGAAATTTCAGCGGCTTTAAATCAACATTGACAATCTCGTAGCCTTGTTCGTACAACCACGGTATCATATGCTTGCCGGCTTTACCGCTACCGCCGGTAAACAAAATCCGTTTGCCGTTTGATTCGGCACGCTTATCAGTAAACATATTTAAATTCCTATTATATTGAACCGGTAATGGTTTAATTCTAAGTCGTGTTGCTTTGGTACTTTTTTCGGCTTGGCTTAGCTTTACTTTTGGACTTGAAAAAAAATACGCTTGATAGCGTTTGGCCAAGTTCGCAAAATCAGCGCCATGCGCACGCTCAATTATGGTCCAAGATTAAGCGCTCTTTTCCACTTTAGCTTTGTGTCGGCTCAAATATTTTTGCAAAGCTAGAGCACTACTAATATGTTAAAGGCAATCTACGGTGACTATCAGCCTTATACGCTACACAGTCTTGGTTACTTTGCTCAAATTGCGTGGTTGATCCGGATTTATCCCGCGCTCCGACGCGACTTTTTCAATAAAGGCGTAAAAAGAAACAATCAGTGATAACGGATCGGTAATCCAGTGTCCGGTCCGCACGAAAGGCAGTTGCGACGCCTGCTTCACCTTATCGGTAGTCGCAAACACCGCCGCTTCCTGGCTGGCAAAATGATCAGCGGCGGCGGCAAGTGAATCCTCGGCAACGTCTTGCCCGGCAAAAATCAGAATTGGAAAATTTTTAACGACCAACGATACCGGGCCGTGCAACGCTTCGGCGGCCGAATAAGATTCGGCATGGATTTGGCAAGTTTCCTTGAACTTCAAGGCGGCTTCGTCCGCCATCGCCAAAGTCAGGCCGCGCCCGATCGTAAACAGCGAGTTTTTACCATCTAGACTGTGTCTAAGCTCCGCCCAGTCAAGTGTGGCGGCTTTGGCAAGTTGTTCCGGCAGATTTGCGATCGCTTCAAGCAGTTTATTGTTGCCGTGCAATTTAGCCAATACCAGCAAACTTGCAATGACGGAATTGACAAAGGTTTTGGTAGCCGCGACACTCAGCTCTTCGCCGGCATTCATATCAATCACGTTGTCGCAAGCTTTAGCGCACGGTGAATCAGGACAATTAGTTACCGCGAACGTTAACTGCTCGCTAGCGCGTACCCGTTGCGCCATTGCCAGAAGATCAGGACTTTGTCCCGACTGCGATATCAACATACACGCGCAGTTTCTGAGCTTGAGCGGGGCGTCGTAAATCGAAATTATTGACGGCGGGAGTGAAACCACAGGCATACCGAGCATAATTTCGCTCACATACTTAAAACAAGTGGCGGCATGATCCGACGAGCCGCGCGCTATGGTGGCCATATAACTTGGATCCGCAGTTTTTAATGCCGCGACAACCTCATCGATCTGTGCACCGCTGTTGCTAAGCATACGCTCTAGCGCGGTGGGGATTTCCAGCACTTCAGTGCGCATTTGGGTTGCGGGATTTGTCATTTCAAACACCTAGCTTAAGGAAACTTGATATTCGTATAAACCACAATGTCTCAATCTTTACTTAAAAATCTTTTGCACTGATAGAAAAATTGCGGACCTTTTTTCAAATCGCCACGCGCTAAATTTACCATTGCCGACATTTTGATGTTCGCAAGCAAAGCGTGAAATTGTATGAAAGTATGAATCTCAGGTCGCGTCTCAGATTTGAAGGTAACTACGATTTCAACACCTCTTTGAGAGCCGGATACAAGGCAACATAGCGTTGAAATATTTCTTCATACATCGCCATTTCACGCGGTCGCGGTTCAATCCTGGCACCGGCGCGTACCATAGCCGCGATACCCTCGTCAATCGAGGCGAATCGTCCTGCTCCGTGCGCTGCGAGTACTGCCGATCCGATTGAAGGAGAATCGGTGGATTCAGGTACCCGTACCGGTAACCCCGCGGTGTCGGCATGAATTTGCAACCACAGCTGGGACGCCGACGCCCCGCCGCCGACAATAATTTCGGTGCCACTGTATCCAGCTTGGCGAAAAGCATCCAATATCGCACGCGTCCCAAAACCGATACCTTCCAAAATTGCCCGGAAGATATGATGGGGCTCGTGCGCCAAAGTCAAGCCTGCGATCGCGCCGCGCGACAGCGGATCGGTGTACGGGGTGCGATTACCTTGAAAGTGATCTTGGACTAAAAGCCCTTCGGAACCGGGCTCAAGCTGTGCGGCTTTTTGATTCATTTCATCCAAGTCGAGCGTTCCGCCGGTAAGACGTTTTAACCAATTGATGATTGATCCGGTTGAAGTTTGTCCGCCTTCCACAATCCAGCGCTTTGGATACACCGCGTCCGGATAGGCTCCCCAGACCCCCGGGGCATGGATCGGCTCTTGGGTCACGCCAAATTGCAAGTGGGACGAGCCGGTTATCAACGCGAGCTGTCCCGGTTGGGAAACCCCTAACCCGATCATCCCGATCAGCGCATCCGCGCCGCCTTGGACCACCTTAATGCTTGATGGCAAACCCAGGTGATCCGCCGCTTGCGTGGTAAGAGTGCCTATCACCTGGCCTGGCGCCACCACATCCTGCGGCCATTTGGTCATCAGCTCTTCAAGATCCAGCGCTTTGAGCATACTGGTTGGCCAACCGCCTTCACGCGAACTGTAGTGCCAACGCAAACTGGTGTTATTTAAAGAAGCCGTCCGCTCTCCGGTCAGGCGCAACGTCAAATAGTCCTGATATTCACAAACGGTGTGCGCCTTATTGAAGTTGGCCGTATCGTTACGTTTAAGCCACAGCGCTTTGGGTATCATCCACTCCGCCGATACCGGTCCGCGGCCGGCACCGTTGATGCGTAACGCTTCATCTTTGGTCGCAAGCACATCGTCGGCTTCTTGGTTGGCGCGCACATCCATCCAAATCAACGCGGGACGCAACGCATTGCCGTTTTGATCCAGTAACACCACCGAACAACAGGTCGTGGCGTATGCCATCGCCTCAATCTGACCTGGATCAATTTGCGCTTTGGCGACTGCCGCGCGAGTGGCCTTACCGAGCGCATTCCACCAATCAACGGGATTTTGTTCCGCGCGGGCGCCAGGTGCAAAAGTGGTTTCGTAAGCCACCGCATTGGAACCCACGCATTTACCGTCCAGATCATAAATTCGAACGCGCAGGCTTTCGGTTCCGCCGTCGGCAGTTAGGTAATACGCCATCATTTTTCTCCGGTGATTAATGCTGTTTTGTTCTGCTTAGCGTCATATTTGCGCGAATGATCCAGCAGCAAGTCCACAAAATCGGCGGACTGATCCCAATGCAACACATGGCCGGCCTCAGCTAAAACATGGAGTGCCACCAACGGCGGCAACTCAGGGATGTTTGCGACCGCAAAAACTTTATCTTGCAAGCCCAACACAACTTTAACCGGCATAAGCATACTAAGCTCGGTGAGCAGCGGCCGAATATCAAGTTTTAGTCCTTCTTCAGCGATTAAAACTTGCGCAAGCTCGCGCAGTCTGCCGCGCGAAGTTTCTTGGGCAAGATTGATCCGCGCTTGGGTACCGAAAATCAGTTCGGCGCGCGGCCCCAGATATGCAAGTAGTTTGGTTATGTCCTCGGCGGTTTTGGCGTTGGCCATCCCGGTGACAAAGTCGGTGGCCACCTTATAGCCCAATCCCGCCGGGCTGGCAAGCACCAAGCTAATTACCCGCTGCGGAATCCGTCTGGCCAGCTCAACCGCCACCGCCGCTCCCATTGACAGTCCCACCAGATGAAAACGCTCAGGCAGAGCATCGGCAAACTTGTGGATCGCGTCGGCCAACTCATCCAGATTGTCCGCCCGCATTTCGGTCTTGCCATGCGCCGGTAAATCGGGCGTGACAACCTGTTGGCCTTCTCGCTCCAACTCGGACGCCACGGCAACCCAAGTACTCATGTCGCCACCAAACCCATGAAGCAACAAATGGCACGGGCCGGCGGAACCTGCCTTCATATAGGCAATTTGCCCAGTGTCGGTATCAAACAACTTAACGTCTGTTTTACGTTTTTGCCGAGCTGAGATTAATGCTTCGATGTCGCACCGCTCGACTCGTCCGCGCGGCCCGGTACCGATTGCCAACTCCAAAGCGATATGATTGTCGCGCGCCAAAGCGCGGGCGGCGGGACTGGCGCGCACTTTTGATTTTGCCGATGGCGACGCGACGATTTGCGGTCGCAAAGGTGCGTCGTCGGGCGAGCTTTGACTTTCTGAGTTTGGTTGCGACGGAACTGATTCGGGCGTATCGACTTCAATTTCGGCAATCGGTTCGCCAACTTTTACGCTCGTGCCAAAGTCGGCTAGTATTTTTAGCAACACTCCGTCACTTAGCGCCGGATATTCAGCGACGGTTTTGTCGGTTTCGATATCCAATAACGATTCGCCGCGGCGATAGGCTTCACCTGCCTCTTTATGCCAACGCACGACTAATCCAGCCTCCATGGTTTCGCCCAACCGCGGCATTTTGAGGGTATGTCGCGTCATCGCATCAGCCGTCTTGCGGTACGGATAATCAGTTGCGGATAAGGGACGCAAAGCTTTTCAAGTTCAGGAGCTACCGGAATTGGAATATCCTCTCCCGCCACGCGCACCACCGGACTGTCCAAAAAATCAAAACACTCCTCACTGATCCGCGCCGCAAGTTCCGCCGCCACCCCCGCGGTCATCACGCTTTCGCAAACCACCATCGCCCGTATCGCGACGAAGACGAAGAAGCGCAAGGCCGCAGCAAAGACGCGGTGGCGTTTGCTCGCGTTGCATTGGTGAAAAATGGCCATAAGGAAGCGGAATTGGACGAATTGGACGGCAAGATCGCCACCCAAATGGACGGTGCGGTCGATTTTGCAACTAAAGCTCCAAAACCTACTTCCGAGTCGATGTTCGCGGGAGTATACAGCGCTGACGAGCCGGCGCCGGAACCGTTAGCTACCCGGTTAGATCGCATTTTGGGTGGTTAGCAAAATGGAGGAAATATCCTATCGCGACGCACTGCGCCGGGCGCTAGCGGATGCCATGAGCGAAAACGACGACATCGTAATCATCGGTGAAGAGGTTGGTCGCTATGGCGGAGCCTATGGGGTGACCAAAGGACTGCTCGAAGAGTTTGGCGAAGAGAGGGTGTTGGATACTCCCATTTCTGAGCCGGCGATAGTCGGAACCGCGGTCGGCGCGGCGATGAGCGGCTTGCGCCCGGTCGTAGAGTTGATGTACGTCGATTTTCTGGGAATGACGATGGATCAGTTAAGCAACCAAGCCGCCAAAATCCGCTATATGTTTGGCGACCAAATCGGTGTGCCGATGGTATTGCGCACCCAAGGCGGTACCGGCCGCTCAGCGGGAGCTCAGCACAGCCAAAGTCTGGAGTCGCTGGTTATGCACACTCCCGGGTTGCGCCTTGCCATGCCGGCCACCGTGGCCGACGCGTATCATCTTTTGCGCCAAAGTCTGACTTTGCCGGATCCGGTGGTGTTTATCGAGCACAAGAGTTTGTATACCCACACTGAGCAGGTTGATCTTGTCGCACAGCCGCTAGCCTGGGGAGAAGCGGAGGTATGTCGCGACGGTGGCGATCTGGTGATTGTTACTTATTCGCGCCA
>JAZHEJ010000035.1:0-3919 GCA_036679665.1 Candidatus Tethybacter castellensis | reverse complement strand
GAAGTTTCGGCGCTGAACACGGGTACTTTGGCATCGTTGGCCGCAACGATCAGCGCGCTGATGGCGCTAGCTAGAGTGCAAATCGGGCAAGAAAAAGTTATTGAACGACCCGTATCGCGTTGGCTGTTAGCGAAGCCGGCAATGTAATACCCAGTCGCGCCGCGGCGCCGGGGTTGGTTACGATGTCGGTCCCGACTGCGACGCGGGCGGGAAGATCTTTGGGACTTTTGCCTTTGAGGATATTGACCACGTAATCGGCGGTCTGATAGCCGATCTGATAGTAATCAAAACCGACCGCAGCCACGGCTCCTGCGTCCACATACGAAGTTTCGGCGCTGAACACGGGTACTTTGGCATCGTTGGCCGCAACGATCAGCGCGCTGATGGCGCTAGCTAGAGTATTGTCGGTAATCGCATAGATAATGTCAGACTTGGCCGAAACACTTTGCGCGGCCAAGGTGATTTCTGAAGTGCGCGTGGCGGTTCCTTCGATGACATCCAGACCGGCCGCACCGGCTTCTTGTCGAAGCAACGCGACTAAAGAGGCTGAGTTGTCCTCACCCGGGTTGTAGACGACGCCGATGGTGCGCAGGCCGGGCACGATCTGTTGCATGATCCGTACATGCTGTCCGACCGGTGAAAGATCGGAAATACCGGTTACGTTACCGGTCGGACGGGCCATGCTTTGGAGAAGCTTGGCACCTACCGGGTCGGTTACCGCGGTAAATACGATCGGGATGGTGTTGGTGGCCGCCGCAAGCGCCTGGGCACTGGGAGTTGCGATACCAACTAGCACGTCAGGTTGCTCGCTGACAAATTGTCTGGCAATCTGCGTGGCGATATCAGGTTTGCCTTGGGCGGTCTGGAATGTGAATTCAAGGTTGTTGCCTTCGCGGTATCCGGCGTCGGCCAGACCGGCAAGCAGTCCTGCGCGCGTCGCATCCAAAGCCGGATGTTCAACGATCTGGGAAACCGCGACTTTAGCCTGCTGGGCAAAAGTTACGGTTGAGGTCGCAACTAAAGTGATAGCCGTGATCAGCTTGGACAGTGATCGGAAATTATGTGTTGATTTCATTACTTTCATCCGCGAAACGAAAAAGTAAATTGTAAGTCCTGTCGCGGTGTCGTTGGTCAAATAATACGCGCATACCGGCGGTTGCTCGCGCCGCCAACTGTCCAGGCTGATAATTTGTCAATAATAGCGTAAGTTGAAAAAAGTATTTGAGGTTGCCAAAACTGCTAGCTGACGTATTCGCCGATTGGCATTGCCACGGCGCTAATTTTTAAAAATTGATACGAAACGGTATGATGCGACCTAACCGCATACGTAAATTACGTATCGACAAGCTTGTCTGCGATTTGCTTGATCCGTTCGATACTGTCTAACACGTGTTTGCGTTCGCAGTCGACATGCCCCACTTGCATGCGCAACGCGTAGGTGTCGTCAATCACGGTAGGGGTAAGGTACATATATCCGTCAAGATTTATCGCTTCTAGCAGGCGGTTGTTGTGCTTATTGAGCTGATTGGCGGAGGTGAGATTTGGCGGGCGGTGCCGAAACACAAATAAAGACAGTTGCGGTTCGATCAGCAATTCAAATTCCGGGAAGCCTGCGAGTAGTTTTGCCGCCTGTTGCGCCCAATCGATATGGTTGCGAATTATCCGCTGCAGTCCGGTTATGCCGTAACTGCGGATTACAAACCACAGCTTCAAGGCGCGAAAGCGTCGGCCAAGCGGGATTGACCAGTTGCAAAAATCAGTTACGTCAGAAGCGTGGGTCGTGCTCAGATAATCAGGAGTTGCTGACATGGTACGCACCAGTGAACTTGCATCTTTTAAAAAGTGAGCGGAACAATCGAAATTGACACCCATCCATTTGTGAGGGTTGAACACGTAGCTGTCAGCAAGCTCCAGACCGTCGATCAGCTCACGATGCTCAGGACATACCATGGCGGTGCCGGCCCATGCGGCGTCGACGTGCAGATATAAATTTTCCTGCTCGGCGACTTTACCAATCGGACGAAGTTTATCCGAGTAGCCGGTGGTGGTACCGCCGATTACCGCGATTACCCCCGCCGGCAAAAAGCCCTTCGCGCGATCTTTAACTATCGAGTTGCGTAACGCATCGGCGCTCATGGCTCCGTTGTCATCTGTGGATACTGTCACTTGGTTCGCATTGCCGATCCCGGCCAGCCGAACCGCCTTATCAACCGAAGAATGGTTGTATCGGGTACAGTAAATCCGTAACGCGGGTTGGCCGGCCAACCCGTGCTTCATACCCTGCCATTCCAAGGCGCGTTCACGCATGGTTATGACCGCGGCCAAGGTGGCGCTTGAAGCGCTGTCCTGAATTACCGCTTGCCAGCTGCGAGGCAGTCCGCACATCTGCTTGAGCCAGTCGAGCACGCGAATTTCCATTTCGGTGGCGACCGGCGAGGTTTGCCACAGCATACATACGCCGCCGATCGCCGCGGTAAGTTGTTCTGCCAGTACTGAAGGCATTGATGAATTACCGGGGAAATAGGCAAAAAAACGCGGATGTTGCCAGTGGGTCAGACCGGGCGGGACAATGCGTTCAAAATCGGCAAAAATTTTGGCGAAATCTTCGCCTTCCAACGGCGGCATGTCCGGCAGAGCAGCTAACGTATCGCCTGGCGCGGCTGAAGATCTGACCGGGTATTTCTCGATCTCTTTACGGTATTTTGCCGACCAGTTAGCACCGACAGTCAGCCAATGTTCAAATTGTTCAGGAGTCATGGAGCCAAGCCCATTTGAGGTAGCGACTCGGCAACTACAATGCGAAAAGCGTTAAAGTGCCAGCTTGCGCAGATCGCTAAGTAGCGAACATAAATGGGTAATGAAGCGTGCGCCCTGGGCGCCGTCAACAACTCGATGATCGTACGACAAAGCCAGAGGCATTACCAGTCGCGGCTCAAACTTGGTACCGTCCCATACCGGCTGCTGCTTTGATTTGCCAACGCCGAGTATCGCTACTTCAGGAACATTGACAATCGGGGTAAAGTGCGAGCCGCCGATGCCACCTAGCGACGAGATCGTGAAAGTACCCCCGCGCAGGTCTTTGGGTCCGGCTTTGCCGGCGCGACCCCGTGCGGATAGCTCTGCGCATTCTTGGGCAATCTGCATAACAGACTTGTGTTGCACGTCCTTGATCACCGGCACCAACAAGCCGCCGGGAGTGTCCACCGCAATGCCGATGTTGTAATATTTTTTCTGATAGACGCTTCGGCCGTCAAGCGCAAGCGAAGAGTTGAAGTTGGGAAACTCTATCAGTGTCGAGGTTACCGCTTTGATCAGAAACGCTAGCGGTGATAAGGAGAACCCGCGAGCTTTGGCGCTTTCCGTATTCATTTTGCGGAAATTCTCCAAGTCGGTGACATCGGCCTCGTCAAACTGGGTTACATGAGGAACGGTAAGCCAGTTGCGATGCAACGCCGGGCCGGAAAGCATCTTTATGCGCGAAAGTTTGATTTGCTCAACCGGACCGTATTGGCCGTAGTCTTCGTCTTCCAAAATCGGCAACTCGTAACTGTAGCCGCCGAGCGAAATCTCCGGTTCCGAATCGGCAGAAAGGCGTTCGCGCACATAAGCTTTGATATCCTCTTTAAGGATGCGGTTGTTTTTGCCGCTGCCAGATACCCGGGTCAGATCCACTCCGTATTCACGCGCGAGCTTGCGTACCGTCGGCGTGGCATGGATTATTTTGTTTGCGGCGTCGGCAACAGGCGTCGGGCTAGGACGGGGCGCGGGAGTCGCGATTACCGGCGCAGGTTGTTGGGAGACGGTATGAGGTTGTGGCGCCGGTACAGGCGAAGGAACCGGTGCCGAATCGGCAGAAAGGCGTTCGCGCACATAAGCTTTGATATCCTCTTTAAGGATGCGGTTGTTTTTGCCGCTGCCA
>JAZHEJ010000034.1:0-4418 GCA_036679665.1 Candidatus Tethybacter castellensis | reverse complement strand
CGCGGCCGGTGTCGTCCCGGCCGTACTCAAATATTACACTGAACATTGCCATGACAACAGCCAAGAAGGCATATACGATTTTTTGCTAACCGCGGCGGCGATCGGCGGGATCATTAAACATAACGCTTCCATTTCCGGAGCTGAAATGGGCTGTCAGGGCGAGGTGGGCTCGGCGGCGGCGATGGCGGCGGCCGGGCTTTGCGCCGCTGAAGGAGGCACAAACGCGCAGATCGAAAATGCCGCTGAGATCGCGCTTGAACATCATCTGGGCATGACTTGCGATCCGGTGGGCGGTCTGGTACAAATTCCTTGCATCGAAAGAAACGGCATGGGCGCGGTCAAGGCGGTTACCGCCTGTTCGCTGGCTTTGAAAAGCGACGGCGCACACTTCATGCCTTTGGACAACTGCATTGCCGCGATGAAAGAAATCGGGCTCGATATGGCTTCCAAGTATAAAGAAACCTCAACCGGCGGCCTGGCGGTAAATTTACCCGGATGCTAGCTTACAGGCTTTGAGCAAGCAGGTAGCGGTTACGTCGTTAGCAACGGATTGCGAAAGCTAAAAAAGCTTATTGCGCAAATAGCACTAGGGCGACGGCGCGGCTACCAGATACGGTTTTAGCGCGGCCAGATCAGGCTCCACTCCCAGTCCGGCATCAGGCGATAGCGCCGCCATACCGTCATTGGCGCTAAGTAAATTGCCGACACAACAGGTGCGCAGGGGGTTTTCATTGATATCCACTTCAAGCAAGCCGTCTCCGCCGGCTGCGGCGAGCAGATGAGCGGAGGCAACCAAACCGATACCTCCGCCTAAAAAATGCGGACAGTACCGTCGATTGGCGGCGATTATGGCTTTTGCGACCGGCAACCCTTTGGTGATACCGCCCCACTTGGCCAAGTCGGGTTGGATAACGTCAAACAGATCAGCCGCGATAGCGCTTTTAAAGGCGTCGGTACCGGCAATGTTCTCGCCCGCCGCTATGGGCATTGATGCGGCTTGTTTTAGCTTCATCCATTCTGCGGCCGGACGGTCGGCGGCGATCGGTTCTTCCAACCAGGTCAAATCAAATTCTTGCAACCTAGCAACATTTGCACAAGCTTGCTCGATATCCCACGCCTGGTTGGCGTCGGCCATCAGCATACCCGCGGGAGCAATCAGCGTGCGCAGTTTTTTGAGGTTGGCAAAATCGATATCGTTGCCGAAGCCGACTTTGAGTTTGAAATTTCGGTAGCCTGCCGCTAGCGCTTTGGTCGCTATCAACTCAGGTTGGGTAGGATTAATCCCGCTGGCATAAATAGGCACGTTGTCGCGCCTGCCGCCGAGCAGTTGCCACAGCGGTAGGCCGGCTTTTTTGCCGGCCAAATCATGCAAAGCGATATCCAATCCCGCGATGCATTGCCTGATCGGTCCGTGTTCGCCGGATTGAATGGCAAGGATATGGGTGATAGCGGTTAGAACATCGAAAGCTTCTTGCGCATCGGTAAAAGTACGCGCGGTCAATATGTCGGCAAAAGTATCGGCAACCATCCGCGCCCGGTGTTCAGCGCCGTAAGCGGGGAAATTACACCATATTTCTCCCCACCCGCACGCGCCGTCTTTATCGATAACTTTGACGAGCAACATTGGTCGATCACGCATCGTGCCAAATGATGTTTGGATTGGTGTCGCAAGTGGAAACCGAAACACATAAGTTGTCAGTTTTTTGATTTCGACCATGGGGTTTTAGTATTCGGCTTAGGTGGCGGCGACTGACGGTTCAACCAGCAAAATTATGTGGATGGCGTCGTTAAAGTTTAGAGTACTATATTTGCAATCTGAGTTTAAGAACACAAAAGAATGAGCGTTGCGTTTACACATGTGATTATCGGAGCGGGTTCCGCCGGATGTCTGCTGGCCAACCGCCTGTCGGCGCAATCATCGAACAACGTTTTGCTGCTGGAAGCCGGCGACTGGGATCGCAACTGGTGGTTAAAGTTGCCGGTCGGATATTTCAGGTCGATCAATAATCCGACGGTTTCCCGTCATTTTTTAACCGAACCTGACGCCAACAGCGGCAATCGCGCGATCGATTGGCCGCGCGGCCGCGTGATTGGCGGATCAAGCAGCATCAACGGTTTGATTTACATTCGCGGCCAGCGTCATACCTTTGATCACTGGCAAAAACTGGGTAATGACGGCTGGGGGTATGACGCGGTGCTTGCTCATTTTCGCAATGTGGAAAAATTTTCCGGACCGCAGTCGCAATTTCACGGCGCCGAAGGCGAAGTGATGGTTTCCAAATTGCGTTGTGATCATCCGTATAGTCGCGCCTGGGTAACAGCCGCGACGCAGTTGGGTTTGCCTTTGAATGACGATTTCAACGGCGCAACCACGATGGGGGTGGGCGACTACCATCTGTCGGTCGGCAAACGGTGGCGCTCAAGCGCGGCCACGGCTTTTTTGCATCCGGTGACGGACCGAAAAAATCTAACCGTCATAACCAACGCTTTGGCAGAAAAACTGCACATTGAAAACGGATGCGCTCGCGGGGTGATTTATCGACATGCCGGAAGCGTTAAAACCGCGATGGCCGATGTGGAAGTGATTCTGAGCGCCGGGGTTATCCAGTCGCCGCAATTGTTACAGCTGTCAGGTATCGGCCCGGCCGAACTGTTGATGAAGTTGGGGATTCCGGTTGTGATCGATCGGCCGGCGGTCGGCGGCAATCTGCAGGACCATTACCAGATGCGCACCATCGTACGGTTGACCAAGAACATATCGTTGAATAATTATGTGCGCAATCCGGTTAAATTAATGACGATGGGGTTGCACTGGCTAGCGCGCGGACGCGGCGAGCTTACCGTGGGCGCCGGCCAGGTCGGCGGCGCAGCGCGCACTGAACATGCCAGGAACGCGCAACCGGACATTCAGTTCAATGTCATGCCGCTGTCGGCCGACCGTCCCGGTGAGCCGTTGCACACCTATGCGGGTTTTACCGCCGCGGTATGGCAGTGTTATCCGGCATCGACCGGACGGGTCGATATCCACTGTGCCGATCCGGCGGCGGATCCGATCATAACGCCGCGCTATCTGGCGGAAAAGCTTGACCGGCAAACTTTGGTTGCGGGAATCAAGATGTTGCGTGAAATTTACCGCCAGCCGGCGTTTTGCGATCTGTGGGACGCGGAAATTGTGCCCGGCCCGGATGTCGCCACCGACCGTGAGCTGCTTGTTGCGGCAAGCAACATGGGCGGTACCGTCTACCACGCCGTGGGTACATGCCGGATGGGCAGCGACGACGACGCGGTGGTAAATCCACAGTTGCAGGTGCGCGGTGTCGCCAAGCTTCGAGTGGTCGACGCGTCGATTATGCCCACTATAACTTCGGCCAACACCAATGCGGCGACTTACATGATTGCCCAAAAAGCCGCGGCGATGATGTTGGCGCAAGCGTAATTGTCCGGGTAATTTTTTCTTCCAACCGACAAAGCTAATTTTTTGGCGTCGCAACCTGGGCGTTATGCGGCGGGTCAAAATTCATCCGCCAAGACAGCATCAAGGCCGCCAGCGTGGTCAATGTCGCAAACATGATGGCGGGCAGGTAATTGCCCCAGTAATCAAATAGCGCGCCGGCCAGCCATGGCGAGGTCAGTCCCGCCATACCCCACGCTGAGAAGATAAGGGCGAAGGCGGCGTGAAAATGACGCGCCCCAAAAACTTGCTGGGTGACTACCGGAATGCTTGAGGCAAGCAAGCCGTACCCTAATGCGACCAGCGTCAATGCACATGCGCTAAGCGCCGGAGTTGTCACCAACCCCGCAAGGATTAGTCCGGCCAAGGCGATTAGCATCAGTCCGGCCATTGAGCCCAAGCCGAAAATCAGCCAAATTTTGCTTAGCGGCCGGTAGTTGGCGGCGGTTATGGTTAACGTCCGCGGCGGGACAATTGGCGCGGTATGCCGCGCGTTGCGCGCAGCCAAGATGCCAGGATGCCGACGCTGAGTCGGCCGGCCGTATTGCCGATCGCGATCGTGGACAAAGCGACGCTTGACAGCGCAACCGAGCCGCCGCGGGTCTCGACAATACTGGTGGCCAAACCGATTATCATCAGTCCGGCCATTGAGCCCAAGCCGAAAATCAGCCAAATTTTGCTTAGCGGCCGGTAGTTGGCGGCGGTTATGGTTAACGTCCGCGGCGGGACAATTGGCGCGGTATGCCGCGCGTTGCGCGCAGCCAAGATGCCAGGATGCCGACGCTGAGTCGGCCGGCCGTATTGCCGATCGCGATCGTGGACAAAGCGACGCTTGACAGCGCAACCGAGCCGCCGCGGGTCTCGACAATACTGGTGGCCAAACCGATTATCATCAGTCCGGCCATTGAGCCCAAGCCGAAAATCAGCCAAATTTTGCTTAGCGGCCGGTAGTTGGCGGCGGTTATGG
>JAZHEJ010000045.1:0-28254 GCA_036679665.1 Candidatus Tethybacter castellensis | reverse complement strand
TCACCTTGGGCAAACTTGGAATTCCCGCTCGCAAAATAATCTTCTGCTTTCATTACATTGTTATCTGTATGCTAATAGAAAACAGCATCAATTGGTTGCGGGGGTAGGATTTGAACCTACGACCTTCAGGTTATGAGCCTGATGAGCTACCGGGCTGCTCCACCCCGCATTACTATTTTAGCTTACAACCTTTTTGCGAAGATACCAAAGCATGTTGATTTAGCAAGTTATATCTTTGGCTAAGCACCTTGATTGCTTGGCAATTGGCAAGTCGCCATTCAAACTAACTGATAGAATTTATTTAACCTATATTCGTAGGCTGAACTGCTTGATTTTGGTTGCGCAACCGCATTACCCTAAACTTTCATGACCACACTTTCTGATCGTTCTTCCTACGCTATTCGGCTAAACTCGTTTAAAGCCGGACGTTCCGGCAAGGTCGGCTAGCTGAATTGTTAGACAGTGCCAAACTAGCCGGCCTTGATGCGGTTGACCTAACTTTTTACCAATTGCCAGCCACACCTTGCCCTGTAATTGCGGGTTTTTTTTGTAGTTAGAAGCAAATAAAGTTAAATTCTGCTTTCCAAAAAAACACCTCCTCTTAAACTATTGCCTAATAAAGATATTTTAGGAGCAGGCATAACCAATGACTTTCCTTGAGGGATCAGAATTTTCTGTAAGGCCACTAACTCTTGATATTCAAGGATTAGCACCTGTCGGATTGTATTTGGGTCTTGGCAGTCAGGGACTTGAGGTCGTGGTTCTGTCATCACCATCAAAACCGGCTCCGAGCGCTTTGCAACAGGCTTTCAAAAACCGCAAAGGCGGCAGGGCATCCCCAGTTTTGGTCGTGGTCACGCACCCGGAAGGAGCGTCTCTGTGCGGCACTGGCGAAGACCAGCCCCCAGTCTTTCATGCACAAGATATCGCGTAGGCTAAACGTCTTTGTAAAACCGCATTGTCTTTTCCTGACAGAAACGCGGCTATTTGATTTTTGGCTGATGCCATGCCCTCGCTTGAGACCCGGTTGCCCGGCATAACCAATGAAGGACTTCTATCCCTTCATGAATTGACCCATGGCACCAGAAATCGTGCCGACTGGGCGTCGGCAGTCAAACAAGCACAGTCAGTTTTGGGAAAGTCAAAAAAAGAGCTGCTTACCGCTTTAGGCTTTACTTGTCAGCGCCTTGATAACTTAACTGAGCTTCTATCAGCTGGTGAAGAAAAAACAGCACTTGCCATCCTGCTCAATGAAGATGAAGTACCCGAGATTGGAACAGGACGGTTCAACAATTTCTCACCCATATCCTACGCTCTGACTAAAGCTGATAAAGAACGTCTGCCGTGGGTTGTGATGATTCAGGGAGACCGTGTGCGCTTGTACAACACAAAGAATATTGGCGTTGGACGCAGAGGGCGCACAGAGACTTACGTTGAATGCCGGCCATCACTGCTATCATCTGATGATATTGGTTTTCTGTGGTTGCTGTTCTCTTCAGACGCGCTCAAAGAGCACGGCACAATCTACAGCATATTGGAAGAGTCCAAACGCTTTGCCGCAGACATTGCTGACCGGTTACGTGAACGAATTTACGGCATTGTTGTTCCCCAACTGGCAATGGGCATCGCTAAGGCACGAAATCTGACCACGCCGTCCAAGGATGATCTCGCCCTCACCTATGAAATGGCGCTCACGGTTCTTTTTCGGCTGTTATTCATTGCCTATGCCGAGGATCGAGATTTACTTCCCTATAAGGGCAATGAGGTATATCGCAGACGGTCACTGAAACAAAAAGCCATTGAGCTGGCAAAGGCCGCATCTGACCATATCACCCCCCCCCCGTTAGCGAAAGTGACCATCATTGGAAGCAAACCGTTTTACTCTGGCAAGCTGTATCCCGCGGAAATAAAGAATGGGGCATACCTGCCTATAACGGGACTATGTTCTCAAGTGACGCTGACGTTTCTAAAGCAGGAGCAGCACTTGCGGATTTGACATTGCCAAATGCTTCATTTAAAGAAGCCTTACGTGGGCTTCTTTTGACTGATGCTGAGGACACGCTTGACGCCCCGGTTGATTTTCGTGCACTAAGTGTTCGTGAGTTTGGGACCATTTACGAAGGACTGCTTGAATCTGAGCTTTCTCTGGCTAGACAGAACCTAACTATAAATAAGAAGGGAACCTATCTGCCAGCCGGAGACGCTGACCCTGTAGTCATACATGCTAGTGAGATTTATCTTCATGACCGTTCTGGTGCTCGAAAATCATCTGGCAGTTTTTACACGCCAGACTTTGCGGTAGAACATTTGCTAGATAGCACACTGGAGCCTGCTCTAGATGAGCATCTAAAAAAGATGACCGGCCTGTCTGATGCTGGCCGCACAGAACAATTTTTTGATTTCCGTGTTGCCGATATCGCCATGGGGTCAGGGCATTTTCTAGTAGCTGCGATTGACCGCATCGAGCGCCGCTTTGCCCTTTGGCTGGAAGATAACCCCACGCCGGGCATCACGCGAGAACTACAATACTTGCGCGAGGCCGCAAAAAATGAGCTGGGTGATTTAGCCGATACTGTGGTGATAGAAGATGGCCTGCTGCTGCGCCGCATGATTGCGCGGCGTTGTATTTATGGGGTGGATTTAAACGCCATCGCGGTCCAATTGGCACGGCTATCTATTTGGATTCATACCTTTGTGCCGGGCCTGCCGCTTTCGCTTCTTGACCATAATTTAGTGCATGGAAATGCTTTAGTTGGCGTGGGTTCCTTGGATGAAATCCGCAAGAAATTTGATGAAGGTGCTGGGACGCTGTTTGAAGCGGACGCGGATAATTTGTTGGGTCAAGCAGCGGAACCACTTCAGAAATTGGCACAGCTATCCGATGCATCAGTGAAAGATATCGAAACTGGCCGAACATTAATGGAAGAAGCCCGTCAAAAGACGCTGGATACCAAAGCCCTTTGCGACCTTATAACAGCGCAACCGGTGGCAGATGACCCGCTCCTGAAAGACTATCCATTTGAAGATTGGGAAAAATTGAAGGATGAGGTTCAAAGTTCAGCTGCACTCAAGCTTGCGCGGAAAGTTTTAAGCCCGTTTTCTGCAATGCATTTCCCTATCGCATTCCCTGAGGTGTTTCTTGGCCGCTCTCAAGGTTTCAATGTGATTTTAGGGAATCCACCTTGGGAAGAGGCGGTGGTTAATAAAGACAAATTCTGGGCTCGATACGAGCCAGGTTTGTCAGGATTGAGCCCTAGAGAACAAAATGAGCGTATTGATATACTGTGCCAAACCAGGCCTGACCTCTTAGCTGAACTAAAAGAAGAAACCTCAGAAGCGAATTCAATTAGAAAATTGCTTAAGGCAGGGAATTTCCCTGGTATGGGAACTGGAGACCCTGACCTTTACAAGGCTTTTGCATGGCGGTTTTGGTTTGCAACTTCACAAAAGATCGGGCGTATAGGCGTAGTGATGCCAAGAACGGTATTATCTGCGCTTGGGTCTAAGGAATTTAGGAAAGTGCTTTTTAACAAAGGTAATTTGATAAATGTAGTCACGTTACAAAATACGGCAAAATGGGTTTTTGACATAGCGCCGACATATACTATTTGCCTGTTATCTCTTTCGAAGAGTCCAAGACCTGGTATAGCTCTCAAGGGTCCGTTCACTAACTTGACCTCTTTCCTAAAAGGTAAAGATTCAAAGACACAGCGATTTTCTAGCGATGAGGTACTTGGGTGGAATGAGAGTGCATCTTTGCCATTGTTTCCTGAGCCATACTCAACAGAGGTGTTTGGACAACTTCGAAAAGCACGTTGGCTGAGTTTAAACGAACCTGACAGCTGGCGCGCTCGGCCTGATCGCGAATTGGATGCTACTGCTCAGAAATGTTTAATGTACTATTCAAAGTATTGTCCTGAAGGATTTTGGAAAGTTTATAAAGGTGCCAGTTTTGATCTGTGGAATCCAGATACTAAAAAATATAACTCATGGGCAGACCCTAAGGTTGTGTTGTCTTGGCTTCAAAGTAAAAGGCTGCGAGCGAACATAGGTGCGCGTGATAGTGTTCACAGAGAATTTTCCAGAGAATATGTTGAAGACGAAACTACTTTATCTCCACTCAAAGCACGAATTGCTTTTCGCGATATAACACATCGGACCAGTAGCCGAACTGTGATTGCATGTCTTTTGCCACCCAAGAACTTCATAACAAACACAGGCCCAGTGCTAATGTTTCCAAGAGGAGATGCAAAGGACGAGGCCTTTTTGTTAGGTGTTTTGTCGTCCATTCCGCTGGATTGGTATGCCCGCCGATTTGTTGAAACACACGTTAGCTTCTTTATTTTTAACTCATTTCCCATCCCTCGGCCTGAACGCAGCAACCCATTATGGAAACGCTTGGTGAAACTTTCTGGCCGCCTTGCGTGCCCAGATGTACGTTTTGCAGACTGGGCAAACGCCGTTGAGGTTAAATACGGCCTACTAGAATGCGATGACAAGCAAGATAAAATTCATGAGATTGATGCGGTTGTGGCGCATCTTTATGGACTATCTGAACCGCAGCTGATCCATATCTTCGAAACTTTCCATGCAGGCTGGGATTATGAGCCGCGCCTTAATGAAGTGTTGAAGCATTTTCGCGCCTGGGTGAGCAAGGTTTAAGCTATGAGTGATAAGCCCGACTTCATCGATAATCGCGACGGTAATACCATGACCACAGCTTTGCGCCAAGTGCTTGGCGTTGAGGGCAGTAACGCAACAGTCATTGCTGGAGATGGGGGCCAAGTTGATGAAGCGCGAATAGCCACAGCCTATTTCAACCCCAGCGGCTTTGGCCGCATTGCGCCGGCCATCAAAGACATTCCGTCTATTCGCCTTCTGCTGGGCACAGACCCAATCGCCGAAAGTGAGTTATGGCAAAAGCAAGTTGGCGAAACAAAAGGCAACTTTATCACACGCCGGCTTCATAAAAATCTGAAAAAACAAGAAGTGTCTTTACGGGCTGAACGTGACCACATTCCCTTTGAACGCACTGCTGCAAAAGCTGTTCGCCAGCTAGTCGAAGCTCTGAAAGCCGGTAATATGCAAGTGCGGCGATATGAGAAAAACTTTCTTCATGCTAAGGCCTATATTTTTTCACCAGCTTCAGAAGGCGCATACGGCAAGCCTGAGGTGGTGATTGCTGGGTCATCTAATCTTACCGCCTCTGGACTTTCATCTAACCTTGAACTCAATCTTGGCCGATATGACACGCCGACAGTCAAGAAAGCCAAAGACTGGTTTGACCGGTTGTGGGATGAGGCAACACCATTTAACCTCGCTGCTTTCTTTGATGAAATTTTTGAGCCCAAAACACCGTTTGAGATATTCCTGCGTGTCTTATGGGAGTTGTATGGCGATGAAATCTCGCTGGATAAAGTAGAAGATAAAGGCCTGCCTCTCACAAGCTTTCAAAAGCATGGCGTTGTGCGCGCCTTGCGGCTTATCCGGGATACTGGCGGTGTTATAGTTGCCGATGAGGTTGGTCTGGGTAAGACCTTCGTGGCCGGTGAAATTCTCACCCATTACCAAGACAGAAGGCAACGCGCGTTGCTTGTTTGTCCAGCAGCATTGAGGGACTCAACTTGGGATAAGTTTCAGTCTGATTTTCAACTCCATCTTGAAATTGTTTCCTTTGAACAGCTAGCAAAAGATATACAGCTAAGAGATGCGGTTAGACGGCCTAATACAACCGGAAACCATTTAAAACGCAATATAGAAGAATATCAGCTTATTATCATTGATGAAGCGCATAATTACAGGAATCCGGATTCACCAACACGGGCGGATGCCTTGCGGACACTCCTTTATGGTAAGAGGAAAGATGTATTGATGCTGACGGCAACGCCGGTGAATAACTCCCTATGGGATTTGTATAACCTGACGCGCTTTTTCATTAAGCAGGACTCATTCCTGGCCAATAAAGGTATCATTTCCATCAAGGACCGTTTTGATGAGGCAATAAAGATAAACCCCAACAACCTGTCGCCTGATGTGCTGTATCCAATCGTCGATGCCACAACGGTGAAACGAACGCGGCAGTTTATCAAGAAACATTATCCCAATGACCAAGTTGAGATTAATGGTGAGATGCAGACCATTGTCTTTCCTGAGCCAAAAGCGATTTCAGTTCGTTATGATCTCGACGCCCTTATGCCGGGTTTGTTTGAACTGATCGAAACTTACTTCGACCCCGAACATCCATATTGTGTCCAGTTTGCGCGTTACAAGGCGAACACCTATTTGACCAAACCGGACCCAGATAGTGAGCGGATTGCTAACGCGGTAACCGGTCTTCTACTAAGCGGCTTATTGAAACGTTTTGAATCATCGACCGGTGCGTTTCGTGTCTCGATAGAGCGCCTGATAGAACAGCATGAGCATTTTCTGCGTGCTCTGGAAGAAGGCTATGTTGTTTCGACAGCATTCTTAAACGAGTATACAAGCACAGATGACGAAGATTTTGATGAATTATTGACATCAAGTGAGGACACTGTTGATGCGAGCTCGTATGACCGCGATAGACTTTACGAGGACACAAAACAAGATTTAGAGAAACTCAAAAAAATTTATGAAGCATTGAAAGGCATCACTCCGGATAACGACCCTAAGTTGCACGCGTTGATTGAGCAGCTTGAATTCATTGCTGAGGAGGCAAAGTCGCAAGCCTCTTCTAGAGAAGATGAAATTAACAAACGTAAGGTTATTATTTTTTCGTTCTTTGCTGATACTGCACGGTGGGTACATTGTCATCTCGCAAAACAGATACCAAGCAACGCAAAATTGTCAGCCTATAACGGCAGGTTGGAAATCGTCATGGGTAGCGGTCAAGGTGACCACAACAGTAAGGCTCTTGCGGCGGCGAGGTTTGCTCCAGACACTGCAGGAAAGCCAGGGGATCCTAACGAGATAGATATTCTCGTTAGCACAGACGTGTTGGCAGAGGGTGTTAACCTTCAGCAGGCACGTCATATAGTTAACTATGATATGCCATGGAACCCCATGCGCCTTGTCCAGCGGCACGGACGGATTGACCGGATTGGCAGCCAGCACAACCGAGTGTTTATGCGCACCATATTCCCTGCAAACCGGCTGGATGCGTTGCTCAAATTGGAAGAACGCATCTCACGCAAAATTGCTATGGCGGCAGCTTCAGTTGGTATTGTCTCACCAATCTCTGGTGTTGCTTCCTCAAATAGAGATTTTACCGAGACTAAGGAAGAAATTCAGAAATTGTTGGATGAGGACGCGTCTTTATATGAGCGCGGTGGAACTGTGTCCGGCACGCAAAGTGGTGAAGAATATCGACAGACCTTGAGGAAAGCTATGGAGTCCCGGCATGAGCAGATTGTGCAAATGCCATGGAAAGCGGGGTCGGGTTTGCGCAAGGGTGATGAGCAGGGCATATTCTTTTGTGCGAAGGTGGGTAAAAGAACTTATCTGCGGTTTGTCCATGCCAATAAAGATTGGACTGTTAAATATGCAGAGCCTGGAGAGACTATAACAGAGCAATCGGCAGTCAGGCCAATGATTGAACATGAAATTGGGCGGTGCCTGAGGTTGATTGAATGTTCAGAAGATGAAGAAATGGTGTTGAATGAGATTGTGCAGGATGCTGCATACGATTTCTGGATGACTGCCCGGCATAACATCTATGAGCACTGGACATACGAAACTGACCCCGCAAACCTTCAGCCGCGTGTAAGACCTTTGAATAGAAAAGTTGCTGACTTTATCCGCAAGAATATTCCATTGGACACTAAACAGGCGCAAGTCGATAAAGCGCTCGACATTGTTGAAGCACCATGGTCGGGCAGAGATGAGGGCAGGTTAAGGAAATGGTTTGCTGAGGAATTAAAGGGGAAGGACAAATCCCGGTATTTGATTAAAAAAATACTAGCCTCTGGCCTTGAACCGTTCATTGCTCCTGAGCCATTGCCACCGATTATTGAAGAAGACATTGAATTGCTGGTTTGGATGGGAATCAGTTCATAGAATCTAAAGCGTGATTGCTTTGCGCATATAAGGTGGCAAATAAATGTTGCGGCCGGGGTGACTAGCACCCCCAGTAATAACGCAAATATATCTAACCTTCCCGAGACTGAGCAAAGAGAAGCGGCATAGCGCAAATTGAACAAAACTTGCCAATTTTTAATTGCTACCTGTACACATTTAGGAAGCGATATACTAAAGTGTATGCAATTATTCGTAGGCTAAACTTCTTGATTTTGGTTGCGCAACCACATTACCCTAAACTTTCATGACCGCACTTTCTGATCGCCCTTCTTACGCCACCCGGCTAAACTCTTTTAAAGCCGGACGTTCCGGCAAGGTCGGCATAGCCGAATTGTTAGACAGTGCCAAACTAGCCGGCTTTGATGCGGTTGACTTAACTTTCCCTGAGCATTTTAAAAATCATACCCCTGCAGAATTAGCGCAACTTCTTGCGGACCGCAACTTAGCTTTAAACGGGTTGACGATGGGCTTTTATTCGTATCGTAGCTGGCGTTTAGGAGCATTTACCAATCCAGACTTGTCAATTCGTACCGACGCTATCGACGCCTCCCGCAAGGGGCTGGACGCGCTTGTCGAAATGGGTGGTAATTTGATAACTTTATGGATGGGACAAGACGGAGTTGATTACTCTTTTCAGGGCGACTATCAACGCATGTGGGACTACACCGTCAAGGCGCTGACCGAAATTGCCGACCATAATCCTGCCAACACTGATATTGCCATTGAATACAAACCCGACGATCCGCGCGGTTTCGCGATGATGCCGAATGCCGCTACCACGTTACTGGCCATACAAGACGTCGGCCGTCCCAATCTGGGTATAACTATCGATTTCGCCCACTCCTTATACGCCGGTGAGATTCCGGCGCGGGCGGCATATCTTGTCGCGCGCCACTCACGTTTGCTTGGCGTGCATCTAAACGACGGTTATGCCAAACGCGACGACGGTCTGATGGTAGGTTCAATTCATCCAATCCAGACCGTTGAATTTTTCATGGAGCTTATCCGTCAAGACTACTCAGGTACGATCTACTTTGATACTTTTCCTGATCAAATCGGACTTGACGCTGTCGCTGAAGGCGCTTCCAATATTAGGATGTGCGAAAAGTTCCGCAAGGTTGCACTCACCTTAGTCAACAATCCGGATTTAGCCGATGAAATCGCCAACCAAGACGCAACTCGCAGCCTGGCTATTGTGACAGATGCCCTTTACCGCGCATAACAACTGTGCTAGATCTTTGAGGTCAACTATTTACATCTTAACGAAGCCACGCAACAAACTTTTAGAATCAAGCTAAATACTATTTACCGACTATGACCATAAAGATAACCAAAGTTACCGCCCGCGATATCCGCTTTCCAACTTCTCGACATATGGACGGTTCTGACGCGATGAATCCGGCCCCGGATTATTCCGCCACCTATGTATCAATCCATACCGACAACGGCCCCACCGGGCATGGACTGACCTTTACGATCGGACGAGGTAATGAGTTGTGCGTAGCCGCAGCATTGGCGCTCGCTCCGCTCATCGAGGGAATGACGCTAGACGACCTCAGCTCAGACCTTGGAGGATTCTGGAAACGGGTGACCGGCGACAGCCAACTGCGCTGGGTGGGACCTGAAAAAGGGGTTATCCATCTTGCTTCAGCCGCGATAATCAACGCGGCATGGGATCTGGTTGCGAAAAGTCAGAACAAGCCGGTGTGGCGCATGCTCGCCGATATGACTCCGCAAGAAACCGTCGATCTGATTGACTGGACTTACCTGGCTGACGCTCTCAGTCCCGCTGAAGCTTTAGAAATGTTAGAAGAACAAAATGCCGGACGTGACGATCGCATTGCCAAAATCACCGAACTTGGCTATCCGGCCTATACCACTTCTGTCGGCTGGCTAGGCTATACGGATGAAAAAATGCGCACCTTGGTGCGCGAAGCGCTAGACCAGGGTTGGACCCACTTCAAAATGAAAGTCGGCGCGGATCTTGCTGACGACATACGTCGCGCCCAGATCATCCGCGACGAAATCGGGCCTGACCGCTATTTGATGATGGATGCAAACCAGGTTTGGGGCGTAGATGAAGCAATCGAAAATATGCGCAAGCTAGCTGTGTTTAATCCATGGTGGATAGAAGAGCCCACCAGCCCGGACGACATTTTGGGGCACGCGCGTATCGCCAAGCAAATCGCCCCGATTAAAGTTGCCACCGGTGAATGTTGCCACAACGCGGTAATGTTCAAACAGCTGATGCAAGCCGACGCGATTAACTTCTGCCAGATCGACAGTTGCAGATTGGCCGGGCCGAACGAAATAGTTGCCGTAATGTTAATAGCCGCAAAACATGGTATCCCGGTGTGTCCGCATGCCGGCGGAGTTGGACTGTGCGAATATGTGCAGCACTTGTCCTTTTACGATTACATCGCGATTACAGGTTCGTTGGAAAACCGGATTGTGGAATATGTGGATCACCTGCACGAGCACTTTGTGGATCCGGTCAAAGTAATCGATGGCCGATATCAGGTACCGACCGCAGCGGGCTATTCAATCACCATGCACGAAAAAAGCCTGGCTGAACACGAATTTCCTGGCGGCCCGGCGTGGACTAACAAAGGAAGTACTGTCAGCTGATCTAGAAATCCACTTAAGCGACATAAGCATTAACTATCGCAAGTAAGGCAAGCAAACGGCCTTGAACAATTATCAGCACCATCGCGTTGGCCGTCGCGACCGGCGCGGCCTTCGTGCGCGAAATTTTTACCGGAGTGTATGCTTCGGATATGGGAATGTGGAGTCCTGATGCCGGCGCCGCTTTACGCTACCGCAATCGCTTAGGTAGCAAGGACCTGGCGATGCTATATAACGTATCGGCAGAATTCGCTGACAGTCTTGACCGGCGCCCGTTACCGGATCGGGCGCGCAGCGCGGTATTTTCTTCAATTCCAGACGCCGTGTTGGTATCGGGCCAAATCACCGCCGAAGCCGCGCCGCTTGAAGCGCTTGAGGCGGTCAAAACCGCTCTTTTCGACACCCCCGTTTTAGCCAACACCGGCGTAAAACACGATACGGTCGCGGATGTATTACGCATCGTGGACGGTTGTATTGTCGGTTCCGCGTTGAAAGTTGACGGTAACACTTGGAACCCGATTGATCCTGAGCGAGCGCAAAACTTTATGGCCCAAGTGCGCGGCAGTAAATAAAACGCAAGTTTGACTAAAGGACAATAATAAAAAACCGCGTTGCAAGGTGCGTTGATGGTACTAAAGTAGCATCCTCATCAACCAACAAAATTGCGTAAAAATCAAACTCTAATTTTTTCAAGAAATTGGCGGTGGTCGTCGGCTTTTTTTGCCGTTTTTTTATTTTCTTCGCGCAAAAAATCGTTAGTCTTGCGGGCATGAGCGCGCAGTTGCTTGTCGCGCTCCATCGTAGTAGTTGCAACGTTTCTGTTTAGCAGGCCCAAACCGTCTAAGACCGGATAATACAACTGCTCCTCAACGTGCGGCAGTCCGTCCAAGTAACTGTCGAAGTCTTCGCTGTCGGGCATTTTTTTACTCCAATTCGCAAGTCGCGTTTTGGTGGTATCAGAAATGCAACTTTGCGCCACATATTGCCAAAAATCACTGTCATCGCGGCCGGAGACATAGTGCAGATTAATGAAATCGCGAAAATCGTCGACTTGACGCGCGACGGTCGCGTTGTAGCTGTCCCGTTGCGCAGGTTCGATGGTGCGCAAATGACCCAGATGGCGCTTGGCAAACAGCATCAATTGAACCACCGTGCCGTGAATTGAGGTTGCCTCCAGCGGCTCTAAGAAACTCGCCGCAAGTCCTAGCGCAACGCAATTGCCGATCCACGCGTTAGCGACGCGTCCGGCTTGAATTTTGATGTCGCTCCGTGGTTCAATCCGGCATCCTAGCGCCTGTTCGATCTCGCTTTGCGCTTGATCCGGGGACACAAACTCATCGGCATAAACATAGCCGCATCCTAGCCTCTCAAAGGTCGGGATCTGCCACAGCCAGCCGGCCCGTTGGGCCCACGCTAGCGTATACGGAGCGATTTTGCCACCGGAGGCGTGCTCCAACCAAAACGGCATGGCGCGATTTACCGGCAGTTCTTTGGCGTAGCTGATCCACTCCGCGCCCAATTGCTCTTTGATCAACGCTCGCCTGAAACCGGTGCAATCGAACACAAAATCAACTTCTTGCTCGCGATCGCCATCAAGCTGTAAGCTGGTTATGTTGCCGTCGGGAGCCCTTTTGGCCCCAAGCACCTGCGCGTCGTTTATGGTGATATCGCGGGCTTTGGCGCGTAAAAAGACTCCTACTTTAGCTTGATCGAAATGATATGCGTGGTGGAATTTGCTTAGCGCGATCGGCCGGTCATCGGCGGTGTACGGAGCGTACCGTCCTTCCATCAGATAGGTGAACAAATGCGGTTCAGTCACTGATCGGTTCGCGGCCACACAGTAGGTGTCAAGCCACGCTCCGGCTTCGAACGGCGGTTTGTCGGCCAAGAAATACGGATCATCGATCGGGCCGTCGTAGCTATGTCCCAACTGTTTCCAGTCTCGATGACGAATTCCGTACTTGATCGTCGCGTCAGTCGCGGCCAAAAACTCACGCTCGTCGATTTCCAAATACTGCAGCATGCCGCAAAACACCGCGGTGGTGCCTTCGCCCACGCCGATAGTCGGTATCTTGCTGGATTCGATCAACGTGATGGCGACTTGAATTTTCTGCCGCGCCGCTTCTTTTTGAAGCACCAACGCCGCCAGCCAGCCGGCGGTGCCGCCGCCGACGATAGTGATTTTCAACAACTTATCTGTCATGGCACCTAATAACGCTATCTAAAGTAACCGGCAATTGGCTATTAATTCTGTGCCGACAAATTGTGGTTGCCAGTCGCGGCGGTGATTAGTCGGCCGGCGACTGATCAGCCGGCTCCGTCGCGTCCGCATAAAACGCGGCGTTTACCAAACGTTTGGTGTATGCGGTGCGCGGCTCGCCCAGAACTTGCTCGGTCGGGCCGGATTCAACGATCTCGCCGTTGCGCATCACAAGCACGTTATGGCACAACGCCCTGACCACCTTCAGATCGTGACTGATAAACAGATAACTCAGACCGTGCTTGGCGCGCAATACGCGCAAAAGATCAATGATTTGAGCCTGAATCGACAAATCAAGCGCCGAAGTCGGTTCGTCGAGCAGGATGAATTCCGGGCGCAACGCCAACGAGCGGGCGATGGCGATGCGTTGACGTTGGCCGCCGGAAAATTCATGGGGGAACCGGTCCATCACGTCAGCGGGCATCTGCACATCCGCCAACACTTCAGCGATGATTTGTTTTCTTGCTTGCGAAGTCGCGCCGATTGAATTGACAATCAGGCCTTCTTCGATTATCTGGCGCACGATCATCCGCGGATTAAGCGATGAAAACGGATCTTGGAACACCACCTGTATTCTGGGGCGCAACGGACGCATCTGCTTACGCGATCTGCCGTCAATTTGCACATCGTCAAACTTGATCGTGCCGTCGTCAGCATGAATCAGCCTGATCAGCGCCATGCCGAAAGTAGATTTACCCGCCCCGGATTCACCGACCAAACCCAGCGATTCGCCTTTGCGAATCGTTGCCGACAGACTGTTGACCGCTACTTCATCCAGCGTTTTGCGGGCAAAAAACGAGCCGTGTTTGGTCTTGAAACTCACCCGCACGTTTTGGCCGACCAAAAGCGGTTGCGCGCCTTCAGCCAGCGGATCCGGCCGGCCCTTGGGCTCGCTGGCCAGCAGATGACGCGTGTATTCGTGTTGGGGATCTTTAAAAACTTTTTCGGTCGCGCCGCGTTCGACGATTTCGCCGGCGCGCATCACCACCACCTGGTCGGAAGTTTTCCTGACCACAGTCAGGTCGTGGGTGATCAAAATCACCGCCATCTTGTGCTTGCGCTGTAAGCTTTTGAGCAATGCGAGAATCTCGGCTTGCACCGTAACGTCCAGCGCGGTGGTCGGCTCGTCGGCAATTAGCAGATCCGGATTATTGGCCAGCGCCATCGCGATCATGACCCGCTGACGCTGGCCGCCGGACATCTGATGCGGATACTGTGCGCGGCGCGCCTCAGGCTCAGGCAGCCTCACTTCTTCGAACAGACGCACCACTTCCGCCGCCGCCGCGCTTTTCGACATCGGCCGATGGGCAAGAATATTTTCGGCCACTTGATCACCGACGCGATACAACGGATTTAAGCTCGTGAGCGGTTCTTGAAAAATCATCGCGATCCGATCGCCGCGAATCTGACACATCTGCTCTTCGCTGTAATTCGAAATATCCTGGCCGTCAAAGACGATTTTGGCATCGGCGCCCACCGTCGCGTTGGTGGCGAGCATGCTCATGATCGCGCGGGCGGTCACCGATTTGCCGGACCCGGATTCTCCGACCACCGCGAGCGTTTCACCGTGTCGCACCGCAAAGCCGATCCGGCGCACCGCGTTTACCGTCCCGGCGATAGTGCGAAAATCGACCGAAACGTCCGCGATGTCAAGTAGCAACGGGTTATTCATTGCTGTACGGATCCATCGCGTCGCGCAAACCGTCCCCGAACGCGTTGAACGCGAGCACGGAAATCACAATCATGCCGACCGGTGCCATCAGCCACGGCGCGGCGACCAACGCCTGGGTATCGCGCACCTGATTTAAGATCGTGCCCCACGACACCATCGGCGCCTGCACCCCGAGACCCAAAAATGACAAAAATGTTTCAAGCAGAATGATTTCGGGCAACTGGTACGTGGCCCACACGATGATGTGCGACGAGGTGTTGGGCACGATATGACGGGCGATGATCCTCGGATCGCTCGCGCCGACCGCCACCGCGGCGCGCACATATTCCATCGACCTGATCGCGATAACCTTGCCGCGCAGTTCGCGGCTGATATCGGTCCAGCGCAGCAACACCAAAATCGCCGCGAACAAGATAAACACGGTTAAAGGCTCGGCCCGGCGCGGAATCAGCGCGACCAACGCCAGATACAACGGCAAGTCCGGAAAAGATTTCACAAACTCGACGATTCGTTGCGTCACCGCATCAATATTGCCACTGAAATAACCCGATGTTACCCCGACCGCGACCCCGAGCAAGCATGCCGCGGCCATCACCACAAAACCCATCAACAAGGTTATTTGAGTTCCGTACAGCATCCGCGAAAACACGTCGCGGCCCAGATTGTCGGTGCCCAGAATATGAATGAACTTACCCGGTTCGGTTCCGAACAAATGAGTGGAAAATTCCATTAGTCCCAACAAACTCCACGTATCGCCGGTCACCCAAAAATCAATTTCGGCGCGTTGGGCGGGATCGGGTACAAACGTGATCTCGTAGGTGATCGGATCAAGCTCTTCGCCAAAGCCGTATACGAACGGCGCGCTAAGCTGACCATCATAGACGCGCACCAGTTGCGGCGGTGAATAAATCGCCGCGACATTTTTGGTTTCCCGGCCGTACGGGGCCAAAAATCCCGCAAACAACGCGGTCGCGATGATTAGTACGCAGCCAAACATGCCGGCCATCCCGTAGCGATTCGCGGCTAAGCGTCGCCTGACCAACTGCCAGTACGATAGCGACGCTTGGGCGGGCGCCTCATACATGGTGGCATCCGTCACGATCTTGGGTTAGTCGGACGCCGTGTGCCGCACCCGCGGGCCCAGCGTGGGGATACCCATCACGATGGCGATTTCCAGTTCGCCTTTGATCATGTAGTCAAAGCGGGTGCCGATGTTCATGATCACCGGATGCAAGGCATTAGGTACCGCGTGCTTGAACAGGATGCGCCGGGACGACAAGCCTTTGGCGCGCGCGGTTTCGATGTACTGCATATTCATCACGTCAAGCAAATTGCCGCGCATCATCCTGGTCGGATACGCCTGTCCCGCCCAGATCGACACGAACAAAATCGGCCACACATGTTTGAGAAAATCCCACAGCTTGGCTAATGAATATTCCTCCTGCAACACAAACTCGGCCGAATTAACCGCCCCGATATAAGGCCAACGCCATACGAACACCAGCAGATACAAAATAACCAGCGCGATCACGAATTTCGGAATTACGATACCCAAAAAAGCGACCAACGTAGCCAGCGTGTCGCCCCAGCGATATTGGTTGTTGGCGGCATAGATACCAAGTAACACCCCGATCGTCTGGCCTACCACCAGCGTGATCAGCGCCAAACCGATACTGCGCGGAAAGCGCAAGCCGATAACTTCGGTTACCGGACGGCTTTGGACGAACGAAAACCCGAAATCACCGGCGGTTACGATGCCCTTCATCCAGACCAGATACTGCACCCAGACCGGTTTGTCCAAGCCCAAGCTTTCGCGCAATGCCATAGCTTGCGGCATCAGTTCTTCCACCGATTTGCCGGTGCGCGCTGAAGTTTGGGCTATCCAGCCGTCAACAAAATCTCCCGGAACCGCGACAATAATCCCGAATGAAACCAACGATATGCCAATTAGCAAAGGGATAGCCGCGAGCAGTCGCCGCGCTACATATCCGGGCAAAAACATTTTGTGTCTTGTCCAAGCCTCGGCAGGACCGGTACCCTACTCGCTAGGATCCGGTCGATTAGCTAACAAAGGTCAGTACTGCGCAATCGTATTCGGAAGCAATTCGGTAATCTGCTGCTCCCTGGGTATCCACAACCGTTCGCGAATTATGCCGTCTTCAGCCCAGTCGTACATAAATACCGGGGTGCCCGGATGTACATTGCGGATACGCTTGTTGACCAACAATGCGGCCGGCGCCTGCACCAGGCCGACCACATACAAATTCTCCGTCAGAATTTTCTGCATTTGTTGGGCGGCACGGGTGCTTACCCGCGGATCGTCGGTGCTGACAATCGTTTCGTTCAAACTCGCAAGTTCCGTTTCAAACGGCAGAAGATCGCGTCCGCCGGCACCGCTCAGGTGAAAACCCGGACAACTGTCGCTGATCGGCAAATGTTCACAAGTCCGGTAGGTTGGCAACACAAAGTTGCTGCGTTGCAAGAGCACGTTGAAGTCGCCGCGATTGCGGATATCGCCAAAGTTTTTCTCTGGCACCGGCTTGAGCAGCACCCGTATTCCCACATCGGCAAACAACGAGGTTACCGCATCGGCCATCTTGCGATCTTCGTTGCGCTCAGTCTTGTAAATGATATCTAACGTAAGATCTTCCCCGCCGCCGGGCAAGTTCAAAATCCCGTTGCTGTCGGTGTCGCTTAGACCCAACCCGGCAAGTAACGACCTGGCTCCGTCCGGATTATACGGCTGGTACTCGGTGCTCCCGTAATCATAGTAAGGTGAGCCGGAAGCAAACCCGCCCGTGTACGGATAGAAAAACGGCCCGCGGGCAACCGCCTGGCCGACCGCATTGCGATCCAAAGCGTGGCTGAGCGCCAAGCGAAAATTCTTGTCCCGAAAGAGAGTGCGCAACTGGCGGTCCACCGGATCTTCGGCCAGCTTGGCCGCAAAATTCAGCTCAATCCGCCACACCAGGTTGCGGGATCCGAATTTGACCGACACCGGCGCGTCGGGCTCTTGCGACTGTTTAAGCGCCTCGACATAGTTGCCCGGGTTTTCCATATTGGAAAAGTCGCCGGTGCCCGCAACCGCTTGCGTGGTGCGATCGTCCCATGTGGTCAGCTTGAAGTGCATTTCGTTGATATAAGGCAACTGATTACCTCGTTCGTCGACCTTCCAGTAGAAAGGATTACGGCGCAACACCACCAGTTCGTCCGGCCGATGCAACACCGGCACCCATGCGCCTAGTACCGGTATCGGCACCACATCCGCCGGCAACGCGTTACGATAGTCTTCGTAACTTTTGGATGAGTTGTATTTGGGATGGTGTTCCTTGAGCACATGGCTAGGCCCGGGACAGCCTTGGTTATACGCCAAGCTCTCAAGCAGGCTTTCGCTTTGCGGCGCGGTAAACCGGAACTTGAAAGTGTAATCGTCAATGACCTCTAAACTGGTGCCGGTACCGAATTCCCCGGCACTTAAGATACCCTGGACTTCGGGGTTCTCGACGTTGTCCTCCCACCAAAACTGGATGTCCTCGACATCAAACGGATCGCCGTCCGACCACTTCGCCCCTTCAACCAGATGCATGGTCAGTTCGGTTTTGTCGTTGTTCCATTCCCAGCTTCGGGCCAGATTTGGCAACGGGCCGGTTTGCTCTTCTGCTTTGACCTGCCAGCGCGGGCCTTGACGGATCAAACATTCTTGCACGGCCATGTTGATGCCGCCCCAGCCTTGGTGCTGGCCGGCCAAGAAATGCCAGCCTTGAGGTCTGCCACCGATCACATGCCGAAATACGCCACCATATTCGCCGACGCCGTCCACCATCGCGTCGGTTTTAAATACCACCGGCTGTTTGGGGAGTCGTTCGCCAACTGGCGGTAACTGACCCGCCGATACCAGATCGGTAAGAAACGGAGCTTCCGCATAGCGGTTGAGCCCTTGATGAGTATAAAGATCGTTGCGCCCGATCAAACTGATCTCGATGCTAGACAGGCTCTCCTCCTGCGGCATCGGATCCGCCGATGCTATGCCGGAAAACACCGCAAGCACGAGCGCGGATTTAATCAGTTTTGTGTCAATTTGCAAGTTGTTGTTCATGCTTTATTCCCCATATATCATGATGCTGGTGATATCTCACCTATTACTATACTACATTAAAAATCTCTGGCAGAAATTTATCAGACAGACTGTTCAAATTCAGGGCTCGCAAATGTTCTAATCGCTAACCTTATTGAAATCAATGCTTTAGTGCAAGATAATCTTACGCAAGCTGACTATTTGCCTGTAAAAAAGCTTGGTTTGAAATAAAGTTGCCATTATTTCATTAACCTCGCCATTGCAAAACTGACTTCAAACCAACAGAACTGAAGGCCGACTCGCCGCGCACCACACACGTTCCGTTTGACGCATGAGAAAAAGGCGGTGGTTTCACTGCGGTTAAATCCCAAGCCGGGTAAAACTTTACGGTCGTGTTCAACCCCCATTTGCCTGACCTGAACGGTTCCCAAGTCTGTTTAGTCAACGCGTTGCCTGGTAAAACAAAACTAAACTTACCCGTTGATTTGGTGTTTTTCGCTGGTTGCGGCAGATATTGGGAAATTGTTCGGACACAAAATAACTCAGCAAGATCTCCTTGTGCCGAATTGCTCCGCGACCGCCGCGTTAATCCGTACTCACTTTGCAATTTTGCGATCGATTTTTTGCGCGCTTTATCTTCAATATCGTAAACTGCCAACCAAGGTGGATTACCGATAAGACGATCTACGCCTGCAGCGGATAATTGAAGCGGCTTGCAAATATTGCGAATCATCCAATCCCAGACATGATCACCTTCTCGATTACAAATTTCCACTAATTGACTATGCATTTTTTTGAGATCAGCTTTGAGATCTTGATCAATTTCCCATTTGCTAAATCTAAGTGCCTCAGGCGAAAATGCCGCGGCATTATTTACGATATAAGTTATTATTGCCGCGGAATTTTTATGATTTAAAAGTTTAATCGGCACATTAATAGCCCTTTGTTGGACAGTCGGAATCACAATTTCTAGTTCAGCCCAAAGCCGCCCATGTTCAAATTCATGTAAATGCAGCGCATCACATACGTACACCGATAATTGTTTATTGCCCGCAGGTAAGCCGGGTAAAGCGGTGCTCAGTACGGCACGCGACATCTCCGCGGCAACCGGATGAACATCCATGCCATGTACCAAAGCAGCGGCGCACTGACTAGCTTGAGAAAGTGATAATTGTTTGTTGTCTATTGCGTACTCGACTATGCGGCGCGCGGCATGATAAAGAAAAGTTCCTGAACCGCATGTCGGATCCAACACGCCGATACCTTGCAGCGCTTTTTGATCGCTTTGGGTTGAGCCATTCAAAACGCGCAGTGCCGCGTCGATAGAGCGGTCAAGCCAAGCCACGTCCAGGCTGTCTTCGCATATTTTTATGGCCAACCAGTCTGGGGTATAGTGTTTGCCGAAGTCTTTGCGGTCTTCTTTATTAATTTTCCGCTCGAAAGTTGTTTGCAAAAAGTCGCGCGTGGTACCGCTCCAGTTGTATCGATTCAACCGTTTTAACAATTTTTCCGCCCATTCCCCACCTTCAATGATCGTATTTAACCAGCACACAAAACTGTCATTCAACACATCCGTGGCTTGTTTTTTTGCCTTACTTTTTTCAAGCGACGCAACAATGCCGCGCGCGATGCTTACATTAGCTGTGTGCTCACAAAACAAACGCCGACTTCTTAATTGCTCATGGTCTGGAGGCTTCATTCCTGTACTGCCTAACACACTTTTCCAAATTTCATATTTGGTTTCATAATGCTTGTCTCTTTCTGCTTTTTCCGCCGCATTTGTCAAATCTTTTAGCCTTGGTTCTAGCAGTTTTTCTAAAAGATTTGCCGGAGGATTTGGTTTTGGCAGTCGATTATCAATAGCAATATAGTTTTCAACAAATTCAACCCACGCTAGTGCAGCCACTTTTCTTGTTTTTCCATCTAATCTTATATTGGTAAGCTCCAACAGATCAGCTGCTTGCGGTTGTTTAATACTAGTTGGCCCGCGGCCTTGCCATTCAAATAGCTTTACAATTTTTCCATCAGTTAGTATTCCACGCCAGGGTAGTTTTTTTGCTTGTTTGAGCTTTTTGTATTTGGCGGTTAGTAGCGCTAAATAACGCGCTAACTGCGCTTTTGGCGACTCAATGTTTTTACCTAATTTTTGCAAACCAGCACTGGTTGATATTACGACCGCAAGTCGTGCGCCGACTGCGACTATATCGACTACGCCGCCTTCAATTTGGTGTTCGCGTTGCACATCTTCAAAGCCGGCTATGCTAAACAACTTTTCAAAATGTGCACAAATAACATCTTCAGATGTGGAACCTGCGAGCAACTTTAATCGATAGACAACTTGTTTTAAAACGCGTTCTTCTTGATAACTACGCATCACGTTGCACCACAGTGCTCAGTAATATTAGTTGTCCTACCGATTTTTAGCGCTTTATTCAAAACATGAAGTCGGTAAGTATAAAAAAAAGCCTGATTAATCAACCGCAAATAAACGATTTTTGCCCACACAAATTGCGGTGCACAATTACATAGACAGCCGATCGGAAACAACTTTCGATTTAAACAATCTTAATTGCTTGTTACAGTGGCGACATGCTTTTAAATAACACGACTCTATAAATATATCTTTAATAAGGGCACTATAGTTGATACCAAGCTATCGGTTTAACTTTATAAAAAAAGTTCTTAACTCGCATTTTTATCTGCGCATTGTTTGATCCATGCGTTATTGTAAAAGGATCGCTACCAGACTCCCCCCGTGACGAACCCTTTCTTTGAATAACGATGTATTCACCAATAGTTATATTGGCTGATTTCGATGTAAATCCTACTGTACACTGTCTAATCAAAGGCAATACTTGTTTATTCAAGTTGTAAATATGCCATTTGCTTTCAAGAACATTGAATAATGCCAAAATTTGTGGGTGATCATTGCCGAGCAATGCTGATGCTGCTGGCTCAATCCCGCTGAATATCTTGCGTACCCGATCCCGTTCGCTATCATCAACTAATTTTCGATGAGAATTGTTACTCCTAGCTTTTCTTAACCATAGCTCGATTAAAAAATCAGTGTCTGACTTGCTGATCTGATTTCTTTTACAAAATTCATCTAAACGCCGCCTTTCAATATGATTGTAGCCCACGCCTTTAAACGACTTTATATTAACTCTAATAGGAGGAATTTTGTCATTTTCAAAAATGATCTCAACATCAGCTTTCCGTTTCCTATCTCCAACTACATCAATACTTTTCACCTTTGCCGATTGTGAAATATCTAGACTTAATTTGATAGCGTTAAAAGTAGATGAGTGATCTTGAATGCTATTAGCGAATAAATGCTCAACATTACTGCCTTCCTGAGTATTCGATTTGTTATTCATGTCGAACTCAATATGTTGTCATAAATATGACTGATCATAGTTGGTATAACCGCATTCCCTAACTGTCTATAGCCGCTAATACCGTCACTAACAATATGATCCTTATCAAAACCCATGCACTGTTTAGCTTCGTCAATATGTAAACGCCTAACTTTATTATCAACATAATACAGCCCCGTTCTATGGCCGACGCCGCCCCCATCTGCCGATAATGTAATCGCATGTCCATTAACGCTGTAAATTCGCTCGCCTTGCCCACCTTTGTTCAGGTATCCGATCCTAATTGGCTTTAATGCTTTGTCTTGCACACCATGCTTTTCAATCACAATATCGGTTCGATTTACAATCAAATTTGAGTGATTGCCTTTTACCAAAATATCCCGCAAATATCGCTTTTTTTTGTTCGGCTTAGGGCTTGCAAATTTTAAGGGGCAATCGTTTTTGATTGCCACAAAATAAACTCGCTCTCTTTTCTGCGGGATGCCAAACTCACTAGCATTTAAAATCACATGATCTAAATGATAGCCTAGGTTTTTGATAGACTTGTAAATCTCTTTTTTGATTTTACCGTTATCGATAGTTAAGATAGTTCGGACATTTTCTAAAATCATCAACATAGGCTTATGGTGTTTAGCAATCCTTACTATCTCATAAAAAAGTCTCCCCCTATCATCATTAAGCCCTTTGCGCTTGCCTGACCTGCTAAAAGGTTGGCATGGAAAACCAGCACAAAGTATATCGTGTTGCGGGATCTCGGCATTTCCGATCTGGCATATATCGCTATGCGAGTCTAATCCAAAGTTTCTTTTGTATGCCGTCGATGCCGCTTTATCTATATCGCTAGCGAAAACGCAATTCAGACCTTTCTGTTTCAATGCAATATGAAACCCCCCAATTCCTGAAAAAAGATCTATAAAACTGTCCATTACAAGCTTTTGATAACCTTAATAATACAATGTCTTGTCTTTTATTAGAAATATTGCCACGATTATGCAAGCCCCGCCCATGTATAGTGGTGGATTATAACTAAATTGATCATATCCTTGATAAGAATTATTAATCAAGCCCAACACCCCTCTATTTGATTAGTATGACAATTAACATCAACATACTCTTTGCTATTATAGATCTGACTGACACTTGAAAAATAGTATTTGACGTTTCAATAACCGTTAAATAATTAATTGATCTTTGTTAGCGTCCGTGCTACGTAAAACATAACTGATTAAATCGTGACTTGTTGCCAATGTAAGTCTCAAATAACTCTACAAATAATAAGCTAATGGCATGTCATTGCCAAGCATGGATTTTTAGTTCTCAAAATTTTATAAAAGCTAAATTAACATGCATATAAAGATCGACTCTTAGTTGATGACCAGAAACGTTTTTCCCCGCACAAATTGTTGTGCACAATTAAATAGACAGCCGCTCGAAAATATCATTTTGATTTTAAACAATCTGAACTGCTTGCGGCAGTGAGAACTGCTCCGATCACATTATGTCGACGTCATTCTTATCTGGTATTTATTACTCAAGGTTGTCAAAATACTCATCATTGATACCCTTCAAAATAATTGTTTGCTCCACGCGCACACCCGCACTGTATTTAATCAGCAAATCGGTTAATCGACTACCGTCGATCAACTCAAATCTTCTCGGGCTACTATTAGCGTAATCTCTAGCTCCAGCTGTAAATTCACCGGTGGAAACAAAAACACCCATTGAAGCACCTTTTTCTTTAAGTACTCCGACAAATTCTTTTATTAGTTTTTCTGGAATAGATTTTTTCACTTCATTTCGATTAGCCTGCAAATAGACACAGTCTAAATGCAGCTCATCCTTATAGATGATAACTTCCACGACACCATCTCCGATAATTCGGGAATGCAAACTTGATCCTTCGTTTTTACCGTAATTCATTTTGAACATTAGATCAACAATGAGCTTTTCAAATGCTGGCGACGTTATACCCAAGATGCGATTATGCAACTCATGAAGGACGGCTTCTTTTTTGTTTTTGATCGACTCATCAATTTTTTCATCAATCGTTTGCGAAACATGGGCTTTTGCAACAGTGTTTTCTGTTTTTGTCTTTTTTCTAGATGTCCGTTGCAAATACTGTTGATAAGCAGGATATCGGTTAAGATAATTTTTGGTAAATTTTTTCGGTGGATTTTGTAATAATTCTCTTCCGTCTTTAGGGTTAATAATGTAGTAACCATGCTTTATTCGCTTTACAAGCTCTGCACAATTTAATTCAAAAACTGACCAACCTACTCGTTTGTACATAACTGATTGACCGCTTTTATGAGCCCTTTGCCGGTCTTTATTTGAAAGCATAAATACGTCACAAACTTGGATAGATATGTCTTTCAAAGCTATTGCAACTTTGTCAGCTTTACCGATAACACGCAACGTTTGCCAAATTATTTCGTCATTATTGGGTTTAGCCATATCAATAAACTATTTTCTAAAATTCACAACTCGTCGTGCTAGCTTTTGCACATTTTGACAACTTAAGTACTATAGCATAATTGGCAAAATGACAATGTCGCGAATAAAAAGATATCGTGCAATCTATGTGCATATTTTTTACAAAAAATTGCACTGTACTTGAAAACACTATCATTTCTAAACAATTTCTTTCGCAACCGTGGCCTAGATCAAACAATAATTGCGTCCAAATTTTTTGTGCACAACTAACTAAACAGCCAATATTTTTTGGTTTTGATAAATATGAATTGTTCGCGACGGCAACGACATGCCCTATTTAATTACGCCACCGTCATATCTTTCAGGCATTTAAAACTCAAGTTTTTCCAAAAACTCATTATCAATACTCTTTAATTTAATGGTTTGCTCCACGCGCACACCTACATCAAATTTGTACAGCAATTCGATTAATCGACTACCGTCAACCAACTCTAGGCTTTTTTCGCTTCTTTCGGCAATTTCTTTTGCGCTTTTTGAAAATTCACTAGTGGTAACAAACACACCCTTTGAAGCTTTTTTTTCATCAAGGACACCAGCAAACTCTCTGATATGTGCTACTGGAATAGTGTTTTTGTTATATAGCTTAGCCTGCAAATAAACTCTGTCTAAATGCAACTCATCCAAAAAAATAATACCATCCACGCCACCATCTCCTGACTTTCCGGTATGCAATCCAGAACCCTCGTCTTTACCATAATTCATTTTGACCATTAGTTTAATGATTAGCTTTTCAAAAGCAAGCGGCGTTATTTTCAAGATGCTATCTCGTAACTCATCACGAAGATCATCTTCTTTGCTTCTAGTCGCCTCAACAATTTTTTCATCGATTGTTAGTGCATCAGATGCTTCAGTAGCAGTAGTTTCCGATTTTGTTCTTTTATTTGATGTCCGTTGTAAATAATCTTTAAATGAAGAATATTGTTTTAGATATTCACTGGTGATTTGTTTAGGTGGATTTTGTAGTAATTGCCTGCCGCTAACGCTAATTGAGTAGAATCCACGCTGTGGTCGCACTACGAGACCCGCTTGATATAAGTGACCTACTGCCCAACGCACCCGATTAAACATAACTGAATCACCACTTCTTAAGGTGATACGTTTTTCTTCTTCAGAAAGTCTATAATCGTAGCATAATTTTGAAAAAATGACTTTTATGGCTATTGGATTTTCTCCAGCATCACCGATGATACGCAACGCCGGCAACATAATCTCTTCAAAATTGGGTATTGCCATTTCAATAAATTATTTTTAAAAATTCACAACTGATCGGCTTGCTTTAACACATAAAGACAGCATAAGTACTATAGCATAATTGGCAAAATAACAAGATCGCGAATTAGTGGCTATCGTGCAATGAATTCGCTGATATTTAATCAATAAATATTACCGTAACCGATACCACTTTTATCATCGATTGCTTACGACTTATAGCGATAATAACCGCTGTTGGTTTCACGATGTACGTGCAATACTGTGACCACTGCTACCCCACTTCGTTTTGGAATGACCAAAACCGCAAGTCCGCATACCTTTTCTGCCATGACCTTTGACAGATTGCCGTTATGAAAGAGTTGGTGTGCATGTTTGCGTGTAATTGTCAGCGACACGCGCCCTTTGCCTTTATGAACTTTGTTGCTATGGTATTTGACTATTGTCTCAACCGTTTCTTGCGAGACACCACGTTGTTGCATGCGTATACGCGCATGATGTCCGATTGATAGTTTTTCGCTAAATAGCAAAGAATACTATCCTGCTATTTAAAATAACGTGGGCAAAATCCGTACAATCTTTCAGTAAATATTTTTCCGCTTTACCTCTTTCGTTTTGCATGCAACAATAGTCAATTATAGTGGAAATGAAAATCATCAGTTATAGCGACTTACACTTGGAATTCGGCAAAAAATTTTGTCTCCCGGACCCATCTACCACAGATCTGATGGTCCTTGCCGGCGACATTATCACCTTCCGGGATTATGAACCTTTAGATCAATTACTATCAGGCTGGAATAAACCGGTACTGTATGTAATCGGCAACCATGAGTACTACACGAAACGGCCGATGGACAATGATGTTGCCGCGTTTCATAGCTGGCTGACCAAGTGTCATCCCAACGTTACTTTGTTGCAAGATGAAGCTACTGAAATTGACGGAGTGCATTTTTTTGGCGGCACGATGTGGACGAATTTTGCCGACGCTAATCCGATCGCGATCGCCAGTGCGAAACAACGCATGGTCGATTATCGCCGGATCATGCTGCCCAACGGTGAGATGCTAAAACCTGCGGACACCATAAAGTTGCATCAATTGTTCGTCACAAAGATTAACGCATGGTTCAATCAGGAGCTTGGCGGCCCGCGCGTGGTTATCACCCACTGCGCTCCGGTAATTAACCCTCATTCGCGATACGCCGACAGTTCGATGCTACCGGCATTCAATTCTTTAGATATGCTCGAAGTCATCGAAAAGTACCAGCCTAACCTGTGGATCTACGGCCACACCCATGAATACGATGACCAAACGATAGGACATACCCAAATTATTTCCAACCCGCGCGGTTATCCAAACCGTGGCGGCGGGTTTGAATGTGCGCAATTTGATCCGACAGGCAATCCGGTATCTATCTAAAGCATCAATGGGTTATGCAGTGGCATGATCGTTGCAAACCAAGCGTATGCCTTTATCAGTCGGTGAAATCATCCAATCATGTTAGACTGCTCTAACAAACAAAATCCAACTATCAATTGACGAAAAACACTTATGAAATCAGCATTGCTTTATATCTTGCTCGGCGCATCGGTAATCATGACCGGCGCGCAAGCGGAAATCTACGAATTCGACCCCGGACATACTGAAGTGAGGTTTTATTACACTCACGCCGGTCTTTCCGAGCAATCCGGAGAATGGCGAAATATCAGCGGGACGGTCGACTTTGACCCGGACAACGTTACGGCAACCGCGACGGAGGTTGCGATTGACGCAACAAGCGTCGACACCGGCGTTGAACCGTTCGACGAGCACTTGATGAGCGGCGACTTTTTCGAAGTCGACACGTATCCGCAAATCGTTTTCGTCTCCACCGACGCCCGGCAGACCGGCCCGGAACAGATGGTACTGTCCGGCAATTTGACGATCAAAGACATTACCGCGCCACTGGAGCTTAACGTCACGCTCAATCATATCGGCCCGCATCCGCTCGCGCGTTTTTCCGATTTTTACCAAGGGGAATGGATCGGATTTGCCGCCGAAGGCGAGGTGCTAAGAAGCACCTACGAAGTGGACCTCGGAGCTCCGTTGACCAGCGACTTGGTACGCATTGAAATCGCTGCGGAAATGCGCGCCGGCGGTTGGTAAACAAAACGGGCACCTTATAACGCTCGTTTGAACCATTCTTGAGCGTTTGCAAAAAGGATGGGCTTGAGCGCGATCTGGAATACCCGCCAAAGCTGGGGCATCGTCGCGCGCATTCTGCACTGGCTCGTGGGAGTGCTGATTTTGTTCATGCTCGGATTGGGCGTATACATGTCCCGGTTTGTCGAAGACCCGTTCGAACAATTCGACTTCGTTCAGCTGCACAAAAGCTGGGGATTTGTGGTGTTCTGTCTTGCCCTGCTACGGATCGGCCGGCGGTTGGTAAACAAAACGGGCACCTTATAACGCTCGTTTGAACCATTCTTGAGCGTTTGCAAAAAGGATGGG
>JAZHEJ010000033.1:0-4752 GCA_036679665.1 Candidatus Tethybacter castellensis | reverse complement strand
AAGACACCTAGAAGAGCACAACTGGTCGGCGCCGGCAACGGCATTTTTGCAGGAAACAAGCAGTTGTAGCACGGTTGCCTGACTGTGGAATAGGCGAAAGTGCATACTTGGCCGTCCCAGCGTTCCGCAGCTCCGCTTACCAAGTCGGCTGAGGATGTATAGCAGGCCTTGCTGATCAAGTGACGACTGGCAAAGTTGTCGGTACCATCGACCACGACGGATGAGTCTTGGATATGCGCATCAATATTGCCGGTATCAGCTCGCTCGGTAACCGGGATAATGTCGATAAAAGGATTTAGCTTACCCAATGCCGCGGATAAAGCTTGCGCTTTGGGTTTGCCGACATCACTGTGTCGGTAAAGAAACTGGCGTTGCAGATTGGATGGTTCAACGATGTCGTCGTCAATGATCCTTAGCGTACCTACGCCGCCGCTAGCTAAATATAAGGCCGCCGGGCAACCGATGCCGCCCGCCCCAACCAAGGTAACGTTAGCGGCGCGCAACTTTTCTTGTCCTTCGACACCGATATCTTCAAGCATGATATGACGGCCGTAAAATTCAAGCTCTTTATCGGTAAACTCGGGCACTGTTTTTTAGTGTTGGCAGGACGGGCAAAAAAATGTAGCTCGTTGGGCGTTGACAACGCGTTTTATCAAAGCTGAACAATTTAGGCAACGCAATCCGGCACGACCATACACACAGTGCTGAGTTTGAAAATAACCGGGTTTGCCATCCGCATAGCTGTAGTCGCGCAACGACGAGCCACCTGCGGCGATGGCTTTACGCAAAACCGTACGCGTGCGCAGAACAATCTTAGCTGCTTCTTTGCGCGTAATGTTGCTAGCCTTTCGCAATGGTGTGATGCGGGAATGGAACAGAATCTCCGAAGCGTAGATATTACCGATCCCCGCAAGCTTGGAGCTGTCCATCAGCAGCGTTTTGATGGTGGATTTTTTGTTTCGGGTCTGCGCAAACAGCCATGGCCCTGTGAACTTGTTGCTAAACGGTTCGATGCCGGCACGCGCTAGCAGGGGATGGATGGCTTGGTTGGCAGTCCAAAATACACAGCCGAAGCGACGCGGATCATGATAGCGTAAAACCGAATCGGCAAGCAACCATTCGATATGATCGTGTTTGCGTGGCCTGGCGTTTTGAGGATCCGCCCGTACTGAACCGCTCATGCCAAGGTGAATGCCCATTTGTCCATGGGTGAACGACACCAATATGTATTTCGCCCGGCGGGTCACCGCTTGCACCTTGCGTCCGGCTACCATCGCAGGTAGCGTCGAAGGTACCGGCAAGCGCAACTTGGCGCAGCGTATCCGCATTTGCTTTATATAGCGTCCTTTCATGCGCTTGGAAAGATCAGTGGCCACCGTTTCCACTTCAGGTAGCTCAGGCATCTTAATGATCCTTGGATTTTGTTAGCGCGATAATCCTTTTGTTGCCCGCATAGTCGCGTTGCCAAGCATGGATGCCTAGCCTTGTATTTTCAGCGATTGCGCAAATCGCATGGTGCTGGCCAATGCCGTGCTCCATGACTAACAAGCTGCCAGGCGCGAGTATTTTGTCTGCCAACACGCTAAGAGATCGCACGCTGTCCAAGCCGTCGCCGCCGCCGTCGAGCGCTAGCCGCGGATCGTGGAGCAGATTGTGTTCGATAGCTTTTTTACACCAGCCGGACGGGACATAAGGAGGGTTGCTGATTATGATATCCACAGGACCTTCTAGTTGCCGCCATGAACAGTTGCGAACGGTTATACGTTCGTCCAACTTGTGCAACAGAACATTGTCGCGAGCTATTGCGCAGGCCGCCGGGCAAATATCCATCGCGGTGATTATGGCGTGCGGCAATGTGTGAGCTAACGCGATCGCTATCGCACCTGTACCTGTGCCTAAATCGGCAACGCGCAGTGCGGGTGACACAGGCAAGTTGTCAAGGACAAAGTCGATGAGCTGTTCGGTTTCTGGCCGCGGCACCAGCGTTGCCGGCGAGCAACGTAGCGGTATACCGCGGAATGAATGGTATCCCAAGATGTGGGCGGCAGGTATGCCGGCAAGGCGCGATTCGACGTGTGCGTCTAGCTGGTGTCGTAGCGAACCAATAAGCGGTTTGCTTGCAAACAGCTCTTGGTACGCGGCATCCCATTGCAATGTGTGCTCAATTAAGGCGGTAAGTTCCCAGTGCGCTTGGTGTTGATCAAGACTTAGTGTCTGTCGCATTCTGCTTCCGGCATCGTGGCGCCACTGCTTCAGACTCAGTTTCACACTTGAACCGCCATCGTTATTCGCTCTGCCTCTTCTGCTCGAAGTAGAGCGTTATGAAATTCAACCAAATCGCCTTCCATAATTTCCTTGAGCCGCCGCAAGGTCAAAGGAATACGGTGATCGGTGACGCGGCCTTGCGGAAAGTTGTACGTGCGAATTTTTTCATGACGCTCGCCGCTTCCCACCATCTTTCGCCGTTGATCGCGTTGCTCGGCATCCTTGATTTTTTGAAAATGAGAGCCAACACGCGCCACGAGCATTTCCATCGCTTTTTCCTTGTTGCGATGTTGAGAGCGATCATTTTGAGATTCGGCGATTATGTTGGTGGGCAAGTGGGTGATGCGCACCGCCGAATCGGTTGTGTTGACATGCTGGCCGCCAGCTCCTGAAGAGCGAAAGGTGTCTATCCGCAAGTCGCTCGCGTTTATACCCACCGTTTCTGCTTGCACCTTGGGCATCACCGCCACCGTGCACACTGAAGTGTGGATGCGCCCTTGAGATTCGGTTTCCGGAATGCGCTGCACGCGATGGGCGCCGGCTTCGTGTTTGAAGAAGCGATAAGCATTGTTACCTTCGATCTGAGCGATCACTTCTTTGTAGCCGCCGATCTCGCCGGGCGAAGATGACACGATTGACAGTTTCAGATGGTTGTTTTCCGCCCAGCGTGTATACATGCGTAATAGGTCGCCTGCGAAAAGCCCGGATTCTGATCCTCCTGTTCCCGCGCGAATTTCCAAAAAAGTATTTTTATTGTCCGAAGTATCCTGCGGCACCAGCCCGGATAATAACGCCTGTTCAGCTTTTTCCACCGCAACTTGGGCAACTTGCTGTTCTTCTTGGGCAAGTTCGGCTAGTTCTGGATCGTTAACTAATTCCTGCGCTTCGGTCAGCTTTGCAACGGCGGCGCGCCAGTTGCGCATCAACGCCACCAACGGAGCTATCTCGCTACGTTCGATATAAAGGCTTTTGATTAATTCGCTGTTTTTGGCCGTGTCTTGATGAGCGAGTTTCTGTTCGATTTCTTCCAGCCGCTTTTCAACGATCAGCAGGCGATTATTAATCGCCTCGTTTATCTTGCTTGTCATCTGAATACCAGTTGCTTATTTCTTCGATAAGCTCGTTGTTGGTGTAGTTGTCGCTGAGCGTTTGAAGCGGATCGTGCGCCATGCGGTTGCTTAACCGATGCGCAAGTTCGCGCAATGCGTCTTCTGGTGAATTGCCGCTTTGCACGGCGCGCAACGCGCGCTTTAGCTCGGTTTCACGCAGGTCATCCATGCGCCCGCGCAGCTCTTTGATTGTTGCGATCGAATCGCTTCTTTCAAACCAAGAAACCAGCTGCTCGGTTGCTTCGGTAATTATGCCTTCGGCCTTGGCCACGGCGGTGCGACGCTTATCCAGATTAGCGCCGGCCAGGTTGCCGATGTCGTCAATGGTATACAAAAAAAGGTCTTCTAACGCGTCGGCTTCGGATTCCACATCACGGGGCACGGCCAGATCAAAAATGGCTATCGGTCGTCGACGCCTGCGTCGGCAAGCGCTTTCCAGCGCTCCTTTGCCAATGACGGGCAGTACTGAACTTGTTGCGGTGATGATGATATCGAAATCAGCCAGTGAGTGGGTTATGTCTTCAAAGGCCAAAGTGTTGGTATCGTATCGGCCGGCCAACGATGCGGCATTACGCAAGGTCCGGTTGGCAATCGTAAGCGAAGCGATGTTTTGTTTGCTGAAATGGGCGAGTGCGCTTTCTACTACTAGACCCACACCGATGCATAGCACTTTGCAAGAGGCCAGATCGCCGAAGATCTCACGGGATAGCTTGGCGCATATCGCCGGTAAAGACAAAGATTCTTTGCTAATATGGGTTTCGGTACGTACCTGCTTGGCGACGCGAAAGGTATGTTCAAATACGCGCCCGAGCATTGAGCCTGCGAAATGGTCCTGGCGGGCGTTGAGAAATGCTTTTTTCATTTGACCGAGGATTTCCGGTTCACCAAGAATCATCGAATCGATGCCACTTGCCACGGTGAAGGCGTGTTTGATCATTTGGCGACCGCGCTTGAGATAAAACAGTGATTCCAGACCGTGTAAATTGCGACTGCCACGCGCGATCGCTTGCTCTATAACCAGCATAGGGTTGGAAGATACCGCGTACAGCTCGGTTCGGTTGCAAGTTGACAGCACAATCGCTTCGCGGACGATGTTGCGGTCGCGCAGTTGTGCTAAAAACGCTCCGGCATCGTCTTGAGGAATGGACAGCTTTTCGCGAATCGCGACCGGAGCATTGACATGAGATACTCCGACCATGGCAAGGTCATCGATGGAATGAGAATCAAGCATGATCGGATTTTTCGCGATTTGCAGTAAGCGGTAATTGCCAAAGCGAGCGCATGGAAGCGACTCCCGCGGCGTTGTGCTAAAAACGCTCCGGCATCGTCTTGAGGAATGGACAGCTTTTCGCGAATCGCGACCGGAGCATTGACATGA
>JAZHEJ010000002.1:24505-28592 GCA_036679665.1 Candidatus Tethybacter castellensis | reverse complement strand
GCGCGATCCAAGACAGCGAGTTTGCCACCAGGACGGGTCAGACACCGATCGCAAGACCGTCGGCGCCGGCTTTAACGGTCGTGGAGAGCGAAACGACACAAGGGCAGATAGCTTTGACGTGGATCGCTCCGGTCGACGAGGACGGAAGTCTGACCCGGACCGGTTATCGGGTATTGGTCGACGGCAACGCACCGGGAGGCGGAACCTGCGCTAACACCCAAGGGGCCACCGACACCACATGCACGATAACCGGTTTGCCCGGCGGCCGGAGCTACGCTATCACAATAGTCGCGACTTATGCGCAAGGTGTCGACGGAGGTGGCCCGGGCCGAAGAATACATAATCACCGTAGTGCCGGTGGATGCAAGCGGCAGTCCACTCACGGTATCGGCGCCGACCACCGAATTATTTATTCCCGGATTGACCAACGGTCGCGAGTACACGATACAGGTCCGCGGAAGCAACACGTTTGGTTTTGGCCCGTTGTCAGCTTTTGTGCAGGCCACACCGCGCACGACACCGGGCGGGCCAAGTCTCAATCCGTTAGACGTTTCCGGCAGCCGGCCCGGCGACGGTCGGATAGCTCTAATCTGGAGGCCGCCGGCCGATAACGGGGGAGCGGCGATTGAAGGCTACGAGGTTATGGTTGAAGAAGTAGGGGGCAGTGAGATAACACCGACCGGTTGCACTTCACTGGGGGCGCGCGCCAGAAGTTGCACCCTGACCGGACTGACCAACGGTCAAGCGTATTCGGTCAGAGTTCGGGCGGTAAACGAAGCGGGTTCTGGTGTTATGACTGGCCGATCAGCGACCCCGGTGTCAAGGCCCGGCGCGGTCACAAGTCTTACGGCAATTGTAGGCATTGAGCAGATCAGATTAACTTGGGATCCGCCGGCGGATGGTGGCGGCAGCCCGATAACCGAATATCAAGTCACCATCGACAACGCAGCGGAGCTGGACGGATGCGAAGGTCCACTGGATGGCACCATGCGGGAGTGTACCGTGGCGAATTTAACTCCCTTTGTTAATTACACATTGGAGGTGATTGCGGTAAACGCAATAGGCGACAGCAGCGCGGCTAGTGTGTCGGAACGACCCGCAATACGACCCGACGCACCATTCAATTTTCGCGCCGTTGCCAGCCTCACCGAATTGGGGCGGGTAGATTTGAGCTGGGGTCCGCCGATTAGTGGGGAAGACAGGCTAACCAGGGCAGGGTATCGGGTATTGATCGACGATGTACCGGCCGTCGGAACTTGCGCCACCGATTTACTGAATGCCGATTCATCAGGATGCGCGATAACCAACTTGACCGCGGGCGAGTCCTACACGATAACATTAGTCGCGACCTATACGGAAGGTAATGTTGGATCGCAATCGGCAACCGCACAAGTCACGATACCGGCAGGTGTGCCCGCCGCGACTCCGACGGTAACCTTGGTGCCCGGCGACCAGACGATCACGGTATCGTGGACGGAGGTTCCCGGGGCCGGAGAATATATCATCACATTCGTTAATCAGGGATTATCTGTGGCAAGAACGATAGATGCGCCGTCCACCAATTTTGTGATTACCAACTTAGTCAACGGTGTGGAGTACTCTATAACGGTCCAAGCGACGAACAACTTCGGAGACGGCCCGGTATCGGATCCGGTATCGGCAACGCCGCGTACGACACCGGGCGCGCCAACCATAACCGACACAGTTGTCGCCGGCAGCCTGCCCGGCGACGGTCGGATCACTCTAAGCTGGACGGCGCCGACCGAGACCGAGACCGGGGGAGCGCCGATCACCGGCTATGAGGTTGCGGTTAGCACGGAGGACGGTCCGATAACACCAACCGGCTGTACTCCACTGGTGGCGGCCGATCTAACTTGCACGCTGACCGGACTTGAAAACGGCACGGAACACACGATTGATCTGGCGGCGAGAAACGATGCGGGAGCAGGAGCCACGGCAACCACAACGGCGACCCCGGTGTCAGCCCCGGGTCCGGTTCAAAATCTCGATGCTATCATCGGAATAGAGCAAATCAGATTTACCTGGCAGCCGCCGGTAGATAATTATGGAGATACGCTAGGAGGTTACCTAGGCCAATCTGCCGATATTTCTCCAGCAGATTTTGCGCCTTGTGCTTTCATTTCAGCGACCGCCTTGCGAGAATGTACTTTCACAGGACTTGACAGCGCAACAGATTACACGGTAACGATCGTACCATTTGGTAACAATCCAGTAGCAGGTAATGGTGAATCGAACAGCGTAACGGCACGACCCGCCGCGCAACCCGGCGCTCCGGCCGATTTCAGCGCCGAAGCGAGCGCCAGCGTGACAGGACAGATAGATTTGAGCTGGGGTCCGCCGGCCAACGAAGATGCCGGGCTGAACAGGGCGGGGTATCGGGTATTGATCGACGGCGCCGCGCCGACCGCCGGAAGTTGCGCCGCTCCCCCAGGGCCTGCCGCCACCAGCTGCACGATAACCGGCTTGACCGGCGGCCAAACCTACGATATATCCATGCTCGCGACCTATACGGAAGGAGAAGGCGTATCGGCAACAACCGCAACCGACAGAGTAGATTTACCGATAGGCGCTCCGCCCACGGCTCCGACAGTCACCTTGGTGACCGGCGAAGGTACGATCACGGTATCATGGGAGGAGTTGCCTGCGGCCGATAACTACATAATAACCGTGGATCCGGTGGATTCAAGCGGTAGTCCGATTACGGTATCGGCGCCGAATCTTAGTTTTGATGTTGGCGGATTGACCAACGGCACGGAGTACACGATACGAGTTCTCGGAAACAACAACGCTTTTGGACCCGGCCCGTTATCGGATCCAGCACGGGCAACGCCGCGCACGACACCAGGCGCGCCAACCATAACCGACACAACTTGCACGCTGACCGGACTTACCAATGGCACGACGTACGAGGTATCGTTGCGAGCGCGAAACGTCGCGGGTCTGAGCACCACCGCGGCCACCACAACCGCGACGCCGATGTCAATCCCCGGCGCGGTCACAAGTCTTACGGCAATTGTTGGCATCGAGCGGATTGGATTAACTTGGGATGTGCCGGCAGACGTTGGCGGTAGCCCGATAACCGGATATCGCGTAACCATCGACAACGCAGCGGATCTGGACGGTTGCGAAGGCCCGCTGGGTCCCGACTCCAGGGAGTGTACGGTGACGATTTTAACTACCTTACCCGCTTACACATTGGAGGTGTTTGCGGTAAACGCGATAGGTGAAAGCCTTGCGGACAGGGTAACGGAACGCGCCGTGCCGCGTCCCGATGCGCCGTTCGGTTTTAGCGCCGTTGCCAGCGCCACCGAAGAAGGGCAAATAGATTTGAGCTGGGGTTCGCCGGGCGGTGAGGATGACAGGCTGACCAGAACCGGCTATCGGGTAATGATCGACGATGCCGCGCCGACCGCCGGAACTTGCGCCACCGATTTACTGAATGCCGATTCATCAGAATGCGTGATAACCGGCTTAACCGCGGGCCAGAACTACGCGTTAACAATAGTCGCGATCTATGAACAAGGCGAAAGCTCCGTCGGAACCTTTTCAGTGAATGCGCCGGCAGGCAGGCCCGCCACGGCTCCGACGGTAACCTTGGTGCCCGGCGACCGGATGATCACGGTATCGTGGACGGAGGTTCCCGAGGCCAGAAGCTATATCATTACATGGGATTTGGGTTCGGGACTGTTTTTGAACCAAACAATAACTGCGCCGTCCACCAGTTTAGTGATTTCCAACTTAGTCAACGGTGTGGAGTACCCTATAACGGTCCTAGCGACGAATAGCTTCGGACCCGGCCCGTCATCGGCTCCGATGTTACGGTGGTGACAGAAGGTTCTGGGGTACCTGCGACGGGCTGTGACCCGCTGGGTCCAGATGACACAACTTGCACTTTGACCGGACTGACCAACGGTCAAAGTTACTCGGTAAGAATCGAGGCGGTAAACGAAGCAGGTCTAAGAAGTTCAAGGACAAGCCGAATTGCGACTCCGGTGTCAGCCCCGGGTCCGGTTCAAAATCTCGATGCTATCATCGGAATAGAGCAAATCAGATTTACCTGGCAGCC
>JAZHEJ010000002.1:18853-24495 GCA_036679665.1 Candidatus Tethybacter castellensis | reverse complement strand
AGCCGGTTTCAGCGCGATCCCGAGTACCAGCCAGATGGGGCAAATTGATTTGAGCTGGGGTCCGCCTACCAATGAAGATGCCAGGCTGTCCAGGACCGGTTATCGGGTAATGATCGACGGCGCCGCGCCGACCTCCGGAACTTGCGCCGCCGCACTAGGCACCGGTGCCACCGGCTGCACGATAACCGGCTTGGCCGCCGGCAACTACGATGTCACGATAGTCGCGACCTATGCGGATGGCGACGGCGCGACCGGAACCGATGATGTGAATGTCCCGAGAGGACGGCCTGAAATGGCTCCGACGGTAACCTTGGTGCCCGGCGACGGGATGATTACGGCATCGTGGACGGAGGTTCCCGCGGCCGCAAACTACATAATCACCGTGGATCCGGCACCACCGGGCGGTAGCCCGATCACGGTGTCGGCACTGAACACCAGTGCTGTAGTTGGTGGACTTACCAACGGGCAATCGTACGACATTCGCGTTCGCGGCGCCAACAGCTTCGGGGCGGGGCCGCAATCGGCGGTGCGGATGGCTTCGCCGGGAAGCGCCCCGCGCGCCGCTCCGACCATCGCCGATGTCGACGTGTCAACGATACGCAACATTGTCATAGATTGGGATACGTTGCCGCCAAGCGACGACGGCGGTTCGCCCATCACAAACTACGAAGCGATCGCCACTCCGGCACCCGGCGAAGGCGCGGAAACGGTCATGTGCGTCGTCAACGCGCCCACCACAAGTTGCACGCTGGAAGAAGGAGTGTTCGCCGGTATCGTGTACGAGGTGCAAGTGCGCGCGATCAACAGCTTCGGGGCGGGAGATTATTCGGCCGCGATGACGGTTACCACGCCGACAGCGGCGCCGGATATGCCGCGAAACATTGTGATAACCGAAGGTTCGGAAACACTGTCGGTGGCTTGGGACTTCGTGATCGATGACGGCGGTTCACCGATAACCGGTTACATAGTACGGGTGGCGTTGGAAGACGCGCCGGGCACGATAGTCGGGAGTTGTGAAACGGCCGCCGATATCAATACTTGCGCGTTGGAGGAATTGGACAACGACGAGAACTATATCGTAACGGTGTTCGCGGTCAGCGACGAGGGTGTAAGCGTCGCGTCCGCCGCGGTACGGGCGTCGCCGGGCACCGCGATCATCGAGTCGTCGAGCGACTATTTGGCCGATTTCGCCCAGAATTTGGCCGCGCAGATCGTAAATATCGTCGGCGATCATATCGACTCGGCGTCGAGCGCCGGCGACTCGTTCGTGTCGTTGGGAGGCAAGACGTTGTCGTTTGAACAATGGGCGGCCGACACCGCGGATCGGCCGATCGGCTGGGGCGAACATCAGACGGTGGAAGAGATGCTCAAGGGCAACCCGATATCGTTCGGTTTTCACGGTGGCGGCGGCGGTTCCAAGTCGGGATCCTACACGTTGTGGGGTTATGTGGGCATTCAAGGTTTTGAAGGCAAGACCGGCGACGGACAAACCGATTTCAGCGGCGATTTGCTGACGCGCACGTTGGGTATCGATTACCATTTGGATGAAGGCACCATCGGCGTCGGAGTGTCCTACAGCGACGACGAAGGCAAGCTGGGCGCGGACAAGACCGATGTGGAGTTGCTTAGCGTGCATCCGTATATAAGTTGGGAGTTGAGCGAGAGCACAAGTTTTGTGGGTCAATTTGGCTTGGGCGAAGGCAATTTGAAGGTTATCGACGCGGACGGCAACGTTGACCAAGACGAAGATTTCCAGCTGCAATTCGTGTCGTTGGGACTTGACAACGATCTGAACACCGGTTGGTTCGAGGATATCGAACTGGGCTTGCGCACCGACGCGCAGGTGGTGCAGATCGACGCGGACAATCGGGAGCTTGATTCGGATGTTTGGCGCCTGCGCGCGGCGATCGAAGCTCACAGCGTGTTTGATTTGACCGATGGCGGCACGGCCCGACCTTCGTTGGAATTCGGGGTGCGCTACGACGGCGGGGACACTCAAACCGGACTGGGCTTGGACACCGTCTTGGGATTGCGGATGGACAACCCGGCAAGCGGAATGTCGTTGGAAGGCAAAGCCCGTTATCTGCTCGCGCATCGGGAGTCGTCGAAGCGCGAGTGGAGCGTGGGCATGGTGCTAAGCTACGACATCGGTACCAAAGAGCGCGGTTTGGCCTTTAGCTTGGAACCGTCCTACGGCGGCGGGGAGTCGCAAAGCCGCAGCATCTGGTTGGACAACTTCACGGTTAGCGATCAAGAGCGTCGGATGCGTCTGCGAGCGACGTTGGGCTACGGCATGGGCGTGCTGGGAGGCGCCGCGGTGATGACCCCGTACGGCAGCTACGAACTAAGTGGCGATACGAAGAAACTGCGTGAAGGCTTATTGTTCGCGTGGCCGGCGCACAAGACGAGCTTGGATTTATATTTGGAGCAAAGCTTGCGCGACGAAGAGCGCGGCGAGCACTCGGTGAATATCAAATTTGCGCTCGACTTTTGATTGAAGGTTGTCTGGAAAAGATAAGTATCGGTCAATAAACCGAAGCGCAAATCACAAAGTTATTTATTGCTCCTAGCCAAAAAAGACAGCTTAAGAAGCTTTGCCGTTAAAGCCAAGTTCCTCTTGGCAAAGGCTGATTTAACCTGTCATTGTGGCAAGCATGGTTTCTTCAGGGCTGAGCAGTCCAAGCTTTATCGGCCGATGTCCGGCGACGAAAGCCAGTAAGGTTTTATCGGATAGTCTTCGAACTTCGTCGGTGGTTAGCAACCTTCGTTTAGTTTCATTTTCTGCGGTCTGACCTGTGGTGGCTAGCGGCATTCGCGCCAAATCGCGGCTTTTACTTAGTACAGTATGCTCGCCAAGTAGCTCACTAACATATTTGGCGGTGGCAAGGTCTCGGCATGACCAATACAATGCGTGACAATTGGCCATAATTGATTGGGAGGAAGCTTCGCCGTAGGTGTGGATGATTTGGGCGCGGTCTTGGAAAGCCAACAAAAAATGCGCTCCGTATCCGCGGAAAAGACCGATACCTTGTTCGACGGCGGCAAGCTTGCCTAGCGCCGCCGCTTCGTCAAGCGCGAACAAAATTCGGCGCTCGCGATTTGTTCCTGCCGCGAGCAACGCGGAAGCTACGGTACCAACCACTATTCTCAGTAACCGCGCTTGAGTTGCTAGGCGGTCGGCGGGCAAGATCACAAACAGCGCGATCGGGTTTTCATGCTCAACAAGTTCGGCAACTTGCCATTGTCCGGACAAAGTTGCCACAACCGGCTTGCTAGTGAGAAAGTCAAGCTGGCGGCGAATGGTAGACATCATCGCGCCGCGTTCGTTGCCACCCGCGTCGCTAAGCATTTTGACAGTGCGCAGAACAAGGGGTTCAATGTGTTCGGGCCAGCGCAAGCGTTCGAGCATCTTGATTGCGGCAAAACCTTCCTCGGTCAGATGAGCGACACCGCGCAAGCCGCGATGCTTGACGGTTGAAGCGCAACTCGCCGCCGCGATCAAAATGTCCGCCAGAGCCCGAATCGCTTCGGTAGGTTCGGCTGTAGCAGCCGCCAGTTCGACCGGATCAAGCGACACTTTTTGCACGTCGGCGCGGTCGCCCAACATATCGAACGGGTCGATGCGCAGGCAACGGATACCTTTGGCCTGCAATATCGGGGCGCAAAGCGTGGCCAACTCGCCTTTGACGTCAATCGCCATCAGCGAAGCGTCCCAATGACAGATAGACGGCGCGAGAACACCGGTGGATTTGCCGGCGCCGGTCGGTGCGACCAACAGCCAATGGCCTTCTTGGTCCCAGCCGGCCAGTTGCCCGTTTTCGGTACGCCCGCAGACTAACCCGGCGGGCAGATCGCGTTTGTTTGCAACGCTAGGCCCGGGCCAGCTGCCAAAGCCGGCGCTGCCGTGACTGATGCTTGGCTTTAGCTTCCAGAAAATCGCGACTATGCCCAGCCCAATGATCAGTCCTGCCAAAATGATTAACGTAAGCGAACCTATCATGTGAAATTATTCGCGCATCAAATGGTGATGATTTGCACAGACAACAAGCCGACCTGATTGTGCACTAATTTTTAATTGTGTCAATTTTTATAGTGAACAAACAATTTGGGTACAAGGTATCGGACAAGCAAAACGAGCTGTTTATTTGCGGCGTTATTGCAGGTAAATAATAACGACCGTCAAATAGTTGTCCGCATCATATACGATTTGCTGATTATAGTTGTGTACCCGGGCTTTGTGAGGTGCCCTGCTAACAATGCAAGCCGGACAATTACGCGGATATCTTTACGTATCGCCGTCGCCGCAAGCCGATAGAAAGAATATAATTATATTTTCCCGGAGTAAATATGAAAGAGAACTATATTGCAGGTAAATGGCGCAAATCCGATAGTGTGATCGAGGTTCGCCATCCCTACGACGACGAATTGTACGCCGAGGTGCCGGCGGCGACTCCGGATGACGCTTTGACCGCGCTTGATGCCGCTGAAAAAGCGGCCCGGTATTGTCGGCAGTTGGGCCCGTACCAGCGTTACCTGCGGATGCTCAACGCCGCGGAGTTGCTTAGCAAAAAACAAGATGATTTTGCCAGGGTGATCACGATGGAAACCGGCAAGCCGCTTGCGGAGGCAAAAGTTGAAGTAATGCGCAGCATCGATATCATTCGGCTAAGCGCTTTTGAAGGAACTCAGCAGCGCGGCGATCAATTACCGATGGATGCGGCGGTCAACGGTGCAAGTTCGATGGGCTTGACGATGCGATTTCCGGTCGGGATCGTCGTCGCGATCACGCCATTTAATTTTCCGCTAATGCTAGCTTTACACAAAGTTGCGCCGGCGATCGCGACCGGTTCAGCGGTGATATTAAAACCCGCGTCAGTTACTCCGGTGTCGTCGGTAATGCTTACTGAACTATTTCATGAAGCCGGTTTTGATGGTGATATTCTCCAGCTGATTACCGGTTCCGGAACGACGGTGGGTGCGGCTTTGGTCGCTGATCCACGTCCGCGCAAGGTAAGTTTCACCGGCAGTTCCGCGGTGGGACTTCAGTTGGCCACCAAGGCCGGGATTAAGAAATTATCGTTGGAACTGGGTTCTAACTGTGCGATGGTGGTAATGCCGGATGCGGATTTGTCCGAAGTCGCCAAGCATGTGGTGATCGGCGGTTATTCCAACGCGGGTCAGGTCTGTATTTCATTGCAGCGCGCGGTGATTGACAAGTCGATCTACGCTGATTTTCTTGATGCTGCCAAAGAGCAGGTCGAGTTGATTAAGGTCGGCTCGCCGTTAGATGACACCACTAAACTTGCTTCGATGATTGACGCCAAGGAGGCGGCGCGCGTCAAAAACTGGGTGGACAACGCCCAAAAAGACGGTGCGCGAGTGCTGACCGGCGGCGATTGCGAGCGGGCGATCATGCAACCGACGCTGGTGGCCGACGCCAAACAAGATATGCAGATTGTGAGTGATGAAGTGTTTGGGCCGGTGGTCGCGGCGATGCCGGTATCCGGTATCGACGAAGCCGTTGCCGTTGCCAATAACTCCCGCTACGGACTAGCAGCGTCGATTTTCACTACCAATATTAAGCACGCGATGCGTTTTGCCCGCGATGCCGAGGCGGGTACCGTCCAGATCAACTGGTCGCC
>JAZHEJ010000002.1:16124-18843 GCA_036679665.1 Candidatus Tethybacter castellensis | reverse complement strand
TGTGCCAGATCATGGGTTACGAGAATGACCGTCACCCCCCTTCCTCCGGCCTCGCGCACCATGGCTTCGATCGCCGCAGTGGCGCGCGGACTTGATGCCGTACGGTGGTTTCAAAGGCAGCGGCATCGGCAAGGAAGGCATACGAGCCGCCTGCTTGGAAATGACCGAGGAAAAGGTTATAGCCCTACATGGCATAGACCCATATCGGGCCTGACCGCGATGGCAAAACAACGCCTGGGTGTAGGCGTAATCGGCATGGGTTGGATGGGGCACGTCCATACTCGGTCATATATCGCCGCTGCGCACCGTTACCCGGAACTAAATCTGACAATTGACTTGGTGGCGTGTTCGGATTCGGTTTTCGCACTCGGGGAAAAAAGCCGTGCCATGTTCGGCTTTGCCCGTGTCGAAAGTGACTGGAGAAAAGTTGTTGACGACAAGACTATTGACGTAGTTTCGGTAACCACGCCAAATTTCCTTCATGCCGAGGTCTGCGAGGCCGCAGCCGCGGCCGGCAAACACATCTGGTGTGAAAAACCGGTAGGACGCAATAGTGCGGAAAGCGCGCGCATCTCCGACGCGGCAGCCAACGCCAAGGTCGCGACAATGGCTGGATTTAATTACCATTGGGCGCCGGTGGTTCAGCATGTGAGAAAGATGCTGTCTGACGGTAGCTTGGGACGTATCGAGATGTTCCGCGGCCGCTTTTATTCGATGTACGCGTTTGACCGGATGGGTTTGCACACTTGGCGATTTGAAAAGGAAAAGGCCGGTGCCGGTGCGGTCGGCGATCTGTTGTCCCATGTGACCGACATGGCATTGCATCTGGTCGGCCCGATTAGTTCAGTTTGCGGCCACACCCATACTTTCATTACCGAACGCCCCGTGCCACAGGGTGACGGCGCTTCGCATTACGCGCGCGGCAAGCCGGGCGATCCGACCGCCAAAGTTGAAAACGAGGACTTTGCCGGCGCGCTTGCAAAGTTCACCGGCGGCGCGCTCGGCGTTATCGAGGGCTGGCGCACCGCATGCGGCCCGAAGGCGGATATGGGCTTTGAACTATATTGTGAAAACGGCTCAGTCAAGTGGACGTTTGAGGATATGAACCGGCTGGAGATTTTTTTGCGCGGACAAAAATATCTTGACGGCTATACCAGTGTGTTAGCCGGCGAGGCGCATCCTGATCACAGCCGCTTTAATCCGGGCGACGGAGTGCCGGTCGGCTACGAGGATACCAAAGCCATTGAGGCGGCAAAACTGCTAGAGCACATCCAACAACGCGCGACTGAACCTTCCGGTATGCGCAGAGCAAGCGAAGTGGCTGACGTTGGTGATGCGGTGTTGCGTTCGGCCCAAAGTGGAAAATGGGAGGATGTAAAAAATTCACGTAACAGCTGATGCGAAGGTGCTGCATATGGTAGCGGTCTTGATAATCCCCAGTGACGGATGAGTAACGTTGCGCACAAGCTACGCTACGGCATGGTAGGTGGTGGGCTGACCGGTTTGATCGGCGCGGCTCATCGTATCAGCGCCGCCCAACACGGACTTTTCGAATTGGTTGCTGGAGCGTTTAGCTCTGATCCTGCAACCGCTCATGCTTCAGCGGCCGCTATGCGCGTGGATCCAGAGCGCTCTTACGATGACTTCGAAAAAATGGCAACACGCGAGGCTGAACGTGAGGACGGTATCGAAGCGGTGGTAATCGTCACTCCCACCGATTTGCATGCCGCGCCGGCAATCGCATTTGCTCAAGCCGGTATTGATGTCATTTGCGATAAGCCGATGGCTGAGACGCTGGAAAAAACCAAGCAAATGGTAAAGCAAATAAAAGACGCCGGGGTTGAATTTATCCTCACGCACAATTATTCAGGTTATCCGCTGGTGCGCGAGGCGCGACAGCTGATAAGCTCCGGCAAACTGGGCAAATTATGTCAGGTGCGGGTCGAATACCTGCAAGACGGCGCGTTCAGGCGCGCTACAGGACCGCGAACTTGGCGTTCTGATCCTAAGCGATGCGGCAATGCCGGCAGTCTGGCCGATATCGGCAGTCATGCCTATCATTTGTTGAGTTTCGTAACAGGCCAGGACGCGCATAGCATCGCTGCTGACACCGCGATATTTTCACCAAACCGAGGCACCGACGACCATGTTGAAGTATTGTTACGTTTCAATAACGGAGCTCGCGGCAGTATGACCTGTTCACAAGCAGCGATCGGCAAAAAATGTGATTTGCAGATCCACGTATATGGTGACAAGGCAAGTTTGCACTGGGGACAAGAAGAACCGAACGAGATGTTGTTTTGCCCATTTGGCGAACCCAAACAGGTTTATCAGCGCGGCATGGCTTATCTGAGTCCCGCCGCGACGCCCGCTTCAAATATCTCTAGCGGTCATACCGAAGGTTATTATGAGGCGTTCGCACAGATCTATCGCGACGCGCACACGTTGATAACGGCGCGCCGCAAGTTGCCTGGTAACCACAACTTAGAGCAAGTTCGTTCACTTGTCCCTGACTTGGACGCGGGACTTGCGGTAGCAAAATTTATTGACGCCGCATTACGCTCGGCAAAACGCGACACCAGCTGGGAACTTCTTGAGGCCGCTGATATCAATTAGCATATCAAACTCTCTAAGTTAATCACATACCTGACAGCCAAGTGGTGAGCTTGCCCAAGTTCATAGCTGATTAGATATACACATAATTCGATTATTTATATAT
>JAZHEJ010000002.1:0-16114 GCA_036679665.1 Candidatus Tethybacter castellensis | reverse complement strand
AGCGCGATTATATGTAAACGGTTAATACATGTCGAAGGTCATATGCACAGATTATTCGATTTTTTATACATGAGCGCGATTATATGTAAACGGTTAATACATGTCGAAGGTCATATGCACAGATTATTCGATAAATATACACAGATTTCGTTAAAATAAATTATAATGAGCAATCGGAGAGAAGAGACTTATTAACACACAATACAACGATTTATCAATTTTTCCTCCCGTAATTGATCTGCATACGCCAAGCATTTTGCTGGCAGTAAATAAAGCCACTAGAGCACTGGTAAATCTAAATGGTAGAGCTAGTGTAATCCCTAACCAAAAAATTTTAATAGATACGCTTGTGCTACAAGAGGCGAAAGCTAGTTCGGAAATCGAAAACATTGTCACAACACACGATGAGTTATATCAGGCGATGCTATCAACAGACTAAGATGGATCACCTGAGGCAAAGGAAGTAAGCAGATACCGCGAAGCCTTGTTGCACGGGTTTGAAGAATTGAAAAAATGACGGAATCATTTCAAACAATGTGTTGATCGGGATGTTTAGGAAATTAAAACAGCATACCGGTGGTTTTCGAACCACACCGGGTACTGTGCTGCGTAATGAGACAACCCGATCTTGTATCTTAGCAGGGCGGTTACTAAGACAAAACCCAGGTACTATGAGTTGCTGCAAAGTGTTCGCAAGCAATACGAATGGGAAAAATGGGTGTTCTATTGGTTGGATGCGATCACGCAAACATCGAACGTGACCTTGGATATAGTAAACAATATCGATCAATTAATGGCTAGGTACAAAAAGCGGATGAAATCAGAATTGCCCAAAATTTATTCTCATGAGTTACTAAACAACCTGTTTCGCCATCCGTATACGCGCATTGATTATGTTGAGGCTGATCTTAATATCACTCGTCTTACCGCAACTAAATACCTTAAGAAATTGGCGACCCATGGTTTTGTTGAAGAAGTCAAAAAAGGACGCAATAATTACTACATCAATCGAGACTTAGTAAATTTATTTATTCAAATATCGGGATCGAACCGACTTTATAGATAGGTGTATCGCTACGGGCATCATTACCTTATCGTTTGAGTAACTGTCACTAGCACATCAACCGTTGCAGGCTTGATGTATATTTTCAACAAAGCAACCGCATACCATTTAGCTTAATGTTGCGAACCTTATAGCGTTTCGCTTGATCAAGCGCTATGCGAGCGTGAAATTTTTAGGTATTCATCTGCCTGATTATTTTGTACACCAGCTAAAGCAAAGCTGGTTTACGGTGCGGGCTGCGCCCACAACCAAGATATCGGGATCGCGTGCATCGGTACCACACCATGCGGGCTCTTGTAATTGAAACGGCGGTGATGTTGTCCGGGGTGGATAATTATGCCTCGATGCATGGTGTTTGCTTGATCAGCCAGTTCTCTGAGACTGCTGAAGTCAAGTTTCATAAAAGAGTTCCAGTCATTTGCCTCAGCACTTTCGACTTCAATGCCGACGATTTGACCGTCATATTCAATCACCAAATCCACCTCATTTTTAGTCGTTGACCAATAGCCGAATTCATAATGATTGTCGCGGGCATGGCATAGTTTAGCGATTTCACTATACACAAAAGTTTCCATCAACACGCCATAATATTTTGATCGTAAAGGTTGCTTGGCAATTGACTGTTCGGAAATTTTCAGAAGCGTGGCAAGCAGGCCTGAATCCTTAAACATGAGTTTTCGTTGTTTTCTTACTGAATATTGACCAATGGCAGTCTGATAGTTCCCTAGTAGCTCAATCAAGTTCAAGTCGGCCAATACACCGATCAACTTGTCTGCCGTAGCATGATTGATACCCAATTCCTTACGAATGATTTCAATATTGAGCCGGGATGTCGCGCCCCCAGCCAAAGTGCTGAGAACGTCTCGTAATCTGACATTTACCCTAATGTCGCGAATAACCGGGATGTCGCGCAACTCGACCGTGTTGCTATAGTTGCTTAACCAGCCGGAACGTTGTTTCGAAGTTTTTCTTGCCAGCAAATTTGGAAATCCACCTCTAACGATTGCTGGAATCAAATCTGTATGGGTACGATCAACAATAGGGCCTACTGATTGGTCACCGAACAAAAAATCGACAAAAAAATCAGGATCAGAATAATTGATTTCTGCTTGAGATAATGGAAGCAAAGTAAGCAGGCATACTCTACCTGCAAGCGTATCTGTAACTTTTTTTATAGCTCGGATCGAAGAAGAACCGGTTAATATAAAGCGTCCCATTCCTTGGTTTTGATCAACTTCAAATTTCACGGAATTCATAATTCGCGGACATTCTTGTACTTCGTCCAAAATAGCATGAGGACCTAATTTACTAACAAAATCGTTCGGGTCTTGGTTAAATGCATCAAACACTGTTTTTTGATCAAATGAATAATAGTTGCCGACTAAATCGACAAATTGCTTTACCAACGTTGTTTTGCCTGATTGACGAGGCCCTTCCAGCATTACCACTGGATATTCTTTTAGGTATTGACTGATCAATCGCTTAGAAAAGCGAGGAATTAGTTTGGTGAATTCAAAATCAGTTTGCACGTAATCATTATATCCGATAGAAATAATATTTACACCTAATATAAATAATATTTATGCCCAATAGAAAATATTATTTATATTATTTCATATAAAAGCTTGTAAATACTAAATATTTTTTATGATTAATCCAACAAACCATTATATATCCATTACTATAGTATATATTTAATAGTATATTTTGATCAATTCAGTCGTTAATCGTTATCATTATGCATACGACCACATACATGTTTAAAATTTAAATTAAATTATTTATACCGAGCCAATTTTGTGTGGTTGGAATCACAATCGACGCGGCAATTTTTTTTATTCAAGAAGTAAAATTAATAGACTCATGACACCGCAACAAAAAACTGGACTTTATCGACCGGAGTTTGAACACGACGCGTGCGGTATCGGTTTTGTTTGTGACGTAAGTAATCGCCCGAGTCATTCGATTGTCACCGACGGCATCGAAATTCTCAATAATCTGGTTCATCGAGGTGCATCAGGCGCAAATCCGACCACCGGCGACGGGGCGGGAATATTGATTCAGATACCTGACGCGTTGTTGCGCTCTGAAGTTGATTTTGATTTGCCGGCTCTTGGCAACTACGGAGTCGGGATGTGCTTTTTACCGCAAGAGGATGAGCGGCGTGTCCGTGTGAAGCGGTTGCTCACGGATAAGCTTGCCGAAGCTAATTTGAGCGTATTGGGTTGGCGTGATGTACCAACAAACAGCTCGATTCTCAATGATTATGTGCGCTCGTTCGAGCCGGTTATAGAGCAAGTGTTTATCGTACCTAGCACCGAAATGGATGTTGATTTGCTTGAGTTGAAGTTCTATCTCGTTCGGCGATTGGTAAGCCAGGCACTTAAGCGTATGGGCGAAATAGATAGCGATCCAGCCGGCTACTATATTCCGTCGATGTCGTGCCGCACTTTGGTTTATAAGGGAATGTTTTTGGCGCATCAACTAGAACCTTATTACGCGGACTTGTCCGATAAACGTACCACTAGCGCGTTGGCATTGGCGCATCAACGTTTTTCCACCAACACTTTTCCGTCTTGGAAACTGGCTCATCCGTATCGCGTGTTGGCGCACAACGGTGAGATCAATACCGCTCGCGGTAACGTCAACAACATGATATCCCGGCAACAAAGTTTGGTTAACGAAAGATGGGGAGATGATCTCAAGTCGATTTATCCGCTAATCGCGGAAGGGCTGTCCGATACCGGCTCACTAGATAATTGCATGGAGTTGCTGATGGTCAGCGGCTATTCACCGGCTCAGGCAGCCGCGATGTTGATTCCCGAAGCCTGGCAAGGAAATCCCGACATGGATCTCGAGCGCAAGGCTTTTTACGAGCATCACGCGATCATGATGGAGCCATGGGACGGCCCAGCATTGGTGGCGTTTACCGACGGACGCCAGATCGGAGCGTTGCTCGATCGCAACGGCCTGCGCCCGGCGCGGTACATTGAAACCAAAGACGGCCGGGTGGTGATGGCTTCGGAAGTCGGCGTGCTTGAGATCCCGGAAAATGAAATCGCGCACAAATGGCGCTTGGAACCAGGCCGTATGTTGCTGGTCGACTTAGTGCGCGGCCGATTGATCAGCGACACGCAAATCAAGCAAGAATTAAGTACGATCCAGCCGTTTGCCAAATGGGTGGGCGACTATCAAATTGGCTTTAATGATCTGCCTGAAGCGGCTGACAAGTTTCCCCAGCGTCCATCTCCTGAAGAGCAGCTCAAGTTGCAACTGGCATTCGGCTATACCCTAGAGGACCTAAAGTTCATTCTTGAACCGATGGTAACCGCTGGTCAGGAGCCGGTTGGCTCAATGGGCGATGACACGCCGGTTTCAGTGTTGTCGGATCAGCCGTGCGTGTTAAGTCGCTATTTTCGCCAGGAATTCGCGCAAGTAACCAACCCTGCGATTGATCCAATCCGTGAAGAGCTGGTAATGAGCACTCACAGTTATTTAGGACGCCGTCCCAACTTGTTGTTGGTTAACGGTGAGCCGTCCCACAAGGTGTTACGGCTTGAATCACCGGTACTGACCGTTACGCAATTACAGCAAATATTGGGACTCAACGCCAACGATGTGCCGGATCGTTTAGGTAGCGAAGTGCTTGATATTACTTATACGGCTACCTCAGGATGGCAGGAGATGACTGTGAAGCTTGAACGGTTGTGCAAAAAAGCTCAGCAGTTGGTTGAGAACGGTGTGACGATTTTGGTTCTGTCGGATCGGAACACAGGGCCGGATCGAGTGGCGATTCCGGCGTTGCTGGCAATTTCGGCGGTGCATCATCACTTGATTGACGCGGGATTGCGTACTCAAACCGGCTTAGTCGCAGACACCGCCAGCGCGCGTGAGGTACACGATTTTGCGGTGCTGATCGGTTTTGGCGCTGAAGCGATATGTCCGTATCTGGCGTACTGGACGCTGGAAAAGCTTCACTTACGTAATGGCGACAAGTCGCGCGCGGATCGCGTCACAAATTATCGGGCCGCGGTACGTAAGGGGCTGCTCAAAGTAATGTCCAAGATGGGAGTTTCGACCATCCAGTCTTTTTGCGGAGCCCAGCTGTTTGAGGCGGTCGGACTAGGATCGGATTTCATTGACAAGTATTTTTGTCGCGCCATAACGCAGATTGAGGGAATTGGCATTGACGAGGTTTCCCGAAATGCCCACACCATGCACGCGCGCGCGTTTGGATTAGGCCAGCTACAGCGGTTAGATCAAGGAGGTGACTACGCGTACCGGGAATCTGGTGAAAGACATATGTGGACGCCGGGTACAGTTGCCAACTTACAACATGCGGTACGCACCAACAGCGTCGACACGTACGAAAAGTACGCGCGACTGATCAATCGTCAGGATAAGCGACTGATGACGTTGCGGGGAATGTTGCGTTTTGGATTTGCCAAGCATCCGATCCCACTTGACGAAGTTGAACCGGCTAGCGAGATCGTCCGACGTTTTTCGACTGGAGCGATGTCGCTAGGATCGATTTCAACTGAAGCGCATACCACGCTGGCGATTGCCATGAATCGAATCGGCGGCAAATCCAACACCGGTGAGGGAGGCGAGGATCCCAAGCGGTTTATTCCGCTTGCCAACGGCGATTCGAAACGTTCAGCGATCAAGCAAGTTGCGTCCGGCCGGTTCGGGGTGACCATTGAATACCTTGTTAATTCGGACATGATGCAGATCAAGATCGCCCAAGGCGCCAAGCCGGGCGAAGGCGGCCAGCTTCCCGGCCACAAGGTAGACAGTTTTATCGCCAAAACGCGTCATTCGGTACCCGGGGTCGGGTTGATCTCGCCGCCACCTCACCACGACATATATTCGATTGAAGATATCGCTCAACTGATCCATGATCTGAAAAATGCCAATCCTGACGGTGCGGTCAGTGTCAAGCTGGTATCTCGCTACGGAGTAGGTACGGTTGCCGCCGGCGTGGCCAAAGCCAAGTCCGACCACATTACCATTGCCGGACATGATGGTGGTACCGGGGCTAGTCCTTTGTCGTCGATCAAGCATGCGGGCACGCCTTGGGAACTAGGCCTGTCTGAAACCCACCAAACCTTGGTGCTCAATGACTTGCGTGGCCGGGTTGTGTTACAGGTTGACGGCCAGATCAAAACCGGCCGCGATGTGGTGATCGGCGCGCTTTTAGGAGCTGACGAGTTTGGTTTCGCGACCGCGCCACTGGTCGCTGAAGGGTGCATTATGATGCGCAAATGTCATCTGAACACTTGTCCGGTCGGCATCGCCACCCAAGACCCGCGATTGCGCAAAAAATTTGCCGGCAAGCCTGAACACGTGGTGAATTATTTTTTCTTTGTCGCCGAAGAGGTGCGGGTTTTGATGGCAAAATTCGGGTTGCGTACTTTTGATGAAATGATCGGACGCAGCGATCTGCTAAGCGCCGATCCTCCGCAAGGTTATGCCGCAAAGTTGGATCTTGGCCCGTTGTTGACTAAGCTAAATGTTCCGAAAACGTTTGCGCGTCATCACTGTCAAGCCCAAGAACACGGCCTGGAAAAGGCGTTGGATAATCAGCTGATCAAGCAAGCTCTACCGGCAATTGAAACCGGTGCCAAAACGGTGATTGAGACCAAGGTGCGCAATTCAAATCGGACGTTGGGTACTATTATGTCGAGCGAAATCGCCAAAATTTATGGCAATGCCGGCCTTGCTGACGACACGCTAACGATCAATGCCACCGGGTCGGTGGGTCAAAGTTTCGGGTGCTTTTTGGCGAAAGGGATAACCTTGAACTTGATCGGAGACGCCAACGACTATGCGGGCAAAGGTATGTCCGGAGGTATTATCGCCATGCGCCCGGCGGATGTGGGTCGGGTTGACGGCGATAATATTATTTCCGGCAACGTCAACTTATATGGTGCCGTCGCTGGCGAAGCTTACTTTCGCGGCGGAGTCGGAGAGCGGTTCGCGGTGCGTAATTCAGGAGCGACAGCGGTGGTCGAAAGAGTAGGCGACCATGGTTGCGAGTATATGACCGGTGGTACAGTTATCGTGCTGGGTCCGGTCGGGAGGAATTTTGCCGCCGGCATGTCCGGTGGAGTAGCCTATGTTCTTGACGAAGATGGAACTTTTGCCAACTTGTGTAATCTGGCGATGGTCGAACTGGAAAAGCCGACCGATACGGTCGTGGATATTTCGCATTTGGGTCGTTCCGATTACGATTTGCTCCATACCTATATAACCGCTCATCAGCAGCGAACCGGCAGTCCAAAAGCTAAACAATTGCTTGATAACTGGCAAACTAGTTTGGCTAAATTTGTCAAGATAATGCCGTTGGAATATCGCCGCGCCCTTACTGAACTAGTTGTCAAAACCAAGCAAGTCGCTAAAGCCGCATAACGATGGGCAAGATAACCGGTTTTTTGGAAATTGAGCGTAGGCCGGATCGGTATGCTCCAATTGAACAGCGCAAAGAACACTATCAAGAATTTACGATTACTCCCTCTAGTAGCGAATTGTCGCGTCAGGGAGCGCGGTGCATGGATTGCGGAATCCCGTACTGTTTGCAAGGCTGTCCGGTAAGCAATGTGATCCCGGATTTCAACGATCTGGTATATCTGGATGATTGGCAAGAAGCATATCGGGTTTTGTCGTTGACAAATAATTTTCCTGAATTTACCGGGCGTATTTGTCCGGCGCCGTGCGAAGCGTCGTGCACATTAAATCTTAACGACGATCCGGTTACCATAAAGTCGATTGAGTTGGCGATAATTGAACGCGCTTATGCTGAAGGTTGGGTGCGGCCGATTGCCGCGCCGATCGCAACCGGCAAAAGCGTGGCAGTGGTAGGTTCCGGGCCGGCAGGTTTGGCTTGCGCTCAGCAGCTAGCGCGCGCCGGGCATGAAGTTTGCGTATTTGAAAAAAATGACCGTATCGGCGGGCTGCTCAGATATGGTATTCCTGACTTCAAAATGGAGAAAAAATGGATTGATCGGCGTTTGGAACAGATGCGCGACGAGGGTATTACTTTTACAACCGACGCACACGTGGGTGAAAACCTCAAGACCGCTAAATTGTTGGCAAAGTATGACGCGATCGCGTTGTGTGGCGGTTGCGAACATCCGCGCGACCTTAACGTTGACGGCCGCGATGTTGACGGTGTTTATTACGCGATGGATTTTTTACCGTTGCAAAATCGTCGCAACGCCGGCGATACCGGTGTGCCGGGGCTTACCGCCAAAGACAAACATGTGATCGTGATTGGCGGCGGCGATACCGGTTCGGATTGTATCGGCACTTCCAATCGGCAACAAGCTAAATCGATCACTCAGTTCGAGCTTCTACCTCAGCCTCCTGAAGAAGAAGACAAGATGCTAACCTGGCCTGATTGGCCGATGAAGCTACGCTCATCAACTTCACACGCGGAAGGTTGCGCGCGCGACTGGAGCATCGCCACGACCCGACTTGGCAAAGACGAAAACGGCAAGCTGAACGCGTTATACGCGCGACGCGCAAAATGGGAAAAAGATGATAGCGGACGTATGCGAATGACACTGATAGGTGACGAACTGAAGTTTCCGGCCGATATGGTGTTGCTGGCGATGGGCTATGAGCGGCCACGTAATGACGGACCCCTTGGCGAACTGAATCTGGCGGTGGACGAACGCGGAAACGTCAAGGCCAGTTTGGATGATTTTCAGACCTCTCATCCGCAGGTGTTCGCGGCCGGGGATATGCGACGCGGCCAGTCGTTGGTGGTGTGGGCGATCCGCGAAGGCCGTCAGTGCGCGCGCGCGATTGACCTGGCGCTCACCGGATCTACGTTATTGCCGCGTTAAATCACCACATATTTTTTACAAGCTTGCGTGTCATTGGCTTATCGTCAATAAGGTGATGTTGCGCAACTATGATAACTATATGAGGCCAGTTTGTTCCAGCTATATTTTTAATATATCAAATTGATTGATTGGTCGTACATTTGACTGATAGGCGCACTGTAAAACGCATAAATGTGATTTAAATTTATGTATTAACAAAGGGATAGATATAATTTTTAGTCAGATCCGATTCAAGTATAATGAACTTGGGTCAGCAATTATGACCATCTGTATTGGTTATGCGACGCGCTTTATTATTTACGGATCTTTGATTGCAAAATGAAAGGTCTAGATCAGTTTTACACCGATCCGGCAGTTGCCAAAAACTTTGTCAAGCTTCTGTCAGAAAAAGTTGATCTATCCAATATGTCTTTATTGGAACCATCTGCCGGACAAGGAGCGTTTGTGCAGCCCTTGTCGGAATTCGGTGAAGTTCTAGCGTACGATCTTGAGGCGCGAGGCCAAGATATACGCAAAGCAAATTTTCTTACCGACGATGTGTTTCCCGACAGCGATAATATTGCGGTTATAGGCAATCCACCGTTCGGGTTTTCATCATTGATGGCAATTAAATTTTTTAATCGTGCTGCTAAAAATGCAAAATTGATTGCGTTTATACTGCCGCGCACTTTCCGTAAAGTTAGTGTTCAAAACAAATTGGACCGAAATTTTTGGCTTTTTCATGATGAAAATGTTCCGTCCAAGTCGTTTATTCGCAATAACCGGATGCACGATGTGCCGTGTGCTTGGCAGATTTGGAAACGGCGTAAAGAACAAAGACGGTACATAACTAAGCCTGATGTAAGTCACATAATCGAATATACCAATATCCATAATGCTGATTTTGCATTTCGCCGGGTGGGAGGGCGCGCCGGCGAGATTCTTCCGTTGTGCGATGGACAAACTTATTCGGCACAATCCACTTACTTTATTCGTGCGCTTTGGGAAAATGCCGCTGACTTGCTAGCTAGCATCGACTGGACGGATATACGAAATTCCACGGTCGGGGTGCGCTCAGTTTCTAAACGTGAGATTGCGTTGGAACTTTCTAAGTTGGTGGCATAAATATAATTACAAAATAACAGGATGAAGATTGCGACAAGATATCAACAGGCTCGGGCGGAGGGACGTTGTGTCTACCACGGTTGCAAGAATCAGGTGGTTGAAGGACGCGCTCAATGCACGTACCATTTGAAAAAAGCCAGGCAGGCGGTAGCGGCAAGATATCAAAAGACGCGCACGGAAGGCCACTGTGCCTACCAAGGCTGTAAAAAGCCGGTGGTTCTTGGTCGTGTGCACTGCTTGGCCCATATGCGTAAGAATCGAGCCAACGCCAGTGCGTATAGCAAGAAGCGATACGATGCGGGTCAGTGTCGCTACGCCTCCTGCAATTCACCGCGTACCCAAAAAGGCCACTTCTGCGCGGAGCATCGCAAGGTAGAAAATTCCGCGGCGCGGCGAAGAAAAGAGGCAAGGAGTAAGGATAGGAACAGATCAACCGGGAGTTTGCAGTCTGTCGCGATGTCAACGCCTTGATGCTAAATAAGTAGCACATGGTAGATGCCTAGCAAACGAACCGCATTGAGATGGATGCAATGTTTCTTAGCAGGTAATGTGTCAAGGACGCTAAGCAAAAATCCTTGCTTTTATTAGTAAAGTCGTTGCTATGGCGAAACTTTCTGTGTAGTCACTTTCTCACGTCTATTACCTATGCGATTTATATTTAGTCGCGCCTTATGCTATCTTTTGGCAATTTTTGTCGCTCACATCAGTCCGGCTATCTTTCAAATATAAATATAAAATTGAATAATATATATTGTGTTAGCGCAATTACCGTGCCGATAACGCCGTAATCAAGCTTTTTTTAACCTATAATTTGCGACGCGTAAAGCATTTGCAATTCTCGCAACGAAAAGTTGTACAGGGGTCGTTAGCTCAGCTGGTAGAGCACCGGACTTTTAATCCGTGGGTCGCAGGTTCGAGTCCTGCACGACCCACCTCAGTTAGCAAGTTTAGCAGTTGCGATTATTGTTGTTTTCATTCGGGTAAAACCGGTAGGCGCTAGCATTGATTTGCGGTTATTACAATAGCTATTGAGGTATGACATTTTGCACGTCAAGCCAAGTTCGGAGTACTACAAGCAAAGTTTGTTTAAGCAATTTTGCGACCAGGCCGCAAAAATAACGTGATGGGTGCTAACATGCAATCGGCAATATGGTTGGCCAACCCGCGCGGTTTTTGCGCCGGTGTGGACCGCGCGATAGAAATAGTCGAGCTGCTGCTCGCCAGGCATGGCCCGCCGATCTACGTTAAGCACGAGATAGTTCACAATAAACGGGTGATAAGCGAACTTAGCGCCAAAGGTGCGATTTTTATTGAAGATCCCACGTTGGTGCCACACAACAGCGTGCTGGTTTTTTCCGCGCATGGAGTATCGCAAAAAGTGCGAATTGCCGCAGCCAAGCAAGGCCTGCGAGTGCATGATGCGACCTGCCCGCTGGTTTCCAAAGTGCACGCCCAAGTGGTGCGCATGCATTCTGCCGGTCAGGAAATATTCATGATCGGTCATGCCGGGCACCCTGAAGTAGAAGGTACGATGGGACAAATAGCCTCCGGCATTCATTTAATTGAGACTGAACAACATGCGCGCCAAGTACAACCTGTCAACAAAACCAAGCTGGCGTACGTTACGCAGACCACATTGTCGGTTGATGAAACCCGCGCGATCATTGATATTCTGATCAAGCGTTTTCCAATGATCAAAGCTCCGGCCCGCGAAGATATCTGTTACGCGACGCAAAATCGTCAAGATGCGGTTAAGGTTCTTGCTCGTAAATGCGATATGGTGTTTGTGGTGGGCTCAGCCAACAGTTCCAACTCCAACCGTCTTTGCGAAGTGGTAGAACGTTTAGGCGTTGTTGCTAAGCTGATTGATGGCGCAGCGGATATTTGTGTTGATCGCAACCTCGCGCATCGCCGCATCGGCGTCACCGCCGGGGCGTCGGCACCGGAAAAAATCGTCCAAGAAGTAGTGACGCGTTTGCGCGAGATTTGGCCGGAAGCGAAGATTACCGAATTGGCCGGCGTATCTGAAAACGTGCACTTTGCGGTACCCAAAAATCTGCTAAGCGCAAGTTAAAGCCGGTACGACGATCACGTTAGTTAGAGACAGATAAAATTGTATCTTTTGCTAAAGAGAAATGTAATATGACTGATTCGATCAAATATCTATTGCCGGAAAGCGAGTTGCCCCAAAACTGGTATAACTTGGTTGCGGATCTTCCGGAGCCGCCACCGCCGGTAATCCATCCAGGCCGTATGGATCCGGTGGGCCCGGACGATCTTGCTCCACTATTTCCAATGGCGGTCATCGCCCAAGAAGTAAGTGCCGAGCGCGACATTGAAATCCCGCAGGAAGTGCGTGAGATTTATCGCCAGTGGCGACCGTCGCCGCTGTATCGGGCACGCCGCTTGGAAAAGGCGCTTGATACCCCGGCCCGTATTTATTACAAATACGAAGGGGTCAGTCCCGCGGGCAGTCACAAGCCCAATACCGCGATCGCCCAAGCGTATTATGCCAAGCAAGAAGGCGTCAAGCGTCTGACCACCGAAACCGGCGCCGGCCAGTGGGGTTCGTCGCTGGCGTTGGCAGGCGCTTTTTTCGGCCTGGAGGTTGAAGTGTTCATGGTTAAAGTCAGCTATGACCAAAAGCCGTATCGGCGCGCATTCATGGAAACGCTGGGCGCGCGCTGTATTGCGAGCCCGTCTTCAGAAACCAAAGCCGGGCAAAAAATTCTTGCGGCGGATCCGGATAGTACCGGTAGCTTAGGAATCGCGATTTCGGAAGCGGTGGAAAAAGCGGTGATGCGCGATGACACCAAATACGCGTTGGGCAGTGTTCTCAACCACGTGCTTTTACATCAGACTGTTATCGGTCAAGAAGCAAAAGCGCAAATGGTAATGGCAGGTGACCAACCTGATGTGATCATCGGTTGTACCGGGGGCGGCAGTAATTTTGCCGGAATGGCTTTTCCGTTTTTAGGCGACAAGTTGCGCAACGAACACAACTATCGCTTTATCGCCGCAGAACCGCACAGCTGTCCGACTTTTACGCGCGGCAAGTACGCCTATGATTTTGGCGATACGGCAGGTATGACACCGTTGGTCAAGATGTATACCCTCGGCGCACAATTCATACCGCCGGGGTTTCACGCTGGCGGCCTGCGCTATCACGGCATGTCGCCGTTGCTTAGCCAGGTGGTGCACGAAGGGCATGTGGAACCACGAGCTTATCGTCAGCTCGAATGTTTTGACGCGGGCATTAAGTTTGCTCGGGCCGAAGGAATTTTGCCCGCCCCGGAAGCTAACCACGCAGTGCGGTGCGTACTGGAAGAGGCCGAACGTTGCAAGGTCGAAGGCAGTTCTGAAGTGTTGCTGTTTAACCTTTGCGGCCATGGCAACTTCGACATGCAAGCGTATATGGACTACAACCTTGGCAAGCTGACCGATAATGAGGCTGATGTGAAAATGTTTACCGATGCGCTAGCGGCGATTCCTGAGTTGAACATATGATCGAAGCAAGTTAGCAAATGAAAAACGGCAACAAAAAGCCACAAGGGGTAAATCGTTTAAGACGCAGTATGTTGCTTTGGCCGTTGCTTAGTTTATTTCCGGGCATGAAAAGCAAAGCTAATCTTGGCAAGCCGTGGCACCGTGCTGACGGTACGTTTGCCAACAACTATATCGGGCCGATTGAAAAGTCGTTTGTGGAGTTGAGGCGCGCGTTTTCGGCAGAACGTCCGCCGCGGATTTCATTTCCGTTGTCGCAAAACGACCCGGCGATGTTAAATGCCAACCGCACCCAGACCACGGTAACTTGGATTGGTCATGCCACGTTACTGGTCCAAGTCGGCGGCCTGAATATCCTGACCGATCCGCACTTTACAAACCGGGCTTCGCCGGTGTTTTTCGCAGGACCCAAACGGACCACCGCTCCGGGATTAGAGCTAGCTAAGCTACCGCCGCTAGATATAGTGCTTATCTCTCATAACCACTATGACCATCTGGACTCCAGTTCGATTCGTCAACTCAAATACCATTCTCCGGAGGCAAAATATTTTGTGCCGTTGGGGTTGGGCAAATGGTTTAACAGAGAAAGAATCACCAATCATGTTGAGTATGATTGGTGGGAAGGCGAAAATTATCGTGGTGCCCAGATCGACGCGGTGCCGGCCCAGCATTGGAGCAACCGCGGTTTTGACCGCAACGAATCGCTGTGGTGTTCGTGGGTAATCAAGGTTCCTGGATTTTCATTTATCTTTATCGGCGATACCGGCTACAGCCCGGATGGCAAGGATATTGCAAAACGGTACGGCAGCTTTGATCTGGCGGCTATTCCGATCGGCGCCTACAACCCTAGGTGGTTTATGGAGCAGGCGCACCAGAATCCGGAAGAAGCGGTACAAACCATGCTGGATTTAAATACCCGCCGCGCAGTGGCAACGCATTGGGGTACTTTTCAGCTTACCTTTGAGCCGATGGAAGAGCCTCCGCAACGTCTAGGCGTTGCATTGAAAAAAGCCGGCCGCAGCAATGACGATTTCATGGTGTTGCAGCACGGTGAAACGCGTATGTTTTAGTTCTGACCGGTTTATTAGTAAACGATATGATCAGTCGCGCAACTTACGCGCAAACAAAGTTAACGGATGAATCAGTTCGTGCTTCATCGCAGCCCGGCGCAACGCGTTGCGCAGATGCGCGCGGCAACCGTGATTGGCTGACACGATAACCGTGTTTGGTTGAGATTGTTTTTGCCATAGGCTTATTTTGCGGTCGGCAAGTTTAGTTGCGGTTTGCTCATGGATGAGAAAGTTAAGTCCGCCGGCTCCGCAACAAGTGTCGTTGCCGGGCGCGGTGATGATGTTTGTGTCGGGGATATCACTTAGCAAATCGTAAATCCATTGTCCTTGGTTGGGAAGTAGGCTTTGCGAACACGGTTGATGCACCAAAATATTTAGTTCGCCTGAATTTTTGGGTTGGAAATTTGCTTTGGTTTGCGCGATTAGTTCGCCGGCTTCCCCACTGCGGCTAGCTAGGGTATTGTCCTGACTGCGCAAAAAATGCGCACAGGCTGACGCGGTGGTGACGATTTTGTCAACGCCGGTGAATACCGATTCGTTAATGTGCTGGCAATGTTGGGTAAGATGCTCATTGCCAGCATGCGCGGGCAACGCGCCGCAGCATTGCTGTTGCACCGGGATACTGATTTGATAGCCGCATTTGGCCAACAGCGCTACTGTCGCTGCCATGGCCTCACCGTCTAGGGTACGGTTAAAGCATCCAGACAGCAAGGCGATACGTTTGCCGGTAGCCGCAGATGATAGATTCGCCTTTGGTTTAGCTATGGCTATGCTTTCATATTCTGATCGCGGAACCAAAGACGTCAGTGTGCGTACGCGTCTAGGCAATAAGTTGACAACACCCAACCTGCGCAAAATTGCAACCGCGATACATCCAGAATTAAGCAAAGCTTCGCGCCAACGCCGAGAAGAAATACCGATCAGCAGTTTGGCCAACCAGGGTTGACGCGCGGGAAGGCGGGCTTTGGCTTTGGTTAGCATCGCGGTAAACGGTAGTTTGACCGGACATATCTGTTCGCATCGGCCGCATCCCAAGCACGCGTCCAAATAATATTCGGAGTCGGCAACAGGATTGCCTGCGGCGAGTTGCCGAATCAGCATTATGCGCCCGCGTGGCGAATGAGCTTCATTCCGCTGTTCTTGCCATGTGGGGCATTGCGGAATACACAAACCGCAGGCGACGCATCTGTCTGCGGCGTCGGCCAGCCAGTTGTTGTCAGCTTTGCTGGCGGTCATGATCGGCACTTAGGTGTTGGTATAGTTGTTTGGCGTTACCGTTGCTTATTTTTGCGGCCAGCTTGCATGCTTTGGGTAGCGGCAGTTCAGTTGCTAACAGTTTTGCGGTACGCAAAGCTTGCGCGGTGTCACCGGATATTTGTCGGGTGGTCACATCGACTACTAAAGTGAACTCCCCGCGCATAACAATTGTTGCGGCGGCGAGTTGCTGAATCAGCATTATGCGCCCGCGTGGCGAATGAGCTTCATTCCGCTGTTCTTGCCATGTGGGGCATTGCGGAATACAC
>JAZHEJ010000032.1:0-4925 GCA_036679665.1 Candidatus Tethybacter castellensis | reverse complement strand
AAGATCGCTTACCGGTGCGTATTGAATTAGAGCGCCGCAGTGAGCGTTTGCGCATCGCGGCATTGTTGTCGCCGGTACGGCGATAGTGGTAATTAGCCAAGATCTGGATGAGTTGCTGCAAATAGCCGACAAAATCTCGGTAATCACCCGTGGCCGATTGTCTAAACCCATAGCTGTCGACCAAGCGACACCTGAATTGATTGGAACATTGATGGGTGCCAATGCGTAGCGCAAAGATCGCTTACCGGTGCGTATTGAATTAGAGCGCCGCAGTGAGCGTTTGCGCATCGCGGCATTGTTGTCGCCGGTATATGCGGTTGGGTTGACGGTCGTCTTCGGCGGCGTGTTGTTCACGCTGTTCGGCCACGATCCGTTTCAGGCTTGTTTTGTATATTTCGTCGAACCGTTGCTCTCAGGCTGGTCGCTCCAAGAACTTGCCGTCAAGGCGACACCGCTGACGTTGATCGCGGTCGGTTTGATTTTTTGTTTTGTCGCCAATGTTTGGAATATCGGTGCGGAAGGACAATTTACCGTCGGTGCCATCACCGGCGCGTTGTTGCCGATTCTGCTACCGGACTGGCAACTTCCGATCGTGTTGCCGTTGATGCTGGTCTTAGGCGCGTTGGGCGGCGCGTTGTATGCGGCTATCCCGGCATTATTGCGCACCCGTTTCGGGGTAAGCGAGATACTTTCGAGCTTGATGCTGGTGTACGTTGCTCAGCTGTACCTGGACTGGCTGGTGCGCGGCCCGTTGCGTGATCCGGACGGCTTTAATTTTCCTCAATCGCGGCTGTTTCATGACAGCGCAACGCTGCCGACGCTGTTTGACGGCCGTATGCATATCGGGGTGATCATTGTCGGACTGGTGGTCATTGGCGCCGCGCTGGTTATGGCTAAAACGCTCACCGGCTATCAAATCAAGGTGGTCGGCGCCGCGCCGCGCGCCGCGCGGTTCGCGGGTTTCAACGCGCAACGCACGATTTGGGTTACGATGCTGGTTTCAGGCGCGCTAGCCGGATTGGCCGGGATTATTGAAGTGGCGGGCCCGATTGGGCAGCTTGTGCCGACGATTTCACCGGGGTATGGGTTCGCGGCGATTATCGTGGCATTTTTAGGCCGTCTCAATCCGGTCGGCGCGCTGTTTGCGGCGCTGGTATTGGCGGTGTCGTATCTGGGCGGCGAAGGAGTACAGGCGGAATTGGGCGTCACCGACAAAATCGCCCGCGTTATGCAGGGTATGTTGTTGTTTTTCGTGTTGGTGTGCGACACGTTGATTTATTACCGCCTAAAGTTGGTGCGCGCAACGAGGCTGCTTACGCCGTGATCGTCGAAGCGTTTCTCCTTGCGGTTATCGGGGCCGCGACGCCGCTTCTGATCGCGGCTTTGGGCGAGTTGGTGGTTGAACGCTCCGGAGTACTGAATCTCGGCGTTGAAGGAATGATGATTATCGGTGCGGTGGCGAGTTTCGGCGTCGCGCTATCCACCGGATCACCATGGTTGGGCATGCTTGCCGCGCTGGGCGCCGGCATGGCGATGGCGACGCTTTTTGCCGTGCTGACTTTGGTGTTGGCGACCAATCAGGTTGCGACCGGGCTTGCGCTTACCTTGTTCGGGCTGGGATTATCCGGGTTGCTGGGCGAGGCGCTGGTCGGACAGCCGGGAGTGCGCCTGCGCGCCTTGGAATTGGGGCCGCTTGCGGATTTGCCGATAATCGGCACTTTGGTGTTTGGCCACAATATATTGGTTTATCTAAGCTTGGCGTTGGCCGGCGGTATTTGGTGGGTGATGTTTCGTACCCGCGCCGGGTTGGTGTTACGCGCCGTCGGCGATTGCCATTTATCAGCTCACAGCTTGGGCTACAAAGTATTGAGAGTGCGTTTTGCGGCAGTGTTGTTTGGCGGAGCCTGCGCCGGTTTGGCCGGATCGTATTTGTCGTTGGTCTATATACCGCAGTGGACTGAAGGCATGACCGCCGGCCGCGGTTGGATCGCGTTGGCGTTGGTGGTGTTTGCCAGTTGGATGCCATGGCGCGTGGTGCTAGGCGCGATGCTGTTCGGCGCGGTGCTGATTTTGCAGTTTCACGCCCAGGCTGCCGGCGTGGCCATACCCGCTCAGTTTTTGTCAAGTCTGCCGTATCTGGCTACGATCGTTGTCTTGACGCTGATTGCCGCTTATCGCGGTAAGATCACAAGCTCCGCGCCGCGTAATCTGGGGCAAAGCTTCGTTGCCGAGCGCTAGGTTGCGTCCTTGTCCAGATTTTTTTGTTCAATGTGGGTGGGTATCCCGTCAATGGTGGCGGTGTTGTGCTTTGCCCAGAACTCTTCTATATCCGCTTTACTTTGGCGTTTGGCCCATTTGGCAAGGGTGCTGCGCTCGCCGGCATAATCGTAGTACGGGACCGAAAAACCACAGGACTCCTGCACCATTTCAACCGCAACACTGAAAATTTGCCGAGCACTCGAATAGTCGGGTAACAACGACGCAAGTTCGCTCCATTGAGCGTCGCGATGATGATAAGCGGTGGCGGTTCCGTAGACGCGCAAGATCAACGGCACCGTGGTGAACGATACGAACATCAAGGTCATACGCGGCGCGCTTTGGACATGGCCGGCGGTTTCATTGCCAGAACCGGTAAGATTGACCCAGGCGATTTTGTCAGGGCTTACCACGCGTAACGAGTCCATTCCTTTGGGCGATACGTTTATTCTCCCGGTCGCAGCGGCGGTGGCGACGAAAAACATTTTTTGGGCTTCGATGAAGCTTGTGTGCTTGGGACTTAATGCGGGAAATTGATCGCCCATAAAAAAATTATATATGGTTGCGATTTTTCGCTTGGGATGGTCAAATGCCGATGGGATTACAAAAAACTCGATGCTTGTTTATGATACACTGTGAGCACTAATAAAAGAGGGGTTTTTATTATGGCCATTCCTAAATTTTCTCGACGCGGCTTGCTAAAAAGCGCCGCGGGAGCATCGGTTTTGGCAACCGGTGGTTCACTTCTTTCCGCCACTTCAAGCGCGGCCGGAGCCAAAGTCAGCATGCAGTTGGGCTGGCTGGCCAGCAACGGAATTATCGGCGAAGTTTACGCCAAGCGCGCGGGATTTTTTGACGACGAAGGCGTCGAACTGGAAGTTGTTCCGGGCGGTCCCGGAGTTGACGGAGTAGCTTCGGTGGCATCCGATCGCGCATCTTTAGGCCAGTTGTCGTCAAGCCCGTCGCTGATGTTGGCCCGATCGGCGGGCATTCCGATCAAGGCGATCGGTGCCGGGTTCCAGAAGCATCCGTTTACCTACTTTTCGCTCGGAAAAGCTCCGATTCGTTCCCCGCAAGATTTTATCGGTAAGACAATCGCAACCCAACCTACCGCGGTGATTTTGTTGCGCGCGTTACTTGCCCAAAACAAAATTGACGAAAACCAGGTTGAGATCGTCAAGATGGGTAGCGACATGAATCAGTTGTTGTCAGGCCAAGCCCACGCCGTTACCGGCTGGCTTACCAACGTCAATGCGCTTAAGGTTATCGGCGACGATCGGGTTGATCTGATGTTGTGGGACGCCGGCTTGCAGTTGTACGCGAACGTCTACTACACCACCGATGAAATGTTGGCCAATCATCACGACACGTTAGTGGCGTTTATGACCGGGGCGGCGCGCGGTTGGGATGCGGCGCGCAAAAATCCGCATCGCGCGGTCGAACACTTAGTCAGCGAATATCCCAACCTTGACCGGGACAGCGAACTAGAAGCGGTCACCGGTGTGTTGGGATTTGGTTTTGATACGACCACCGCGCGCGACGGCTGGGCGGCCATGAACCGGCGAAACTGGCAAAAACAAATTGATATTTACGCTAGGCTTGAACAATTCAAAGGCCCGACGCCGGCGGTGGATGATGTCATGAGCTTGAGTGTTTTGAAAGCTACGGAGAGGTTAAGAAAACAGATCGGCTAGTTGGCGGCTAGCTACCGCGTAGTCCGGTCTGCTTGTTGCGAAGATGGCATCGTGTCGCAAGATGTATTTTGCCCGCGGATCGCGGACATAGCGGGTTATTAAACTGCCCCCAGACCAATTGACAGCGGTTGTCTTAGATGACGTAACGGTTAAATTCGCCAGTGCGAATTCAACTTTCACCGTGTTTGAAAACATTTCGTTTGAAGTTCAAACCGGCGGTTTTGTTTCGATCATCGGCCCGTCGGGTTGCGGCAAATCCACGTTGCTGCGCGCCATTGCCAATTTGTTTGATATTTCAGCGGGCTCGATTTCGGTTTTTGGCAAATTGCCGAGCAAGGCGCGTCAAGCGCGGGACTTCGCGTTTGTTTTTCAAGAGGCAACCTTGCTGCCGTGGCTGACCGCGCTTGAAAATGTCCAAATGCCGCTGGAAGTGGGTGAAGCGGACATCGGCACCGACAACTACGATCCGTTGGAATTGCTTGAACTGGTAGGCTTGGCCGATCGCGCCCGGGCTTTGCCGCATGAATTGTCCGGCGGTATGCGCCAGCGCGTCGCGATTGCCAGAGCTTTGATCTGTAAGCCGCGGGTTTTGTTGATGGACGAACCGTTCGGAGCTTTGGACGAAATTACCCGCGATCGTCTGAACAATGAACTGTTGCGTATCTGGCGCAAAACCGGCACGACCATATTGTTCGTTACCCATTCGATTGCCGAAGCCGCTTATCTGGGTCAGAAAGTGTTGGTGTTCAAAAGCGCAAAAGCGCAATCTCAGGCGGTGGAGTATATCGATATTGATCTGCCGAACGAGCGTACCCCTAAATTGCTCGACACGATGGATTTTGTCAAGGTTACCGGCAAGCTGCGCAGTCTTTTGGCCACCAATAGCGCATGAGTAAGACCAAAGCGACGATCTGGGACCGGCGGTTGCGCGATCGCGTGCCGCCGATTAGCGCGGCGATCGGGATGTTGTTACTA
>JAZHEJ010000066.1:13395-29296 GCA_036679665.1 Candidatus Tethybacter castellensis | reverse complement strand
GGAAAAATAAATGGTCATGCTTAGCGGCACGATCATCCACATAAACAGCAAAACTACGCTTGGGGTTTGGAGCAATCCAGCCAGTCGACCGGCTCGAAACCGAATACGGTTGAGACAACCGCAAAGATTCCGTACACCGGATTCATAAACATGTTTTTCCATACCAAAGCATTTACGGTCGGCATGATAAAAAACGGTGAAATTAACATTACCCGCACCACGCCACGTCCAAAAAAAGGCTGATTTACCAACATTGCCAAAGCCAGTCCAACCACAACCGAGATCAACAATACCGATCCGACCAAAACCAAGGTATTTAGTAACGCAGGTCCGATTCCCGGATCGGTCAAAAAGAAATCGTAGTTTTCGAAGCCGATAAAGCCGCTACGCTCAGGATATAAAAGGTTGTAGCGGATCGTGGAAAAATAAATGGTCATGCTTAGCGGCACGATCATCCACATAAACAGCAAAACTACGCTTGGGGTTTGGAGCAATCTAGCCAGGCGAACGTTCATATCGGTACAATTGTAAAGTCAGTGCTACACTAGCTAAGATGGTGCGCTTTACTTTATGCAAAAAAAAATACCCCTTGCATTACACAAGAGGTATTTCAAAAGGTGGTAACTTCTTAGTAGTAGCCGGCTTTGCGCATTTCGCGATCAGCCGCCGTCTGAGCAGCTTCCAAAGCTTCTGCAACTGTCACCTGCCCGGCCAACGCGGCAGTCATCTGCTGCCCGACCGCGATACCTATCGCCTGATATTCGGGAATAGAGGCAAACTGAATTCCGGTGTATGGAGTCGGTTCCTGAGTGCTGTTTGACGGATCAGCAGACAGGATCGCTTTGAGCTCAGCATTGGCGAACAACGCCGCGGAAGTAAAGTTCGGATTGGCATAAGTGCTACTGCGGGTACCAGTCGGAACCGAACCCCAGCCATTGGTTTGAGCCACTAGTTCGATGTATTCCTTGGAAGTCGCCCATTCGATAAATTTCTTAGCGTCTTCAGGTTGCTGGGTGCTTACCGGAACCGCCAGTGCCCAAGCCCATAACCAGTTGGCGCCACGGTTGGTCACCGCGAGCGGAGCTTGCGCGAATCCCACCTTGTCGGCAACTTTGGATTGACGAGGGTCAGTAATAAATGAAGCGGCGATCGTAGCGTCAATCCACATACCGCACTTGCCTTCATTAAACAAAGCCAAAATTTCGTTAAAGCTGTTCGCGCTTGAACCCGGCGGGCCGTATTCGGTCAGCAAGTCTACATAAAACGATACGGCGTGATGCCATGCGGGACTGTCTAACTGAGGCTTCCACTGCTCGTCAAACCAACGGGCGCCGAACGAATTGGCCATTGTCGTTATAAAACCCATATTGTCGCCCCATCCCGGCTTGCCGCGCAAGCAAATTCCAAATACACCGGCACCTTCATCGTGGATCGCCGCGGCAACGTCGGCCACGTGTCCCCAGGTCGGGTTGTCCGGCATGGTCAGACCCGCTGCGTCAACCAAATCCTTGCGATACATGATCATTGAACTTTCACCGTAAAACGGAGCGGCATACAACTTGCCTCCATGTGACAAGCCGCCGCGCATCGCCGGTAAAATGTCGTTGACATCATAGGCGCTGCTAAAGTTGAGTTCTTCCAACCAACCGCGTTCACCCCAGATCGGCGCTTCATACATACCGATCGTCATAACATCGAACTGACCGCCTTTGGTCGAAATGTCAGTGGTTACGCGTTGGCGCAACGTAGCTTCTTCCAAGGTCACCCAATTGACGGTGATGTCAGGATTTTTACTTTCGAAATTACTCGTAAGTTTCTGCATCTCAATCATGTGACCGTTGTTTACGGTCGCGATAGTCAGCTCTCCTGCGCTAGCAAGACCGGCACACGATATTGCGGTTGCAATACCTATGTTAATGAGTTTGTTTTTATACATATGATACTCTCCAATCATTTTTGAAAAAAATCATTATACACTATTTAACGATTGTCAAACCAAACTCATATCAAACGCGGTTATAGCGTTATTGATAAACATTACTTTTTTACAAACGACCCTAAGACTATAATCAAATCGTCTACCCACCTTCTGCAACTCGCATGCTAGATACTCCACCCGGATACCAAACCTTAACTGAGCAAACACTAACTGATTTTCTCGCCGAAGACGAAAGCAACGCTAAGCTTCTAGGCGGTAAGCCTTCAGACTGGAAGATAAACGAAGTCGGAGACGGCAACCTTAATCTGGTTTTTATTGTCCGCGGGCCATCTGGTGGACTGGTCGTCAAGCAATCGTTGCCTTATCTGCGATTGGTGGGCGAGTCCTGGCCGCTGCCTCTCAATCGCGCTTTTTTTGAAGCTGAAGCATTAGCTGCGCAATGGAAACACGCCCCCAACCTGGTTCCGCAGGTATTCAAATATTACCCAAAGATGTATTGCATCATCATGGAGTTGCTTGAGCCGCACATAATTATGCGCAAAGGCATGATTGACGGTATCGAATACCCGCAATTTGCCGAAGCGATAACCGAATTTATGGCGGCTACGCTGTTTGAAACATCCGATTTAGCCCAAGACACCCATACCAAGCGCGCCGGGGTCAAAATGTTTAGCGGTAACGACACATTATGCAAGATTACCGAGGACGTGATCTTTACCGAGCCGTATATGGAGCATGCCAATAACCGTTGGACCGCCCCATATCTTGACGACTACGCCAAGCGTTGGCGCGATGACAAGGATCTGGCCGTCGGTATTTCACGCCTCAAGCAGAAATTTTTGACTTGTACCGAGGCGCTTTTGCACGCTGATCTGCATACCGGATCCATCATGATCACCAAAACCGACACCCGGGTCATTGATCCTGAATTTGCGTTTTACGGTCCGATCGGATTTGATGTGGGCAAACTCATCGCCAATTTAATCATCAGCTATTTTTCCCAAGCCGGCCACGAACAGCAGCCTGGCGAACGAGATCAATATCGACGCTGGATCTGCGACACTATCATTCAGGTGTGGAACGGCTTTAGAACGAAGTTTTTAGAACGGTGGCGCAACGTCCAATCAGTTAACGCCTATCCCAACGCCTTGTTTGAAGGACCCGCGGGCGAAGCTGCGCTGGAAGCGGAGCGTATCGCGTACATGGATGCGTTGTTTACGGACAGTCTGGGTTTTTGCGGCGCATCATTAACCAGGAGGATTCTGGGCATCGCGCACAATATTGATCTTGAAAATATCGCCGATGAGCGTCAACGCGCCAATTGCGAGGCGCGGACGCTTGAAGTTTCTCGCTTGTTGTTGACCAATACCTCTGGATGTACTTCGATTGACGATGTCGTCGCTTTGTTGGAACGGCAACATGCCACGAAAGATTGCTTCTAGCTTTGTTCACGCACCTTAAAGAAAATCTTGCCCAAGTCCTCATTTGTCAACCCTTATCCGAATATCAAACCACATTTCAAATGCGCACTGATAGGGGTCAGGATACATATCCGCAGACAGCGGTCTTAATTTTGTAATTTTTGCTAACGGATCAATACCGATAATCAGGGGTGGATTACAAAATACTTAGGCATCTTGTTTCACCCGGTAGTTAATAAGCGTAAAAATAGGTAAGAAAAGTTGGGAATGATATATGGGTGATACACCTTTTCGATGCTTCGGTGATAAGCCGGGACAAAAGCTATATGCTAACTACCACGATAAAGAATGGGGTGTGCCTGTTCACAATGATCGTTTGCTGTTTGAAATGCTTATCTTGGATGGTGCTCAAGCCGGTTTAAGTTGGGAGACGATTTTAAAAAAGCGGCAAGGATATCGCAAGGCGTATCATAATTTCAATCCGGCCAAAGTCGCCAAGATGAGCGACCAAGAATTGGATGCTTTACTTGAAAATAAAGGCATTGTCCGTAATCGTCTGAAAATCTACGCGGCGCGTAAAAATGCTCTGGTTTTTTTAGCTATTCAAAAAGAGTTTGGTTCGTTTGATAAATATCTCTGGGATTTTGTTGGCGGTAAGCCCATCATCAATGCATGGACCAAAATCAAAGATATGCCGACTGTGTCTCCTGTAAGTGAAAAGCTTTCCCAAGATCTCAAAAAGCGCGGCATGTCGTTTGTGGGCCCGACCATCATATATGCTTACATGCAAGGGATCGGAATGGTAAACGATCACATTGTCGGCTGTTTTCGTCATAAAGAGCTGGCTCAATGATAACTGGTTAATCTAGATGACGGTATGTAGATCTTTTTTTGAGATATATTAGAAACGAATTAACTCATCTTTGTTAGGCAGTCGGTAGCTGGTACTACGCCCGCCGCCAGGATTCTGAATAAAGATATTGTTTTTTTTGAGCTCTTGTATATCTCGCAACGCCGTATCGTTTGAGCATTTAGTCAGCTTGGCGTATTTGGAAGTGTTCATAAACCCTTCAAAATCATCTTCAAGCATGCGGTTGATGATCTTGCGCTGGCGCTCATTTACGGGCTTTTGACCAATAGTATCCCAAAGTTGAGCCTTGAACAGTACATTGCCAAGGGTCGTTTCGGCATTGGTAATCGCTCGTCCAAGACAATCTAGAAACCATGAAAGCCAACCTGTGATATCGGGTGCGCTGCGCTGCTGTTGCTCAAGCTGATCGTAATATTGATCACGCTCCGCCTCAATCTGGGTTGACAGACTGTAATAACGATCCGATGTGCCATCAGCGCGAGCCAGCGCCATGTCACCGATCGCGCGCGCAATCCGGCCATTGCCATCTTCAAAAGGGTGGATGGTTACAAACCACAAATGAGCCATCCCTGCTTTCAGAACCGGGTCAATGCCATCTTTTTTACCAAACCACGTAAGAAATGTCCGCATCTCCTTCGCTAAGCGATCGGCGCTTGGCGCTTCAAAGTGGACTTTTTCTTTGCCGGTGAAGCCTGAAACAACCCGCATCGGGTCCGCATCTAGGGTACGCCAGCCGCCAACTGTAATCCGACGCATACCGCTACTTCCGGTCGGGAACAATGCCGCGTGCCAATCAAACAAGCGGTTATCGGTCAAGGGGGTAGCAAATTGCTGAGTGGCATCTAGCATCATCTCAACGATTCCTTCCACATCACGGCTTGCGGGAATAAGACCGGCCATATCAATGCCTAGCCTGCGAGCGATAAATGTACGAACTTCTTCCGGGTTTAGCTTTTCTCCCTCAATTGCCGATGATTTCACCACATCATTGATCAGCGTGCTTAGACTGGCCTCACGTTTCAGTTCGAAGCCAAGCCCAGCCATGCGACCTAGCAAGCGCCCTTGGCGATGCCTAATGTCGGCCAGCTTATAAACAAGGGTTTTTGCTTCCCATGTAAAGCTTGACCAGTTTTGATGTTCATGAATCCACATATTAATCACCGCATTATCTAAGGTGATTATAGGAGCTATTTACCGCAAAAACAAGATAATTTGTTGCATGATATGTGGTGATTAAAGACGTTATTCACCGCAAAGGTCAGATTTTTCATTGTACATTCATCAATGCCTTAAAGGTTCAGGCTGCACTCGACGGTACTTTCATGAACGGTCAAGCGCCATCATAAAAGGCATTAGATATAAACTGGCAGATGTTTGGGCGCATGCGCCGCGTTTGGCCAAGGAGGATGCCACGCTCAGCCAAGATGGTGGAATGATCGCGAAGCAGAAAATCCAACACTGACAATCCTGCTTCGCTTTGGTGCGAGCCTTGAATTGGCTGGTCCAGCCGCATCTGTTGACCCACCAAAATTATGTACTTGGTCGCGGTTGCCAACACATTCGCAGTCGCAACTTGCCCTGCCTAATCGATAAACAGGTCATCCGACTGACCATCAAAATGCGAGCTGACAAAGGTCCGTGCCGTATACGGCCTGATAGATCACATCTGCACCAGATTTCATGGGATCCAGTGTCAGCGTAGCTCAGTCTTGCAGGTTTCGGTCTTTGGGAATCTCAATGACGGCATTGCCTTCGTCTTTAAAGCGCTGAAGGTAGACAGTCTTTTGCTCCAAGCCTTTCTTCTGCAGCAACTGACCCGTTTGTGCTGGCGTCAGCTTTATTCATATCATTACTCAGAACCTTCACATCAAAAAAGCTCGCATGGTGACCCCAAGAAGGTTACCAAATCCTATGGTAAGTAGAGAGTCTGATCGTTACCGTATTGCTTCATTTCTTAATTCCCTATTGCAGCTTTTCGAAAAGGTTTTTCCAATCTTTTTCAAAATCAACTGCCATTTCGGATTTGAACCTTTGTTTTACTTGTTTGCTGAGTTCAACTTTCCAGCCCTGATGATCCTCGAGAGTGATTTGATTGTTTTTGGCAAATTCTTTTAATTGAGGAATAATTGGGGCCTCCACATCGATGTCATCAACTTCAAGTCTGCTATCACCTCTGAATAAATAGTCAAAGCTATCTACGATTAGACCAGCAGGAATTAAATCTTCGATTTCTGAGCCAGTTTTGTTTGTAAAATTATCGGTTTCAATAACTTTATCTTCAGCCCCTTTGTAAAGTCCTTGTTTTAGGCTTTTTTGAAATTGCTTTCCAGTTTTATCAGAATCCAACAAAGATATGGGCAAGTTGCTGTTAATGCCGTGAATGATTGATACAACCGGTTTAACTCCTTTTGCACCGCTAACGGGGATGAATACCAGCTCCTTTTTTGGTTTGAATTTTCCTTTTGAAATCAAATAACTTTTTATCATGTTGAGGTAATAGTGATCAGACACACCTTCGACAATGACTATATCGCAGCCTACAAGAATGCTTTGGGATGCTGTTATGCCAATGGCTGCGTTAACAGGTTGAATAGCTCTCTTTTCTTTGTCTGCCTTGCTTATATCGTTCGATGCTTTGGTTAGTCCTTTTTCGGTATAAACGGCTTTGACCCTATCAAGGCTATTATGGTCAACGAGAAATGGTAGATGTGTTGTATAAATAAGCTGATTGCGCTGTGAAAGCTGTTCAAAAAAACGTATTAAATCCGTTTGTGCATTTGGATGAAGGCTTAAGCCAGGTTCATCAAGCAATAATATACAGTCCCGATGGTACTCTTTGCTCTCTGCCAAAAAAACAAGAAAAAAACTGAAAAACCACTGCAAACCGTTACTTCTTGATTCCAGCTCAATAGGTGACAGGCGTTCGCTGTCACTGACTAATATTCTAAAGTAACTTCCGTCTGTTCTAAAATGGAAAGTGTAATTGCCCTGAGACCACCAATCTTTGAACTGCGAGGATATAGATGTAGCTGCGGAATCAATTTTATAAGAACGTTCTTTTTTATTACGGGACTCCTTGTCTATCGCATCAGCTGTCTTCTGTTCATGCTCATCGTTTGGCTTGGATTCTTGCCCAAGAGCCAAAATTTCATCAGGATTTAGATTCAAGTGTCCGAACAATATTTTGAGGGTGCGGGCTTTGATTAGCTCTTTACCACTCAATGTTTCTATACGATCTAAATCATCCTTTACGTGAGGAAGATATAGATCAGAATCAAGGTTCCCATACGATGAATAGTAGACGAATTTGGGAATACGCTTACATATTTCAACAAAAAGCTCTTTTCCAATCAACTTTTGCAGGTCATCTGTCTTTTCCTCACATTTCTTGTTAGAAACGTAAATATAGAAGTAGCCATTATAATCTTTCTTGATCAACAAAAATTTTGATAAATCGACTTTTTCAAGCTCTTCTCCTATTGGCTTTTCTTCCCCTTCCTCGGATTCATATAGCATTAAGAATTTTTGATATTTTTTACTAAATGTATCCAATTCCTCTTGGTTTAATTCAAAAAGAACCTCAATAAAAAACTCACTTTTACGCTCGCCATCATTTATATCAGTTTTGTGATATTCATCTCTCGGATAGTCTACAAGCAGGTCAATTTTTGTTGAATTATCAGCTGGATTGAATTTCCAAAGAGGTAGAAGTAGGTTCGTTTTACCTGACTCATTAACACCAACTAAGCAGGACCACTGATCTATCTCAATCCAATCCGTTCCTTTCACAGATCGAAACTTATTGACTTTATACTTTAAAAGGTGCATAATTTAAACTTCCTGCTATAAATTTATCAATGACATCAAGATCACTTGCTTGTTTGCTTATTTTCAGCTACTTTAACAATATAAGTTCATTTTGATTTAATTCAATACATAATGGCAAATAATGAGTTTTTACCATTATGAAGGTGGCAAACTATCCTAAATTTGCTAAAAAACGTCTTGCCTGCTAGCTTCAGTAAACAAGTTGCTGGGATTCAAAATGAGTGACTCAAGGTGCCTACGAAATAGCGATGTTGATGTTTGGATAAAAGAACAATAGCTCAAAACCAAAGAGGATAAATAGTAGATGGTAAAAAAGCGGCGGCACCGAGAACACAAATATTAATTGAAAAAAACCGTATAGAAGGATAATTAGCGAAAAACAGTGTATTTTTATAAACGCGAAGTCAGTTGCAAAGTGCAAAGAAGCCGGCATTTGCTGGGTTTTCTAGTCAATGCTAAATTGAGAATAGCAAATTTTGCTATAAGTAAATGGCTGAGAGAGAGGGATTCTAACCCTCGATACGGGAAAACCGCATACACGCTTTCCAAGCGTGCGCCTTCAACCACTCGGCCATCTCTCCGGGTACAATGCGCAACTTGATCAGTGTATTTCGATAAGTAATTCGCCGGGCTTGACCGCGTCTCCTTGATCCACCAGGACCGCAACCACGGTGCCGCCGATCGGTGCTCCACCTCGTTTTCCATCTTCATCGCTTCAATAACCAGCAACTGCTCGTCAGCTTTAACCTTGGCTCCTGCTTTTAACGTGCACCTTGACAACGTTGCCGGGCATCGGTGTCGTCACGTGCCCCGATTAGAGTTTTGGCAAGATCGGAACAGTTTTTACGTCAATGATGCTCATATTGGATTCTAATTTTTTAGCCCAATTATTTACCCTCAGCCAACTCTTTTTTCTTCTTCGGAAAAAGCAGTGCCTTTTTAGCTTCATCGTTTTCAAACTTTATGTCCCATCTTTTTTCCATAAAGTTCAATAGGTGCAGACCACGTTCTTCAACTTCAGTAGGAGTCCATTTATCATGCTGAGCGACCTCAATCTCAGAGTGTGACCCATCCAAATAACCATTTCTAATTTTATTGCCAGCGTCATCGAACTTTGGCTCTTTCTTGTCTTCGAAATTATCATTTTGCAACGAGCTGTTAATTGACATCGATAAAAGCAACAAATTTCCTATGGAACCGCTGTATAGCGGGTAATCTTCCTCATCCATATCAGCGAACATCGCTTTCCAGTTGTCCGTAGGTGTTTGCGGAAACACATGCTCAACGGAAACCTTGTCTCTATCAGATTTGCGCAGGTCTTCCCAAGATACTTTTTTCTGTCTGCTTTGAGATAGTAGATTGAGTTCATATTCATACAAAAAGTAGCGCAGCCCATTCCAACCGTAATAGCCCTCGCCTCGGTTGAATTTCTTTTTCAAGTAATCGTAGAAGGGCTCTGAATAGAACGTGCCGTCATCATAAAAGAAGTATTCCATGGATTCATTAAGCTTTACTTTTATGTCTTCAAGCGTGATTTCACTCCGATCTAATCCGCGTGACGCATTATAAAACACACTACTTCTGTAAGTGCTGTGTGATTGGTTCAGTCGGTAAACAAGAAAGATATAGCGTTCGATATCTTTAAAAAGCTGTGTTCTTTTTTGGGATTTTTTCTCATTTTTGAATACCGACATTACTAGAGGGCGGAAAAATCCCATTCCAATTCTTTTTAGCTGATCAATCGCATTTATTTCTTCAACTGATAAACCAGTTGCTAAATTAGGGTAATGAGAATTAAACCAATGAACAGCTGATTCTTTAAGGCTGTTTACGTATTTCTTGATTTCAGATGGTTGTAACTTATCAACTGGGTTTTCATCATAATCTGTAGCTTCATCAATATCGTTATCAAAATCCGTATCGTCTATCTCATCATCAGTGAGTTCTTCTTCAGGCAATTCCATAGCAACTTCACGCACAATTATGTTGTGTACCCTCTGTGGTGTGAATTGCTCTTCTAGCAAGAATTTGATGTAATCATCTGCCTTCTTTCTTGAGTATTGAAAATACATGATCCAGTGAGCTTTGAGAAAGTCGTCATCATTTAATGGTTTCTTATCATTGCGACCCAGCTGGTAATATACTTCCTTCCAAGCACCGTTTATCGCGTCTCTCAGACTTTGATGCTCAGCTTCATCAAGCTCTTCATCGGTGTACAAAGTTGTCAGATAAATCAGACGATTTTTAAGTAACTCCAATTTTGACAATTTTTTGCCACGATTGTTTATAGCTTCAAATGCAACAAAAACGTCGAATTCATCCTTGATAACATACTCGTTAAACAGGAATTTTTTCGTGAGCTTTTTATAAATTTCCTGCAGTCCGTTAATTCTAGATTCAGAATAAAGTTCTTCTAGTTGCTCATAAAAATACAATCTTGCTTCTCTTAGATTCAGCGTGTAAAGAGTTTCCTCAATCAAAGGAGATCCATCTTCTTTGAAAATTTTATGCCTGAGATATTCATAGCTCGGGTTATCTTCAGTGTAACCAAATTTGTATGTCCGATATCGATCACCGGTAGGCTTCGTCTTGTATAGATATCGGCTGATTACTGCCTCTATGCTAAGGCTGTCCGTGATATAAATATCTTGATCTGATTTACCAGAGTTATCGTCTAGCTGTTTTACGAAATCGATAAAAGCTTGAAGAAACACAACAAAGGTCGTCAATCGTTGTTGTCCATCCACGATTTGGTACATCTTGTATGAATGGTCATCGACAAGCCAATACTCATTTTGATTATCGCTTATTTCTTTGGAGTCAATTGCTTTAAGCGTAAGAACGCCGGTGTAATGTGAGCGGTCACCAGACAAATTGATAAGATCTTCCCAAAAGTCTTTGAGCTGGATTTTTTGCCACGCATAGCCTCTTTGATAATCAGGTATCCTGAATATCTTTTCTTTAAATAATCTATCTAACGACTTAGGTTCGTCCAAAATTTAATCCTTTTGCATTCTCTTTTTGTTGATTATCTGTTACTTCACCAGGTGCTAATTCAGCCAAAGAATGTGTTGCCCAGCATCTATTATTCAATAATACCACATGAAATTTTCAGTAGCTTGGAATAAACGACCATAACAGCCAAAATTTTTACATGAAAGACAGCAACAGTCAGACGATTTTTGCGATTGCAAATTTCGACGTTGGGTTTTTGATCCAATGCAAAATCAGGCACAACAAAGATTGTTTTAAGTAATTGGCGGAGAGAGAGGGATTCGAACCCTCGATACGGGAAAACCGCATACACGCTTTCCAAGCGTGCGCCTTCAACCACTCGGCCACCTCTCCGGGTACGATGCGCGACTTGATCAGTGTATTTCGATAAGTAATTCGCCGGGTTTGACCGCGTCCCCTTGATCCACCAGGACCGCAACCACGGTGCCGTCGATCGGAGCTCCCACCTCGTTTTCCATCTTCATCGCTTCAATAACCAGTAGCGGCTCGCCAGCTTTGACCTTGGCTCCTTCTTTTACGTGCACCTTGACGACACTGCCGGGCATCGGTGTCGTCACGTGCCCGGGCTTGTCCGCGCGCGGCCGCCCGCCTGTCGTCCCCACTTTAACCGTATCTTCCGTGGCGTCTTGACGCACCGAAACTTGACCTATGGTTTCAAGCAAAACCTCCTCGGTTATACCGTCCACGTTGAAATAAAACGGGCGCTGTTCAGCGGTGCGGATCCCGGTTCCGGTCAGTTTGATATGAAATGTCTCGCCATGGACGGTGATGTTGAATTCACTAGGCGCTTTACCCTTGGAAGTTTCCGCCCCAGCTTCTGCCGAATCTTCTTCAGGCGGCGGTAATAACACCTCGGGCTTTAGTTGCCCCGCGGAACGTTCCTGCAAATAAACCTTAGCGATTTCCGGAAACATCGCGTAGGTAAGCACGTCTTCTTCGGATTGGGCGAACGAACTGGCATCGGTGCGGATCCGTTGCATCTCTTCGGAATCAAGTAAATCCGCGGGACGACAGGTATGCACTTCGTCGTCGCCGATCGCATGCTTGCGCAACTTTGCGCTGACCTCGCCGGGCGCCGCTCCGTACAAGCCGCGCAAATAGTTCTTTACTTCATTGGTTACGGTTTTGTAGCGCTTGCCTCCCCCCAGCACATTAAACACCGCCTGGGTGCCGACGATCTGCGACGTCGGGGTAACCAACGGCGGATAACCCAAATCCTTGCGCACATTGGGTATTTCATCTAACACCGCGTCAATTTCTTCCAACGCGCCTTGCTCCTTGAGCTGGTTGGTCAGATTGGATATCATCCCTCCGGGCACGTGATGAATCAGCACGCGCGGATCCACCCCGGTGAACTTACTTTCAAACTGCCAATACTTACGCCGGATAATCCGAAAATACTTGGCGATATCGTCAAGTACATCGCGGTCTAATTTAGGTGCCCGGTCGGTATCGGCCAACGCGGCGACCATAGTTTCGGTCGCCGTATGCGAAGCCCCTTCAGCCAGCGGGGAAATCGCGGTGTCGATCACGTCGGCGCCGGCATCGACGGCAGCCTGCAGACACATGCCGGCCAAGCCGGAAGTATAGTGGCTGTGCACCGCCACCGGCAACTTTATCTGCTCTTTGATTTTCGCAACCAACCGTTTGCATGAGACCGGATCCATAATGCCCGCCATATCCTTGATCGCGATACTGTCGCAACCGGCATCGGCAAACTGTTGCGCGAGCGCGACAAAATCGTCCAACGTGTGTACCGGACTGGTGGTATATGAAATCGCGCCTTGCGCATGCTTGTCGACCGCTTTTACCGCCTCAATGCTCACTTGCATATTACGTATATCGTTGAGCGCGTCAAAGATCCGAAACACATCGATGCCGTTTTCCGCGGATCTGGTCACAAAAGCTTTGACCACATCATCCGCATAGTGCCTATAACCTAATAAATTCTGACCGCGCAGTAACATTTGCAAACGAGAATTAGGCAGCGCGGCCCGCAGTTTGCGCAGTCGATCCCACGGATCTTCGCGCAAAAACCTGACACACGCATCAAAAGTGGCGCCGCCCCACACTTCCAACGACCAATACCCGGCTTTGTCGAGCCGTTCACAAATCGGCAGCATATCCTCAAGGCGCATCCGGGTCGCGAGCAAGGATTGATGGCCGTCGCGCAACACAAGCTCGGTTACGCCTATCGGACCAGATGCGGTTTTTTTGCTTTTGACCATAACCGATTTATTTTAACGCCCGATGCTTCCGCGTCATGCGAAATGTCTTGCGCCCGATCAAATCGTCAGGGTAACCAAAACCACTTTATGAGATTTGTTGGAGGGTGTAATATGTTGTTTCCATGAATCGGACTTTCGTGATCATATATGTTGGGATGTTGCTTGCCCTGACGGCGATATCCATCGACACAATTTTGCCAATTATCGGTTTGATCGCCGCCGATCTGCAACTTATACCCGCCGAAAGTCAGACGGTGATGACCGCGCTGATGATTGCGGTCGGTGGCGGCCAGCTCATATTCGGACCGCTTGCTGATCGTTTCGGACGCATGGCCGTAACGCATTTGGCGCTGGGCTTGTATGTGGCGGGATCTTTGCTGTGCGCGACCGCGACAGATTTCACCCCGCTTTTGACCGGACGCGTGCTGCAGGGTCTGGCGGCGGCGGCCGGACAAATCGCCGCCCGGGCTATCTTGCGCGATTTGTATACCGGAGTAGAGCTGGCCCGCGCGTTGTCGGGTTCCACCGCGGTTATGGCTATCGCGCCGCTGGCCAGTCCGTTGCTAGGTTACCTAATCGCGGCCACCGCCGGCTGGCAGTGGACGTTTACCGCGCTGTTATGCTACGCGCTAATCATTTTCATCTTGATGCGATTTGGTTTTCGCGAAACCTTGACCACACCTAAGTATGACGCAATCAAGCCGGCGGTTTTGATGCGCTCGTGCGTGCAGGTGTTAAGTCATCCGCAGTCAATGCTATTTTGCGCGCTGCTCGCGTTTAGCAGCATGGCGATGTTCAGCTATGTGATCAGCGGCCAGTATGTATACTCCAAATCATTCGCGACTAGCGGCTGGCTGGTGCCGGCCCTGCACGCCTTGCTGGGTTTCGCGGTGATTTGCGGTCAAATGTTCAACCGGAGACTAATCTTGAAATTCGGTACCGTATTGACCACAATCTTGGCGCTGATTGTGGCGATGAGCGCGGCGATACTATGTCTTGCGCTGGCCAACTATTCCTTGCTCAACGCTTATATATTCGGTATTTACGCAGCGACAATGGCAATGTGCATGATGATCAACGTGTCAAACGGTACCGCGCTGGCCATCGACCCGCATGGCAGAATTGCCGGATTGGCGGTCAGTATCGTCGGCGCTTTATCCTTCGGCGGGGGCGCGTTTGGCGGAGGTTTGATCGCCAATTTGGCCGACGGCGATGCCGCGACAATGTTGCTTTACATGATCTTTTGTTACGTCGGCGCACTGGCGCTTGGACTATGGTGGCTGTGGCACATTCGCGCCGCGACACGCGTCACCGTGCCGGTTACCTGATCATGACGACACATATACAATTAAATCGGTACCCGAAACGATATCCGACTCTAGCGAGGATTGAACTATGAACAACGCCAACATCGAAACATTGCTCCAAGATCAACCCACTTACCCGGTACCGCAAGACTTTGCGGCCAACAGTGTCGTAACCAAAGCAAAATACGATGAATTGCGCGCTGCGGCCAACCAAGACAATCCCGGTTATTGGGCCGGATTGGCTCGCGAGCATCTGCACTGGATAACTCCGTTTACCACTGCGCTTGACGACCGCGACGCGCCGTTTTACCGCTGGTTTAGCGACGGTACCCTCAACGTGTCGGCCAACTGCCTCGACGCAAATCTTGACCGGCACGGCGCCAAAACGGCACTGATCGCCGAATACGACGACGGCAGCGTCGAAACCGTCACCTTCGCTCAGCTGTATGCGAGGGTATGCAAATTCGCCAATGCCCTCAAAGCGGCCGGCGTCACCAAAGGCGACCGGGTGGTGATCTATATGCCGATGATTCCCGAAGCGGTGATCGCGATGCAAGCGTGCGCGCGCATCGGGGCGATCCACTCGGTGGTGTTCGGCGGCTTTTCGGCGCGCAGCTTGTACGATAGGATCGTCGACGCCGACGCCAAAGTGGTCATAACCGCCAACGTTTCTTGTCGCGGCGGCAAAATCATTCCCCTCAAGGCCACCGTGGACGAGGCGCTGGGCTTGGGAAGCAATCCGGTGACAAAAGTGATCGTGCATCGTCGCACCGACCAACCGGTCGCGATCAACGCCGAGCTTGACGTCTGGTGGCATGAACTCGAAGAAGGCCAAGCCGATACTTGTGCGCCGGAACCGATGGGGGCGGAAGATACCTTATTCATCTTGTACACCTCGGGTTCCACCGGCAAGCCCAAAGGAATCCAGCACTCTAGCGCCGGTTATTTGCTCATGAGCAAGCTTGCCACCAAATGGGCGTTTGACGCTCGCGCCAACGATATTTATTGGTGCACCGCCGATGTCGGGTGGGTAACCGGACACACTTTCATTTGCTACGGCCCGCTCGCCAACGCTCTGACCCAGGTCATCTTTGAAGGCACGCCCACCTTCCCCGATCCGGGTCGGTTTTGGCAAATGATCGAACGGCACAAGGTGTCTTTGTTTTATACCGCGCCCACGGCTATCCGCACCTTGAGCAAACTTGGCTACGATTTGCCAAGCGAGTACAACCTGGAATCGCTGCGCCTGCTCGGCACGGTCGGCGAACCGATCAACCCGGAAGCATGGCGCT
>JAZHEJ010000066.1:0-13370 GCA_036679665.1 Candidatus Tethybacter castellensis | reverse complement strand
TGGGGCGACGAGCAACGCTACCGCGACACTTATTTCCCGCAAAATATCGCCGACGGCAAATACTATATCGCCGGCGATTCGGCCCGGCGCGACGCGGACGGATATTTTTGGATCATGGGCAGAATCGACGATGTGCTCAACGTGTCCGGCCACCGCTTGGGCACGATGGAAATCGAATCGGCGCTGGTCTCTCACCCGGATATCGCCGAAGCCGCGGTGGTGGCTCGCCCTGACCAGATAACCGGCGAAGCGGTGGTCGCGTTCGTGGTGCTGCAAGGTGATCGCCCGACCGACGCGGAAGAAACGAAAAAAATAACCGCGAAATTCAGCGCGCATGTCGCGACCGAAATCGGCAAATTTGCGCGGCCGGCCGATATTCGCTACGGCGACAATCTACCCAAAACCCGTTCCGGCAAAATTATGCGCAGGCTCCTGCGCACTCTGGCCCGCGGCGAGAAAATCACGCAGGATGTCTCCACTTTGGAAAACCCCGCCATCTTAGATCAATTGCAAAGCAAACCACAGTGAGCGAAATTCCCACCATTCGCAAGTTGATGATCGCCAACCGCGGCGAAATCGCGGTGCGGGTGGTGCGTTCTTGTCAGGAATTGGGCATTACCTCAGTCGCGATCTATTCGGACGCGGACAAAAATGCTCTGCATGTGAAAAAAGCCGACGAGGCTTATTTGTTGCGCGGCGACCCGCTCGAGGTTTACCTTAATCCGAACAAGATCGCCAACCTGGCCTTGTCGCTAGGTTGCGACGCCATTCACCCGGGGTACGGTTTCATGTCGGAAAACCCCGCGTTCTCGCTACGCTGCGCGCGGCGCGGCGTACGCTTTGTCGGGCCGCAAGCTGAAACGATTGAGCGTATGGGCAACAAAGTCGAAGCGCGCAAAACCATGCAAGCGGCAAAAGTGCCGGTGGTGCCCGGCTCCGACGGCAATGTGGAAACCGCCCAAGAGGCTTTGAAAATCGCGGAAAAAATCGGCTATCCGGTCATGCTCAAAGCCACCAACGGCGGGGGCGGGCGCGGTATCCGTCGGTGCGATAACGCGGACGAGATTAGCAAAAATTTTGAGCGGGTGGTGTCAGAAACCACCAAGGCGTTCGGTTCCGCATCGGTCTTCATGGAAAAATGCATCATCCGACCCAAACATATCGAAGTCCAGATAATCGCCGACCAGCACGGCAATGTCTGTCATCTGTTTGAGCGCGATTGCTCAATCCAGCGCCGCAACCAAAAGCTGATTGAGATCGCCCCGTCGCCCCAACTGACCGATCAGGAACGTCGCAAAGTTTGCGACTACGCGGTCAAAGCCGCCCAAGCGGTGAATTACGTGAACGCCGGTACGGTCGAGTTTTTGCTTGACGACAAGCGCAACTTCTATTTCATGGAAATGAATACCCGCCTGCAGGTGGAACACCCGGTAACCGAATCCATCACCGGCATCGATCTGGTGCAAGAACAAATCCGGGTCGCCGCCGATTTGCCGCTAAGTTTCAGCCAGGATGACATCAGTTTTCGCGGCAGCTCAATTGAATTACGCATCAACGCAGAAGACCCCAAGCACGACTTTATGCCGAGCTTTGGCAAAGTCACCCGTTTTTACTCTCCCGGCGGGCCGGGCGTCAGACTTGACTCGTCAATCTATACCGGCTACGTGATTCCCCCTTATTACGACTCGCTGTGCGCCAAGCTCACGGTATGGGCCCTTACCTGGCAACAGGCGCGCAAGCGCGCCCTGCGTTCTTTGTCCGATATCTCCATTGCCGGTATCAAGACCACCGTGCCCTATTACCGCGAGATCCTAAAGCACGAAAAACTGATCGCCGCCGATTTTGACACTGGATTTGTCGCCGACCATCCTGAGCTTGCCGGCTACGAAGCCAAGCCGCCGGCCGAAGACATCGCCATGGCGCTGGCCGCGGCCATCGTCGTCAACTCCGGTTTGTAGGACTAATTAACCGGGCAAATATCGTCCTGACACGTGGTGTACCGCGGTGACAGGTGATCTTGTTTGGGCCGATAATCATGGTTGCCTAGCAACACGGTGTTTTTACCGTAACGCCGATTAAGACGATCGATCTGCTCTAGCAGCGCGCTGCGATCAGCGCGTAATTCCGGCAACTCCAGCTCCTGCTGGTTCACATCGGTAAAATCCAGCAAAGTTACCCCGGCTCTGGCGTAAGGCCGGTCAGGTCGGCCCAACTCCCGCACCAATTTTTCAGCCAAATCCATTATCTTCCAGCTGTCGCAGGTTACCGTCGCCAGTTTCCCCCATGCGCTCAGGTTGCGGTATTTAACACTGCCGCGACGCGCCAGGCCCAGCGTCACACGCACCCGGCGAGCCAGCAGTCGCTCTTGACGCAACCGTTCCGCGGTGCAAGCCGCGAACATCCTAATTGCGTTCAACAATTGAACTTGATCGGTTATACGCCGTGCGAAAGTGCGCGAGTGGCATATTGAACCCGGGGCCTGACGCTTTTGAAAAACCAGGCAGGGTTTGCCTTTGAGTTCTTGCCAAGTTCGCAAACCGGCTACACCCATATGCCGTTTAACCCAATCCGGATCCAGGCGATAAAAATCCAACGCGGTATCAATCCGGCGGTTACGCAACCGCTTGGCGATTTTATAACCGATACCCCATATGTCGTCGATCTCGCAATTGGCAAGCGCTTTACGGATAGCGGCGACATCCGTCAACACAACCGTGCCTTGTCCCGTATGTTTGGCGGTACGGTTGGCGAGCTTGGCTAGCGTCTTGGTGGGAGCGGCTCCGATACTGACCGGAATTCCCGTCCAGCGGCTGATCAGCTTGCTCAGTTCGCGCAAAGAATGGTCAAGATCTTTCTGATCGACAGCGAAAAAAGCTTCGTCGATTGAATACACCTCCACCTGCATGACCTGACGGCGCAAGCAATCCATCACCCGCGCAGAAATATCGCCATACAGCGGAAAATTGGCGGAAAATATCGCCGCCCCGGCATTTTGGAGCATCTTGCGACACTGAAAGTGCGGGGTGCCTAAACGCACGCCAAGCTTTTTGACCTCATTGCTCATCGCGATCACGCAGCCGTCGTTATTAGACAGCACCGCAACCGGCCGGCGGCGTAGATCCGGCCTGAACAAGCGTTCGCAGTTGGCGTAGAAATTATTGCAGTCCATCAGACAGTACATGACAGCGTCAATCTTCTATCCGGCGCACCAAGCCGCAGACGACGCCGAATATCCGTAACTGTTGCTCGCCGTCAAGGACAATGTCAGGATAGTTCGGATTGGCCGCTTTGAGCACCGGCCTGCTCTTGCGACCACCAAGCTTTTTGACGGTAAATTCACCGTCAACGGCGGCAACCACGATCGACCCGTGGCGCGGCTTGCGGCTGCGGTCAACCACGATGTAGTCGCCGGCGTAAATACCCGCGTCGCACATCGAATCGCCGGTTACGCGCAAAAAAAACGTCGCGGAAGGATTGTCGATAACCAGATCGTTAGCGTCCAGTCGCGCCTCGACAAAATCGTCCGCCGGCGAAGGAAATCCGGCGGCCACACGATTACCGTACAAAGGCAATCGGTAAGTACCTTTCACCAGCGCTTTGCTCACCTTATCTCGCAAACTTACCGGAACGCGCAGAGGTACGGTCGGCTCGCCGTAGCGGCCTTGCCCGGCCGGCCTACCCGCTCCCTTGCGTGCCCCGCCTCTGGTCATTGTCTTTGTCGTTTTCATATATTTGAATAGTGTTCACTATTCTAATACAGGTAAGGAATTTATGGCGAACTTGTTTTTACAAGGCTAAATGGCGAAAAAAGTGTTCCTAATTTTGTGCGCGATCTTGTCGCGTCTTGGAGTCGCTAAGCTAGGGTTATCAATCGGCCGCGCACAAAGTTTCAACGAACAGCTCGGTCATGCGTTGCTTGTCCAAGCTAGCGGCATAGCGCTGGCGCGGCCGATCCAGCCAAATCGCAAGTTCGTGCGGAAAATGCTGTTTGTCCCACTGCGGCTTGGTCACCCAGTCGCGCAATGAAGACTCCATCCGGTCGGGCATAACCGCGGTGTAGCCGCGGCTAAAACCCTCGCACTCAACGCGAATGCGTGCCTCAACCAGATCAAAAATATCAGGTTCGATCACACATGCGACCGCGCACACATCGTGCATGCAACAACCGGCCAAGCCCACCTGCTTGGTATAAAAGTCGATATATTGCTTGGCGGCATCGCCGAGAAATTCCAGCTTCGGATTCGCGGCGGATATTGTGGTGAAAATGTCCGCGGTAAGCACAGTATTGCCGGTTACATCGAGGCCGATCATCGTAACCGGCCAAACCGCGGCGCATACCAAATCTGCGGCCTCCGGATCGCCGGCAATATTAAATTCAGCAAGCGGCGTCACATTACCGGTCACATGTGCCGCGCCGCCCATCAGTACCACTTGTTTGGCCTGCTCGACCGCCGCGGGATACCGCTCAACTAATCTGGCGATATTGGTTAACGGACCGATAGGCACCAAAGATATTTCGCCCGGCATGGCGCTAAGCTGGGCGGCGATGAAATCGACCGCCGACCTTTGGTCAAGCGCCAAGTCTGATTCCGGTACGCTGATGTCACCAAAGCCGTTGGCGCCATGGATCCATTCCGGACACGGCATCATCTCTTTGCCCACAACGTCGCTTTCTCCTTCGCACACCGGCACCTTCTTGCCATTAAATGCGCACAAACGCAAAGCATTGGTGGTCGCCGTCTTTAGCGGCACATTGCCAAAAATGGAAGTGATACCGATGACCTCGATATGCGGGTGGGCAAACGCGAACGATATCGCCATCGCGTCATCAATACCCGCATCGGTGTCGATGATGATTTTGTGCCGCATCGCTATTTGTTCAATATCAGCCGGCCGGATTATCAAGCTTGGCCTTGCAAAGACTAACTAGATTCTCGACAGTCAACCCGAAATGTCGATAGGCATCCGCCCCGGTCGCCGACACGCCGAATTCGTCGATACCGAGCATGTCGCGTTCATTATCGATATAGCGCGTCCAGCCAAATCTGCTCGCCGCCTCAATTGCAACCCGCGGCGCGGTACCCAACACCAAGTCGCGGTATGCTGCCGGCTGGCGATCGAACAACTCCCAACACGGGATGGAAACCACCGCCGCATTGATATTATCGTCAGCAAGCTTACGCGCCGCCTGCGCGGCGATCTGCACTTCGGTTCCGGTGGCCAGCAACGTGATCTGCCTTTCGGCGCTCGCTTCTTTGAGCACATAAGCGCCGCTGGCACATCGGTTTTCAGCCTCCGTGTCGGTCCTTAGCTGCTCGACAGCCTGTCGGGACAAAGCCAGTACCGACGGGCCGTCGGTCTGACGCAACGCCAGTTCCCAGCATTCAAACGTTTCAACTTGATCAGCCGGACGAAACACTTTCAACCCCGGTATCGCGCGCAAGCTGGCCAAATGCTCAATCGGTTGGTGGGTGGGGCCGTCCTCGCCCAAGCCGATTGAATCATGGGTCATCACGAATATCGACGGTATTTTCATCAACGCCGCCAAGCGCAACGCGTTGCGGGCATAGTCGCTAAACACCAAGAAAGTTCCTCCGTAACAGCGTAGCCCGCCATGCAGATTAATGCCGTTTATCGCTGCGCACATCGCGAATTCACGCACCCCGAAGTGTATGTAGCGCCCGCTCTGCTTGGCATTAAATACTTCCATCTGATCGGTTAAGGTCAGATTTGAACCGGTCAGATCCGCCGAACCGCCGATCAGCTCAGGAAGCTGGTCAATGCAAAATTCGATTGCCTGCTGGCTGGCCTTGCGCGTTGCGATTTTGGCGGGTTTGGCGGCGAGCTCAACCGTGAATTGGCGCGACTTTGCGGCAAAATCTTCAGGTATTTCATTGCGCATACGGCGCATAAAACTCTCTTTAATCTTCGCCGGTTTCTGATCAAAGCGCTTTTGCCATTCCTTGCGTTGGACCTGACCGGCCAAGCCGGCCGCGCGCCATGCGTCAAGCAGGATATCGGGAATCTCGAACGGAGCATGTTCCCAGCCTAGCTGGCGCTTGGTGGCCGCAAGTTCATCCGTTCCAAGCGGCGCTCCATGGACACCCGCGGTGTTTTGCTTATTGGGCGCTCCGTACCCTATCACCGTTTTGAGATTAACCAAAACCGGGCGCGGATCATGCTCTTGGGTAGACCGCGTAAATGCCGCCGCAATGGCGTCCGGATCGTGTCCGTCGGCGTGGACGACCCGCCAGTTGCAAGCTTCAAACTTTTTTTCGATGTCTTCGCTGCGCGCAAGCTCGGTGCCGCCATCAATCGTAATCTGGTTGTCGTCGAACACCAAAATCAACTTGTTCAAGCTCAAATGCCCAGCCAACGAGATCGCTTCTTGGCCCACTCCTTCCATCAGACATCCGTCGCCGGCAAACACCCAAGTATGATGATTGACCAGTTCGTCGCCAAACTCGGCGGCCAGGCGCCGCTCCGCGATCGCCATCCCGACCGCGGCGGCCAAGCCCTGCCCCAAAGGGCCGGTGGTAACTTCGACCCCGGGGGTCGCGCCATATTCGGGATGACCGGCGGTGATTGAGCCTAGCTGGCGAAAATTTTTGATTTGTTCAATCGTCATTTTCGGATAACCGGTCAAGTACAACAAGCTATACAGCAGCATTGAGCCGTGCCCGTTCGACAGCACAAAGCGATCGCGGTCGGGCCAGCGCGGATCCTGCGCGTCGTATTTCAAAAAATCGCGAAACAGCGTCGTCGCGGCGTCCGCCATGCCAAGCGGCATGCCCGGGTGGCCGCTTTTGGCTTGCTCAACCGCATCGATTGACAGCGCCCGGACGCAATTGGCCAGCTCGCGGTGCGCAACCCCCATCTTATTTATGTTAGTGCGAATCGCGCGGCACCGCGTTGCCGCGGCAACCGCGCAGAAAATCCAAATCCGCGCCCTTGTCCGCTTGCATTACGGTGCGTACATACATGCCCAGATATCCACCTTCAGGCATCGGCGGAGCCTGCCATTTGGTACGCCGACGCTCAAGCTCTTCTTCGGCGACCAACAGTTCCAATTTGCGAGCTTCCACATCAAGCTCGATCATGTCGCCTTCTTGCACCAAAGCCAGATTTCCACCAGCGGCGGCTTCCGGCGCGGCATGCAGCACCACGGTGCCATACGCGGTACCGCTCATCCGCGCGTCGGAAACGCGCACCATGTCGGTAACCCCTTGCTTGAGCAACTTCTGCGGCAAAGCCATATTGCCGACTTCAGCCATACCCGGGTACCCTTTGGGCCCGCAGTTTTTCAACACCAACACGCAACTTGCGTCCACCTCAAGTTCTGGATCGTCGATCCGCCGATTATATTCTTCAATATTTTCAAACACCACCGCCCGTCCGGTATGCCGCATCAGCTCAGGCGTGGCCGCCGAAGGTTTAAGCACCGCCCCGTCGACGGCAATATTGCCCCGCAAAACCGCCACTCCGCCACTTGTGACCAGCGGCTTGTCAAACGGGCGGATCACATCCTCATTGTGGTTTTCGGCCTCACAAACATTTTGCCAGATCGTGGCGCCGGTTACGGTGGGACAATCTTTGTGCAACAAGTTGCGCTCTCCCAAAGCCCGCATCACCGCCGGCAATCCGCCGGCATAGTAGAAGTCTTCCATCAGATGGTCTCCTGACGGCATTAAATTTACGATCGTGGGAACGTCGCGGCCAAGTCGATCCCAGTCGTCCATGCTCAGTTCCACTCCGATCCTGCCGGCCATGGCGATCAGGTGAATGACCGCGTTGGTGGAACCGCCTATCGCCGCGTTGACGCGGATCGCGTTTTCAAACGCTTGTTTGGTCATAATCTGCGATAACCGCACATCCTGCTCTACCAACTCGACAATTTGGCGTCCAACCTCCTGACATAAAGTGCGCCGCCGGGCGTCGACGGCCGGAATAGCCGAGTTCATCGGCAACGCGATCCCCAGCGCTTCTGCCATCGAGTTCATCGTCGAAGCGGTACCCATCGTCATACAGTGGCCCGCCGAACGCGATTGCGCGGCTTCCGCCTGCATGAACGTGCAGATATCCATGGTGCCGGCTTTGAGCTGCTCATCAAATTTCCACACGGCGGTGCCCGAACCGATTTTCATGCCTTTGAAATTACCGTTTAGCATCGGGCCGCCGGATATTGCCAGCGCCGGCACATCGCAACTTGCCGCGCCCATCACCAGCGACGGGGTTGTTTTGTCACAGCCGGTCATTAATACGACTCCGTCAAGCGGCAAGCCGTGAATATTCTCTTCCACGTCCATACTCGCAAGATTACGGTACAGCATCGCGGTCGGACGCAAGTTGGTTTCCGAACACGAAAAAACCGGAAACTCCAACGGAAATCCGCCAGCTTCAAGCACTCCGCGCTTGACATGTTCGGCAAGGTCGCGCAGGTGGGCGTTGCACGGATTCAACTCCGAAAAAGTATTGCATATGCCTATCACTGGCCTACCGTCAAAAACGTGTTGCGGATGCCCTTGATTTTTCATCCAGCTACGATGAATAAAAGCGTTTTTATCGGTACCGCCGAACCAATGGATGGATCTGCGCGACTTGCCGCTAGATTTGCTGTCTTTCATGTTGATGGATATTGGTTTAAAAAATAATCATTTTCTGAAAATTTTATGCTTTGGCACCCGACCGCCCTAAGGTTAAAAAAGCCGAACGACAAATTTAAGTTCAACGTGAGCGCCTAACGCTTGCCGATTATCATTCGTCGCTTACGCTTGCTTGATCATCCCAAGCTACGCCAAAAAAATTATTTGTTTTGTCCCACGGTGCGCAAACGTTTAAAAGTCGCTTCAAGCAAATCCCACGACATCGTGGATGCGGCGGCGACATCAAGGATATCTTTTTCGCCCTTGTGTAACAATGTCACCGCTTCAGCCAGCTTGGCCGCCATGTCGTCAGGTATCACCACCGCTCCGTGACGGTCAGCGTGGATGATCGCGCCCGGCTTGACTTTCATACCGAAAATTTCAACTTCCACATCCTGCTCTTCTATTTCGACAAAAGCGTGACTTGGCGTAATGGCTCCGGCGATAATGGGCAACTTCGAATCCAAGGAATACAGATCGCGCACCGCGCCGTTGGTAACCACGCCGGCCACTTTGAAAGACGCATGCACCGCAGAATGCATCTCGCCCCAGAACGCCCCCAAGCCCGCCGGTTTATCTATATCCTCGATGACCACCACCGCACCCGGCTCGGCAACATAGCGATAATACTGCATGCGTTTGGCCATATCTTGGCCGGCGCCTTCGCGTTTAACCGAACTGAGCTTGGCAGTCTTGGCGCGTCCCACAAAAGGAGCTATCTTGTCTTGCGTCGGAATCATGGTGGAGCGGGTAAAGCCGGTATCGCGGCGCTCACCACCCACGATCTCAATGGCATTACAGATCGTCGGTGTGTCGTAAGTCGCTAACTGATTAAACAATGCGATGTCGGTTGGAGTACTCATGGTAATAATTCCTCGTTTATAGGTCAAAGCTACTTGCGGAGCTTATATAAAAGCGAACACAATGCCGTTGAAGCTTGGTTGCCATTGGACTTCACAAGTATACATTGCCAGCGCCTTCTAATAGCTCGTAGCCTAAATTTTACGCTTGCCAAATGCTCAGCGCAATATCGGCGTCAAACATCATCATTTGCTTGGCTGCCAACTGCAAATTTACCTTTTTTTTTGCCCCTGAATCAATACTTTCGGCACCGCGCACATCATGCGGCTTCGCAATCGCCGCTTCGTCTGACACAACCGGTATTAGAAAAAAATGCCGCCGACTGCGGCGCCGATGTTAATTAAATAAGCGCAGTCAGGGTACCACGTTGGTGATGACGACGGTCACCGCTTCATCCTGAACCACCCGTAAGGCTTCGCCATAACGATCACCGGTACTGGCGGCCGCGTTGCCGGAACCGGACATCCTCGCCACGACGTCATATAAAGCAAAACCGCTCATTTTCAAAGCCGGATCCATCGCCGCGCTATCGTCCAAATGTACCGTCAACGGATAAGACGCCTCATCAAACTTTTTTACCGCCAGCGGTACGGATATTTTCGAGCCTGACGCTTTGGCGAACACAAACAAGCGGTCGGTGCTGTCGGCAAATTGCGGCGCGACATCGACAACCACCTCCAATCCGCCAGACGGGTTGGTTGCGCCAAGTTTGGCTTCGGCCGCGGCTATGACTTCCACTAGCTGTTCGCGCAAGTTGGGATCGTCGTCCAATCGTGTAAGCGCTTTTTTCCAGTAAGCCACAGCCGTGGCGGTATCGCTTTGGCGCTCGGCGCGCAGGCCGGCCACCCATAGTATCGCCGGGTCGTCAGCGTAAGTCGCCAGCGCATCTGTTAGCAACTTGTCAAGTTGCGCAAGATTACCTTGATCGCCTGCCAGAATCAGCGCGTGAATGTGTGCCGCGCGTAGTTCCGCTTGCTCCGGTTGCAAGCTTGACGCGCGCGCAAAATAATCCGCCGCATCCACATAACGACGCTGAGCAATCATGGTTCTGCCCAGCCATGACAACGCCGCGACATTGTCAGGATCTACGGCCACCCGCTCTTCTAACCGCGCAATTAGTTCTTCAATCTTTGGTGTGGTTCCTTGTTCCGTCGTCGCAAGCTTACCGGAATTTAAAACGGCGGGTTTGCCAACTTGCACATAAACCAATGGAACTACTATTACCAGCACCAACGTCACCACCGCAGCACCGAGCCAGTCCCTGACATTTACGCTCGTCTGATCCAACTGGCCGGGTTTGGGATCGGCGGCGGTGTCAACAAGCAGCTGGGCTTGAATTTCCTGTTCATACTCCGCCACGTTGGCGGCATCCAGTTCCGCCGAGTTCGCGCGCATGTCCGCCAGACGTTCACGCGCCATGGCAATATTTGCGCGCCGGGCGGTCATGTCATTTTCGGCTGACGAAGACCGACGCAACAATGCCGGCAACACTAAAGCCAGTACCGCCACTACCAGCACCAAAGCGCCTAACCCAAGTAGCGCCAGCGAATTCATTGGTCCAGTATCCGCTTGGCGTCGCTAATCTGCGCATCGCTAAGGGCCACTTTTTTTTGCGAGCGCCCCACCCGCACGACATAGGCCAATGCTGCCACCACCAACAAAAACGGCCCGACCCACAACAACGCGGTTCGGGCATCCAGTGGCGGCCGATAGCGTACGAAATCCCCGTAGCGGTCCACCATAAACTTGATTATCTGCACGTCGCTTGCGTCGTCGCGCACCATCTTGCTTATCGCCGCGCGCATATCGATCGCCAGATCAGCGTTCGAATCCGCCAGCGTCTGGTTTTGGCATACCAAACAGCGAAGTTCATTGAGCAGTCTCATATAGCGTTGTTCATGCTCAACACTGTCGAATACCTGCGGTTGAAACACAGCCTGGGCGCCAGGCGCCACCACAATTAACATTGCGATGCAAATCAGCTTGCGCACCATCAAGTACTCACCCGTTTAGCCGCCGCACCAGCGGTATGATATGTTTGATAATATCAACGTTCGCCAGCGGCCCTATATGCTTATAGCGAATTTTTCCTTCTTTGTCGATGACGAATGTTTCAGGCACTCCGTAAACCCCCCAGTCGAGGCCTGCTCGTCCGCCGCTGTCGATAATCGACACGGTGTATGGATCTCCCCAATTCTCCAACCACTCAAGCGCCGCGTCGTTTTGATCTTTGTAGTTAAGTCCGACCAGTACAACTTCGTCTTTGAGATAACGCATAATCCGCGGATGTTCTTCAACGCACGCGGTGCACCATGAAGCCCACACGTTGAGGACCCAGACCTGACCGCGAAAATCCTGCGGCGATATTCTGCGCGAGGTATCTTGCAGTTGCGGCAGGGAAAAACCCGGCGCGGCCTTGCCAATCAGCGGCGAGGGTACCAGATCCGGATCAATCTTCAGGCCGGCAAACAGCAAAAATATCAGCGGTACAAAAATCGCCAACGGTAAATAAAATCGCTTCATACCGGTCGGCGGCGGCGATAACGCCGATCGGTGGCCGCGGCTATTCCGCCCAGCGCCATCAGCGCCGCGCCGCCCCAGATAAACCGTACCAAAGGCTTGTACTGCAACCGCGCGCTCCAAGTGTCGTCGCTAACCGGATCACCTAGCGACACATACCAGTCGCCGTGCCAACTCGCCGCTATTCCCGCTTCGGTCATCAAATTTTGCGGACGAGCGCGATAGCGCCTTTTTTCCGGTTGTACCACGGCCAGCTCGCGGCCGTTTTGGTGAATGCTTACCGACCCGATCAAAGCCTCGTAATTTGCCGCGCTGTACGGTTTGATATCATTGAGCTCAAATTCATAGCCGCCTAACAACTGTGATTCGCCAAAGCTAAGGAGCACATCTTTTTCCTGGTCGTAAACGCTAACTGAAGTCACCCCGGCAACGAACACCGCGATACCCGTATGGGCGAGCGCCATGCCCCAAAAACCTCCACCGGCGGATTTGCGGGTCGGCAGACGATCGGCCACCACTCGCGCGGTCGCAATCAGGATCCACGCCGCCAGCGCAAAACCCGGTACCGCGCTAAATTGATAGTCTCCTTGGTAAAGCAACGGCGCAAGCAACCCGACCGCGACCGCGCTTACAAGCGGACTGCGCAACTTGGCCGCCAATCGTTTGGGAGTATCTCGTTTCCAACGACTAGCTGCTCCGATCGCGGCCAGGAGCGCGGAAATCCCGGCTAGCGGCACAAACACACTGTTGAAATAAGGCGGCCCCACCGATATCTTGCCCTGTCCCAACGCGTCAAGAACCAGCGGATACAGCGTTCCAAGCAACACGCAAAATGTTGCGGCGGTCAAAAACACATTGTTGAGCAAAATACCTCCTTCCCGCGACACCGGCGCAAAACGCCCGGTACCAATCAGCAAAGGTGCGCGCCAGGCATAAAGCAGCAACGCCCCGACAATGGTTAAACAAAATAGCGCCAAAATAAATAATCCCCGGTTCGGATCGCTGGCAAAAGCGTGCACCGAAGTTAGCACCCCGGAACGTACCAAAAAAGTCCCCAGCAAACACAACGCGAAAGTTAATATTGCCAAAAGCGCGGTCCACGGCTTAAATGCGCCGCGCACTTCAGTGGCGGCCAGCGAATGCAGTAACGCGGTGCCTAACAGCCACGGCATAAACGACGCGTTTTCCACCGGGTCCCAGAACCACCATCCGCCCCAGCCCAGTTCATAATAAGCCCACCAACTGCCTAGCGCGATGCCAACGGTTAAAAAAAATAGCGCCAAAATAAATAATCCCCGGTTCGGATCGCTGGCAAAAGCGTGCACCGAAGTTAGCACCCCGGAACGT
>JAZHEJ010000057.1:0-5196 GCA_036679665.1 Candidatus Tethybacter castellensis | reverse complement strand
GCAATCATGCATGGTTTGCCAGATTTTGTCCAAGTTTGCATTTACCTGCGCGCGATTTTGCAACGCCTCTTCGTTGGTCGGCGCGGTAACCACTTTGCCGCCGGCCGCGTTTTCTTCATTAACCGCCATGGCATAAGCGTGCAACCAGTCAAAATGCGTGTACGGCTCCTTTTTTGAATCAGTCTCCTCGTCGCGAAGTTTCAGGTAAATCACCGAGGCGCGACGCTTAACTTTTAACCCGCCGGGCAGATGCCCGGTTTGGACCAAACCTCGATTAATGCAATCATGCATGGTTTGCCAGATTTTGTCCAAGTTTGCATTTACCTGCGCGCGATTTTGCAACGCCTCTTCGTTGGCGCGTTTCATTTGGGCGAAGGATAAATTGTTTTCCTTGCCCATTTCCATCATTTCATTGACTGACGCGAATGGAAAAGGCACCTTGACATCTGATGCGGTCTGGCCGGGGTTAGCCGACTGCTCAGTCAAATTGTCATCATCGTCCGACGTGATAAAGCCGCCGCCGATCGAATAAAAGACGCGCTCCAAACTTACTTGTTTGCTTACGGAAACAGCTTGGAATTTCATCCCGTTGGGGTGTTTAGGCAAAGCCGGCCCGTAATCAAAAATGATATCTTGTTCCGGATTGAACTTCACCTTCATGGCGCCGGGCAATTCGATTGTCCGGTCTTGTTGCTGCGCGTTAATGTAATCATCGACTTTATCCGGATCAATCGCGTCAGGCAGATAACCTAACAAGCCTAGAATAATCGCGCGATCGGTCGCATGGCCTTTGCCGGTAAAGGCCAGCGAACCATACAGATGAACTTTGAGCGCATCAATTTGCGCGGTCGCATCCGCATTTGCCGCTAGTATTTCTCTAAACCTGTGCGCCGCGATCATCGGCCCCATCGTGTGCGACGATGAAGGCCCGATACCTATCTTAAAAAGCTCGGATACGGATAAGAACATCAGCTGACTGTTGAACGTAAACCGATAAAAATGCGTGCCGGCAAAGCACGGCTAGCGTATATGTTTTTATGTAACCGCATATCTTGCTAGGCTGCTTGTGATCGGTCTCCCAAGTGTTTTGTCGGCAATTAATATTTTCACTACTAAATTTACTATACTCACTGAAAAATTTAGCCTGGCAAGTAGAAATTTACGCAATTTACCGGTTTGCGTACCCCGACTTTTCTGGCGCAACGCCTTTATTAAATTTTGCAAGATACCTTGTTGGCTAACTTCGGTTTGGCTACCTCGAGCGCTTGATCGGTTTATTTTTTCGCTCGCTTGAGACTAACGCCACAGTCTAGCGAACATCCTGGTTGGATTGACAAGTAAAAGCTGTTGCGTAAATGAAGTGGCTACGAGTTATCGTTAATTTCTACGTTGGCATACTTCGGAAGGAGCTTACTTACTAAGGTATTTATTTTGTTCATGGTACCTGACGCAACTATGGCCTGTCGGATCTCCTGACTAATTTTTATTTGACCGGCTTGCGCATTGTAATTTTTGATGAACTTTTGCGCTTCTTGCTGCGCTCGTTTCCCTAACTTAGCTAGTTCGCTATGAAGTTCGTGGTCGTGCGCAAAACGTGGTATTGAAACGTACTGCCAAATATGGTTTAGAAAATGCCGGTCGCTCTTGCGCGCCTCGGCATATGCAAACTGCAAGCACGAAGCGTTTAAAACTGCGGCCAGATAATGGCCTTCGGCGACGAACTTTGGTTGGTAGTAATAACAACCATGCTCAATGATTACATCTTTGTTAGTATACGCCGCACGTAATAGTTGCCCTGAAGAGTTGTAAATTACCAGTCCGCTGAATCGGTTTCGCCCCAACTGCACACTAAGCTGATGCTGATAATCTATTCGATCCAAAAGGGTCTGCGGTGTATGGTCACCTGCGCTTTTAAATTCTTGATAGTACTTGTCTGCACTTTGCCAGTAGTTCTCCCGGTGCGGTGCGGGTTCCAAGGTTCCAGTTGCCCCTACGGGGATAACGCACTGCGTAAGCTCAGTACGTAAGGCAAATGGAAGCAAATCACGCGATATCACAGTTTTTTTGATCCAGCGAGCCGGAACGGTGCCGCTTTGTGGCGGTACCTTATTCCATGGCACGTGTCGTGAAATAACACAGGTGAAACTGATCCGCTTGTCGGTACCAAGATTTTTCTTCGTCACCGACGAGAGGCCACGCCCAGAGCTTTGTTTCGCGATCTTTACGCGGATCAAACAATTCGGCAGTAGCGTTACGCCTTGCCTGAACATACCTTTATATTCGGAAGGATTTGGTTGCGTTCTCAAAGGTATGGGTACCTTCTTAAAGGTTACTTTTTCCATCACGGTATCCCAGGAATCGGTTAGCTTTATCTTCGTTCCGGATTTATTGACCAATCGTTTAAATTCGTAATCCGCTATTTTGTTATTGCCATTATCTTCAAACCATACGCAGGATTTGGCGCCTTTAAAAGGTTGCTTTTGCAGCTTTGAAAAATCCCAGCACTCCTGAGGTACGAATTGATTGTGAAATCGTGCCCAGTTATCGCCGGAAATGGCAGCAGCGTTGGTTATCCAAGCGCTAGCTCCTCCGGATTTAGTCAGGTACAGCTCTAGACAGCGCACGATAAACAGCGCGGCGATATCAAAGCCGGTGGCATTTTTGCCGCCAACCCAAAGCATTAGCACGGTTGCCATATCGATCAACGTATTTTTACGCTCTGGCACTTGTATATTACTCATGCGCACCCACGGCGGATTGGCAACAATACGATTTACTTTGCGCTCCGCAAGGCGGTGCGGAGCCACGGAGTTGATGATCAGCCACAACCAGATACCGTTACCACGCTCGCGGTAGACGTTCTTTAGTTGGATGTGGGCATTACGGATATCTTGTTCTTCATGATCTTTATAGAGTACCCGAGGCGGTTGCTTTTCGTCGCGTTCGACACTCTCGATTAGTTTTGTGGCCGACTTGCGAAAGTCGGTCGAAAGAATCAATTCACGAGGCAAAACAAAATAGCGCCTTTCGACTGACGGGAAGCTTACTTCAGTGAGCAATGTGTCGCCACCGCTTGCGATCAAGCTATCGCCTTGGCTTACGTTCAGCACATCAACACCGCCGCGAGGCTGGGCCGGCAGTGCCCTAAGCAAGGTCGCGCGAGCCATTTCCACCGCCACCGGATGAATGTCGATGCCGTGCACAAGATGAGCGACACACTCGGCGCGCTCTTCGTTATTGCGGTTTACCAAAGCTGCGGAATCAAGCAGACGCCGTGCCGCATGATAAAGAAAAGTCCCGGACCCGCAGGTTGGATCAAGAACCCCAATTCCATCTAGATGATCACGATGTCCATCGATCAATTCCAACGCCGCCTGCGCCGCAGTCTCACACCACCGGTTGTCAAGAACGCGCTCGACTATACCTTCGGCCAAGTAGTCGGGAGTGTAGTATTCACCGTAGGCCTTGCGGTCTGCAACAGGAATTACATCTTGATAGAGGCTACGCAGTACATCAACCGGACGGGCGCGCCAATCATATTTGGCGGAAAACTCAAATAGTCGTTGCACCCATTTTCTGCCGTCGCTTACTTCAAGCACCCAGGAGGCGAAATGATTGCGCAATGCCTCATGCGTCGGATGGGGCTCGTGACTTAACGCTGCGATTACCGCTTTCGCTATCGCAACCAAATAAGTGTGTTTGACAAATAACGCGTCTCGCTTGCGCTGTGATTTGGGAGCCATGCCTGAAGCTTTCAACAGCTCAAGCCAGACAGAAACCTTGGTTTGTATACTTGTTTTTTCGGATGCATCCAGATATATGGCATCCAATTGATCCTCAAAGCCAGTAAAAAGTCTCGCCAAATCAGAAGGAATCCATGGTTTGCCGGATTCGGTGGCTTCAAGCAAGCTCTGAACTTTCTGTAATGCGGCATCTTCTTTATCAGACGCCAATGAAAAATGAGTTAAAGGTTTGCGAGGCGCTTCACCTTTCGAAGACCATTTCCATACCCACCAGGACAGGCCATCTGTCAGGATGCCTACCCAAGGGCACTCAGCGTTCCAAGGCAAATCCAGCTGTGTTCTAGTTTGACGACGCATACCCTCGACATAAGCAAATAGCTGTTCGCGTTGCGTAGTGGCGCCACGCCCCTTGCGAGCGCTGCCTGGTTTATCCGGTCCCGCCTTGCCGGACGCCTTGACTTCAATGATCACATTGCGATCAGTCAAATGAATATCAGCCGCGCCGCCTTCGATGGAAGTTGCGAGTTGAACGTCGCAACCCATCTCTTTGAACAAAGAGCTAAGCTTGTCCTGAACCATCGTTTCATTGAAACGGGATGCTAGGACATCGCGTATCAATTCGACGAGTTTATTGTTGCTTGGACTAACTTTTGTTCTCGCTTTGCGATGAGGAATATATTTTATGTTCAGCTAGCACGCTAGTTTATGGCGTAATCCTAGCGCAAGAACAGTTCAGCAGAGCCGATAGCGGTGATTTTTTTACAAAGCAGTTAAAAATTTAGATAAAACACGGCAAGCCTATACCAAGACTATGCTACAAAACCGTTAATATATTTTATCTGTGTTTTACGACATGTTTTCGCTTGCGATCACACTTTGTGCTTTTGATAAATTTAGTGCAATTCGTTGGGCCGCGCAGTCCACCTGGTTTTTTTATTCACTTTTTGGTAAGCCGACAACGATTGAAATATCTCATCAGCTATGCTTGTGACCAGCCATTTCATCTTCATTAAAGCTTTGCCATCAACGACTTTACTTTCTTTGTTCAAGCTATAACAAGTTTTGTTTTGCAAAGTTTGATTTTGAAGTTTGGGTTGATAGCTACGCTTCCAAATATGAAACAAACGCGATTGTGATGCACAAAAAATAAAATCATCATAAATATTTTTTTTGAATCGCAACAACTACCGTGCGCACTATTAGTTTTTTCATTTGGGTTTTAGTCTTGGTAGCACAGCCTACTTTGGCTATTGCCGGCGAATCGGTTTTCGCTCAACGCCATATGGCTAGCTCGGCTAATCCGCATGCAACGCGCGCCGGGGTGGAAATTTTAAGCCGGGGCGGCTCAGCGGTTGACGCCGCGATCGCAATACAACTTGCCATCAACGACTTTACTTTCTTTGTTCAAGCTATAACAAGTTTTGTTTTGCAAAGTTTGATTTTGAAGTTTGGG
>JAZHEJ010000031.1:1463-5302 GCA_036679665.1 Candidatus Tethybacter castellensis | reverse complement strand
CGCTGAAGATCGCTGGCCAAACCCAACCCGTCGTGGCGCTGGCCAGTCCGGCGCCAACCACGGCGAAGCTTGGCGTCCGCCCAGAACATGTACAGGTGGTGGACGCCAAGCAAGCCCATTGTTGCGGGACAATCGAGGCGGTCGAATATTTGGGAGCTGATACCTTTATCTATGTGGATTGCCAATCCGAGGACAATGTCACCGCCCGATTGGCCGGCGACCGCAAATTAGCTCCCGGCACCCAAGTGGGTCTGGCGTTTGATAAGGAGCATCTGCATTATTTTGACGCCGCGGGAAAAAGGCTGGATTTTGCTTCACCCTAATTGCAATAATTGCCGCAAACTGTAATATAATGCGGTTTTTGGCATAAAAGAATTACTCAAAGGAGTTAAAAATGAAAAGTAGCAATTCAATACGTGCGGTGATCATGTCGGTTTGCAATGCGGTGGTGCTAAGCACCTTGAGCATCGCGGCATTCGCCCAAGAAGAGGACGACGATGTGGCTCCGGCCCCGCCTTCCATCGGGGCGGACATTCCGCTGACTTATTTTGGCCCGGCGCCGTCGGATGTCCAAAAAGAGCTGATCGGTCCTTTCCAGTTGCTCAAGTCGGGCAATATTGATCTTGACAAAGGCACGATAACCCTACCTTTGTACGAAGGCACGATGAGCAGCGGTGAGACGGTATGGTATGTAGTTACCGACACCACCGACAAGTTCAACGCCGATCAGCTGGGTATCAACCACTCGCCCAAGCTCGCTTATACCGACATCGGCAGCGCGGTGCGCTCCGCCCGCTTGGTTCGCGGCGAAGACAGGCAACCGACGCTGGTGTTCAGCAGCGGCACGGTCGATTTTTCGCCCGCGCACAGCGTCACCCCTGGCGATGCGCCGAACTACTTTCCGCCCAAGGCCTTGCAACCCGGCTCAGTTGGCGACGCCGACTATTCGCCGCTGGTAAAAGTAACCAACGCCGGACATCACATTTACAACGCGCCGATCGTGGCTTTTGACGTGAGCGCCTCGGCTTTGCAACGGTACTGCGGCGGCACCCCTGATAAATCCGTCGTACACGACAAAGTGGTGAGTATCTGCCCGAACAATGGCACCGTCGAAATGCAACTTACGCCGGGCTTTAGCTTTTCGCGTCCGGTGCTGTATCTTTCCACCGACGCCAACGACCCGTTGCCCGCCACGCTCGAAGGCGCAACCTTCGCGCCGGGTATGCAGGATATCCCGACCGGCGGTGACGACAGTCTATTTAGCGCGGTGGAACGGATCTTCGTCGCGGTCAACGGACCGACCGGAAAAGGTAATCCCCATCGCCAGGGCCTAGACAGCGCTTTGTCCGACGGCGGTTCGCCGCTCAACACGTTAGGCGGAATACCGACTATCGCCACCGACTACAGTCCGCTGTGGGATCTCAACCCTTATCAGTGGACTCAAGACGCTATCAACCGCGGCTATCGTTCACGCTTGACGGAGGAGTTTGATATCCTGGGCAAGGTGGAAAAAGGCTGGTTGACCGGTCTGGACGGAGGCAGGTTCGGTTCAATCGGAGCCATCGTCAACTGTCCGATCGCGTTTAGATTTTTGTAAGTCTTACCCGCAATTTACCCAAGACGCCCCTGCGACGCAGGGGCGTTTTTTTTAAATGCTTTAGCTGGCCGCTTTGGCGACGAGATTGAGGATATTGTTGGCGCGGTCGCTAATTACTTCGCAGATTTGGTCCAGAATTTTGTCATCGCGACCTTCCGCACCCATTTCGTTGCGAAGATCTTCCGCCTCAGGTATGATCGCTTCGGCCAAGTCGCGCAGATAACCGGTCATAGTTTTGCGCGCCGTGCCGGTATCCGGCACCAGGCTGTGCCAATGTTCAAGATAGATACGATATGGTTGGTATTGTCCGCCAATACTCATCGCCAAATTTTTGCTCAAGCCCGAATATACGTCAGTGCACACAGTGTCGTACAGCGGAGCTAGGTTGGGGATTTTATTGTTATACAAAAGCGAGTAGTTTTTGGCATGCGCGTCGGCGTTGCCGATCAGATAGTTAAAAATCAACGCCCGCATAAACATTATTCGATCGCGGGACGGACTTTCTGAAACATCATTGATAAGTTGGAAGGATTTGGCTGTGTATGAGTCTCCTTCAGCTTCGTTATCGGTTTCGTATTTCAAATCCGGCGTCATGCTAAGCGCCTGGCAAAAATCCTCTTGATGAAGTCTTGCGCACAAAAATTTGGATACGGCTTTGCGGTCATAGCGTTCAACCAGCAGATAATCGATTTTGGCGCAAGTGGCGATCTTTGCGTTTGCGGCATCTAAGCCTAGTCGCGCGGCAAGAGTTAGGCAGAACAATTCGTTTACCACGATGTTTTCAAACTGTTCGATCTCAAGCTTGAGAATGTGAGTTGAAGGTCGCCCGTCATTTTTGATGATGGCGCCATCAATCATACACACCGGAAGCTTGGGATTTGCGCCCGCCAAACAAAGTCTAACCTGATCATTGCTATCGGCTAAAAGCGGATGGCCGGGTAATTCGGTCAATATAGCGTGCAGTTCCGCTTCAGTTAGCGGGTGATATTGCTCAGGATGAAAGTCCGGCAATTGGTTATCGCCGGATATGATCGATACCGCACCCGCGCAATCGCCACCGACCTTTTCAAGCAAACCATACGAGTTGTACATGGATAGTCCCAATTTCGCAGCCAAATTCGCAAGAACGTTACCATCGGGCAACAAGCCGGCAAAAAATGGTTTTACGACCCTATCAGGATATGATTCAGAAGCCAGCGGCATGGCTGCGCAAAGGGGACAGCTAGCCGGATCGTCAAGATATTCCGGGGCGTAGACAAAACTAAGATCGTTAGTTTGCGACCGGGAAAAATATCCCGCAATCTTACCGTGCAGGTAGACGCTAAGCACGCAGTTTATGAATTGTTTCTTGGCGAGTTACGATTGCGGCGGTTAAACCCAAGGTCCGTAGTACGCGCAACGCCAAACCTACCTGACAACTATCTTTACCATGTTCTAGTTCTCTTACAAACCGGTCGCCCACGCCGGACAAGGCCGCAAGCTCAATTTGAGTTATTTTCTGCCGTTTTCTCTCATCGCGTATAAACGCACCCAGAGCGCGGGTTTGTTGTGAATCCATTGCGTGATTTGGTGATGAAAACTATTATACTAAACCAAACCTATCGGTTTGATTAATACTTTTAGAAATTATCAGTTTATAAAACATCCCTATCGGTATGATAAAGCTCAACTTTAGTTTGATAATTGTCTCAAACTGCTTATACTTTTAAACCACACCGCATGTCATGCGTGGTGGATTTGGCGGTTACCGATCTAGTAACGCTTGGGCTTGCGCGGGATCCAGCGCCTCAGGGCGGGTGCATTGAGTGTCGATCGCCACAACCGATTTGGTATTGGCGGCCTCGATCAACCCGGTCATCACATTCACCACATGCAAACAACGCTCAAGCGAGCAGCGGTGTTCCCCGCCTTGAATTATCGCCCGCGCCATGTCCGCTAAACCGGCTCCGCGGTAATTGGCGCTGCGTTGGTCTTGTCCGTGATCGAAATTAGCCGGCGTAAACGGGTGATCCCACGCCGGCACAATGTGTTCTTTGTTACCTGGCTCAACCAAGGTTACGTCGCCGCCGAAGAAGTTGGGATCCGGCACGAACAACGCCGCATCGGTGCCATAAATTTCCATATATGGATGCCGATGGCCGTGGACGTCCCAGCTGGTGGTGTATGACGCCACAACGTCTCCTTCAAGTTCCAGCAGGCAGTGGTAGGAGGTAGGCACATCAACCGGCACAGCTTCGCCGGC
>JAZHEJ010000031.1:0-1331 GCA_036679665.1 Candidatus Tethybacter castellensis | reverse complement strand
GATCTGGTTGCCTTCCTTCATCGACAACGCCAACGGTTTTTCGCTGTAAACGTGCTTGCCGGCGGCCAGCGCTTGCAAGGTGATCGCGGCATGCGCTTTAGGGACGGTCAGATTGAGCACAATGTCAACTTCAGCGCTTGCTAGCAGATCATCGACCGAAAGCGCCTGCAGATCGTGCTTTGCCGCCAACTCTTCTGCAGCGGTGTGGTTTGCGTCGGCACAGGCGCACAGTCTGATCGTGCCAAACAACGGTATAAGCTTGGCGTATGCACTAGAAATGTTGCCGCAACCGATGATGCCGATCCCTAATTTGGTCATAATTGAATCTCCTAAAAGGTGCGAGAGTTGGTAAGACCGCGGGTTGCAAACCGCTGGTCGTCGTTGGGGTTGTCGTGTTCGAGCACAAAATGTTCCACCTTGGCGTGGTCGCGCAACGCGGCCATGATTTGAGGCCAATCGACCGTGCCGATCCCCGGGTCGGCCCAACCGTCTTCGTCCGCGCATTCGCCTTGCGGGGCGATATCTTTGATATGTACCGCGGTGATAATCGAGCCGTATTTGCGAATCCAAGCCAGCGGATCTTCGTTGGCGACAATCAGCCAAGCGACATCAATCTGCCATTCAAGTTCCGGAGCGTTGCCAAAGATATTGTCTAGCACATGGCTGCCGTCTTCGCAGCGCGCGAATTCAAAATCGTGATTGTGCCAGCCAAATCCCAGTCCGGCGTCGCGCAGCGGGGCGGAAAGGGCGACCAAGCGTTGCCCGAATGATGACCAGCCGGCGGCATCCGAAGGTCTTGCCGCTTGGTCTAGATGCGGGCAGTATATGCGCTTGACGCCAAGTTCTTGGGCGGCCGCAAGCAACGTTGCGGCATCATTTTCGAGCATGTCGATGCCGGTGTGCGCTGAAGTCATGCTGAGTTTGCAAGCTGCCAGTTGTTCTTTTAGCTTGGCCGCCGCGTCGCGACTTGCGAGCATTGAGCCGAAGCCTTCGACTTCGGTATAACCGGCTTTGGCCAGCATCGCCAAGGTGTTTTCGAGCGGCGGGAAATTGCGCGAACTGTACAGTTGGTAGGAAAAATTGTGGGCCATGGTGAGGTTGGGTAAAAAGAATGATGAATTTATATTTTAAATATATTTTCCGCGGCCAAGTTGCCGGCTAAAAAATCAACCGCGTTTTGGGCGCACTGCATGCCCATCTTGCGTTTGCCCTCAACCGTCAACGAAGCGCAATGCGGCGACAGTAAGCAATGGCGAGCGCCAAGGAGCGGATTATCGGGTTCGATCGGTTCAACGTTGAACACGTCTGATCCGACCCCGGCAAGATGGCCG
>JAZHEJ010000030.1:0-5363 GCA_036679665.1 Candidatus Tethybacter castellensis | reverse complement strand
AATCGGAACCTTGGTGTCAATATGCAAATCAACCACATCTTGCAAATTATGTTTTTCAGGATGTCGCGCTGGATGATTGATAATTGCGTCACAAACTGCGCACCCGGTCGCGAAAGCGTGCCAAAAACCGACTGTTGGCCTCATCTCCGCCCGGGGCGTTGCCGCTTCGCCAGACCGGCGGCTCGATACCGTCCGCCACCAGCTTCGCCACGGTGCGTATAACCAGGCAGTTAAGCGCAAAGGCATTCGCGAAAGTGGAAATCGCCGCTATTTGCTCTGGTATTTTGGCAACCTTTACTACCGCATCGCCAATCGGAACCTTGGTGTCAATATGCAAATCAACCACATCTTGCAAATTATGTTTTTCAGGATGTCGCGCTGGATGATCTGGTTTAGTGTCGCGGGCATGTACTGCTGAACTTACTCCGATTAGCTTTACCCCCTGTGCGCGTGCAGCAAGTGCGGCATCTATCAGCGCCGCGTTGATACCGTAGGCATTAACCAAAATCAGCAGGTCATCTTTGCCAAGGCCCCGGTTCGCGATGACAACTTTGCCGTAGCCCGGGGTGCGCTCGATCGCCATGGAACGCAGCGCGCCATTTGACAGCAGTGTACCTTCATCCAAGATAGCGCTTATATGCATTAGGCCGCCAGCCCGGAAAAAGATTTCCTGACTAGCAAGATTGGAATGGCCACCCGGCCCAAAAACATACACTAGCCGGTCGGTGCTAATTTGGGCGGCAAGCCAAGTAGCAGCAATATCCAAGCTGCTCGTTTCTTCGTTAAGGATCCGCCGCATCAACTCCTGCACAGAGTCAAAATATCCGCTACAAAGTTCATCGGCATCAATCTTAGGAATGTTCATGGTAGTCGGACTCGTTATCTAGATAGAGCGTGCAATTGGCATGGGTGCGCAGAACGCTCGCCGGGCACTGTGTAGAAATCGGCCCGCACAAGCTGGCGCGGACAGCTGAAGCCTTGTGCGCTCCTGGCACCATACAAAACAGACTGTCGGCGCGCAACAAGCGCGGGACAGTTAATGTGATCGCCTCGCGCGGCACCTCGCTAAGATCCGCAAAGCCCTGATCGTCAAGCTGTTGTTGCCGACAGGTTTGATCAAGAGCAACCACTTTTACGTCCAGCGGGTCATTGAAGTTTGCTACTGGCGGGTCATTAAAAGCGATATGACCATTAACACCGATGCCCAAGCACACTATATCAATCGGCGCTTCATCAAGCAACCGGGCATAATCGCGCGCCGCGAGATTCGCATCCGGCTCAGGGACGATTCTATGAATTTGCGGATTATCCAGCTGGGCAAAAAAATTCCGTTGCAACCAGGCGGCGAAACGCTGCGGCGCCACGGCCGGCAAGCCAATAAATTCATCCATGTGAAAAAGCACCACACGCTGCCAATCAATGCCCATTGTTCGAGCTAAACAAGCGAGCGTTGCAGATTGGCTAGGTGCAGCGGCAAGAACCATCCGCGCCAGCGGCTGATGCGCCAGTACTTTAATCAGTGCCGCAGCGACATCAAAAGCGCTAGCGACTCCAAGACTAGCGGAGTCCTGATATGTTTCGACGCGCATGGATTCATGCCGACGTTGATGGATCGGGCTGCTACGTACCGGTTCTACAGTTTCCATACATTTACGTGGTGCACAATGACTGGTTTCACTAACCGCCCCCGGTGCAGGCTACCGGCCGTCTGCAACTGCGTTGCGCGACACTGTGCAAAGTGACAGCTATGTCTGTCAGTGTTGTCATAGCTACAGGCTTGCTATTTTAGACAACTACACCATTTCGGTAATACCCAGGCCGATATTGAAGCGGGTGAATATGAGTTTTGGGGTAGCAGAAATATAAATATCGAGGCTTTGTTCCAGGGCGATATCATAATACTTTAAAAACAGCTGCACTTGATGAACTACTTTAGCAATATACAAAAGGGCGTCGCTTTGGCGCTGGTGCTAGGCGCTGGCGGCTGATTTAGCCTTCATGTTTTCCAGCAAATTCCGAACACCAGATCCAGGTGTTGGCCGACTTTGTCGAGCGCTACAAGAAAGTCGCACCAGATGTCAACATTAAGCTCAATCATGTCGGCCATAACGTTATCCGCGAGCAACTACCCGTCGACGACAGGATTTTTCCGACTTTTGCCAAGTTTCGCTAAATCAGAGCAAAACCTTGGCGCGATTCCGTTGATACCGCGTATCAACAGTGTTCGCTTTCACGGGTTGGAATCTGCTGCCGCTTCTAGCGCCGCCGCCGCTTCAGGAGGCATGTAGTTTTCATCATGCTTGGCCAGCACCTCGCTTGCCTTTATCACACCGTCAGAACCCAGCAAGCCGCGCACCACAATTCCTTGGCCTTCGCGAAACAGATCCGGCAAAATACCGTTATATTTGATTAGTACCCGGCTGGGTCCGTCGGTGACCGCAAAGGTTACCTCCAGTTCGTTTTCGTTGCGTAACACGCTACCCGGAGCGACCAGGCCGCCGATACGAAACTCGGTTTGCGGCCTCACCTCCTTGGTAATGATTTGAGTCGGAGTATAAAAAAACAGCAAATTACGTTCAAACGCCGCCAGTGCCAGCGTCATCGCAATGCCGATTCCGCTTAGCATAAACACTACCAGCATCATACGCCTGACACGCGCCGGGGTCATTTTTGGTGCCGGGCGTGGACTAAGCGTACCGCTTTGGCGTTGATCAACGCGATAAAAACACAATTTGCCGCCAACACCAGCACGCAGATCGCCCACGCGCTCCACACGTAAAACGCATAGCCTCCCATTGCCAAAAACTCAGCCATTAGTCAATTGATAAGTCCAGCGCGAGTGCACTTCATTCAAAAGTAGTTCCGCGCGAGTACGCCACAGACACGCCGCCGCGAAAAAAGCCATGAAACTGATTGCCATCACCAGCAACGGCCACAACATTTCAAACGCGATTGACGGCGCGCCAAATTTGGTGATCGTCGCCGGCTGGTGCAAAGTGTTCCACCACTGTACCGAATAATGGATGATCGGTATATTAACCACGCCGACCAGCAGTAACACCGCGCCGGCGCGACGCGACTGCGGACGCGCCGGCAATGCTTGCTGCATGGCGATAAAGCCGATATACAAAAACAACAGTACCAACTCGGAAGTAAGCCTGGCGTCCCACGCCCACCAGGTGCCCCACATCGGTTTGCCCCACAACGAACCGGTCGCAAGGGTGATCGCGGTAAATGATGCGCCGAGCGTCGCGGCCGATACCATCAACGCCGCGGCAATCTTCGCGCGCCAGATCAGCACCAGCGCTCCCCAAAACGCCATCAACACATAAATGAACATCGACATCCACGCCGCCGGAACATGAATAAAAATAATTCGGTATCCATCACCTTGCTGATAGTCCGGCGGAGCCAACACCAAGCCGCCATACGCGCCGATCACAAAACTTAGCGCGGCCAATCCGGCCAGCCACGGTATCAACCGCCCGGCGAATTTATAAAACGTCCCCGGCGCGCCCAAGTTGGTAAACCAGTCCGGCATGCGCATCACCCTAACCTCCGGACGCGCGCAAACCTGCCGCGCAAGCGAGCGGAGCCAAAGTCGCCGCCAGCACCAGCATCGCCGCCAGCAACAGCAAATGGCCGCTAACCGGCAATCCGCCCGCCGTGGCCCGTACCGCCGCCGTTGCAAAAATCAGCACCGGCACGCATAACGGAAGCACCAGCAGGGTAATTAACATGCCGCCGCGATTCAAGCCGACCACCAACGACGCCCCGACCGCACCTAGCAACGAGATCAACGGCGTACCCAATAACAAAGTTATCGCCAAAATCCAGCCGCTAGTCCAGCTCAAACCGTAGCTGTGCGCAAGCAACGGCGCGATAACTACCGCCGGCAGTCCGGTAACCAGCCACTGGACAAAGACGCGGCTTGCGATCAGCAAAGGTAACGGACAAGGACTGATGAGCAAAAGATCAAGGGTGCCGTCCTCATAGTCAGTGCGGAACATGCCTTCCTGGGCAAGCAAAGCCGCCAACAACGCGCACAACCACAACGCGCCGGGGGCGAATGATTGCAACAAATTCTGATCCGTTCCGACGCCCAGCGGCAAGATCATCGCGGCGAGAATGAAAAAACCCAACGGCATCAGCCACTGAAAGGGGTGTTGAGCCGCAAGGCGCAGATCACGACGTACCAATCCCGCCACCGCGCCGCCGATCGCAGGCGCGCTCATGAGCGCGCCAGAGCGAGGCGCAGCCTAGCTTATCAAGCGCGGTTTGAAGACGAGTGTCGCCTCCGGCCAGCGCCGCGGCGAAGCGCAGATTATCCAGCGTGCTCAAGCGCCGATTGATTGCGTCCTTGTGTCCGACATAAGCTAATTCCGCACAAAACCCAGCCAAATTATCAACGATGCGCTCACCGCGCCACCTCACCTCACCTTCATCCGGTTCAAGCAGTCCGGCCAACACCCGCAGCAACGTGGTTTTGCCTGAACCGTTGGCTCCGGACACCTCAAGCAAGCCGCCCGGTTTGATTGCCAGCGCGAGCTTCGCAAACAGCGCTTCGCCAGAGCGACGGACGGTCATGGCCCGGGTGGTTAGCAACGCGGCCGGCATCGCGAAAAAAAATTCTAGCGTGCCGACAGCGGTTGCGCGCTTCGCACCGGATCTTTGAGCCGCGCACAAAATTCAAACGCCAGCTGCTGTTGCTCGGCAATGTCGTCGTTGCACTTGATTCTCAGCGTGTGATCGGGCAACAAAGCGATATCGTTGCGCTGATGAGCAAGTTGTACCAACGCGTCCGCGCAAGGCGGATCCGCGCTAAAGGCAAAATGCAACCCTTGCGGCGTGCGTTGAATTTTCGTTATCCCCAGCACGCTTGCGCGCAACCTAAGCCGGTGACTTTCAAGCAGCATCCGGACCGGCAACGGATGAGCGCCGAACCGGTCCAGCATTTCTTCGCTGAGCACGCCTAGCTGCTCGTCATTGCCGGCGGCCGCCAAGCGACGATACATCCGCATCCTTTCGACCGCGTTGGCGCAATAATTGTCCGGCAGACGCGCCAAGCCGCCAAAATCGGTCTCGCAATCAGAAGGCGCATAGCCGTCGCGGGCGGCGCGCGCCGCTTTGTCAAGCAGGCGCTTGAAAACCTCGATACCGACGTCAAACACCGCTCCGCTTTGCGCTTCCCCAAGTATTTCACCGACTCCTCTTATTTCCATATCGCGTACCGCGATATAGTATCCGCCGCCTAGTTGCGCCGAAGAAGACAACGTTTTGAGTCTGGCGTCAACCTTGGATTTGACGCCCGGCGCTGCCGGGTTCAAAAAATACACGTAAGCCTGTCGCGCCGACCTGCCGAC
>JAZHEJ010000041.1:72205-85787 GCA_036679665.1 Candidatus Tethybacter castellensis | reverse complement strand
GCCGCCACATACAGTTTCGTAATACTGATAACGTTCATTGCCAATCGTAACATTGTTCATTGTCCCTTGCCCGCCCGGGCAATTCGGCGCCGATCAGCCAACACCGCAACTTGCATGTCTTCCAAAAACCGCAACCCGCGCACTACCCCGTCGCCGCCGCGGTGGCGACCGCCGCCTCCGGAACCACGCCGAATGCCAAACCGTTCGACCACAACCGGCAATTGCTCTTCCAATACTTCCGGGTCGGTTATACGCGTATTGGTCATATGGGCATGAATCGCCGAAGAACCGTCGCACCGCGGTCCCGCGCCGGTGCCGCCACATACAGTTTCGTAATACTGATAACGTTCATTGCCAATCGTAACATTGTTCATTGTCCCTTGCCCGCCCGCGCATACTCCCAACGCACCTAACAAACAGTCTACTATCGCCTGTGAGGTTTCGACGTTGCCGGCTGCCACGGCAGCGTTGCGATCCGGGTTGAGCACACTTTGCGCCGGAACTTGCAACCTGATCGGACGCAAGCAACCGGCGTTTAGCGGAATGTCTTCTGCGAGCAGTCCCCGCAACACATAGTACACGGCCGCTTGCACGACCGCCCGCGGCGCATTGGTATTATCGGCAACTTGTCCGCTGGTGCCGGAAAAATCTATTGTTGCCCGCTTTTGGTTGTCATGAATGCTTATCTTCACGCAAATTTGATGGCCGTTATCCATGCGCACCACACAGCTGCCCGGGCGCAACTTCGTCAGTAGCGCCGCGACTGCTTTGGCGGCGTTGTTCTGGATATGGCGCATATAGGCTGTCACTTCCGCATAACTGTGACGGGAACAAACACTGCCAAGCTCGTGCGCGCCTTTGGCGTTGGCGGCAAGCTGCGCTAACAGGTCCGCAACATTCTGATCAGGATTGCGCGCCGGCCACAGGCCTTCGCCAAGTTTGGTGCGCAGGCTTGTCTCATTAAATCTGCCTCGCGAAACGATTGGAAAATTATCAAACAAGATTCCCTCTTCGGTCAACTTGGTTGAATGTGGCGGCATTGAACCCGGGGTGATACCGCCGACATCCGCGTGATGGCCGCGTGAGCATACGAAAAAATCAGGAGTGGACCCGGTTATAAAAACCGGCGACACCACGGTTAGATCGGGTAAGTGAGTACCTCCGGCATATGGCGCGTTGAGCAACCAGGCATCGCCGCGGCGTATCTTATTGCCATTGGCGCGAATTACCGCCTGAACGCTAGCGCCCATCGAACCCAAATGTACCGGTATGTGCGGCGCGTTAGCGACCAACAGACCCTCAGCGTCGAACACCGCGCACGAAAAATCCAGCCGCTCTTTAATGTTCACCGACATCGCGGAACCGCGCAGTACATGGCCCATCTGCTCAGCGACACTCATAAACAAATTGTTGTAAATTTCCAGCCGGGCCGGATCAGCGCGCTTAAAACCGGATTTGGACACCGCTTTGCGATTGCCCTTACGAGTTATCAGCATGCTGCCGTCATCACCCACCACGGCGCGCCAATTCACCCCCACGTACGTCGTTGCGGTGTCTTCTAAAACCAGAGCCGGTCCAACGATAATCTGCCCGGCCGCCAGGTCGTGGCGGCGGGTCAATTTGGCCCGGTGCCATTTTGCGTTTTCAAAAACTCGCGTGTGCGCGGCAAGCTTGGTGTCATCATTGCCGGTTACGACGGCAAGAATGGCGGATGATACCGGTTCGCTGATTGCTTCAGCTTGTGCGCCGGCGATAACCACTCGCACCCCAGGCCGCGCAAAACCAAACTGCCGTTTATGCTCTTTCGCGAACGCGGTCAGCATCATTTTGGCGGTCGTATACTCCACGTCGATATGAGCAAAGCTTCCGGTATAGCGTAGTTGCGCGGTAAGCTTCACCTTCAACCTTGAACGTTGACCCGGAGCACGCTTTACTTCCGCTTTGGCCCGGTTGGCAAGTTTTAAAAGTTCTACTTTCAAGCGCTTATGATTACCGCTTAGCGGTATTTCCAGTGAGCACTGACGCACCGCCCGCACCGCCGCCAAGCCGATCCCCGTCGCTGACAGCACTCCGGCAAGAGGATGAACGAACACCCGTTCGATATTAAGCTTGTCAGCGAGCGCGCAGGCATGCTGGCCCCCGGCTCCGCCAAACGCGACCAACACATAATCGCGAGCCAAATCATGACCACGTTGCACCGATATCGATTTGACCGCTTTAGCCATATTCTCGTTGGCAACATCAAGAAAATCAGCCGCCAGTTGCTCGACACTGACCGCACGATTTAGTTTGCGCACAATTGCGCGCAGCCGACGGCGGGCGGCTAGCTCATCCAGACGCTGGATATGATCAGGGCCGAACACCGCGGGCATCGCCTCAGGAACAATCCTTCCGGTCAGTAAATTACAGTCGGTCACGGTTAAAGGCCCGCCGCGGCCATAACATGCCGGTCCCGGATCGGCCCCGGACGATTGAGGGCCGATCCGCAGTCGCCCTGAACCAAACCAGCATTCGGAACCGCCGCCCGCGGCTATCGTATTGATGCGCAACATCGGCGCGCGCAAGCTCACATCAGCTAACTCGGTGTCCGTGGTGCGTTCAAGTTCATCGGCCCAATGCGCGACATCGGTGGAAGTACCGCCCATATCAAACGACACCAAACGTTCGAAACCTTTTGCGGACCCGATTTTGACCGTGCCGATCACACCGCCGGCCGGGCCTGACAACACCGCATTGCGTCCGGAAAACGCCGCGGCATCAACCAGTCCACCGTTGGACTGCATAAACTGCAACGGAATTTTGCCAAGTTGCGTTGCGACCGTCTGCGCATAATAGCGCAACAGCGGCGTAAGATAAGCGTCGGCAACCGTGGTCTCGCCTCGTCCCACCATTCCGATCAGCGGCTCCGTGGCGCCGGACGCATAGACCCACTCAAAGCCCAATGTGCGACACAATTGAGCGATTTGAGCTTCATGTTGCTGATGACGATAGCCGTGCATGCAAACCACGGCCACCGCCTTAATACCTTCGCGTAACAACTTTTCAAGCTTAAGACGCAGCGCCTTGTGTTCCACCTTGCGCACGACCGCCCCGGACGCCATGACCCGCTCATCAACCTCGATGACTTTGGTATACAAAGGTTCGGAACGACGGGGGAAAAAATCAAACAACCGCGGTCGGTCCTGATGGCGAATCCGCAAAGCGTCGGCAAAACCGCGCGTTATCACCAGCGCCACTTTGGCACCTCTTCGCTCAAGCAGTGCGTTGGTCGCAACCGTGGTTCCCATCCGGACCGTTTCAATTTGCTTAGCCGAAAGCGGAACATCCGGCGCGACTTTTAGCAACTGACGAATGCCCGCGACCGCCGCGTCGCCGCAAAAGTTGCCTCCGGCGGAAGGCAATTTGGTCAAATGAAGGCTGCCGTTCGGAGCGCGGCCGATAACATCGGTGAACGTTCCGCCGCGATCAATCCAAAACTGCCAGCGCGCAATTTTATTCATCGGCCAAACTTGGACGCGCCGCTAGGCGCGCAAGTGGTGATCGGCATGCAAATTTTTAAGTCGAACCTTGGCAACCTGGGTGTAAATCTGCGTGGTTGAAATGCTACTGTGTCCCAACAGCAGTTGCACGCTGCGTAAATCTGCGCCGTGGTCTACCAGGTGCGTCGCAAAAGCGTGGCGCAACGAATGTGGCGACAACTGTTTGTCTATCTTTGCTTCATGAGCATAACGCTTTACCATGACCCAAAACATTTGCCTTGTCATCCCGCTGCCGCGTTGCGATAAGAACACCTCGTCAACCGGCCGACTAGTCAGCTGCGGACGGGCGGTACTCAAATACCGTGCCAGCCAACTTGCCGCCTCGTCACCGTATGGCACCAACCGCTCTTTGTTTCCTTTGCCGATCAGGCGCGCGCACTGCGCATCTTGACTCAACTGATCAAGTCGCAATGCCACCAATTCAGACACCCTAAGTCCGCCGGCATACATCAGTTCGAGCATCGTCCGGTTGCGCAACCCCAAATTGGTGGCAACATCCGGTTGCGCAAAAAGAGTCTCGATTTCCGCATTACTTAGCACCTGCGGCAATCCTTGGACTTGGCGCGGTCTTTTAAGCCGCACGGTCGGGTCGGCCACGCAGATTTGCTCACGCACCAAATAACGGTAAAACCTGCGCAAACAACTGATCAGCCGTCCGACGCTGCGCGGATGAGCGCCGTCGGCGCTGCGCTTGGCCAGATAAGCCAGGATATCCGCCGTGGTCGCAACAGTCAGCTGTCGCTCGTACGTCGCTTCACACCAACTTGCAAAGCTGACCAAGTCGGAACGATAAGATCGCAGGGTCGCAGGGGCAAGTCCGTCCTCAAGTAACAAGCTGTCAAGAAATTTCTCCAGCACGGGTGCGGATACCAAATCGTGCGGATGGCGGTCGGCCGGCATTTTTACAGTTTACGAAAAAGTAACGCTACGAAGCAACTTTGTCCAACCTTGCTTGACGTTCCATCTTCAAGGAAAAATATAAATTCATCACCAACACGCAAACCATAATCACCCCGGCCATCACGGTCTGTATAGAGGGCACTTCATTGACAAACAGCCACAACAACGCCGGCCCAAAAATCAATTCGATTTGAAACAATAAGCTTACTTGAGGCGGCGCGAGCAATCTTGCGCTACGGGTAATCAACCAAAACGAGATGCCTTGAATAATAAAACCGCCAATGAACATTTGAATCCACACCAATGGTGTAACGTTGGCAAAATCAGCGAACGGAACAAAGCTCAACCCGACCAAACCGGCTCCGGCGGCGGCTCCCAAAATAATGTCGACCTTGGAAAATCTACGGATCAACACCAAAGAAATCGATATCAAAAGCACATTGCCGACCGCGATCCACCGACCGTCGCTACCGCCGGCAAACTGCGCGCTAGGCTCGGTTGAAAACACCAGCACCGCCGCCGCCAGCGCCAGACCGCACGCAATCCAAGTATGTCGGTAAATCCGCTCTTTAATAAACACCGCCGCAAAAATCGCCGCAAGTAACGGCCCGGCCGATATGATCACCAACGTATTGGTCAATTCAGTAGATTGCACCGATTTGAAAAACATTATCGATCCGATACCAAACAGCAAGCCGTAAGCGATGCTTGCCCGGCGTTGAACGCCGGTTGGCAACCGCAAAGAGCCAAACAACAAATTCATACATATCATCCCTAGCGCGGTAAACAGACTGCGCGCCGCGATATAGGTTTCTTGGTCCACTTCAACGATCCGGATCATCAACCCGTCCGGCGACAATAACAACATTCCGGCTAGCCCGTAGGCCAAGCCTTTTCTATAATCGGTAGATAGCAACTTCGCCATTTGCTTAGCGCGGCTAAACTACAGCCGATGCGTATCGCTATTGTATATTTTTGTTCCACCATTCGCCTGACATGATCAAAGTGGCGACTTTAAACTGCAACGGCGTGCGCGCGGCGTTACGCAAGGGACTTGAAGCATGGATCCGGCGACGGCAACCGGACATCCTGTGTCTGCAAGAAATTCGCGCCACTCCCGCGGCGTTGGGCGACTGGGCCAACGGTCCGGATAACTGGCATGCCTATTGGCAACCAGCCGTCAAACCCGGCTATGCCGGCGTGGCGTTGCTAAGTGCAAAGCCGGCTGACACGATAAACGCCAAATTCGGCCATCCGCTGTTTGATCAAGAAGGACGTTGGTTAGAAGCGCGCTTCGGCGATCTAACGGTGATATCTTTGTATCTGCCTTCAGGCACTTCCGGCGCCAAGCGCCAACAAATAAAGTATCAGTGTATGGATCTGCTGCGCCAGCGCCTCAAAGAACTTCAAAAAGCTGACCGTAAGGTCATTGTCGCCGGCGACATCAATATCGCTCATACCAAAAAAGATATTAAAAATTGGAAGAATAATCTGCGCAATTCGGGATTTCTTCCGCAAGAGCGCGCTTGGATGGACAAGCTTGTCAACTCCGGTGCCTGGATTGACGTATTTCGCCAGCTTGACCAGGGCGAAGACCTTTATACTTGGTGGACTCAGCGTGGCAACTGCCGACAGCGCAATGTGGGCTGGCGCATCGACTATCAGTTGGCAACCGCGGTTGTCGCCGACACGGCATTGCGCGCCGCGATCGACAAAGATCCGATTTTGTCCGATCACGCGCCGGTGGTTATCGATTACGCGTTGTAGATCAGCTATCGGATATCAAATCCTCCGAATTGATTTTCTCTGGCGACGAAGCTAGATTGATCGTTCGGGTCGGGAAAGCGAAATCCGCACCGTTGCTTGCGACGATGTCGGCAATCTTCAGCAGTATGTCCTCTTTTACGTGGTGATAATGCACCCAATTGGTGGTCGTGGTAAGACAATAGACGAAAAAATCCACGGAAAAATCGCCAAATTTGTCCAGATTGACCATGCACGCCTGCTGCTGATCAACTTCTGGATGCTCAGCGAGCATTGCACGTACCGCTTTTAGAACCGCCGGCATTTTGCCGATATCCTCGTAGCGCAATCCGAAGTACTGATAGATGCGTCGATTGGTCATCCGCTGCGGGTTTTCAATGACACTAGCTCCCAAAATCGCATTGGGAACATACAACGGCCGTTTGTCGAAAGTGCGAATCTGGGTTACCTGCCAGCCGATATCCTCCACCACGCCCTCAATATTGGCGCTCGGGCACTTAATCCAGTCCCCGATGACAAAAGGGCGGCTCCAGAAAATCCGCAAGCCGTTAAACATATTGCTGATGATGTCGCGGGCGGCAAAACCGACCACAATACCGCCCACTCCGCCAAAAGCCAGCAGACCGGCAATACTCAAACCGAACGCCTGCAATGCCATCAGCACGACCGCCGCATAAGACAGCGCTCGAAATATCTTGAAAATTATCTGAATCGTGCCTCGATCCACCTTTTCGCGAATTAACGGTAATTCCACCGCTCCGTCGCGCGCCGCCCGCGCGTCAAGCACGACTTCAATGCGGCGAATGTAACGCAACGCGATCCACAGCAGCACCAAAATAATCAACAGCGCCTGCAAGGTGTCTACTCCGGCCAGCCACTTATTGAATTGGTCCGGCACCACCAAAGTAAGGTTTTCAAACAGGCTGTTGCACAACACCAATAGCGCCAGCGGCGCGCGCACCACTTGCAAAAACATCCGCCAGTGACTTTCCTTGTTTAGCCGATTTGAAATCAGCCCTAAGCCGACATACACTGCCAAGGCAAACACCAAGGCTATGCCGAGTGAAATCGCCCCAATCAAACCTAAATTCAAATTTTCCGCCAACGCCGCCGCATAGCGGTTAATCTGCTCCATCTACCGATTAGGCGGGCTGATTAACAGCTCTGGCGCGTTTGGCGGTGCGCCATTTGACCACTCTAAACGCCAGCAACGCAATCGCAATCGCCATGTAGATCAACGGCTCAGTCAGGTTTTCACCACGCTGGAGCATCAAAAAATGCAACGGGGCCAGCAATGCAATCGGATACATGAGGCGATGCAATTTTTTCCATTTTTTGCCCAGTTTACACACCGCATAATTAGTCGAAGTCAATCCCAACGGCAACATAAGTACAAATGCAATGACCCCGACCGCGATAAAGTTCCGCTCAGGAATATCCTTGAGCAAAAAACCCAGATCAAACTCGGCCTCAAAGACCACATATGCGGCAAAATGAACGACGACGTAAGTAAAAGTCAATACCCCCAAAGTGCGTCGATAAGCGCACAGTCTGGGCTTATTGAGCAACCAAATCAACGGCGATACCGCCAACGTCAGCATCAGCAGGCGCAAAGCGTTTTCGCCGGTAACATGAGCGATATGTTCATAAGGATCGGCCGACGGACTAAACACCACCCTGACAAACAGGGCAACCAACGGTATCAGACCGATTATGTAAAGCAGTGTCTTGCGAACGCCGATGTCGCGCAGTACCGCCGGAAGCGCCATCGATCCGCCCTAGCTAGTGGTTGACTATCAAATCCATTCCCGTGTAAAGCGAAGCGACTTCCGTATAGCCGTTGAATTTCTCCGTGTCTCGCTTGATCGGAAATATGCCTCCTCCCACCGCGCGTTCACGCGCCTGCGACCAGCGCGGATGGGGACGTTCCGGATTAACGTTAGAGAAAAATCCGTATTCGCGCGGAGCGGTTACACTCCAGCTCGTGGGCGGTTCTTCTTCAACAAAGGAAATTCTCACCAAAGCCTTGGCGCTTTTGTAGCCATACTTCCAGGGCACCACAATCCGCATCGGCGCGCCGGACTGATTTAGCAACTCTTCACCGTAGGCGCCGAAAGTCAACAAGGTAAGGTCGTGGGCTGCCTCATCGATACGCAACCCCTCCACATAAGGCCATTCCAGCGAACGGTTGGTATCATCCGGAAACAAATCGAGCGGATTAAAAGTCTGGAAGGCCACATATTTGGCCTGTGAAGTCGGTTCAACTTTTTTCATCAGTTCGTTGAGTGGAAAACCCAACCACGGCACCACCATCGACCAAGCCTCCACGCAACGTAAACGGTACACCCGCTCTTGCAGTCCGGCCAGACCGAGCAGTTCGTCGACATCGTATTCGGCCGGCTTGGCAACCGCGCCGTCGACCATGACTTTCCACGGCCGCGACTGGTACAAGTCGGCGTTTTCTTGCGGATCCGATTTGCCGGTGCCAAGTTCATAGAAATTGTTGTAGCTCGCGTACTTTTCCAGCGGGGTATGCTCATCGCTTAAGCTCTGCGGCCATGGCGTCGAGGGCAAATTCGCTCTGGCGGTACCAACGGCTGAACCGAGCGCAACACCTCCTAACGCGGCGATAACCTCGCGCCGATTGAAGAATTTATCTTTCGGCGTAATTTGGCTAGGCTTGCAAAGCGGTCTGTGTTTTTTCAACATGTACATCCTCTTTCAATAAGTAACATGATCAATTGTGAGTTATCTTGCGCTCAATAGCGATAGTGCTCAGATTTGTAAGGACCCTCGGCCGGTACATTGATATACGTCGACTGCTCTTCGCTAAGTTTGGTGAGCTTCGCGCCCACATGTTCCAGATGCAACCGCGCGACTTTTTCATCAAGCAACTTAGGTAGGATATGCAGTTTTTTGGCCAATTGACCGCGCCGCTCCCACATATCGATCTGTGCGAGCACCTGGTTGACAAAGGAGCAACTCATCACGAAACTCGGATGTCCTTCGCCGCAGCCAAGATTTACCAGCCGACCTTCAGCAAGCAACAACAACTTTTTGCCATCTTCAAAAACCACTTCGTGCACCTGGGGCTTGACCTGCTCAAAAGTGCAGTTGCTACGCAATTTCACAACCTCGATTTCGTTATCAAAATGACCAATGTTACAAATAACCGAGCCGTGTTGCATACGCTTCATATGTTCGTAGGTCAGCACCGAGCAATTGCCGGTCGCGGTTACCGTGATGTTGACTTGATCGCAAACATCATCGAGGCGCACCACACGAAATCCCTCCATCGCCGCTTGGAGCGCACAAATCGGGTCGACTTCGGTGACCAACACCGTCGCTCCGAGTCCTTTGAGGGCCGCGGCACAACCCTTGCCTACTTCACCATAACCGCACACCACCGCGATTTTGCCGGCAATCATCATGTCGGTGGCGCGCTTGATGCCGTCGATCAGCGACTCGCGACAACCATATAAATTATCGAATTTCGACTTGGTTACCGAATCGTTGACGTTATACGCCGGGCACGGCAGTTTGTTTGCTTGGGCAATTTCGCCGAGTCTGAGCACGCCGGTGGTGGTTTCTTCACTGATACCGACCAGATTTGCGGACAGCTGAGAGTCGGTCAACGCGCGCGCGGTCAAATCGCCACCGTCGTCAAGCAATAAGTCAGGGCGCCAGTTATCAGGTCCGTACAGCGTATTGGACACGCAATCCCAATATTCGTCCTCGCTCTCGCCTTTCCAAGCGAAGACCGGAACACCGGCTTCGGCAATCGCGGCGGCAGCCTGATCCTGCGTGGAAAAAATGTTGCACGAACTCCAACGCAGATCCGCTCCCAACTCCAGCAACGTTTCAATCAGCACCGCCGTTTCGACCGTCATATGCAGGCAACCGGCAATCTTGGCGCCGTCCAAAGGTCGAGTTGCACTCAGTTCTTTGCGCAATTGCATCAGGCCGGGCATTTCGCGTTCGGCTATCTTGATTTCGCGACGCCCCCATGCCGCCAAGCCTATGTCTTTGACTCGGTAGTCAAATTTGCTGTCTTGCGGAGCCGGGATGGTCATAATATTATTGCAATTCGCTAAATACGCATTAATGTATCGTGCTTATAACATTCTAAGTCAAGCCAATAATTCTTGCGCTTGCGTGGTGTCTTCCCAAGGCAAGTCGATGTCTTCGCGGCCAAAATGCCCATGCGCGGCGATCGGGCGGTAGATCGGGCGACACAGATCAAGTCGCGAAATAATACTTTGCGGCGACATATCGAATAACTCGCGCACCCTTTTGGCAAGCTCATCCTCGGAAATTTTTCCGGTGCCGTAAGTATGGCACATCAAGCTTACCGGCTCAGCCTCGCCAATCGCGTAGGATACTTGGATCAGGCATTTGCGCGCCAAACCTGAAGCGACAACGTTCTTGGCGATATGGCGGGCCGCATATGCCGCTGAACGATCAACCTTGGATGGATCCTTGCCTGAAAAAGCCCCGCCGCCATGCGGCGCGGATCCGCCGTAGGTGTCGACGATTATCTTGCGCCCGGTCAAACCGGCATCGGCTTGCGGGCCGCCGCGAATAAATTTGCCGGTCGGATTGATATGGTAACGGCAATTGGAGTAATCAATCTCGCCTAGCTCCGGTTTGATGATTTCTTCAATCACGTATTCGTGCAAACATTTCGAATAATGCTCACCGTTGATCGTCTCGGCGTGCTGGGTTGACAGTACGACATCGGTAACTTCGGTCGGACGGCCGTCCACATAACGCACCGATACCTGCGATTTGGCGTCGGGACGCAACCAGTCATGGCCGTTGCGTTTGAGCTCGGCCTGTCTGATCATCATCCGATGCGCGAGCATCAACGGCAACGGCATCAACGCCGGCGATTCGTCACATGCGTAGCCGAACATCAACCCTTGGTCGCCCGCCCCGGTAACATTGCCGCGGTCGACGCCGCGCGCGATATCCGCCGACTGCTCGGTGATCCGGTTTACGAGCTGACATGCTTGCGGGTTAAAACCGAATTCAGGATCTACATAACCGATATCGTGCGCGACTTGCAGCGCTATTTTTTCGTACTCCAGTTCCGCCCCGACGGTGCGCATCTCACCGGCAATCACCAACAAATCGCCTTTGACCAAGGTCTCGCACGCGCATCGCACTTCGGTGGCGTGTTCGCCGGCCAACCGCAAAGCTTCGTCGACTATCGCGTCGGAAATCTGGTCGGCAAGCTTGTCGGGATGGCCTTCAGAAACCGATTCGGAGGTAAATTTATGGGTGGTCACGATCAATGGTTAGCGGGCAATTCTATCCTTTCAACTGCTGCGCTTTATACAACCGCTTATACAGCGGCGAATCCTCCATCAGGGCGGCGTGGGTGCCGGTAGCCGCCACTTTGCCATGCTCGAGCACCACTATCCGATCGACGATTTCCACCGTGGTAAATCGGTGCGCGATCACGATCACGGTCCGATTTTTAAACAGCGCTTGCAACGATTGTTTGATGCCCCCTTCAGTATCCGCGTCGAGCGAACTGGTCGCTTCGTCAAACACCAACAGCGCCGCGTCTTTGTAAAACGCCCGGGCAATCGCCAGCCGTTGCCGTTCGCCTCCGCTTAGGCGCAAGCCGTTTTCGCCCAATATGGTTTGTTCACCCTCCGGCAAATTGGCAATCATTTGCTCAAGCTGGGCATCTTTGCATGCTTGGCGCAGACGTTGTTTATCAAGCTTGGCGCCGACATCCGGGTAAGCGACGTTTTCAGCCAATGTCGTATCGAACAATATAATTTGCTGGCTGGCCATGCCTATCTTGGCGCGCAGCGTCGGCAGATCCCATTGTTGCACATCCGTTCCATCCAGACTTACGGCGCCGCGCTTTGGGTTATACAACCGTAACAGCAGATTGACCATCGTGGTTTTGCCGCTGCCTGACGCCCCGACCAATGCCACTGTTTCACCGGATTCGATATTCAGATCAAGACCGTCCAAGACATCTTTTTGGGGATTGCTCGCATAGGAAAAACCAACGTTGCTAAAACTGATATCGCCGCGTATCTGGTTGGGCGCGAAACTGCCCGGATTGGCTTCAGGTTCCGCATCAATCAGCTCAAACACCCGGGTCGAGGCCGCCAGCGACAATTGAACGAGTTCGACCAGTCGGGTCAGATTGCGCAACGGTAATGGTAACAGCACCATCGCAAAAATAAACGTGCTCACCTGTCCTTCGCTTAGTCTGCCGCCGGTCAGATCGTGGGCCAAAAGCCCGAAAATAAGCGCCAGCGCCAGCGCCAGCAACAATTGCGACAGCGGCATGTTCAGCGCGCTGGCCACCCCTTGACGCAGATTGATGCCCCGCACTTTGTCAAGCTGTTGGTTCAGCTTGGCCTGCTCGCGTTCTTGACCGCCGAAGGCGATTACCACCGGGTGACCTTGAATTGTGTCACTGAGCGATCCGGTCAATTCACTTAGCGCCTTGGCTTGATGGCCGGCATGTAAACGCAGGCGACGCGCAAAATAGCGAATTACCGCTATGGTCAGCGGCATAACCACGATCGCAACCAAAGTGTAGCGCCATTCGACTATGAACATCGTGGTCAAGTAACCGAACAACCGTGCGCTGTCTTGCAGCAGATTCACCAGCACATACGCCGCGTTGTTGATCATCGTGTCGACGAATTGCATGACGCGCGAAACCAAAATTCCCGACGACTCGCTATCGTGATAAGACTTGGGCAGGCGAAGCAAACGAAAGATCATGTCCCGGCGAATGGCGCGCGCCATCGTTGCCTGCATCCAGATATTCCAATAAATTCTTACAAAGCCGAGCACGCCGCGCAGCAAAAACAACGCAACCAAAATCAACGGTAACACGATCGCTATACGTTCCGCGTCGATAAACGCTTCGGCTTCGTCAGCGTCAAGCAACAGATACATCAACCACGGCACCGCGGTTTCCACCAAGCCAAACAAGAAGGTGGCGCAAACCCCTGCGACGAAGATCAGCTTGTAGTGAAAAAGGTACCCGAAGATGCGCCGCAATCGTTGCCAATCGCCAGGCTCAATGCGTGCGGCCATCGACTATTTTGCGGTGGAAGCCATAGTAAGCTGTTCGTGCGCCAGCGCGTATATCTGTTCCGCGCCGTTTACCTTGGTGGCATCCACCGCCAATTGAAATTTACCGAATGCGCCTGAAAGCCGCGGATCGCTGGCCACGCAGATACACACATTGGGCAATGCCAGCGCCGCGGCAAGATGCGACAAGCCGGTGTCCAGCGACACCATCACACTCCCAGTGCGTGCGCTCAACCGAAGCGTGAGGAACCAAAATGGCCCGGCGGTCGCGGTTGGTATTTACCGTGTCAAGTCCGTAATCG
>JAZHEJ010000041.1:0-72195 GCA_036679665.1 Candidatus Tethybacter castellensis | reverse complement strand
TGCGCTCAACCGAAGCGTGAGGAACCAAAATGGCCCGGCGGTCGCGGTTGGTATTTACCGTGTCAAGTCCGTAATCGGGTTCGGTGGTCGGTGGCGGATATCCCAACGCGCCGGCCATAAAAAAAACTGGCCGCGGTCTCACGTGCGCAAGACTTGTCGAAGCCGTGTACGGTGCCGCGCGCTGCCAGCGTGCCAAGCACTGCGCTTTTGAGCAATCCTTGGGCATCAATCACGCAGTCGTAAACTTCCTTGCGCAATTCAATTAAATAATTTTTCAGCTCGCCGGCCGCTTTGAAGCCAAGTTCCTTTTTCCAACGGCGTAGCGCGACAACAATCGTGCGTCCCACCGCCGGATGCCAGGCGGCCACCTGTCGGTAGTTTTCTTCAATAACCCAATCGAATTTGGCGGCGCCACCGGTCGCAACCTGCGCGTCGGTCAATGCCGGCAACGTGTGAATCACATCTCCCAACGATGACATCTTAATCAGCAGCACTTTCATCATCGGCCCACTACCTTCAAGCTGTCGGTACGCTTCTAACGCGCATAATCCATCACCGTTACCCGAGTTGCGGACGTTAGCGTATCCGTGGTGACTTCAATCTGCGTTGCGCAGGCGAAATCGACCTGCTTATCGTCAAAATACGCCAGAAAACTTTCGATCCACAACGAATTGCGCGGACGATAAGTCAAGGTGCGAAAATGCATCGGAATCACAAGTTTTGGTTTGGCGATGGTGATCAATTTCATCAGATCCGGCAGGGCAATGGTCGGCGGACCGCCCGCGAGCGCAAGCAACACATCGACGCCGGCAAAAAAATCAATCTGACTGTCAGTTAGCGAATTGCCCACATCACCCATATGGGCGATCGTGATTCCGTCAAGCTCAAACCGATACATTCCATTGGCGCCAGGCACAGCATGATCAGGATGAAGCTCCCACTCCGCAGCTTCAATGGCGCGTATGCTTAGCCTTGCAACGTCAGTCTGGCCTCCTTCGCGCGCCACAGTCAACGCATTAATCGTCAGCGGTTTGCCGGGAACAAGATCGGCGCGGCAATGGCCCTCGTCGTCGTCTGAAGAGATCACCACCACATCGGCCGAGTCGACAATCGGAGCATAGCCTACGCATTCCGGTTCATACGGGTCGGTAATCACCGCATAACCGTCAGCAGCTGCGATCCGAAAGGAAGCATGACCAAACCACTTGATTTGCACAACAACCTACATTAACTACGTTATGGTTTTTTGGCGCCACAAAATTACCAAATTGCGCCGGCGAAATCTAAACTATGGGTCACAACCTAAGCACCGAACTGGCAAAAGTTTGATTATAGGTTGAATAATTTGCCAAGAACTGCGTACAATGAATATTGATAGGCTAACTAACTAACGTCAAAATCTGGCTGTGGTTGTCTTTATGCTATCGAATTGGACAGTCTACCGGAGAGTTGGCAGAGCGGTCGAATGCGACGGTCTTGAAAACCGTTGGAGGTTTATGCTTCCCGGGGGTTCGAATCCCTCACTCTCCGCCATTAACCACAACCGCGCATTAAAAGCTACATGCCTATCACAACTATGGCTTTAATATCGCTCTTCAAATTTGCAGATGCGCTAAATGGCCCCAAATTCAGTCGATAATCCGCAGCGGTAAGTCGTGATAATTTACTCAATTCCCATCGCAGTCCGGATAACAAACCCCAACAGCATCACTGTACCAAGTCCGCCACACCAAAGGATAACGAACCATGCCCATTGGCGTTGTTTTTTCGATAGACGACTCCAGAATTTATCGAATACTTCCATTTTTTTAGCGTGTTCTTTTTTTCATCCCTGATACCAATAAGCAAGCTTTAGTAATCTTTTTCGAAAATTTCAATCTCTTCAATATCGGTACGCTGTGTTTTTTATCTTGTAACTTAGGGCTGCTTTGACTCATCCATGCTCATTCGTAATTTGACATACCGCCGCTAATACATCGCTTCATGGCCGCTTTTACCCCGGAAAATGTAATAACAATAGGCCGTGTAACCTAAGATAATCGGCAACATGATCACGGTACCAATGAGTGTGATGGTTTGTGAGGTAGAAACCGCAGCTGCATCCCACAGCGTAAATTCAAATGGGACAATCCATGGGTAAAGACTGATGCCAAACCCAATATAGCCCAGCAAAAACAAAACGAGCGCTAGTAAAAACGGCCTTACTTCACGCCCCTTGTTATGCAGATCACGCCACAAGACAATGAATGCCGCGACTGTTGCTAGCGGCATTGGCAGAAGGTAATAAATATTCGGCGTACTAAACCATAGCTCAGAAATACGCTCATCAACCAATGGCATGGCAATGCTGACCACAGCCATGGCCATGGCCACAAATCCCAGCACGTATTTGGCGGCATTACGCGCCCACGCCTGGATCTCATTTTCGGTTTTCATCACCAACCATGTGGCGCCAAGCAAAGCGTAGCCGAAGACTAAAGAGATGCCCGTAATGACCGCAAAGCCGTTAGCCCAATCAAGCGGGCCTCCCGCAAAGCTGCGGCCGTCAACTTCCACGCCTTGGACGAAATTACCGAGCACCACGCCTTGCATAAAAGCAGCCAACAAAGAACCGGTATGAAAAGAAATGTCCCATAGCTTGCGGTCTTTCTCATCAGCTTTAAAACGAAATTCAAATGCGATGCCACGAAAGATCAGCCCCATCAGCATCAACATGATTGGCAGATACAGCGCAGGCATCAAAATCGCGTAAGCTACGGGAAAAGCCACGAACAAACCGCCGCCGCCAAGCACCAGCCATGTTTCGTTGCCATCCCAAAAAGGAGCAATGGAGTTCATCATGCTGCTGCGGGATTTGTCCGATGGCGCAAAAGGAAATAAAATGCCACATCCCAAATCAAAGCCGTCCAGTACCACATATAAAAATACAGCGGTGGCAATCAATAAGCCCCAAATCAGCGGGAGGTCTAACCAAGTCGAAAAATCAATCATTATGCACCTCCCACAGTCGCTGCTCTGGTTACGCTGGCTTGTTTACTGCGACCATAATATTTCTCACCGTCTCCGTCACCGTTGGGTTGCGGTCCTTTTTTGACAAGCTTGAGAATGTAATAGCTTCCCGCGCCAAAAACAAACGTGTACACCACGATGAATGCAATCAGCGTGATAGCGACTTGTTCGGCAATCACCGGAGAAATGCTCTCGGATGTGCGGATTACGCCGTAAGCTGTCCATGGTTGGCGGCCAACCTCGGTAACAAACCAACCCGCTAGTACCGCAATAAATCCGGTGGGGGTCATCGCCATGCACCAAAGCTGAAAAACGCGTGTTTCAAACAAACGCTTTCGATAATACAAAAAAGCTGCGATCACGCCCGTCAAGATCATCGCCATGCCGATGCCCACCATGATCCTAAACGACCAAAAGACGATGGCCACGGGCGGGCGATCTTCTTTCGCCACATCTTTTAAGCCGGGGATTTCACCATCGACGCTGCCGGTCAGCACCCAACTGGCGCCTCCCGGGATTGAAACGGCATAATCAGTGGTTTCAGTTTCTTCATTTGGCAGCCCGAACAGATATAGCGGTTTATCGGTGCCGCGCTCCCAGTTGCCTTCCATCGCGGCAATTTTTACAGGTTGATGTTCCATGGTGTTTACACCATGCATATGTCCGATAAAAAGCTGGAGCGGAGCCACAAACACCGCCATAATCATGGCCATGCCGAACATGACCTTGGCGTGCTGCACATGAATTTTGCGCCAAAGATAATACGCTCCGATTCCTCCCACCACAAACGCGGTCGTCAGATAAGCCGCTATCAACATATGCCAGAACCGCACCGGGAAAGACGGATTGAAGATGATCTCGATCCAGCTGGTGGGGTACAGCAAACCATCCTCGCCTATCTCGAAACCTTGGGGTGTTTGCATCCAACTATTCGCCGAGAGAATCCAAAAAGCTGAAATGATGGTTCCCACCGCGACAATACAAGTGGAGATAAAGTGCATGCGCTTGCTGACACGGCCCCAGCCAAACAGCATGATGCCGAGGAAAGAAGCTTCGAGGAAGAAGGCCGTCAGCACCTCATAGCCCAAAAGAGGGCCGATGACATTACCAACTCGATCAGAAAAAACCGACCAATTCGTGCCGAACTGATAGGACATGACCACTCCGGAGACCACGCCCATACCGAAGCATACCGCAAAAATCTTGACCCACATACGATAGACTTCTTCATAAATCTTATCGCCCGTCTTCAGCCAGCGCCATTCGACAATTGCCAGCCAGCTAGCAAGGCCAATGGTGAAAGCCGGGAAGATAATATGAAAAGAGATCGTAAACGCAAATTGGATACGAGCGAGTAAGACAGGGTCGAGAGATTCAAACATAGATATATTTCCCTTTTGCTATTCTTAGCTTAGTTTCGCTAAATTATTCAAAAGCAAGCATCGCATCAGCGGCATACATGGGTGATGGACCATAGCCTAAATAAATAACCATCCCGAGGGATTTTTTCAATATGAGTTTTATTTTATATGTTTGAAAAATAATTGATGGATAATTTTTTTTTGTCGATTTAAAAACAAATTCGGATACGTTTTTAGCTAGATGTGAAGGCATCGGCCAATCGCGGCTTGTTAAGGTAACGGGTAAAATCACTTGTTAGCCGCATTCTGCTTCAACGATGCAAAGTTGCTTCGTTCATCATCGGCTTTTTATTCTTCACCTTTAGTTTTTATCTTTGCGTAGCACCGGCTATTTGTGGTTTTGTGAATGTACCGTCGCTATTACTGTCGGGAAAAGGATATTGGCAAAAAATAAAAATGAAGTATAAATTAATTATGATTGCCACAATTATCGGCATACTTGTCATCGGCGCGGTAGCGGCGGGGCCAATTTTGAGTGCTGTTGAAATTCCCAACTATGAAGTGGTTCAATCGCAAGATAATATTGAGATCAGGCAATACAAGTCCATGATCGTGGCGGAAGTGCAGATGGAAGGTGAGCGGGAAGATGCGATTAACGATGGATTTCGACTGCTGGCCGACTACATCTTCGGTAATAACACGGTACAACAAGACATTGCCATGACCGCTCCGGTTCAGCAGCAACAAAACAGCAAGATCGCCATGACCGCTCCGGTTCAGCAGCAATCCGCGGGCGGCTTATGGCAAGTGAGCTTTGTGATGCCTTCGGAATATACGTTTGCCACGCTGCCCAAACCTAACAATGAACTCGTCATCGTAAAAGAGATTCCCCCAAAACAGTTTGCCGCGATTAAATTTTCAGGTACGCATTCGGCGCGGAATTTGCAAAAGCACGAAAAACAGCTGATGGAATATGTCGAAGCAAACGACGTTATCGTCGCCGGATCACCTAAATATGCTTTTTATAATCCACCTTGGACGCTTCCTTTGTTGCGACGCAACGAGGTCATGATTGAAATTATGCCGAAAGCAAAAATCAACTAAACCTAAGCTTATTGCAACAAAATTTTGCTTTTCGTTGTTTTAGGCGTTTTTTTTGCATTTCAATGACAGGTGTGGTCGATTCGAACTCAAAATATTTCAATGCACCGCCAAAATTTTTTACTAACGCTACTAGCTAAACCAATGCCAATAAGCTTGTCATTTTTCGTAATCCGTAGAACTGGTCAACACTTCGGTCAGGCACTTGGTACTTTCGCGCCATAGCGACCGGTCAGGGATAACCATCACTTCATCATCGCTATCGCGAATAATTAGATTGATGGCCTACTATCCTGATAAAACTCTTCGCTGGGAGCGGCAAATTTCGCAGTTGCGTTTTCCTGCTCCTTGTGCCTTATTTCTTATCTTTCGGTGGATGTGGGTCGTTTCCATAGCTGTTACCGGCTCTGATTTTGTTGTCACGGCCATGGACTTTGGTGTCTGATTTTTGATTGCGGGCAATTTGTTGTGCTAGTTTAATCGCTTCTTTCTGAGTATCCATGACTTTCGTTGCTCTGCTATTGCCTGCACCCATAACGGCCCATCCGTTCGAGCGCGGTACTACATGTTGATTTTTCCCTCGTGCCATTGTGATAATTCCTTGATTTAAGTTAGATTTACCCTGAGTAGATCTTGCAACATTGAAGCCAGTATATTATAACTGACAGTTGAGTGAGATTCTGATACCATCTGCATCAAAATTCCTTGCGTGCAGATCGCTATGCGATAAAAATCAGCCCTGATGAAACCGTGGTTATAATTTTTGATTTTCAAAATCATCTTGACAAAATTCTGTAATTCGATTACTGTTATCATCAATGTATTGTGAATTGTTTCGCGTGTCAATTTTAAAAATGCAGTAATAACGTTTCGAAAAAATAGCATGCAGCAATACGGTAACGGTCAGAAACTTTACTCACCAACGGATTTGGTAAATTTTTTGGGGTGCCGCCATGCGAGCTTTCTTGATGTGAAGGCGTTGAGTGAGGATATGGACAAAGCCCAAGACAGCGCGATCGGCCAGCTGCTGCAGAAAAAAGGCTTGGAGCACGAGGCTGCCTACCTTCAACAGCTTAAAGCTGAAAACAAAACCGTCGTTGAAATTCCCCGAAGCAGTAATCTGCAACAGCGCAACAGGCGAACACTAAAGGCCATGCAATCTGGTTCGGATGTCATTTATCAAGCCGTATTATTTGAGCCGCCTTGGCTAAGTTATGCGGATTTTTTGATCAAGTGTGATACGGAATCCAACTTGGGTGAATTTAGCTATGAGGTGCTAGATACCAAACTGGCGCGAACACCAGAGCCAAAACACATCATGCAATTGTGTGTTTATTCTGAGCTACTGGCCAACCTACAATGTTTGCGCCCGGCAAATATGTATTTGTATCTAGGTGACCACGAGAAGTACATCTTCCGGGTGGCAGACTTTTTCTATTACTACACCCGCGCTAAAGGCCGCTTTGAAAGTTATATGCAAAACCTGCCATCTGAATCTTATCCAGAACCTTGCAGTCATTGCAATTTTTGCCCGTGGAGTGAGAACTGTGAGGCGCAGTGGGATAAGGACGATCATTTAAGCCTTGTCGCCAATATCCGGCGTTCACAGATGGACAAGTTGCGAAATGCTGGCATACGTACTGTGGCTGATCTGGCCGCAACAACATTAAAGACCAAAATCCCTGCCCTCAATCGTGATGTCCTTTTGCGCTTGCGTTCTCAAGCAGTCTTACAGCACCATAAAGCCACCACGAACAAAGATAAATGCGAAATCCTCCCATTCCCGCCGGGCAAGGGTTTCACCCGTATGCCTGTGCCGAATGATGGCGATCTGTTCTTTGATATGGAGGGCGATCCTTTTTATCCAAACGGCTTGGAATATCTGTTCGGGGTGCATTACTTAAAGGATGGTGAAAAGCTGTTCAAAACATTCTGGGCGCACGATCACAAAGAAGAAAAAGAATCTTTCAAGCGCTTCATGAGCTTTTTGGCCGACCATCTGGCAGAATACCCGCACGCTTATATCTATCACTATAATCATTATGAAACCACGGCCCTGAAACGCTTGGCCTGCCGTTATGCGGTGTGTGAAGAGCAGCTAGACAATCTGCTCCGCAATCGAAAATTTATTGACCTGTATCAGGTGGTGCGTGAGAGCATGCGCACTTCTGAGCCCGGCTATTCCCTCAAGAACCTTGAAACCTTCTATATGCACGAGCGAGCCGATGCAGTGACCACCGCAACCGACAGCATCGTCGTTTACAACGAATGGCGTATAACCGATGACGATGAGTTACTGCAAGAGATTTCTGACTATAACGAAATGGATTGTGTTTCCACACGCTTGCTGCGGAATTGGCTGTTGACGCTTAAGCCGCCTAACGCGCCGTGCTTTAATGACTTACCGCAATATGCCGAAGGAGAAGTACTTCAGCGCAAAGACTGGGAAATCGAATATGAAAAGTACCAAAGTCGTCTTGGTGTCACAGGCGAGAACCCGCCACCAACCAATGAACGACTTTCGCATTTGCTTGAGTTTCATAACCGGGAAGCCAAGACGCAATGGTGGAGCATTTTTGAGCGCCAAAACAAGCTTGAAGATGAACTGATCGACGACATCGAGTGCCTTGGTGGCCTGCGACAGATCGATTTTCCAGTGCCTGAAAAGCGATCTTTGATTTACAGCTACCGTTTTCCATCACAAGATTACAAGCTAAAAATCGGCACTCAGGCCTATTACATTGCGCTTTTGGAAAATGCGGGTACGATCGTTGATATTGATGAGGATAATCGTATAGTCTCAATCAAACGCGGAAAAAGAAAAGACCCATTACCGGAAAATTTGTCCATTGGCCCATCAGGTCCGATTGACACGGAAATAATTCGTTCAGCCATTTATCGCTATTCCGATCATGTGCTAGAAAAACCAAACATCAATCGTCCAGCCACTGAACTGTTGGCGCGGAATGTACCGCGCATTCAGGGCAAGCAACCCGGTGAAGCAGTCATCACGTCTGATGACTTAGAAAGCGATGCACTGCAAGCTATTGCCGCGCTTGAGAACAGCTATCTTTTTATCCAAGGTCCTCCGGGCGCAGGGAAGACTTATATCAGCAGTTGCATTATTGTTGATTTGATCAAGCGCAAAAAGAAAATTGGCATTACCTCAAACTCGCACAAGGCCATTCATAATCTGTTGAAAAAAGTTGAAAACATTGCCGCTGAAAAAGGTGTGCGGTTTCATGGCATAAAAAAAGCCAGCGACAGTAATGATGAAAGCAGATTTAATGGAAAATTTATTCGTTCTGTAACCAAAACCGGAAATATGAGCCTTGACGCTAATCTGTTTGCCGGAACGGCGTGGGCCTTTGCTGATCCTCATTTTGATGGCAAGTTAGATTATCTGGTCATTGATGAGGCCGGACAGGTTGCGACCGCCAATGTGGTGGCGATGGCCACGGCGGCCAAAAACATCATTTTGGTGGGTGACCAGATGCAGCTGGGTCAGCCTATTCAAGGCATACATCCGGGCGAAGCCGGGTTGTCAGTGCTGGAATTTTTGCTGGGCGATCATTCCACCATCCCGGCTAAACGTGGTATTTTCCTTGGTCAGACGCGCCGCATGCGCCCTAGCATCTGTCGGTTTATCTCTGATGCTTTTTATGATGGTCGTCTGATAGCCCATGAAAGCACTGCCGAGCAAAGCTTGAACCTGCAAGACGTTGATCTTCCTAATGAGGGCATTGTGATGATCCGAGCAGAGCATAAAGAATGCTCCCAAAAAAGCATCGAAGAAGGTGAAATCATCAAAACCAAATACCACGCTTTGCTCGGGCAAAAATTTTCCGATAAAGACGGCAATACACGCCCGATTACCGAGAACGATATTCTGGTCGTCGCTCCCTACAATTTGCAGGTCAATCACCTGCGCTCCATTCTGCCGGAGAATGCCAAAGTGGGTACCATTGATAAGTTCCAAGGGCAAGAAGCCCCGATTGTGCTGATTTCCATGGTGACGTCCAGCGCAGAAGATTTGCCGCGCAACATAGAGTTTTTATACAGCAAGAACCGTTTAAATGTTGCAATTTCCCGCGCCCAATGTCTGGCCGTTGTGGTGGCCAATCCCAAGCTACTGGAAATTTCATGCCACACTGTGGAGCAAATGAAACTGGTCAACACGTTTTGCTGGCTAGATGAGTATGCTTCCGGTTTAAATAAAAAAATAAATTAGCAACGAATGACAAGTAAACCCAAAACGTTGCGACACAATCATCGCTTTTCGTTGTTTTAGCCTTTTTTTAAGTCTCAATGGCAGGTGGGGACAATTCAAACTCAAAATATTTTGATGCACCGCCAACAAGCTTGTCATTTTTTGTCATCTTCAGAACTGGTCAACACTTCGGTCAGACGTTTGTCACCTTCGCGCCATAGCGACCGGTCGGGGATAACCATAACTTCATCATCGCTATCGCGAATAGTCCGATCGATGGCCCGACTGTCCTGATAAAACTGTTCGCCGGGGGCCGGCAATTTTTGCTGTTGGGTTTGTTTGGCGTTTTGCAGTTGTTGATCCGCTTGTTTTATTTCCGGTGTCGCAGGAACATTTGCGACTGGAGTATTTAACTATTTCACTAACCATTTTGTGTGATCGTAAATAAATTTGGCTTATTACCAAACAACTCAACAAACTTTAGATATAACGATAATTGATACTTGGAGCTAAGTTAACTCCGTTTTGCTAAATGTTGATAAATCAGGCATTCGATCGATCTATAGTGTTTTCGAGCAGCCCATCGTAGTGGGATTTGTCTTTATTCTTTAACGCATCCAACACCTTTTGCACAATGGTCTTAGCAGACGATATATAAGCACCGTGCTCGACTGCTAGCTTTAGGCTCTGCGAGTGAGACGCATCGTTAGCAAACTTAGTCACTTCCACTCGTTCAACCTCATTGTCAAATAGCAGATCAAGCTTGCGTGACCATCTACCAGCTGTCGGCTTTCTGAATCCCAAATATGTTTCCAAAAATTTCCTCAAAATAGTTGGAGATGCATATTCCTCGTGTATGGTGGGCTTTTCTGATGAAACAATATTATGAAGCAATGAAAACAAAAAATGATACTCAGACTTAAACTTGCGAAGAGCCTCTGGCATTTCAATCAAATCTGCATATAACACACCTTGGTCATCAAGTTTTCGTTGCACAAGATAACCAGCACACCCAGATTTGAATTTATCTTTTTCGTTAGATTCATCTTTGAGCAGGTTTAGAAACTCGTAATTGTGAGTTGAAACAAATAGTTGCGAGCATTGCCCTTTCAATTTATTGATGATCAGCGCATAAACCGCATAGATGTGGTTCGAATCCAAACTAGAAATCGGGTCATCTACGAAAACCAAAGTATCGCCCAGGTTGTTATTGCCATCTTCGATGGTCACAAGAAAGTATGCGAAAGCAATAGCGGTCCGCTCACCATCACTCATATAAACTGCTGGCTCCGAACCACGTTGAAATTCGAATTCTGTTTCACTAAGCTGAACTGCACTAATATTGCTCCCTGTTAACAACATCGTAATCAGCTCATTGAGCTTTTCCACCGCAATCGAATGCTCATTTAATTCAGCTTTTTTCGCTTGAATCTGTTCAGTTGTTTTTGCTCGAAGGTCGATAGCTTTATTAAGTTTCTTCTTGATCTCAGCAAACTCTTTTTCTTCGTCAGCAATTTTGTTATCTCGATAAAAAAGGGCTGCTATGTGATTTTTTAGCTTATTTTTGGCATCCTGCTTTGTTTTATCAATGTTGGCTATTTGCTCATTATGAAAATTCAACAGTTCGTCAATTTTTGCATACTGGTCGGCATATACATATGCAGTGATATCTTTCAGGGCATTAGAAACAGTATCAGGCAATATTTGTTCCGTCTCAATACTCGACACTTTACCTTCTAGTGCGTTGATTAATAGCGGATAAAGATTATTGATATCTTTCACGAAAGATAAAATTACCGATTTAGCCTCAGTGTAGTCTTTTCGTACGTTCTGAATAAGCAGACTACTTTCTGGAAGGTCAGCTTCAATTTGAATTTGTAAATTAGAAGCCTCATCCTTTACAGCTTTTACAAGAGCTTCGTACGCTGTTGAAAAATGTCCTTTCAACTGCTCGTAACGTTCGTCCTGTATTGTGTTTCCACAAAAAGCACACTCATTTCCTGGCGAGTGAAGTTCGCGACCGGTTCTGACCCATTCTTCAAGCTTGGCATCATTTTTCAGCCTTCCGATGGCGTTGTTCGAAGCCGTCTGTCCGAGCAAGTTACTGACATTGTCAATTATGAAAAAAATATCAATATTTGGAATTGTGAAGTTGTGTTTTGCAAATTCATCGCTGCTGTTTGCGATAGCATAAAAGTTATTAAATGCTGTGCTTTCAAGAATATGATCGTCCAAAGAATCCTTATTTTGCTCAAAAAATTGATCCAAACTAGGTATATCAATAGTTTGCTCAGAAACCAGCTCTTTTATGAAATATGCTACATTGGTTTTTGACATGCGAATACGACGAATCCAATTTGACTCCTCTCTTTTGTACATTTTATTTTCTTTTATTAACTTTTTTTTTCGGGTTTCAAGAGTTTCAATTCGATCTCGAATCTTTACTGCATCGTCGCCAACGATAAAGACTGCTGGGGCGCTATGCACTTGCCTGAAATTTCGATCGATAAAGTCTCGGTTGAAGACTTTGCAGTTTTGAGGAGATTTGGCGTTTGAAGAAACAAGGAGTTGATTATTGCTGTCTAGGACTTCAAAATAGCCCTTTCGCTGAATATTTATCTCGGAGGGATTGCCCAAGAAATCAAAAATACGTGAAAGGGTTGTCTTACCGCTGTAATTCCAGCCGTAAATGAGATTGAATTTTTCGAAATTGGGAAGTTTCTGATCCAAAGAAAAGTCCTTGTATATCCCAAAGTCAGTTATTTTTTGTATTTTTTGTATTTTTTGTATTTTCATCAGTCATCCTTTGCTCGAAATATATGGATCGTCTTGAATTCTTTCCGCAACATTGCCATGAGACCGGGTGAAAAGAATCTATGTTTCTACTTTACTAGTTATTTATCGTAAAACTTTAAAAAACGAACATATGTTATGGACACAATCAAGCAATATTCAGGCAAAAACTATATTTAAATATCGTTAACTTTTTAAAAACGATCAAAACACTTTTTAAGTTCATCTTCCATTTCGTTACCTACACGCTCAAAACAATCTTTCAAATCTTCATAAGTACCTTCACCCCCGATGAAGTCCCAAAATTCGGCAGCTACTTTGATATCATGTTTCGGGTCAAACATATTTTTCTTTGTCCATCGTTGATATGGTTCTGGATCATATGGATTATATGGAATAGCAATTAGAGTATTGATTTTTGCTTCTTTGTTGTCAAATAACCTTGTCGCAACCCATTCAAGCAAAGTTCGCTTCAAATGCTTAAAATCGCCAATATTCGGTTTTGCTGTTTTGATATCAATCAAAAATTGTTCGCCATCTTCGGTTTCAATCATTAAATCAATTTTGGTATGTGTTACTTTTATTTTTTTTCCTTCGCTTGCAACTTTACGTAATTTTTCAATTTCTTGTATTTTGTTTGATACAGTTTCGCTATTATTCAATTTTTCTAAAATGTCCTGAATCTCCTCCCTGGCTTTTTTGCTGATATGATTTCCTGATGTTGCTTGTTCCGCAACGAACTTATAATTTTCTTTAGCTATCTTAGCAGCGATTTTTTCGTACATAGAAGTACCGATAATCGTGTTAATCGAATGAATAAATGAGTATAGTGCCATTCGCTTTTTACCGAGTAATCGAAAATGAAATGGCATATCAGCTGGCTCAGTAGTTAGCTTTTTCAGCTTATCTTTGAGTTTTTCTCTGATAATTTCCTCAATATCTTTTTTTAACAATTCTGTTAAAGCCATAAAGTTATTGCGTCTTAAAGTGAAAAATAATTTCGGAATATGGGTTGCGATCCCGCTCAGTTCTATTTAACACGGGCCGTTTAAATTGATTGACAATTTGCATTCCTGATTTTTGTGCGATGTGTGAATACAAGTTAAACTTGTCGTTAGCTACAAGAAACACATCATAATCATTTTGCAAATACTTTTTGCAATTATTCAACATATCAGAAATACCATCAACATATAGTTGACGCGCTGTTGAACCTTGACCATTACTCAGCGGGCCTATTTCGAATTCATCTTTGCGTTCAAAGCCGAAAAGATCGTAAGCATAAGCATGCTGTTCATGATAATCTATTTGTCCCACATACGGCGGCGATGAGAATATTCCGCGGATTTTATTTGCAACCAATAATTCATAAAGCGCTTTGTTGCGTTTCTTGGTTTCTGTTTCTATATTAACGAAACGTGAATCTCCATTCAAAACTAAATGTTGTGTGGACTTTCTAAGTTGATCAAACTCTTGAAGCCGCGTCAGCGTATCATTAGCGTATCTGTCATACCAATATTTGATGGAATATATAGGCTTACAGATTTTCTTATGTTTCCAGCAATAATAAGTCGTCAGTTGCGGTTCTTTTAATGTTGCAAGATCATAATGTGTTGTCGCTCTGCATGAACGAATCGTACGGCTCAATATTACTTCTAGAACCTTTTTGTGACTATCATCTTGAATTAGATTTTTGGCGAAATCTATTTCTTTTCTAACGTTATAACAATACCATTTATCTAGAAAACTATCTGTTTTGGATTGAGATAACTCAACGTTGTACTTTTTGACTAAACTGATGTAAATTTTAAGAAAATCTTTCTCTTTTTGTTCAGTATACTTTTTTTCGTCTATTAGCTTTTGCTGAATTTGATACTTAAAGTCAGGATTTGGAAAATACTTCTGATTAAACAGGTACATTTCCTGCATGAGCTCTTTTTCAAAAGCGGTTATGCTATTGTCGTGTTCATAGCTCGTGATTGCTTGTCTAATACGGTCAATTTCCTTTTTTAAAGAAGGAAAATGATAGGAGTTGATTTTGACGTCACTGATCAAACAATTAAAACGCGAAATATCAATTCCGATCGAATGCAACCCTAGCTCACATGCTTGTACCAATGTCGTGCCGGATCCGGAAAACGGATCTAAGACGATATCTCCTTTATTGAAATACACATCGGTTTTAAAATCATCCGTATGCGTATCAATAAAATATTGCACCAGTTGAGGAATAAATTTCCCTTTGTATGGGTGAAGCCGATGCACATGCTTTGTGGTGTCTTTCTCTCTTAATTGATCAAAAGAAAGATCCCAATTCAAATCATTGCCAAGTTTTTTTTTCCAGCTTAATTCCCTACTTTGATGCCGGGATTTATAGTACCGCTTTAAATCATCAAGTTCAACAAACGTCGAACCGTTCTCCCCATATTTTTTTATCTTACCGTACTGAATAAGATAAGAAATATTTGAACGCGATACATTCTTGTTTAGATAAGCGGATGCCCATTCTGATGCTTTACGTATAGATATCAAAGACACAAAATCTAACCTAATTAATAATAAAAGTATGCAAACTCATTATAGGATATTAGCTGTTTCCTAAAAAAAGGAAGTCAGCACCATGGTGCACTGCATAACTATTAAACTGAAGGTGAACCAGCTTTAAATAGTTATTACGCGCGACTAAGTTAGTTGCCAGTGCGATCACATTCATTTAATTGTGTACGTGAAACCCGCTAACCTTGTCATTTTTTGTCATCTTCAGAACTGGTCAACACTTCGGTCAGACGTTTGTCACCTTCGCGCCATAGCGACCGGTCGGGGATAACCATAACTTCATCATCGCTATCGCGAATAGTCCGATCGATGGCCCGACTGTCCTGATAAAACTGTTCGCCGGGGGCCGGCAATTTTTGCTGTTGGGTTTGTTTGGCGTTTTGCAGTTGTTGATCCGCTTGTTTTATTTCCGGTGTCGCAGGAACATCCGCGATTGGCGCACTTTCAACCTGCTTGCGGTTTTCTTGATAATCTTGCTGTGCGGAAAACGAATCTTGGCTTGAGTTATCTAGTTGGAATTGTTGGTTGCCAAGCAATTTGTCGGCTACTTGTTCGACATCAAGCGTAACCCCGCTTTGCTGTTGAGCCTGAGACCACGCTTGTCCAAACGGCAGGCCTTGCACATGATAAAGCTGATGAAATTGCGCTAGCAAAGCCGCTTGTTGCGGATCTTTTAGTAATTCTTGCACCACCGCTTTACTGTTGCTGCTGGCGATGTGGCTGGCGTTTGACAGGCGCTGAGCAACCTGTTCGGTTTGGGTGTATGACTCAAGCTGGTTTTGCGCTTCGCTTAGTTTGGCTTGAAATGAACTGCTGGTGACTTGTTCATAGCTGGTTTTGGCGGCCACCGAATCGCTTCGTTGCAAAACGATGCCGACTTCGCTTAGCGCGGTTTTACTTTCATCAGACAGCTGGTCATAACTGCGCCGCATTTGCTCGCTTAGTCCCACATCTTGATCTTGCGACGAAGATATTTTGCCGTCAACTGAAACCGGCAACGGCAAAAAACCCGAACCGATGCCCGCTTCCACGCCGGTCCGCCAAGTATGTTCAGTGGAACTGTGCTGCTCAACCGAGCGGTTGCGCGACACCGCTTGGCGTATCAACTGTCCGGTGCTGTCTAGCGCCCGCAGCGAAGTGCTGTCGTCCACCTTTTGTTCGCGCAAAGTGTTGAGCGCTTCTTTGCCATCTTTGCCGAACGCTTCAGAATATAAGCTTTCGACACTGGACGCAAACTTGGTGCGTTGCTCTTGCGCGCTGGTTTTGGCTTGCTCGGCGCGCTGCTCCAACGCGGTGGTTAACGTGCGGCTTTGGGTTGCGGCAACAAAGCTTGGATTGTTCGCCGGCAAATCGACCGTGCTAAGCTGCTGGTACTGCGTGGTGACCGCGCCCCATGGATCGCCGACCGACGCAACATGCGGGCCTAGCGTGGTGCGCGGAGCTAGATTAACCTGATCGGTGCTCCAGTTGTTTTGAGCCGCATGAGTGCTTACGCTGGCTGCCGCTTGTTCACCGGATTGCAGCAATCGTCCCGCAAGTAGCGTGCCGCTGAATTCTCCGGCGCGCACCATCGCCCATGCCAACACCGGAACCAGAACCAACAAATAGCGCGCCAACGCAAGCTGGGTGTCTATTTCTGACAGCAGGTTTTCAATTCCGGCCACCGTGAAATTTCCTTGCGCGATAATCGTGTGCGAACGAATTGCGGCGGTCTGCACCCATTGACCGACATTATTTACCACCGCCATGATCGGTGGCCACAGCTGCAACCACAATATTAACGCAAAGCCGGTTTTTAAATAACGCGCAAATTGTTCAAAAAACAATATGCCCAATATCAACAACACCGGCATCAGTACCAAAATGATGGCTTCAAGCAAACCGCGCAACGCCGGCAACATGACCGCAGCCAACTCCCCGGCGACAACAAACGCTGCGTTGCGCGAGCGTTCAGCAATGAATCTGGCAAACGCTATCGTCTGCGGATCTTGCGTGGCGAGTAAATGTGATCCTTCGCGCAACAATTCAATCGCCACCAACTCACGAAATTGTTCAGCGACCGATCCGTTATAGCCGAAGACTCGCATCGCATGTGCGAAAACATTGTCTCCGCAACTTGCCCCTAGCGTCCCGCTACCGTTACTGGTTGCCAGCGCAATCCCGCGCAACGATTGACACGCTTTAAATTTGCGCTGTGTAGCTTCAGTATCTATCCGGTCTTTGAGTCCGGTAACCGGCACGGTGTCGATAACCGCTCCGGACCATGCTTCAGAACAACTAAGTGCCACGATCGGCCCGCTACCGTTGCCAGAATGTACCGAAGTGATGCTGCCGGAAGTTTGCGCCAGTTCATTAAGCGGGGCCGAATGCAATAAATTGCTCAACGTGATCCGTTGCGCGAGCAAATCGTAGTAAGTGCAATTTTCCAAGAAAAAACGAAAATCCGAAACCAGCGTCGCATCTTGCATCACACCTGGATCGGCCATCGCACGCAACGCGCGCGCGCTAAGCCACAACCCGGCTGAACTTAGCCGATCTTCAGCGGATACCGACTGCATCGCAGTTTCTATGACTCGTGTCAATGTTACTGCCAAGGTTGAGCCCAGCGCCGCCGGCAACGCCACGCCGAAAGGCACCGCTTGCACAACCACCACCCCGTTGATACGGGCGTCCGCGGGCCACAACAAATCCTGTCCGTCGAATCTATCTTCTACTATGACCCTGGTCGGGGCAAGCAAAATACCTCCGGTCAGAACGATCACCAACAACAATTTCAACGGAGCGATGAAACTTGCGATCGACAGATTGAACGCCGATCCGGTTGCCAGAAGCAAAACGCTAAGAATGGCGGCCGCTGAAAGCGCGCCCATTAATTCATTCGAAGCGGAAATGACCGCCAATGCGCTGAAAGCGCGCACCGCAATCTCACCCGAACCCCAAGCAATATACGTAAAGTCCATCCTAAGGCTGACTAATCGACCCGAGCATATCCCCGGCTAGCCTGGTACGTAAATCACGTACTTGCGCACTGACATTAAGCAATTCATTAACCCTGGATACCGCAACATGCATTTCTCTTGCCAGTTCATTGCGCACAGTGCGCGAATCAACCACCAGTGCGCGGGCCAGGTCAGCTTCGTTGACACTGCGCGAACGCCAAGCTGAAGCACCGCTTGCCGCCTGGCGTAAAGTGGTAGCCAGAAAATGATGCGCCGCCGAATATGCGATTGCTTCGACGGCGATATCGGCAAGTCCGACAGCTCCGGCCAGATCCGCTTGCAATAAAGCAAGTACCGGAATTGGCGCGCCGGCAACAAGGTTGGCCTGCTCAGTTGTCAGCTGGGTTCCATTCGCCAAACGCGTGCGCATATCAGCAAGACGATCGCGGGCTAGCTCAATGAACGAAGTCGACAAAGTAACCCTGGTTGCCTGGACATCTAAACAGGTGACGGTATTGCCGCATTTGAGCAAAACGATTTCATGCTCATTCAGATCTGCCACACTGGTAATCGTCGGCGGATAATGCTGCAAACTAAGGGACACCGTGGCTACCACGTGCGTGCCGAGCATCGATTGCAAAAACTCGCGGTCCGTCACACTCAAACCTGACGCGGACGAAGCGAGAATCTGCCAGGTTAGGTTGCCGCCGACAAACTCGACGGGCTGCTGTTTGGCTTCACTGCCGGTTGCGGCATTAGCGCGGATCTGCGCGAATGACGTAGGTTCGGCGCACTGAGCGCGCGCGTCGCTGGCGTCGCTGGCGAGTCCGGATACCCAACTGGTTGCCTGACAGGCGCTTTGCGACACCTGCGCCGAAGTACCCATAAAACCGCCGACGATTTGCTTGGCGGATTCGCACGAATCGATATTAAACCGGTTCAAACTTTGGACGGTCCGCTGCAGATCTTCAATCGCCTGACACAAATTTGCGGAAGTGGAACACAACGCGGTCTTGAACGCCAGCCCGACACTGTTGGCCGCAATATTGTTTAGCATCTGCACAAACTGGTCTTTGTTGATAAACGAAAACGATCCGGCATACAAATCGATACCGCCGCATCCGGCACGCAAACTAGGCCCGGTGGCGCTGAGCAACTGATAATTTTGCCGCGGCGCACGGTAGGTAAGTCCGCCGCCGGAAAACACATGTCTGCTTTGCGCAGCTATATAGCTAGGGCCGTTGACCTGCCCGTACGCGCCCAAATTGTTAAACATGCTGCGCATACTTTGCTCGATCTGCGCCTCGCTTGACGACATAATCAAACTTGATGCAATCAGTTGCGCCCAAAGTATCACAGCGCAAATTTTCAAAATCTATCTCCGATCGGAACACCGGTAAGCACCGCGATACGCTCAATCAGCTCATCGTCCGCAAGCGGCCCTGAAGCAAGCAAGGTCAGCTGTTGGTGCCCGGGAGCTAAGCTAGCGAGTACGATTGCCGGCAGGCTGCTGATCTGCGCTGCTTCGACAAAACCGTTATCAGGCCACGCATCGGGAAAATCCTCGTTGACGGCGCCAGCGACTGCGACCGCTTGTACGGTAAATCCAAATTGCCCGCTAACCCGTCGCAAGGTCTGCGCGATTTGCGCACAATAAATACAATCCGGACCGAACACAAAAAACAGCCCGTGGGTTTGTGCCGCGTCGGCAACTAGCGCCGTGCGCTGCGCTTCAAGTTCGCGGTTCCAAGTATGAAGCGCCGCGGCGTTGGTGGGACGATTGGTGACGCTATAGTCAAGTTCCGGCGTAGTCCAGATCACGCGTTGCCAAACATCCGCAAAACGCGCTGAGCGCTGCATGACTTCTTGTTGGACAAGCAAATAATCGGTAACGTTTTGCAATGTTGGATTCATGATCGCAACCGAGCGGGTGTTTTCAAGTTGGCGCTGCAACTTTTCATGCGCCGCCACTTCAGGTGGAATTTCGCTAATCGACGGCTTTTGATCAGCTAACGGTATCGGCAACGGCGCAATCTCAGGCTCGATCGGCGGCGTGGCGTACCAAAACCAGCCGCTATTATGCTGATCCCAATACGTGTCGGTTTTTGCCATAGCCGCAATCGGCACAAGCAACCCGAACAATAATGCGCGTAGCGGTATCACGGCCCAACGGATCCGGCCTGGCTAGCCGGCGGCAATCCGTTGCGACACCAATTTATTCGCACCGTGGCAAGCTCAGTACGTTTAGTGTCGATAGCAATTGCAAGTTGGACCTCATACCGAGCACAACCCAACTCCTCTAAATTGTTTAGCCATCTAGCTTTGCCCACTAGCCTGCCGCCACCTATTCGCTCGCGCAATTCAGTTTCGAGCAGCCCTTCGACCGGTAGTTCCTGCGAACTACCTTGATTTAAATTTGCCAACTTAAGCAAATCTTCAAATGTGGCTGCTTGAGCCATCAATGGCAACAACACGACACAAAGCAAACCTAGTTTTTTCACTTAAGCTCCACCCACCGGGTACCGCGTTGGCGTGATCGTTTTAACTCTGCGGCATTTTCGGAACGAAACCTGAGCAATTCACTGTCAACATCAGGAATTCCCAACTCCGCAACAAATTCCTCCAAATCAATTTCGGAAAAATCAAGCTCGCCTAGCTGCTCAACTTTCAGACCGCTACAGTCGTCAATCGCCCGGTTAAGCTGAACATTGGCCTGGCCTGCGATCAAGCGGGCGAGGCGCGAGTTGTAACAGCAGTAAGCTTCGCGTTCTTCGCGACATCCGAATAATCCTCTGCTACTGCACCAGTCGCGAACTTTGGTGCACAGCCCGGCACCAACCTGCAAGCCTAGCAATTGTTCTTGATTGTCGCATTCGAGTAAATTCGCCAGGACCGCCAACGAGACGGCTAACGCGAACGAAGCCGGATCAAAACCGAACGACAACACTCCGTTTGAAATGCTGACTTCCAGACCATAGTAAGACAACGAAGGCGCAAATGCCGAAGATATGCCTTGTACTCCCTTGCCTAACCCTAGCAAGCTGTTCGCCAATCTGTTATTTAAAAATAACGAGTCGAAGGTGTGTTCGCTACCTATCGACTCTATTCCTCTCACCGCCAAACTAATGCCAAGTTGAGCCAGTGCTTGGCGATTGGTGGAATTATTGCCGGTTGCATCGGCGCGACAACAATCTGACAGCCCGAACAACACCTTGTCCCGACACTGTGCTTCGGTACCGGCGAAGATGCGCAGATTATAGTTATCAAGATAATGCCCGGCCTGACGCGCCATCTCAAGCCGAGCCAAAGCGGGAGCAAAATCTTCAAGGTTGTCCGTGGCCACCCGCGGCGTGCAAGATGCACCTGCGCAAGTCTGAGGCAAACCACAACGCACGTGCGTATCGCTTTGATCCGCCAGACAGTGATAGACCCGTACACTTGGATCACAATCATCTTCGCTTGCCGGATCACATGGTTGACGCTCTTGCGCCAACTCGCACCCGGCGGACGTCACTTGACTACAAAAAGGAAGTTCATCATCGCGACTTGATATGACCTCCGACTGATTTGTTCTTACCCTAAACACGATCTGGCTATTAGCCTGCGGCGTTGAACGCACCGTTATGCCGATATGATTAAGCCCGGGATTTAAATAGCGCGTTACGTCAAAACCAGGTAAGCTGTCTAACGTCGCGGCGGTCAACGGCGCACAGACAATGGCGATTTGTTCGCCACACAACCTGCGGTCGTTATTTAATTGAATCGGTAGCGGTCCGTCGTTGAGACTCATGCTCACCAATGAATCGATATTGACGAACACCAGCTCAAAACCGGTCACCAAATCTCGATCGGGAATTTCAAGCGTTACCACATACAACGTTTCGATGCCGGCGGTTGCGACCTGATATGCGTCACCGCCTCCAAGTAAGCGCACATATTCGGTGTTCGAACCGATCTGCGCAACATGGCCTGTAGTGGTGACCAGTTGGGTTGAATCTAGCGGCGCATCAACGCGACACATCTTGAGCTGCGGCTCAACGGCAACCGTAACCGTAACACAGGTGCCGGCCGGCAAATCAGGGTCGAAGCTCTGCTGAGTTGCAGATGTCGGCACCGCTAATTGGCCCGCCCAACGATTTTGCCGCGCCAACAAGCGTGCGGTTAAAGCCGCGCATTGCGAGGATGAATTTACATCGCATGCCTGCTGCTGAGCTCGAAGTAAGCTTGCGATATTTAGGTAGTTGTAATCGGTAACCAGCGTGCTGTCAGGATCATATAGCCGATCCAACAACGGCTGGACTTGTGCGTGATTTAGCGTCGCCGGATCAGCACTTGTTGCAAGTGGAAAAATCACCAACAAATATAACGCTATGTGCGCCAAATAATTTTTCATCGCGCATCCACCAAGCGTGAGCGCAACTGTGCGGCGTAGGCGGCCAACGGTGTTTTTTGCTGCTCTAAAAAATCTAGTGCGTAATCTAACGACACTTCGCCTTGCGCGATAAGTTTGTCATCGGCATTCCATATGACCAACGTCGGTACCGCATTGATATCAAATTGTTCATACAGGCGCGGATCTATTTCCCAAATTGCGAGCTGGTCAGGATCAATCGCAAAAATTTGAGCAGCGGTTACGGTTACGCTATCGTCGACTAATCCGCGCAATACCATCCTTATCCCTAGCTCTCCTGCTTGCCTGGCAAGCACGCGCAGACTAACGGTTGGAATGCTAAACGACACTAGTACCGCAGCCTGTTCTGAAGGTTGCGTCTGACTAGCCTGAGCATGTTGTCTGATTAGCTCATTCAAATCCAATTCACCGGCCGCAACTATTTGGAAGGTTAGCAACATTGCGACAGCAGTAGCCTGAACAGCTGGTTTAGCGAGTGATACCAACACAGCAACTACGCTTGCGAAACAGCACATAAGCAAAATCTTCACCGGTCACCGGCCACTCGCTACCGGATGCCCATAGTTCCGGCGACGTGCCTAGCGGCTCGCAACATCGCCCGTTGCGACGCGACTGAGCCTGCGGCAAAATCATCGACATTTTGTAGGCGTCTTTATGCAATTTCAAATCACGCCAGCCCGCCTGACACCGCGCTCTGTTGCCATGGGTATATACGGTTGCTCCCAGTCGATGCATGCGCATTGCCAATCTGCTAGCGAGTAAAGCGGAACTTTGCCGGCCAGAGATATGGCCAGCCACGTTACCCGATAACGGAAATAATTCACCGACGCAACCGGCGCACCACCATAATTCATTCTGCGACCATCCGCTAGCGGTGGTGGCTACGCAATCAGCCGCACAAGCCGCTAAGCCTTGAAGGCTGCCTGTAAGCAATACTTCCGGCGATATCAGCGCGGCGAGTTCATCGTCTTCCCAGGTCGGATCCAATTCGCTGACATAAGCTAAATCTAGACCGGCCCGCTCAATACAGTCAAAATCAAGCAACACCCCCAACCAGTGCAAAATCGGGTTGATATACCAATGTACTTGATAAAACGCGAATGCCACGGTGCCGTCGTGTCCTGCGCTGCCGGTACGCGAACCCGGCTCGCGGGCGTCGATACCCGGAGTAAGTTGCAATCCGTCAAGAATTGGCAAGCAAAAAGGTGTGCGGGTAACTTCAACCAAACGCACCGGCTCCCAAAATTCAACCGGCACATGCAATGTGGGCGGCCAACCGCACGTGCAGATGCGGCGATTACTAGCATGTCGATCTAGCTGGCCGCCTTCATATACTACAACCCCGCTGATGCGAAGCGGAAACATGCAACTCCAACAAACATCAGCGACCGGATCAGGAAAGCGGCCCTCGCAAGCACCCCGGGACTGCGCGGATACTAATAGTGCAATTGCTAAAACCGTCAACAACCTTATCATCACAACGCGACCGTTGTGATTTGCAACGCCATCCCACTTTGGGTAACTATCGCAGGTATTTCAACGATTTCAAAACGTCGACTTAAAGCTCCGTACTGATCAAAGTAAATCCGCTTTTTATACTGTTTGGCAAATTTGCTTGGCGACCCGGCGACTGCGACAACGCGAGTTTGTATCGGTTCACTGAGCAAGCGAGCCGCATATGCCGCCTGGGCAGGTTCACGAATGTCAATAAATACCAAGCGGCCGCGCAACGAAACTTTTTGCAATGGATTGACCTTGGTGCCGGGCAAATGAAGTACATTGCCTTGCGCGTCAATCACCGGATCTTGAAGCTTGATACTCGGATCGAACATGCGCACCTTTGAACGCGTCGCGTTGCGCAACCCGTCAACCTGCGGTGGATTGTCAACCCACGCCGCCGCGGCTTTTTGAGCTTCAATTTTTTTTCGTTCCCAGCTACCGTTTTCGCTTGCGGCCGCGGCGTTGAGCTTGATATGGGCAAGTAAATTTGTTTCCGCAATCGGATACAAAGGTCCGAGCGCGCCTTGCGGTGTGGTTGGGCCCGCACCCATCACTAACAGCGCGCAGACCGGTAACAGTATATTAAGTCGACGCGACATTTCGGTTGGCGCGGTCGTTAAGCACCGCTTCGATACTTGTCACCAGATCATGCCCGCCGGCTTGATAACGTTCCACAGCGATTCGATCCGCGGCGCGCGACGAATACAGCATCTGACTAAATGGATCAATTGCCAGCCGGCCAATGCAGCTGGTGTTGCCTTCGGCGCGAATAAACACTTCCGAATATTCTCCCGGGTGCGTATGCAAGGACTTGACCATGGCCAGTTCCTCAGCGGAAAGTTGCAGCTGCCTGTTGTCCACAAGTCTGGTTAACTCTTCGTTTTTCTGCGCCAACAACATTAGCCAATCCGAATTGGCAACCGCGGCTTGACCGGCCGGCACCGCGAAAAAATCGGCAATGCTTTGCGAAGCGGATAAAAAAGCGCTGTTGTATTTACGCGCGCGGCGATAGCCGTGTTCGATAAATTCACCGATATGTTCGCCCCGCATCAAATCCCAAGCCTCGTCAATCACCACCAACTTGCGTCGCTCGTGAATTGCATAGATCTGCTGATTGATTAAAAACAGTATCTGTAACAGAACCACCAGTTGCAGCTCAAGATTACCTTTGAGCTCTTCAAGCTCGATCACCACATAATCAGCATTGAAATCCACGGTCGCTTCACCGCGAAACCAAACTCCATGAACTCCCGCAGAAGTAAAAGGACGTAACATCGCCGCCATGTCCGATACCCGGCTGTCACTGCCTCCCAAACGTACAAGTTCAGCTTGTACAACATCCGGCGATGCTCCGTTTTTGCTATGTTCCCATGCGGCCAGGAGGGCTTCTTCAAGTCGGGCGCGTTGATAATCTGAAAGTTGTCCATGGGGGGCGATCATCTGCGCAAACATCGGTTTAAGTAAGCGCATGTCCTCGTTGATGTCACTAACTGCCGAAAACGGATTAAGACTGATACCCGCGTTGGGCACAAAGCGAAGAAACTGACCGTTGAGATACGAGCTAGAGCGTTGATAAGACCTGCCGATGTCAAGTACCCACACCTTGGCGCCGAGCCCAAGTTCAGCGGTGGCGATCTCATTGAGCAACACCGACTTGCCGCTACCTGAAGCCCCGGCGATCACCACGTTGTAGTTTCCGTTCGCATCGTAAATATCCATCCCGATAAGTTGCCCGCGCCGCCCGACAAACAATAAAGCCGGATTTGCGGTTCCTTTCCATTCAGCGATAATCGGCAAGCCGTGGCTTGCGTTGTGGGTGGTTTTACGCCCGAGCCAACCTAGTGTCCGCAAATCGCCCGCCAAACCTGCGGTCAATGTCAGCGGCAATGCCGCCAGCAAACCTTGTGCTTGTAGATATTCGCAGCGCGCCAGCGTAAATCCGCATGCGCGCCAAATGGCGCGGGCGTTCTCAACCGCCGCTTCGGCGTCACCTGGGTTATGTTTAATCAACAGCAGATGAGTCATCAATATCAATCCTCCGCCACTGTCGAGGACTTCAGCGCAAGCGCCCCAGTCTTCCATTTGTCTGCGGTAATAGCCCGGCATAAAACGCGCCATCATTGAACGCGCATTGGTAATGGCCCGGGCATTTCTTAATGCAACTAAGGCGCGCGCCTCGTTCTGGTCAATTCCCTGCATGCATAACGTTATTAAAAATGGACCCCGGTAGCGCAAGTGACTACGCATCGGATCGCCCAGTAACATTTGCATACTAGTTAACCGTAATGTCGGTGGATAATTGTTGGCGACCAGCGCGACCAAGCCGTGCGGTTGGCCGTCGCCGCTGATTGCGATCGAGTTTTTGTTCATGGCGATCTGGGTGTCGCGCAACAAGCATTGTTCGACAATCATGCGGGTAGGGTCATAATCCAACTGACGACGAGACGGATGACTCGGGTTGAGCAGGCCGCTGATAATCTGGCATAACCCGGCGGGTTCGAGCGCTATGCTGGGTATCGCGCAGTTACTTAGCAGCGAAGCTATCGATTTACGCAAACCGATTGCTTGTTGTTTCACTGCCGGATCGTCTATCGTTCCAGGTAGGCTGACGCTAATTAGCATGCGATAGTTGACCGGCCGCAACGTGCCGGATATGTTGGCAAAATATTCAAAGCGGCGGCGGGCTAAGCGACGAAATACATCTTCGGCGCGCGAGCCCCCAGATCCAGGACGCTGATTGCAGTACTGCGTCAACAACCCGGTAATTTGTTGATCCGAAAAAAGCGAAACCTGCATGCACACTCCGTTTGGAATCGCGGTTGCCAATTCTTGCAAACTACGCTCCATCTGTTCGGATACTCCGATTTGCGGCAAGCACTCTAGCGCAAAACCGACACTTTCTGTCAACAACCCGTATAGTTTGGAATCAGCATCGTAATGCTGATACGGTAAGATCGACCCGAAACTAGGCAACTGCGGGTGATACCAAGGATCGGCGTTGGGCTCACCGCCTAAAAAATCCAGCCACATCGGCAATTTGGGCATCAGTGTTAGTTAGCCTTGTTTGCCTGCCAATGATCGAGATTCCATGACGGCTGCTCAATTATCAGATACAAATATTGATAGTCGTGCAGGTCGCCATCTTCATCCTCCCACGGCGCAATCCATACTTTGATCACGCGGGGCGGATCCAGATTCGGCGGATTTGCAACTTCAATATTACGCAGTTTGCGAATTTGCGCCGGTTGATGGTCCGTGTAATTACCGACGGTACGCTCATAAACTTCGCTCAGCGAGTCGCAACCGGTTAGTCTCGGGTTCGGACACGACAACGTACCGCCTTGATCAGTGCCGCAGCCGGCAAGCACGATACCCGCAAGCAACGCAAGTATGTTTCTCAACTTCACAGCTGGCCTTGCGCGATCCAAACCGCCAGTTGCGCAGATTCCGGGAGGCCGACCATTAATTCTCCGTTCGGAACCAAAAAACTGGGGGTGGCGTTTATGCCGGCGCGTTCAGCGGCCAGAATATGTTGCTCAAGTTTGTCGGTGACACACGAAGCCGGGATGTTACCGTGATACATCAAATCGCGCCATGCCTGAGCTGGATTTGCTTTACAAAGCACGCCCGCAGAAAGCTTTTCAGACCCCGGTTGCAAAGGTACTAGCACCATGCTGATGCGATAGTCGTCTAATTCACCGGCTTTGATGCGCTGTTCGAAGGTGGCGCAATATGCGCACAGCGGATCAGAAAACACTATTACTTCACCGGCTATCCCCGGCTGAAGTTCGATTGCGACATCCGCGATAAGCCGGTAAGCGTCGGTTACCGTCGGCGATTGCATGTCGAACAGTTTTCCAAACAGCAAATAACGCGCGGTTATATCGCCATAAACAGTTTCACCGCCCATGTCAAATTCGTAGACGCCCGGCAAGGCTGTCGGCACAGCATCGCGCACTTGCGTCGTTGGATAACGCTCGCGCGCGGCTTGTAACGCGGTTTGGGCATCAGCATTGGCAAGCGCGGCTGAAATCATGCCCGCAATTAGTAACCAAACTAGATTTTTCATTGTGGCGCGGGTTTTTTTTCCAAATCAATTCCCTCTTGCAACACGATATCCACTTCGCGTCCAGCCCCGACTTCAATTACCGGATAAACCTGTTCAGCGAGCGAGATATAGTAATCGGCCAGCCGATTTAACGCGGAGCTCGCCCCCGATGCGACACCGGTGGTCGCATAGTCGCCCAGGCTAGGAAAGGTGGAAGGAGACGGGTCGCCTTCGCTGTCTCTGGTCAAAGCGCGTAGTTGCTCAGACTGTTGGGTTCTGAATAATTCGCTAAAGCCCGCTCCGATTCCGGCAATCAACGATCGTTGGAGCAACTGTCCTTGTTTGGTTACCAGACGACCCCGTACTCCGGCACGGCCGTCGTCGCCGACAATAAACCCGCGTACCGATTCATCAAAAAAACTGCCGTCATGACGCTGACAACTCATCCTTTCAACGCGTAATAATGCTCGCTCGCTGGAAATATCACCGTAACCCGCCGCTAGGACCAGGCATTCGCGAACATCAAAGCGAACCAAATTTGGCAAGCGGGCTTTTGCCGCCACTCTTAGTAACACCGGATGAGGATTATCTCGAGCTACCGAGCCGGTCGGCGCATCAAGTCCGCCTAATATCACCGCTGACATAAATGTTCCCGCCGGCATATAAGAATCGCTTACCGATTCAGTGATTGCAGCGACAGGCGAAACCGGAGTAGCTGGCGTAGAGGAGAGCTCAGTGACCGCCGGCTGAGTACCGGCCAAATCATTGACACGCACCAAACGTATCTCCGGTTTCTTTAATAAAGGTGGAATCACCGCATCGCTTCGATCAGTCGGAGGAGCTTGCGTAGACGGCGATTCCGTAGAAGACAGCAGCAGCATTTCTCGCTCAAACGCGGCTTCTTGCTCAGCGATCCGTGCTCTTTCGATATCAAATGAAAATTCAGCCAGGCGCTGTTCCATCGCAATTAATGCGTCGCGCATGCTTTTTTCACTTTCCTCAAGTATCTTGATATCTTGCTCAGCGCTCGCTCGCCACAGTTGACCTGGATCAAGCTCTTCGCTTGGTATCGTCAATTGCGAAGGTTCGATAATGTCACCTAGGTTGGTGGTGGTACCTTGCAACCCAACAACCAAGCCCGCAATCAAGATTGCGATTAGGCCAAATCCAGCCATCAGCCAGCGCTGACGCCGCAACGCGATCTGATTAGCGTTCGCGCCCGGCGTTGCGGATGGATTGTTTTTTTTCATTTTTTAGGTGCTGAGCCACGGGCCCGTACCAAGTAAATCGTCTTTTTTGCGCCGGGTGCGAGCGTTGACGCCTCCGCAACCACAGCCACGATATCGTCGCGGATATGCAACAAAGCTTCGTTGATGTCCACACCGCTACTACCATAGTTGCGCAAGCTGAACGTCTCCGCAGTCATTGTTCCTCGATCAAACTTGGCCAGCTTGGTCATCTCAAGTGATTTACCGATAACGAATATTTCCGCTTCTGCCGGCAACAATAAATCGGTTTTGCCGCCAAACATATCTTTGAGCAATTTTTTTATCGTCGCAACATGTTCAGAAGCCTGCGGTACCGACTGCACGGGTAGCGCCAAGGCTGCTTTATCCGGGTAGCTTAGTACGATACGTTGCGCGTTGATAGCATCGTCTGGTACGAGAACCAGATTGAATCTTTGGCTTATGCCATCGGCAGCTTGAACTTCAATAAACCCGGAATGTGCGCCTGCTTCAAGCGGACGCAGGTAAAGTACTCCGGATTCGGGATCAATGGTTTCAGTGAATTTGCCTTCGGTAAACACAAATGCTGTTATCCTGCCATTTTTTGCCTCAACCAAATTAGGTTGCTCCAAAGCGACTTTAACGATTGCGCCATCTTGAGCTTCAATGACGTTTTGGGCGACTGCCGGAAGACTCCAGCCAATTGTCAATAAAATGGCCAACCACTTGCTCATCACACCGACTCTTTGATTGCGAACGCATTTTGGGGACTGGTTTCGACAAACTGTTTGAGTCGTAGCTGTCCGCCCGCTACCTGGAAGCTGGCCATATACGCCGCGGTGCGCTCTTCAATGCGTCGCCCTTGAACATAGCTTGACAAGGTTCCGACAAACGCGACTTGTCCTTTTTCCGGCTCGACATAAATCTCGCTTACGCTGAAAAACGTACCTAGCTGTTCTTCTTTCATTCGTTCCTGGGCGATCGCCAGCCGTTGACGAATTTGTTCGCGGTATGGGCCTGCGACATGGCGAATCAGCACTTCGTGCTGATAATTTGCACTGTCGGGAGTTACATTTAAAATTAACTGGGCCAGATAATAGCCCCATTCCAAATAATAGCTTCGCGAAACCTGCTCGGATTCAACCCAAAATTCGCTTCTGATTTCTGACGGCACAATTACCGTGCGTTGCGAACTGGTGCTTAGTACGAGCGCCAATCCGGCCAGCATACAGCAAGAGGCCGTTAGCATCGCAACCAACAATAACGCAAAACGCGCTTGACGGCGAAGACTGGACACGGATGCCGTGTAATTGGCGCTATCCATTTACCCCACATACAGTCGCAAGTGCGCCGGCGGCGAATACCGCAAATGCATCAAACTGCTAGGCAGGTACCAGTAGGCCATATGAATAATAAACCGCGGATGTTGACTGGTCTTGATACGGCCGTAAGCATACGTAAGCGCCATGCCGACTCCCACCCCCGCCAACAACGACCCGGCAACTTGTCCGATCAGCAGCGGCAACATTAATAGCAACTGTTGATAAAAATCCAAAAACAAAAGCTGGGGCATTTCATCCAGGCTGCGTGGCACGTGCCATTGCGCTTTGTTGACACTCATATGGTGGCGCTTAGCAATGCGGTGATGATCCCAGGAGTGAAATTGAGAATCATGGCAAAAGCGATACCGGACAAAATTGGCATCGGATTGGAACGAATAACCGAAATCATCGCGCCGACAATCACCGCGGCCAGAGAAATTGCTCGACCTAAACCGCCGGTCGCCCATTGTTGTAATTTGGTTACCACCGTATCAAATTCGGTGCTAGAACCTCCTCCTGCCATAGCTGCCATTGGCAGGATTGACAACGCCACCAGTAGTAGCATCGCATGGACTAGCACGCGAGAACGATTTACTAGGGCCGGAGTATTTTTTTTGACCTTTTCATCATTGTTTATCAACGACGGACCGTCACCTGTCTCATCTAAATCATCGTCCCCGTCTTCGTCGTCACCTGCTTTGGTAAACAAGGCGGTAACTTCCACGCGGCGCGACCATTTAGGTTTGCCGGCAAAACAACATTTAGGACGCGCGATAGCTACGACCGGTATTTCAATTCCCTCTTGAAGAAACAAATCGCGGACACTCATTGCCCGCGATAGCGCCAAAAATTCGCTTTTTGTCATTGAACAATCGTCGTCGGTGTAGCCGGCCACAATTAATTTGTCAGCCAGTCTGCTACGCGAACGAACATAAGAAGCAAAATCCTCCTGCAATGGCTCAGTGCCGCCTTTGCCAAAATAAACCGTGGCCAAAGCGACCGCTAGTTGTGCTTCTTCATTAGATGAATCCGCCTCGACTTCATCATCAGGCTTGGCACTGTCCTTGGGGGTGTCGTCATCACATTTTCGCAACCTGACAAACAGCCTTTCAATATCGGCAAATTTTTCAGGTTTAGGATTGTCAATGCTTTTGGTGTCCGCTTCCCTAAGAAAGTAATTTGACTGATTTCTAGTCAGGGCCAACATGATTGGCTGCAGATCATGATCAGTATATTGCTGTGGTTGCACATCTGATTTTTGGTCTTCTTGTTTTGCTGATACGTAGATTAAATACATAACGTTGCTCCGTTGCTAAATTGGTAGAGTTTGATTAAATCATGTCAGTTTGCCAAAAAATTCAATTAAGTCCGACGCAGCAGTGAATGATTTTTTAGGTAAATATTGCAGTGCACAAAATAAATTATTCCGTAAAATCAACGATTGCGTTTTTTACAAAAGCGTGTTTTGGGCGAAAAATGATTCACTGCTGCGTCGGGTTTTATTGACTTAAAACGACGTAAAAAATAGTAAAATTTAGGGTTGGGCGAAAAATATGCGCATTATTCGATATATATTCTTCATTATTTTTCTGATCGCGTCCTTGGCGACAGCGGGTATTGCTTACCTTTTGGTGCAGGCAACTCAACCATTAAGGCTCAATCTGCCTTACGTGGGGCATGTTGAAATTGGTTACATCGTCGCCGGTTGCGCAGTAATAATATTTTTGATATCTCTCATGATCATGCCCTTTGGCAAGATCGCCAAGCGTCCGGGCGCTGTCAAAAAACTACCTCCGGATCCAGGACAGGTACAACGAGCCGCAGACCGACAGGCTGCAGCACAAAGAGAAGCTTCCAAGGCTAGCTCATCGGCGCAACCTCAAAAGCAGTTCGACGAATCTCCACCGTTGCCTTCGGTTCCTGAAGATAAATCTGAAACACACGAAAGTCAACAAAAATGGGAGCGCGTGATGCAACAGCTGGTCGCCGTGGAACAAAAAGGCATAACGATTGACGTGTTACAGCAACTTCTTGATGATTTTTATCCGGAGCTGGCCGGTCTGACCGGGCGAATTGATCACTCTCACGCCTCAACTATCGAAACACTGGGAAAGCAAATTTTAGAAATTGCGCGATTCAAGGTCAAAATGCGTGATCCACACTTGTCCGATAACCAGTTTTCGACATTTCAAGACAAAGCTTTTGACGCTGAAAGATCCGGTATTGTTCAGATTTACAAACCGGATCCGAATGCGGCACTTAATAATGTGCAGAAGGAAGCTGTCGGCATGGTATTTGACAAACGCGATTGGGAATCCTCCCAGCGCAAAATACGTGGCGAACGAACGGATTGGCATACTATGTCTTTTGCCAATGCCAAAGAATTAATTAGCTAGCCTCCTGCCTAGAATTAACATGGAGTCGTGGCCGGTAAATCTGGCACGCTCAGTCGTTTTTTTAGTTTTCATTTGCATTATCACTCCACCGTTTTCCTTGGTAGCCCTGCTTATCTGGTGGCTGCCGGCACGAATTTGCTATTACACAATCGGTATGTGGAATCGCTGTCTAACCTGGGCACTGGTTTATATCTGTGGAATTCGTTATCGCGTTATCGGAGCAAACAATTTACCTGATCCTCCTTATGTGATTTGTTCCAAGCATCAGTCCGTATGGGAAACAATCGCTTTTCATTCCATTTTTCCACGTCAGTGCTTTGTAAGTAAACGCAGTCTGATTTTAATACCGTTTTTCGGCTGGGGACTGATAATCGGCAAACGCCCTATTTTAATTAACCGTAGCGCTAAAACATCCGCGTTGCGCGCAGTGTTGCGGATCGGAGCGCAACGCATCAAAGAAGGAATCTGCGTAATCATTTTTCCTGAAGGGACACGCGTACCGGTGGGCGCCACTCGTTCATTTCAGCCTAGCGCCGCAGCCTTGGCACACGCGACCCAGACCTCTTTGGTGCCGGTTGCGCACAATAGCGGTACCTGTTGGCCTAGCAGACTTTTAGGCTTTGCCAAACGCCCCGGACTTATCACGGTTTCAATCGGAGAATGTATCGCCACCAACTCGCGTCGCGCCCGCGATATTAACGAGCAGGCCGCAAACTGGATTACGGCTGAAACCAAACGCCTAGGTGGCTAACAACTAGAATCCCATAGAGGGCTATTTATGACTTACGTGGTAACCGAACAATGTGTCAAATGTAAATACACCGACTGTGTTGAAGTATGCCCGGTGGATTGCTTTCACGAAGGCCCCAACATGCTGGTAATCAACCCGGAAGAATGTATAGATTGTGCGCTTTGTGTCCCTGAGTGCCCGGTGGAGGCGATTTTTTACGACGACGATGTGCCTGGCGATCAACACCAATATTTTGCTATCAACGAAAAACTGGCCAAAGTGTGGCCGGTAATTTTGGCTCGCAAAGATCCGCCAAGTGACGCCGATGCTTGGGCCAACAAGCCTGACAAGTCCAAGCTGATTGAGGAATAATCCATTGCCAAATGTAAAAGCGCTTACCTGTGATTCGGAACGGGCCATTGAGCTAATCGCCCGTCATTTGGCAAATAACAATCACGGTAAAAGCTCGCTGCTAATTGCGGACAGCCATTATGAACGCCAGCAAATTATCCGACGTGTCGCTGAACTTGGTAATAGCTTGGGTTTAAGAACGCTCAGCAGCAGGTCTTTGCTCCACTCCTACCCGACCGCTGCCGATAATACATTGCCCTTGCTTGCTGATTTGGATAAACACGCGTCATTGCGTGCTTCTGTCAGTCGCGCAACTTTGCACATCAATATCTATCTGGATTTATTGCGCAATTCTTCATTTCGCAACCCTTTGAATCTGGCCGGAATGTTCAGCTCTTCCTTACAGGAAATGTCCACCCATTTGGATGAGGGGATTGCTGAGGTTCCCGCAGCCATAAAGCAGCACAGCCTGTACGAAGAAGAGCTAAATTTGTTGTTAGCATTGTGGGACAAGTACTGTAAGGATAACGTAAGCGCTCGCAATCAGCGTTTGGAAAAATTTGCTCAAAATTTGGATGGGCCGCTAGCGTTGCTTAGCTGGGAGCGTCCTTTGCCGCACATTCAGCGCATGCTTGATGCCACCGCGACATCCGACGACCCGGCGCTTCAAGTTACGGCGCAACTAAACGGCAACGCCGCAACTTTATTTGAGCTTTGGAACAACACGAACGACAGCGCGCAGCGCTACACGGGTCCCACTCCACAACTTTGCCCTAACAGCGATGAACCACTCAGCTTGGAAACGGCCGCTGAATATTCCTTCGCTTTACTTCAGCGCTGGTTGGCCGAAGGCAAGCGCAAAATCGGAATTATCACTTACGATCGATTGTTGGTACGCCGTTTGCACTCAATGTGTCTGCAACACGACGTGCACCTGACCGACCGTACCGGATGGCTGGCAAGTAACCTGCTCATCGGGGACATTTTGCTTGCCTGCGCATCCTTGCCTGACCGTACCACCGCATCTCGTTCATTGCGCAACACGCTAGGCGCTTTGGAACATGCGCAGATGCTGCGCACTCGCCTGCTCCAGCCCATAAGTAGGCATTTATCCGATACCGATAATTCAAATTGGCCTACCAAAGTCGGCAGATTCTGCGATCCGGCCACACCTTTAGCAAACATTGAACAGGACATTTACCCGCTGTTCGCAAAACTAAACAGCCGTACTTTAGCCCAATGGTTCAATGATCTTGCCCAATGTACATACCGACAGCCTTTATGCGACTTGTTTACCGATGACATCTCCGCCGATTCTCTTAGGGTATTGCTAAATCTACTTTGTTGCGAGATTGAAAATAAACGCATCCAAGGCCCTGATCAAAAAATTGGCGCAGGTGAAATGGTCGCTTTGCTACGCAAAATTCTTACCGACACTCAGTTAGTGATTTCTGATGTTGATGGCGAGATCCAACTAATGTCGCCGGACACGCTGTCTACGGAAAAATACGACGCCCTGCTACTGCTTGGCGCCAACTCCGATACCCTACCGGCACTATCGACTAATCAGCTTTTGAGTGAGCAGGTTCGCCGCGCGATCGGCTTGCCTGACCAAGCGGTCCGTATGCGTCGTCAGTGTACCGCCACCGCGTTGCAGCTGGCCAACCATGAAGAAAGTGCCGCGATCTGGCGGGGCAACGCCGGAATTTCTCCGTATCTGGATTTGATCGCTCCGCCCCACAACCGCCAGCGCCGACTTCCCAGGCTACAAGCTAGTTGGGAAAAACAATCAGCTTATAGCGGGCCTCGTCGCAGACACGAAGTAACCCTTAAAGCTTTACCGGAAAAAATCTCTCCTTCGTCCTGCGACACGCTGATGGCTTGTCCATATAAGTTTTACACATCCTACGTGCTAAAAATTGCCGCTCCACGCAACGCGCGCATATTTGATCCTGCTGAATTCGGTGATTTTGTGCATGCAATCTTACATAAGTTCCACCACGAAATCATGCAGTTGCCAAATCAGCAACTATCGGAAAAAAAATTGCTAGAGTTGATGAACCGTTGCACAAACGCTCATCTGGATAAGTGTAAGCGCGAAAACAAGTTGTCTGAGTCTAAACAACATTTGCTCAAATGGCGTTGGCAACCGTTTGTTGGCAAATATATCGCTGAATTTCTAGCCCAACAGCAAAAGTATGACGCAACGATTGAATTTGCTGAGCATACATGTACCGGTGAGCTTAGCGATGGCAAACAAAGCATCGAGCTGCGCGGCAAAATTGACCGTGTTGATAGCATAGGAAGCTTGCCTGCCTCAAACCATAACCAAGATAATAAAAAGCGCTATGCAATCATTGATGTTAAAACCGGCAATGTCACTGCAAAAATCTCTAGCGCGGAAAAACCACAGTTGGCTTTATACGTAAATCTGTTTGAAGCTGACCCTTCAGCTTCTTCTTACTGGCAGCTAAATAGCAAATTCGGCAATCACGAAATTAAAGTTATTGGTCTCGACCCAGAATTAGCTCCGGACGAGGTAAGAAATAATTTGGCAAAAATCTTTTTTACCAATATGGGCACAGGACAGCCGCTACCGGCTAACGCTATCGATGCAACCTGCAACTATTGCGCTTATGAAGGAATGTGTCGGCGTTCTCACTTGCCGCGCCAGACATCATGACCCGTCCTGCAGAGCAACTTGAAACCATAACGCGAGGCAGTGTGGATCTGATTGAGCGCAAGGAACTGATCCAGCTTTTGGAACAAGGCAAACCGCTTCGCGTAAAAGTCGGCTTTGATCCCACCGCGCCGGATCTGCACCTTGGCCATGCGGTGCTGTTTACCAAAATGCGCCAGTTGCAAAATCTAGGCCATCAAGTTATCTTTTTAATTGGCGATTTCACAGCCACAATTGGTGATCCTTCCGGCAAAACGACGACCAGACCCCAAATTGACAGTCCCGAAATTCAAGCTAATGCCGCCACTTATACCGCTCAGGTTTTTAAAATTTTGGATCGCGAGCGTACCGAGTTGCGCCGTAACAGCGAATGGATGAATAGCATGTCTGCGGCCGAACTAATCAAGTTGGCCCAGCACTATACCGTGGCGCGCATGCTAGAACGCCGCGATTTTAATAGCCGCTACCTGCAACAACAACCGATCTCAATTCACGAATTTCTCTACCCGCTGGTACAAGGCTACGATTCGGTCATGCTCAAGTGCGATATTGAGCTTGGCGGCACCGATCAATTGTTTAATCTTACCGTGGGAAGAGTTATGCAAAAGCAATTCGGCCAGAACCCGCAATGCGTGTTAACCACTCCTTTGCTATTGGGACTGCGTGGTGAAGACAAAATGTCGAAAAGCGCCGGCAATTATATCGGTCTAGCTGAACCTGCCGAAACGATCTACGCGAAAATAATGTCGGTTTCCGACGAGCGTATGTGGCACTACTATGAGTTGTTGTCGCTGATTGATAACACGCAGCTTGACAAGCTGCGCAAAGATGTTGCAAACGGAGCAAATCCGCGCGATGCCAAAGACGCTTTGGCATTCGAATTGGCCGGCAGGTTGCATGATGAAAAAAAAGCGCATGCCGCCCGCGAAAAATTCGTCGCCACATTCCGCCGCCGTGAATTTCCCGCTGATCCTGAAAAAATTATCATAACCGCGCAACCGAACGAGAAAATCAATCTGTCCATGATCCTCAAACAAGCAAATCTGGTCGCATCTTACTCTGAATACCGCAGAATGATGGCCCAGAACGGTATTCGGGTCAATGGCAGCAAAATTGCTGAAGATATCGTTTGTCGTCATGGCGAAGAATATTTGATTCAAATAGGCAAACGTCGCTTTGCCAAAATAATTTTGTCCTAAAATGCTATTTTTGTCTCTATTTAGTTGATTCTTTAAGAAATTGACTTATATAAGAATAGTTGCTACCAACATAATCTTGCTATCGATAACCTAACCATCATGCCTGAAGACAGTACCAATTCCCAAAATCCAGACGAAACCAAGCCTGTTGTCCCGCAACAACAAGAAAAAAGTGAGGACAAAACAGCTGCTGAGCCGCAAAAAGACGCCGACCGGATCGCCCAATTGCAAGACGATCTGCTCAGGGCACGCGCGGAAAATCAAAATATCGCCAAGCGTCTGCGCGCCGATATCGGGCGTGCCGAGTTGCGCGGGACGGAAAATGTTTTAGATGGCATGCTTGAAATCGTCGACAGCTTGGAACAAGCTTTGGCAAAGCGCACCAACGACGACCTCGCGGCTTTACGCGACGGTGTCGCATTAACTTTAGCTAAATTTAATCAAGTATTGTCGACCCACGGCATGGAAACTATCGAACCTCAACCGGGCGACAAACTAGACCCGCACTTCCACATGGCGATCAGCTTTGAAGCGCATGGTGGTTTTGCTGCCAACAGCGTAGTCAGAGTGTTATTAAAAGGCTATCGACACAAACAACGAATTTTACGGCCCGCCAACGTAGTGGTGGCAAAGGCTGATACCACCGACGAAAAAGCAAAGCAAGAGCAAGAGCAAACGCCGTCGAACTAATTTATTATTTAACAACAAGGATCTAACATGGGCAAAATCATAGGCATTGATCTCGGTACCACCAACTCCTGCGTGTGCTTCTTAGAAGGCGGCACACCCAAAGTACTGGAAAATTCTGAAGGGAGCAGAACCACCCCTTCCATAATTGCGTACACCGACGATGATGAAATTCTGGTGGGCGCGTCCGCCAAGCGTCAATCAATCACCAATCCTAAAAACACGCTGTTTGCCATCAAGCGTTTGATCGGCAGGCGTTTCACCGATGAGCAAGTCTCCAAGGAGATCAAATTAGCTCCTTACAGTATTATCAAATCGGAAAAGGGCGACGCTTGGGTCAAAGTACGGGACAAAAATCTTTCACCGCCTGAAATCTCGGCTGAACTGTTGCGCAAACTTAAAAAGTCCGCTGAAGACTATTTTGGCGAATCTGTCACCGAAGCGGTCATCACCGTTCCGGCTTATTTTGATGATTCTCAACGCCAAGCTACCAAGGACGCGGGAAAAATTGCCGGATTGGAAGTTAACCGGCTGGTAAACGAGCCCACCGCGGCAGCACTAGCTTACGGCTTGGACAAAAAAGACCGGACAGCCAAAGACCAGAAAATCGCGGTATATGATTTGGGAGGCGGCACCTTTGATATTTCAATCATTGAAATCGCCAATATTGAAGGCGACACGATGTTCGAGGTTCTCGCCACCAACGGTGACACGTTTTTAGGCGGCGAAGACTTTGATCAGCGCATTATCAGTTTTTTGATCACTGAGTTCAAAAAGGATCAGGGGGTAGATCTTTCCAAGGATGTGCTGGCTTTGCAGCGCTTAAAAGAAGCTGCGGAAAAGGCCAAAACTGAATTGTCAACCACTATGCAGACCGATATAAATCTGCCCTATATAACCGCCGATCAAAGCGGCCCCAAACATTTGACAATCAAACTTACTCGCGCCAAATTAGAAGGCTTGGTACATGATTTGGTTGAAAAGACCATAGCGCCGTGTCGCACGGCACTAAAAGACGCCGACATCGACGCTTCGGAGCTAAGCGACATTATCTTGGTCGGAGGCATGACCCGCATGCCGATGGTACAAGAACAAGTCAAAGAATTGTTCGACAAGGAACCGCGCAAAGATATCAATCCTGACGAAGCGGTAGCCATCGGCGCGGCAATCCAGGCCGCGGTACTCAAAGGTGATGTTACCGACCTGCAACTGCTTGATGTCACACCGCTGTCTTTGGGCGTGGAAACCGAAGGTAAGGTAATGACCGCTTTAATCGAAAAAAACACCACGATTCCGGTATCCGAATCTAAAATGTTTTCAACCGCGTCAGACAACCAGCCTGAAGTCACCATTCATGTTTTGCAAGGCGAGCGATCACAGGCGGTAGACAACAAGTCGCTCGGTATGTTTAATTTGCGCGGCATCGCACCGGCCCCGCGCGGAATGCCGCAAATCGAAGTTAAATTCGACATTGACGCCAACGGTATCTTACACGTTACCGCCATGGACAAAAAGACCGGCAAAAATGCCCAAATAACGATCACTGCTGATTCCGGACTTACAGAAGAGGAAATACAGCGCATGATCAGTGATGCGGAAGACCATGAGGAAGAAGACAAAAAATTTGCCGAACTAACTCAAATTCGCAACACCGCTGATGCACTGTGCAGCAGCATACGTCAACAACTCAAAGAACACGGTGAGGGCTTGACTTTAGAACAAGGCACCGCGATTGACAACGGTATCAAAGAGCTTGAAGATACGATTAAAAAAGGTGATCGCGATGCCATCACCAGCGCGTCAGAATCGTTAGCTTCAGTTTGCGAACCGCTGACCGAGCTTGCGCATAAGAAATATAAAGAACAAGCTGCGGCACAATCCAACGGTGAAGACACGACCCCTGAAACTGAAGAAGCCGAAGTAGAAATCGTTGATGAGGCTGACGGCAAGTCCGAGCAAAAATAGCTCGTAGCGCATAAGTAGTAGCCTCTAATGAGCAACCCGGACTTTTACGCGTTGCTGGGCGTAAACCGCGACGCTCAGCCTGAGGTTATAAAAAAAGCATATAAGAAACTGGTGATGAAACATCATCCGGATCGCAATTCTGCGCCTGAAGCGGAAAAAAAATTCAAGGAGATTCAGCAGGCTTATTCAGTGCTGTCGGATCCTCAAAAGCGCCAGTACTATGATCGTTTCGGGACCGTCTCTCCTAATGAAATACCCAATGGCGGAGCTGATTTTGGTGATTTTTCAAGCACCTTCGACCAGATTTTCGGTGATTTAGTCGGGAATCCATTTAGTCGTGCCGGAAGTTCGCGAAATCAACCGCGTGGTCGCGATCTAAGAATCAAGGTAACACTCGAATTATCAGAGGTCGTTTCCGGTTGTAAACGAAAAGCAAAAATCAACTCATTGTCCCGATGTACCACCTGCAACGGAAGTGGCGGTGCGCCCAATGCCAAACAAGTCACCTGCAATAATTGTGGAGGTAGCGGCCAGGTTAGGCAACAAATCGCTTTTGTAGCTTTGCAAGAGATATGCTCGCAATGTGAAGGTACCGGCAAAGTAATCACCGTACCGTGCAAAGATTGTAACGCCGACGGTAGAACTAGAAGTTTAAAGACTATTGATATCGATATTCCCGCAGGCATCAACAATAGCGATATTTTGCGTCTTACCGGGCAAGGTGAAGCTGGCAAACACTCTACTCTCCCTGGCGACCTGCTTGTTGAAATTGAGATAAAACCGCATGCGATTTTTACCCGCCATAACGATGACCTGCATTGTCAGATGCCAATCTCTTTTCCGGTTGCCGCGCTTGGCGGTAAAGTACAAGTACCAACCATGGACGGTTATCAAACAGTCCAGATACCCAAAAGCCTGCAATCTGGCAAACGCATCAAACTTCGTGGCAAGGGTATCAAAGGATTACGCTCTGGCATGGCAGGTGACTTATTCTGCACCGTTGTCGTGGAAACCCCGCACAACCTGAGTAAGAAAGATGTTGAGTTGTTAAAACAACTTGACGAATCGCTCAATTCAAATCTGAAAAAACATTTTCCGGAGCGAAGCAACTGGCGTGACAAAGTCAAGCATATATTTAGCGCCGGCAAATCCAAAAAAAGCAACTAAGCATATCAAGCTTTAGAACACCATATTTATTGCCCATAGGCCATAGGCCTATAAAGGCTGTTCTTATAAGCTAAAGTTTTCGGAGCACCTAGATTAAACGTAGTTTCGATCCACTAGATACGCCTTGCTGTGGTTGCTTGGCATAAGTTTTTGCACCTAACGTCTTAGCTTCGTTTACTTCAAATCCCATTCCGCAATCGCTCTGCGGACTGCCTATCCACAAAATTGCCGCGATCGAAATATTTACGAACGTAATTTTTCCGCTAAAGCGAGTAGAAAAAGACAACTGTTCGTGATCGATAGTGAAATCGCGTATTGCCTGATTACTCAAGTTTAAGGTAATCTTACCCACTTGAGCATGCTCAATGGGCAAGGTGTCGTTGTCTACTACGTTAGCTACGATATAAGGAACCAGTCCGTGATCCATGCAATATTCGTAGACAGATCGTACTAAATAGCTTTTAAATGCTGTTCGCATATTTCTTCTTTTCTAACTTATGCCTATTACTTGCGCATTCCTTGTTCGGTGGGAGTAAGAGATGCTAGAAAGCTAGGTAACACAAAGACATTCTCAGCATATCTTAACAACGGTGCCGCTTTAGGGGGAAGTTTGATTTTAAGATATTCAAGACGCCATAGCAACGGTGCCAACGCCACATCAGCAATAGTAAAGTCGTTGCCAATCAGATACTTGGTTTTACCTACCAACTGTGAAAGTTCCAACAACGCATCAGCAAGTAACAACCGTTGCGCATTTGCGATTTTTTCGGTCTTGGCGTTGATGATCTTGTCCATTTTTGTGTAAAGTTGCCGATCAAACTGAAACATAAACAAACGAGCTTTAGCTCTATCAATAACACTCAGCGGCATTAATTGAGGATGGGGAAACCGTTCATCAAGGTATTCGTTGATAATATTCGACTCATAAAAATGAACATCTTTGTCAACAAGCACAGGTACCTGATTTAGCGGATTTAAGCGTGCCAAATCCTCAGGTTTGTTGTTGATATCGATATCCTTGATCACGACGCCGATATTCTGTCCCATTGGCGGCGGCGGGCTGCTCGCTGATTTGGCGTTACTTAACCCTAAATCTTTTTCTGCAACGATAATACGCGTCCGATGTGAATACGCGTCGTGCTTGGTACACCATAACTCTATCACTATTAATTCCTATTTACTTTATGTCTTTCCAGTATTCCCGGTACATCATATATACAATTCCAAGTAGTACCGCCAGAAAAATCATCACTCCAAATCCGATTCTGACTCTGGTGTTGCGAGCCGGTTCAGCTGCATAAACCAAAAAATTCACAAGATCGGCTACTGTCGTGTCAAACTGAGCAATGCTCAGTGTACCGTCGCCAACTTTTATTAATTCACCTGCTTCATCATAAACATAAGTACCTTGCAAGCTATGCAGAACGTTAGGCATTGAAGTGTTTACAAACTGCGTATTGTTCCAGCCTGTGCTTGCTTCCGGATCGCGATAAAAAGACCGTAAAAAAGCATAGAGCCAATCAGCACCGCGGGACCGCGCGATTACCGACAGATCAGGCGACACGGCTTGGTTAAACCATGCGCGTGCTTGATCCGAATTCATCGCGGAGGTCATGCCGGCAAACAGTTTATTGCCGAAGGCAAGATTAGCCTGAGCTATTTGATCAGGTATGCCCAAATCACTCGCTAGCCGCGAATAGCGCATGTATTTGAGACTGTGACAGCCTTGGCAATAATTAACAAACATCTTGGCGCCACGTTGCATGGAAGCAAAATCATAATGATCGACAGGAGCCTGGGCTAAGGGCGTGGCTGATTGTTCCGCGGCCACACCAAACTGCGACAAGCACAACGCCACACTACTTAGTACCGCGCATAAGGTGTGCTTCATGTTATGCGCTCAGGCGGCGCGGTTGTCTGTTCCGCCTTTGTGTACCAAGGCATCAAAATAAAAAACGCAAAATAAGTGATCGAAAATAACTGCGAAAGTAACTGCCTGGTATCGTTGGGAGGCAAGGTTCCCAGTATTCCCAAAGCGATAAAAGACACCACAAAGATAAAAAGCGCAATCTTGGTGTACATACCTTTGTAACGAACCGACTTGACCGGACTGCGATCAAGCCAAGGAACTAAGAAAAACACTGCGATTGCCGCTCCCATCGCTAGCACTCCCCAAACTTGGGTACCAAAGAACGGAGGGACAGCTCGCAATATCGCATAGAACGGCGTGAAATACCATACCGGTGCGATATGTTCCGGGGTTTTAAGTGGGTCGGCCGGTACAAAATTCGCAAATTCTAAAAAATAGCCGTTCATATCCGGAGCGAAAAATAATATCGGGCAAAATATTGCCAAAAATACTACCGCCCCAAACGAATCTTTTATCGTGTAATAAGGATGAAAAGCGATTCCATCTTTGGGCTTGCCCGACTCATCTTTGCAACTTTTAATCTCGATACCGTCCGGGTTGTTGGAGCCATGGGTATGCAACGCAGCCAGGTGAAGAAAAATAAGCCCGAATAGCATTAGCGGTAACGCAACCACATGAAAAGAGTAAAAACGATTTAACGTAACATCAGAAATTGCATAATCACCGCGGATAAAAACTGCCAAATCTTCGCCGACTACCGGTATGGTTGAAAACAAGTTGACAATTACTTGAGCTCCCCAGTATGAAGTTTGGCCCCACGGTAACAAATAACCCATGAATGCCTCAGCCATCAAAAGCAAATAAATAATCATACCGATGATCCACAATAGTTCACGCGGGTTGCGGTACGAACCGTAAAGTAATGCGCGCATCATGTGTAAATATATAACCACAAAAAACATTGAAGCGCCGGTGGAATGCACATACCTTATGAGCCAACCGAAATTGACATCGCGCATGATGAATTCGACTGAATCAAAAGCGTACTTTGCATCAGGCTTATAGTTCATGGCCAAAAAAATGCCGCTGATGATCTGGATTACGAAAACCAGCAACGCCAGCGATCCAAAATAGTACCAGACATTAAAATTCTTTGGCGCCCAATATTGGGTAAGATGCGCTTTAACAAAACCTCGGTAAGGTAGCCGATACTCTACCCAATCAGCAAATTTCGACATAAGTTATCCTATGCAGATCCTGAAACACCGATTACTATGGTGTTATCATCCGTAAAATAATGCTCTGGAATAGCTAAATTCGTCGGCGCAGGGCTTCCCTTTAATACCCTGCCCGCGAAATCAAAATTGGAGCCGTGACATGCACACAAAAATCCTGAAGGATCATTCAGGCCCGGCGAACAACCTAGATGAGTACATACTCCTAACGCGACAAAAATTTCAGGATTTATCGACCTGGTAGTATTTTGGCAATATTCAGGCTGATCGCTAGACAATGACTCAGGATCAATCAATTGTTCATTATGCGAATCAAGTTCGGTTAACATCTCCTCAGTTCGCATCAGAACCCATACCGGTTTTCGTCGCCAAGGCACCACAAATAATTTGCCCGGCTCTAAACCACTTATCCCAAGCTCTACTGGAGCTCCTTCACCCAATGCCTTTCTGCCAGGTGCTAGACTACCTATGAAAGGCACAGCAGTAGCTGTCGCTGCAAACCCTGCACCGATAAGAGAACTTATAGTAAGCAAACGTCGATTGTTACTGTCAAGTTTGTCATCCATAGCCTGTTCCTTGCCAAGCGAAGAAGAAAACCTGAGCCTTAAACTTGCCTAGCTACCGCCGTATTAAATATACGATTTAGAAAACTTGCCTAAGACAGATTACTGCCGTTTCACAATAATAAAGCGACCTTGCGTTCCCGGCTTATCCAAGGTACCATCGGAGCGTAAAACATCACCTCTGGTAAATGAAACCTTTTGCTTAAACAATTTGTCCTCGGCCGTTACATCATTATCATCGCTTACAACCAGCTCCAGTCCCAAATCAGACTGTAAGCTTTCTAGCTGTTCTTGATCAACCACTTGAGAATCTATTAAAACTCTTCTATCGCCTGTTTTGCCGATAATCCCATCAAAACGAAGATCAATACCGCGTTCATATGCTTCTTCTCCACTAACTTCATCTTCGACTGTTTTAATAACCGACCTTAAAACCAATCTCGGAGCTTCAAGCGGTGCTGAAAAACTTGGCCGTTCAATTCCAGATGGATCAAAATCAGCCACGTTTTGACGACGCGCTTCCATTACACCACGTTGTTGATCGGAAAAAAATATTCTCCCGACATTTTCACGCGCTATCAGTTCTTCAATAGTAGACTGAGCAAAAACTAGCTGCGTAGTCGAAGCGATAACCAACATGGCCAACGCCTGAAAGCAGTTTTGTGAGAACGGAACTTTACGCACTTTCTTCTAATTCCTCCTGAGACTTACCTAAAGCTGGATCATATATAGATAGCCAGACTAACCCACATTTGGCCTCAATGTTTTCGGTTACTTCGAACAAAGCAAGCCTTCGTTCTTGTGCATCTTCAGATCTAAAGCGATTATTCATGAGCGTCATTTCGCAATCGACAGGAACAAATCGATTTGTTTGCTCATCATAAAAATCATTAATCAACATCAAAATGTCAAGCGAGTGTAGCAAAGGCATCTCAATATCCATGCGTGTTGCTCTGATCAATACTGTACTTTCAGAAATAATTTCGGAAGTTTCAGAGGGTAAATTTTCTGGAGAGGACAATGTGTATTGCGCCTCGAAAAATTCTCTCTCATTGATGATGTCTTGGAGCCTAGAAAGTAACTCGAGCCTCCTAAGTTCCTCGTTTTCTGAAGCTTGAGCTATTTCTTGGTCACTAACGATTCGCCCAGAGGACTGAAACTGGTTGTATTCATTAACATACTGAGACTGCAACTGTTCTTCAACCTGAATCTGGCCAAGGCGCTCCTGAAAATCCTGTAACGTTGCCTTATATTCGTCGTTAGCTGCTCTTTCCGCATTAGTAAATTCAGCAATATACCTATTGGATCCCCAAACCAAACCGTACACAACGACAGCAAAGATTATCACTTTGATCGCAAGATTTTTTTCTGCTTGTTCCAAGTTCATAAGGTTTGTTACTGCCTAGTTTGTAGTTTCGTTAAGGTTGTCAAGATAAGATGGATCCCATACAATTTTAGCGGTAAATTCATCATTTGTATAAGCGTTTAGTTGGGACCTAACGTCAGTTCTCCTATCAACGCTACCACTTAATTCACCATCAGCTTGCACTAACGAAGGTTCTACACTTACAATGAATTGCATATCAATTCTGCTATTGACAGCATCAGCGAAATTACTATACTGTTCAAAGGCGAGCTCCGGTCTTATGTTTGAAGTCAATTTACCTCTTATCTCAAGTACTTCGAAAACCGTGTCACTACTTACGAAAGAAAAACTGCCTGGGCCGCCTTCACTATCGGCAGTCAAATACCAATTTAACGCATCTATCTCCAATGCTGGCGCAACTTGTAAAAGTTTGCTAACAAACAACATCATTTTGCCCGGATTAAAATTACTACGATTTACCACGTTAAGAAAGTTTACTGAAGCTCGCATATTCTCAATGGTTGAGGGCGGTGACACAAACCCGCTCACTAATTCATCGTAGTTAGAACTTAACCCCGCAATTTCTTGTTGTAGATCACCATTCTCGGATGTGTATCTTCCGTAGGTGCCAAGATACGAAATTCCGTCATTCAAAATATTAAACGATCCCCAAACACCCAAAGCAACACAAGCGATTATGGCAGTCATCTTAGCTATATAATATCTAATTTGTTCAAGCGGTGCGAGTTGGTTAAAAAATACTAACCGTAACATCTCATTGACTACGGGAGTTGAATCCCTACCATAAGAGTCAATAGCTTTTTTGATACCTAGCTTAACGCATAATTCGCGTCCTGAATCAGCAAAATAAGATACCCTTCCACCTTCTGCTTGCGTACAGAAATTATAAATTTCTTCATAAATATCATCAGCACAAACTACATGAGCACTAATTTTAGTGTTTCCCTGCACAATTCTGATACTAGTTAAATATTGTACAGTTTTCTCGATCTCATTGCGAACTGAGCGAAATACATCCTCAGCCGTTGAGTTGTCACGCAAACGACTCATTCTACTAAAACGCAACTTACCATCAACAAAAAAGCTGTGACGAATACTATTGTCTTCCACACACATGGATACCACCTGCATGCCTTCAGCATCGGAACTAACGATATGCTTGTATATCAAACCGGTAATAAGAGAAGAAAGATGTACACCGGCAAGATTCATTCCAATGCGCGTTAATTCGCGCACCCACGGCTGAATTTTTTCGTTGCTCAATATACCGCAAAACAAAACCAAATCCTGGCGCCGACCGATCGATTCGCGACCTTGCGGAACAGCGATATGGTATGTAGTTCCACGAAACAACTGCTGAAATCTACGTTTGAGCATGTCGGTACGGTATTTGCCGACTAAATGTGCAACCTTTTCAAAGCGATAGTCTTCCCCAACCACACTTACCATGACATTGATTGTCTGGCCTTTGAACTTAGAAGCTTCGCGCTTAAGAAAATGACTGAATTCCTGAATGCCCTGCGTATCGTTGACAAACTCACCCAATTTGGTAAAAGAACCCTTTTTCCAACTTACCAAAACGCACCTGGTCTCGCTAACAACTAACGCTAAACGCTCGAATTGCCATAATGCTGCTGGTAACGCTATGTTCATTATACCTCCCTAGTTTATTTGGCTGAACAGGTCGTATAACGGACCATAAATTGCTAAAATAATCCAAATAAGCAAACTGGCAAGAACAAGCATGAGTAGAGGACCAATTGCTGCTTGCGCCTTTCCAATAGCTTCGGCAGCATCCTTATCATAGTAATACTTGATCTGCAACATCGCGTTATCCACACCACCAGTCGTTTCGCCGAGTTTCATCATTCTCATGACAAGCGGCGGAAAAATTCCTGATTCAGCAAAAGATGTGGAAAGTGCCTTACCATTTACTATTTCTTGAGTAATATTTGACACTGAACGTTGCATAAACCGATTGCCCAGCGTATCTTCGGCGATCTTCAACGCTTCAACAACACTGACACCTGAACTGTATAGCATGCCAAAAGTATTGGCGAAGCGAGAAAGAATGATTTTTTCTGTTACTACACCGAAAATTGGAGTCCTGATCTTCAATCGATCAACAACCATGTCAATGCCAGGTAGTGAAAGTACTAACAGCTTTATAGCAACATAAGCAATAAATGGAAATGCAAGGATTAAAGTCCAATATGCTTGAATGAATTCAGACGTGGCAATTAAAGCGATTGTGGCTGGAGGTAATTCCCCACCTAGTCCTGTTATGACTTCGGTCATGGGCGGGACAACCTCTACCATCAAAAATCCACCAGCGGCGCAAATAACCACCAATGCGAAAATTGGATACATGAATACCTTACGTGTCCGCTTGGCCATTTCCTCGCCCCAGCGTATCGTCTCACCCAAGGAATTTAACACCCTCGCAAGCTCACCTGATTGTTCGCCGGCAGAAATCAAAGCCACAAAGACATCGTCAAAATATCTAGGGTATTTTTTGAGAGCGTTAGATAAAGTTGTTCCAGATTCAACTTCTTGGATTACAAGACTCGTTACGTTGCGCAAACCCTTGTTCTCCACCGAATCTCGCAAATCGGTAAGTCCCTCAATCAACGGAACACCGCTTTTGACAAGCTGTTCAAGGTAAAAACAAAACTGCGACAGTTCTTCCTTACCTATTCCCGGCTGAAATAATGCTATCGCTCCAAGTCTTTGCTGGCGAACTTGGATTGGCTCCAAGCCTAGCTTAGCTAGCTTAAGGTCAAACTCCTTACGATCAATTGCGTCTAGCTGACCTTTAATAGTTTGGCCAGATTGATTGATCGCTACATATTTATATACCGACATAAGACAAAGATTCCTTAATCTTTATTATACTAGACAGACGCCTCGGTACCCGCCGCTGACTGTTCCGCTTTAATTTGCGCAGCAACAATGTATTTAGTGATATCTACCACCCGCGAGACCTCTTCGATAGAAGTTTCGCCATACAATACCTTCTCAACCGCACTATTTGCAAGACCGATATAAGTCCCTAATTCTTCCGCGGTATCTCTAATATCTCTGATGCTTGCCCTAGATGCGACCAGTTCATCCACTTCTTCAGTAAATTTCATAAGTTCCATGATCGCAATCCGACCACGGTAACCTTGGTACTCGCACTGACTACACCCAACAGGCTGAAACACGCCTACTTCGCTTGGGTTATCCACGAAATGCGAAAGTACAAGAACTTCATCACCTTCAGCAATCCTCTGCGTCTTACAGTTGGGACACAAACGACGAATTAAACGTTGGGCGATAACCCCAATCACATTCCCAGCTAAAATATCAGGCAAAACGCCCATATCTAGCAGTCTCGGAATAACACCGATAGCAGAATTGGTATGTAAAGTAGTCAATACTTGGTGTCCGGTCATTGCTGCGCGCAATGCCATATCTGCCGTTTCATTATCCCTAATCTCACCGATGAGAATGATATCCGGATCTTGGCGCAATATTGATTTGATGCCAGATGCCCAGTCCATCTTGGTTGATTCACTTACCGAAGATTGCCTAATCATATGCATTGGATACTCAATCGGATCTTCGAGTGTCATAATATTGACTGATTCGGAATTCATATGATTGAGAAATGAATACAAGGTCGTGGTCTTGCCGCTTCCTGTCGGTCCCGTGACAAGCAAAATTCCATTGGGCTGAGCCATCATTAATTCCACCATTCTTAGGCATTCTTCATTGAGGCCCAATGAATTGATTGGAACGATACTTTTTTGCTGGTCAAGAATTCTTAGAACAAAATTTTCGCCGTGGGCTGTTGGTTGAGACGCAACACGAAAATCCACCGTATGTCCATACAAAGTCATACTGATTTTGCCATCTTGGGGCTGGCGACTTTCAGCAATATTCATGTCGGCCATGACTTTTAAACGTACTGACATTGCATCCCAATAACTACTATGCAAGCTTCTAACCTGCCTTAAAACTCCATCAATGCGATAACGTACGCGCAAAAAACTCTGCTCCGGTTCAAAATGGATATCCGAAGCTACACGCTTTACGCCATCACTAAGAAACGCGTTCACTAATCTAACAATAGGATGGCCTGCTGTCGCAGAATCAGACTGTAAAGATGATACCGCCACATCAGCCTCGCCACTTTCAATTTCCGCTAGAATACCGTCAATCGTCAACTCAAGTCCATAGTATTCGTCAACGGCCCGTCCGATGTCAGATTCACTAGCCACTTTAAGCCGTAAATCTACTTCTGCCGCTAGCATCGAACGGATTTGTTCGAATATGATCAGATCGTTGGGATTGGCAACTGCGATTGTTAACTCAGAACCGTTTAACGCAAACGGTAATACGTTGTACCGTTTGGCAATCTCCATCGGTATGAGTTTGAGCGCATCAGGATCCACGTTGATTTGTCGCAGATCGACTGTTTCTGCACCTTGCGCCTCACTAAGAACATCTCGTATTGTCGCCTCGGTTACGAACCCTAAATTGACCAATACCCTGCCAATGGTCTCCTGGGAAGTCTCTTGCTCAAGTAACGCGATGCGCAACTGATCTTCAGACAGTACTCCTTTTTCAAGCAGACGCTCTCCTAAAGGAACCGTAGTACCGAGACTGCTTTCAAAATCAGTTATCCCCATAGCATTCTCCTATTTGGCTTCAAGTTGTGAAATTCGTTTTCTTACCACATCATGATCAAACGAACTCGGTAAACGTTCCGCAACATCAAGAGCATGTTGGTAAGCATCTATGGCGTTATTCGATTCATTTAGATAATCTAGGACAACAGCCAAATTATATGCAACATCTGGATTCGATCTGTCAAGCGTATTTGCCTCAAAAAACGCCGTTTTTGCACCAAGCCAATCTTGTTGTTTGGCATAAATCGTACCTAAAACAAACAGCAACCTAGATTGAGAAATGGGATTGTCTGTCTTAGTTAGAAGAACACTGATACTATTTCGAGCAATCAATGGATCGGCTGAAGATGATTGCAAGGATATCAACTCACCGATTATCGTCGGATTATCTGGTGAATATTCTGCCGCTTTAAGTAAGGTTGCAACAGCAAGTCTAGTGCTTCCTCGTGCCTGATGTACTTTGGCAAGGCCTAATAGAGCTTGCGAGTTTTGTGGCTCTCTGGCGATAATAGTTCTAAATGCGTTTTCCGCTGAATTATAGTTTCCTGTCTGATAACTATTTGCACCTTGCTGCATCAGATCTTTAAAAGTATTATCTTGCTTGGCAATCAGAACCGGTTGCTCCCGTACGGGTTCTTCAACTTCATTACTAGTATTATCAATAGCTTCTTCTAACGATACAGAAGAAGGCTTCACAAAGTATTTGCCATCAGAGGATAAAGGCCTCACTTGTCCTAGCTCCTCTAGTCTAGCTAGCATATCTGATGTGGTATCAATTTCTGATGCTGCTTCAATGTCAAATTCCGCATTGAGCAATTCTGTCAAAGGATCGATTTCTTCTTCTTGAAGTAGTGCGGCGGCCGCTTCACTTGCCGCGCCCTCAGATTCGACCTGTGCTTCTAAAATATCAGTTACCAGCTGCTGAATATTGTCCGCTATATTATTGTTAGCACCTGCTGATTCACCTGATCCATCGGCTCCAGTACCAGTCGAAGCAAGAATAATACTTTCTTGGATATCGTATAAAGGATCTGAAAGCGGTAAAAGATTAGCTTCTATATCCACATCAGCTGATACTGAATCAGCTGGGCTGGTAGATGCTCCAGAATCAGCCACTGTATCGGGTGTCTGTTGTGATATGAACTGCGGTGCAAAACGCTGATAAGCAAAATAACCGCCTATTGCCAACACAAAAACTATCGAGTAAACAAAAATATTGCGGTTTCTTGCTTGCTTAGCAGCTTTTACTACCGCATCATCAAAAGTTGTCTCGCCTTGTTCATATGCGGATACAACTCTGCCGGCTTGAGCTTCATCAGTCTTCTTGCTAGAAAGCGCCGAACTAAGTTTTGAAGGTCGAGCCTGTGTGTCGCCACCAGCTAATTTCATACCACCGGCGGCTCCTTCCTTGGCGGCGGGCGCCTTGCTTGCTTCGCCTTCTTTATCCTGTTCAGACTTTTCTAATGCTTTTAATAAGAGACTCATATTTTTCTTCCGGACAGATCAATACTCAAATTAGTTGCGCGGAACGTCGGCCACTGCTTTTTTGAAAAAATTGCCGGTGTTATCACGCTGGAAAGTCTCATCGCTAGGTAGTAAGTCGCGAAAATCGCTGTAATCTCCATATATGCTTGGATTGGTGACAATATTCGCAGAAACAAAAATCACATATTCAACTCGACGCGAAGACTCGCTTTTATTCTTAAAAAAGTTACCGATTCCTGGAATATCTTTGGCCCCGGGTACTCCCCTATCACTGTCTTGTAACTGATCTTCGATAAGACCACCTAAAACCGCAGTCTGACCGTCATTTAGCAACAATAACGTTTCAATTTCTTTAACACTAAGAATAGGGATACCAGTGGCCCCGGCTTCAACTTGTTCAGGATTGCCTACCGTCGGGGGCGTAGCCGTACCCACGACTCTTGAAACACTCGGCCTTATATAAAGAATGATTGTTCCGTCGGTTCCAATTTGAGGATAAACTGAAAGCACAAACCCTATCGGTATAACTTCTTCTTCTACTTCAAAAGTTGTGGTCTCAACACCTGAATCATCACGCTCGCGAGTTACTTCCACAGTAAAGTAAATACGATCTTCTACTACTTTCAATAGTGCACCTTGACCATTAAGTGTACTGATCCGCGGGCTTGAAACGACACGGGTATCGCCAAATCTGTCAAGTAGCGATATTGCAATATCAACATCGCCTATAGAAACCGCCGAGTTGAAAAATCCGCCAACGCCCGCTCCGCTAGCCTGCCCTTGGAAGCTATCTGCAAAAGTTTGTAATGATGCGTTTACCGCGTCTTCGTTGTCATCTCCAAAAAGAGTTTCTAAATAATTACGCTCGGCTTCTAAAAGTTCTACAGTCGGTCGCGGTGACAAATTACCTAAACGACCCGCCCCTTGGGTTAATTTCGGATGTGTGTTTGCACCGTTAAAAATTGACCAGTCAATGCCTTGCTGGTAATCATTATTTAATGAAATTTCAACAACCGTAGCTTGCAAAAGCACCTGCCTGCGCGAAGCTTCGGTTACTGTTGAGATAATACCGGATGCTAGCTCCTGCTGCAAAGTATTACCGTAGACGATAATCAGACCCGCATCTGGAAGCATGTGCACAAAGCTTTCTAATTCATCAAATATAGGTGTACGATCTGCCAATTCTTGTAGCGCTTCTACTCGATCGGAATTATCTCCGTCATCATAGGGGCCTATCTCCGTAGCTTGATCGGCATATTCAACACCTTCAAGTACCGCTTCAAGCGCTTCTTCTAAATCTAACCAAACCGAGCCGGAGCCTTCTTTATCAACTGTAATGGTTGATGTTCCTAGACTGCCGCTTCCGGAGGATGCAGCATCACCTTCCGCTTCAGATGAAAACGTTCTGGCAAGATCTGGAAAAGTCATGTAATATTGCTTGACATACCTTTCGTCGTTGGCCACCACTATCGTTTCGCCTATTCTCTCAATGCGAAGCTTAAGCGACCTGCGTACTCTGTCCAAAATCTGGTCTATAGTTTGTCCTCTGGCGTTCAATGTAATCGGACCGTCAACAAATGGATCAATATCAAGATTAAGCTGTGCCTGGTCAGCAAGTGTCAGCAACACTGTTCTTACGCTTACATGCTCGACGATAACGTCAAAAAGATCCGCTGGACCTTCATATGACAACTCCGGAAGTGAAGCCTGGGTACCAACCAAATCCGGTACATCAACCGGGACTACCGGTTCATCCGTCGCGACTCTCTCCTGTGATATATGAGCCTTCGTATCAAATTCGAACTGCGACGCACCGCAACCCGATAAAAGTACACCGCATACAGTCATCAGTACACTGACATTTTTCCATTGATTCATTACTTAGCCTCCTGAGATGCAGTTAGGATGATAACATAATTTTACTAAATTTTAGCAGATGTTGTTATATTAGCATAGATAAATTGGAAATTAACACACACGAAATATACTTTTAAACTGCATAGCAAAAATATGTTTTGCGCTAAAAACTTACCATCAGCAAAGTAGCAACTATCTAATTATACAAAATAGTTGTGGGTATATTTTATAGCTAGCTTATACTTTGTCATCTTTGATGACATTACGTTTTACAAAAAATACTACAACTGAAATCATCGTCGCGCTTGATTTGCCGACTGCCAAGAACGCTAGCGCACTGCAAGAACAGATTGGTGATATATGCAAGTATTACAAAATAGGCCTTGAACTTTTTGCCGCAGGAGAAGGAGCACAACTAAGTCACAAAATTCTCGCCCAAGATATGGCGGTGCTAATTGATCTTAAGTTGCTTGATATTCCGGCAACGGTAGGCAAAGCGACTGCCAAGTTAGCGGACATGGGCGCTTCGGCCTTAACGGTTCATGCCCACCGGGCCGCTCTTAGCGCCGCTGTTGCCAACGCCGGGGCCATGGATATTTTTGCGGTAACGTTGCTAACTAGTACAAGTGCGCAAGAACTGCACGATTCAGGATACGCGGGGTCGCCTGAACAATATGTCGTTGCAAAAGCCAAACTCGCGCACGATATCGGTTGTCAAGGGGTGGTATGTTCTGCGCACGAGGCGTCCGCGGTGCGTGAGACATTAGGTGATCAATTAACAATTATCACTCCTGGCATTCGTGCGTTGGCAGCGCCGCGCGACGACCAAGCTCGTACCGCAACAATTGCGGAAGCCTCTCAGATGGGAGCAAATTTTGTGGTGGTAGGTCGCACAATTCTCAATAGTGCCAGTCCGCGCCAAAGCTTGCTAGAACTACGCGACCAACTATCAACCTAGTCTGCTTTGTCGCGGGCTGGTGGAACCTCATCAAAACCGCCTTGACAAAAAGGCTGGCAACGCAGGATGCGCCATACGGCGAGCATAGCTCCACGCATTATTCCATGACTAGCCAGCGCTTGAAGCGCGTATTCTGAACAGGTTGGATAAAACCGACATTGGCCTCCCATTACCGGGGACAATACCAGTTGATAGCCGCGAATCAAAAAGACCAGCGATTTAGCGACCATCAGCCTGATCACTTTCTTCTCCAGGATGTGTTTTTTGCCGTATCTTCAATCGCAACGCCGACGCGATCTAGTTCTTCACGCAACCTGTCAGCAGTCGCATAATCGGCCTTAGCCCGCGCCCGCTCTCTTTGCTCCAATACCGATTCTATCCATTCCCTGCTGACTCCAGGATCGGCAAGATCGCGCAGCCAAGCGCGCGGATCCCGGCCAAGCAAGCCTAGCACGGCTGCCCCATCGCGCAGTTTTTTTCTAGCTTGAGCGGCGGCATTTTTTGAGGTGCTGTTGATATCGTGCGCGTACCCGTGTAACACCGCTATCGCTTGCGGGGTATTTAAATCATTAAGTAACGCTTCTTCACATTTATCGTCGTCGTGATTATCAGTACGAATAGTTGCGGTGTCTTGCGCATCTACCAAGGCGCGGTACAGACGATCTAGCCCCGCGCGAGCCGCAGCTAGCACTTCGCGCCCGAATTCCAGTGGTTTACGATAATGCGTGGCAAGCAACGCATAGCGGATTACTTCACCCGGATATTCGCAAAGCGCTTCGCTAAGCAAGGAGAAATTGCCAACCGACTTGGCCATCTTGCGCCCGTCTTGGGTTACATGGCCGTTATGCAACCAAAACCTTGCCAGCTGTTCATTTCCGAATGCACAGCAACTTTGGGCAATTTCGTTCTCATGATGAGGAAACTCCAGATCCCGGCCACCACCATGTATGTCGATTACCGTCCCCAGACAAGCCTTGATCATCGCTGAACATTCGAGATGCCAACCCGGGCGGCCGCGTCCCCACGGACTGTCCCAACCAGGTTGTTGCTGATCCGACGGTTTCCACAGTACAAAATCTGCCGCATCGCGCTTGTACGGAGCCACTTCCACCCTAGCACCTGCGAGCATGTCCGCAGTGCTGCGATTAGCCAACTGTCCATAAGCCGGAAAGGTATTTACCGCAAACAGCACATGGCCTTGCGATTCATACGCATGTCCTTTGGCAACAAGCTTGCCGGCAAGCTCAATCATCCCCGCGATGTGATCGGTTGCCTTCGGCTGATGGGTGGGCGGTAGATTACCCAATGCGACAGTGGCTTGTTCAAACTGCGTCGCGTATTTGGTGGCCAAGCTCTTCACATCGGTTTTTTCCCGGGCCGCCGCCGCGATAATTTTGTCGTCTATATCGGTGATATTGCGCGCGTACTCAACTTTGCCGTACCGCTTGCGCAACAGTCGATAAAGCACATCGAACACCACTACCGGACGCGCATTGCCAACATGCATCTGTCCATACACGGTAGGCCCGCAGACATACATTGTTACCGTTGATCCCGCTGGCTCAAATTCTTCAATTTTGGCGGTCAGCGAATTATGCAAACGCAACGCGCTCATCGTGATTTGTCACCCCCCGAAACGTAGCGTCGATAAAAACAACTTTTGGCTCCGGTATGGCAGGCTGCGCCGGTTTGTTCGACCTGTAACAACAATGCATCGCCGTCGCAGTCGACCGCCACGGAACACAGTTGTTGGAAGTTGCCGGACTGCTCTCCTTTGCGCCACAAGACTTGACGCGAACGCGAATAATAAGTTACTTCACCGCTTTGCAAAGTCGCCACCAACGCGTCTTTATTCATCCACGCGAGCATCAACACTTGTCCGGTGTTAACATCCTGCGCGATTGCCGCGACTAGTCCTTCAGCATTGGGATGCAAGCAAGACAGCAAGGCATCGGCAGTGACAGAGCAATCTTCAATAATCATATAAGAAATGGCAAACTGGCCGTCTGTCAACCGATACGGGCATTATAATTGTTTGCTTTGTAATCCTAATCTATCAGGCATATACGCCGAGGTGGTGAAATTGGTAGACACGCTACGTTCAGGGCGTAGTGAGGCGACTCGTGGAGGTTCGAATCCTCTCCTCGGCACCCGATAATTTATACTAAGCCTACTTCTAGATGGTAATTTCACTTCAAAACCGAAACATGGTCGAACAGCAAATTCGCACCTGGGAAGTGCTTGATGACAAGGTGCTTGATCTGTACTACCAATTGCCGCGCGACGCTTTTACGCACGATAACTACACCTCCCTCGCTTTTGCCGATCTCCAACTTCCGATCGGACATAGTCAGTGCATGCTTGAACCGAAAGTGGAAGCGCGAATGTTACAAAATCTGGCCGCGGGCGCCGCGGAAAAGATTTTGCATATCGGTACCGGCAGCGGATTTTTCGCCGCGTTGTTAAGCAAAATGGCCAAGCAGGTGGTAAGTTGGGAAATTATCCCGGAACTAGCAGAACAGGCCCGGCTCAAACTAGACCAGCACCATATCGGCAACTGCGAGGTCATCACCGGCGACGGGCTTGCCCAAGCGGCGGTGGAAAATACCAAATATGACGCGGCGGTGTTGACCGGATCCATCCAGCGTATGCCCGACAACTTTTTCGAGCGACTGACTTTGCATGGCCGCGTGTTGACGCCAGTCGGCGTGGCACCGGTGTGCTGTGTCAAAATGTTTGAACGCGCCGGAACCGCGACAACAAGCGAAGATCTATTTGACACTTGGATCCCGCCGCTGACCAATGGCCCCCATATCGACAGATTCTCATTTTGACCGACTTTGCAATGACCACTTCTTTACCTCCTGAAAACACCGCGCCTTTTCCCGCTTCAAGCAAGATCAGCGTTTCCACCGCCAACGGCCATTTGGTGCCGATGCGCGCGATCACCCTTTCCACCGGCGAGCAAGTTATCGTATACGACACCTCAGGTCCTTATACCGACAAGCAAGTTACGGTGGATATCACCCGCGGGTTAAACGGCAGCGCCCGGCAAGCTTGGATCGACAAGCGCGGCGAAATAGAAGAACATGCGAAGCTGGTACCGATCAGCAGCAAAGAAACCCCGCTTCCGTCCGGATTGTGCCGCCAGCCGCGCCGCTCGGCCAACGGCGACGCTATTACCCAACTCAAATACGCGCGCGCCGGTATCGTCACGGCTGAAATGGAGTATGTGGCCGCGCGTGAAAATCAAACTCAACAGGCGTTGGCGGACGAAAGCGCCGACCGCGAACGGCAGGAACGTTTAACCGGTAACAGTTTGGGCGCCACATTACCCAAGCAAATTACTCCCGAATTCGTGCGCGACGAAATCGCCCGCGGCCGCGCGATCATTCCGTCCAACATCAATCATCCCGAACTTGAGCCGATGATCATCGGGCGCAATTTTTTAGTCAAGGTAAATGCCAACATCGGCAACTCGGCGGTCACATCCTCGATCGCCGAGGAAGTAGACAAGCTGGTGTGGGCTATCCGTTGGGGCGCGGATACGGTTATGGATTTGTCCACCGGCAAGAACATTCACACCACGCGCGAATGGATCATCCGCAATTCGCCAGTACCGATCGGCACTGTGCCGATTTATCAAGCGCTCGAGAAAGTGGGCGGCCAAGCCGAAGATCTCACTTGGGAAATAATCCGCGACACCTTAATCGAACAAGCCGACCAAGGAGTTGATTATTTCACCATTCACGCCGGATTGCGGCTAGCTTACGTCCACCTTACCGAAAAACGCATCACCGGCATAGTATCGCGCGGCGGCTCAATCTTAGCCAAATGGTGTATCGCCCACCACCGCGAAAATCCGCTATACGAACATTTTGACGAAATCTGCGAAATCATGCGCGCATACGACGTAAGCTTTTCGTTAGGCGACGGGTTGCGTCCCGGATCAATCGCTGACGCCAACGACACCGCTCAATTTGCCGAATTAAAGACGATAGGTGAGTTGACGCGCAGAGCCTGGCAACAAGATGTGCAAGTAATGGTTGAAGGGCCCGGGCATGTGCCGATGCACCTTATCGCCGAGAACATGACCAAGCAACTAGATTGGTGCGACGAAGCGCCGTTTTATACGTTGGGTCCGCTGACCACCGACATCGCCCCCGGCTACGACCACATCACCAGCGGCATCGGCGCGGCGATGATCGGCTGGCACGGTTGCGCGATGCTCTGCTATGTAACTCCCAAAGAGCACCTTGGCCTGCCGGATCGGAACGATGTCAAAGAAGGCCTGATCGCTTACCGAATTGCGGCGCATGCCGCAGACTTGGCCAAAGGTCATCCCGGCGCGCGTTATCGTGATGACATGTTGTCCCGCGCCCGTTTTTCATTTCGCTGGGAAGATCAATTCAATTTGTCTTTAGATCCGGATACCGCTCGTGAATATCATGACGCGACCTTGCCCAAGGATGCCGCGAAAACCGCGCACTTTTGTTCGATGTGCGGTCCCAAATTCTGTTCAATGAAAATCAGCCAAGAAGTTCGTGAATACGCAAAAGCACGCGGCATTGCCGACTATGAGCAAGCTAGCGCGGCGGGAATGCGTGAAATGTCGGAAAAATTTACCAAACACGGGGGCGAGCTATATATTCCAATTGAAGAAAGCACTCGCCAAGCCGGATGAAGGTCGGCATCGCAGGCGGAGGATCTGTTGGGAGCTTGCTAGCTTGGCGCTTGGCGAAAGCCGGCGCTAAAGTGGATATATTTGATGCGGGAGCGTCCGGACGATGTGGAAACGCGTCCGCCGGTATGATCTGCCCTATCGCCGAGTTGGCGAGCGCGGAACCAAAACTGAGCCGGCTTGGCATGGACTCGTTACGCCTTTGGCAACTTTGGCTGCGCGAATTGGATGCCCAAGAGCTTCTCGTCATGCGCGGCTCAATTCTCGCTGCCCATCGCCGCGACGTGCCGGAGCTTGAGCGCCAACTTAGTTTAATCGCATCCAAACTCAGTGATCCTGACGCGCAAATAGTAGAGCTGGACCAAAACGCTTTGGAAGACCTTGAACCGGAGTTGGGGCACCTGTCGCGCGCCTACTATTTCCCCAATGAAGGGCACATCGACACCGAGCGCTTGCTTACTCTTCTGCGCAAGGAGTGCATGGGCGCCGGTAGCTGGCATGACGATGTCAAGGTCAAACAAGTTCTCCCCGGTTGTTTAGTCATCGGCGACGACGAGTACCGCTACGACTGGACATGCGACTGTCGCGGCTTGGGAGCCAACGATACGAAGTTGCTAAGATCGGTTCGCGGCGAAATAATTCATTTGACCGCCCCGGAAGTAAATCTTACCCGCCCGATCAGACTTGCGCACCCTCGCTATCCCGTATATGTGGTACCCCGCGACGCCCAACGTTACCTGGTCGGAGCCACCGAAATCGAAAGCGCGGATCGCGGCGGGGTAACGGCCCGCTCGGCGATTGAATTGTTGTCCGCGGCATGTAGCGTACATACCGGCTTTTCCGAAGCCGTAGTCAGCGATCTGCGCGTCGGACTGCGGCCGACCACAGCTGAACAAATGCCTTATTTTGTCAGCGAACAAGGTAAGGTTGCAATCAACGGCATGTACCGCCATGGGTTCATGGCCGGACCGGCTTTGGTCGAACGCGCGGTCTCCGCCATCAACTTGCATTAATCGCGGGGCAACAATGCGCAAATTCACGGTGCAAGCCAACGGTAACTCATACCAGATTGATGATGACAGATCATTACGCGAATGGCTCGCGCAATGGCAACTAGATACCGTGCGTCCTTTCGTGGTGGCAGTCAACGACGAGCATGTGGCGCACGCTCAGCTGGCATTACGCACCCTGGAGCCTGGCGACCGGATTGAGGTTTTGACCGTGTGTCAAGGTGGCTGAATCGTCATCGCTGACCATAGCCGGTCAGGCCTTGCCTAGCAGGCTGATAATAGGCACCTCTCGCTATCCGTCGCTTAGCACGTTAGGTAAATGTGTCGGCGCGGCCAAGCCGGGCCTGCTGACCGTGGCTATTCGGCGCAGCAAAGGTGAAGGCAACGATTTTTATCACCTGCTTTCTAAATTCAATATTCGCTTGTTACCCAATACCGCCGGTTGCCGCAACGCGCACGAAGCGTGTACCATCGCCCGCTTGGCGCGTGAACTGCTTGATACCAATTGGATCAAACTTGAGGTTATCGCCGACGAAGAAACTCAGACCCCTGATCCGTTTGAACTGCTTACCGCCGCGGAAAAATTGCTTGCCGAGGATTTCGTCGTACTCGCATACTGTACGGATGATCTTGTGCTTTGCCAACGTCTTGCCGACGCCGGTTGCCATGCGGTAATGCCGTGGGGAGCGCCCATCGGCAGCGGGCAAGGATTAACCGCGCCTGATCGTCTGGCGATCGTACGTGAATGTTTGGCCGACACGATTTTGATCGTGGATGCCGGAATTGGCCGGCCTTCGGACGCTACCCAAGCGATGGAATTGGGCTATGACGGAGTACTGATCAACACCGCTATCGCCACAGCGGGCGACCCGGTAAGTATGGCAAGCGCTTTTGCCAGCTCGGTAAAAGCGGGTAAGGAGGCTTATGACGCCGGAATAATGCCGCGTCATGCCACGGCTAGACCAAGCAGTCCTCAACTCGCCGTCGACTTTACACTTCCCCGGCGATGAATCGCACTTGGCTAATATCCTGCGCAAAAGCGGCGATTTGGGTAAACATCGTTGGGTTGGGACTTGCGCTTCCTGCCACGGGTATGGCCAAAGCGTATGACTATTTGCTTAACGCGTTGGCGAACAACGACCAGTACCAAGCTACGCTGACTAACGTTGAAATACGGGAAAAAGGTATTAACATAGCCGTCGCCGCGCGTCGGCCGCAGGTGCGCGGCAATGCTTCTTACCAACTAAACAACATCCCTTCGCCGCAAGGCGGCAATCAGCCCCGGGACCGCGACAACGTTGAGCTGAGAGTAACCCAGCAACTGTTTGATCCGGGTAGCAAAGCTGAAGTAACCGTGACTGAAAACCAGCTTGAACTGGCGCGCCGTCAGGCCCAACTGATGCGCCAGCAAATTCTGCTTGCAACATATCAGGCTTATCTTCAGGCGTCTTTGGCTCAGGAAAGCTTAAATTTGCTTGACCGACGGCGCGACAACCTGGAAGAACAGCTTAAGGTTGCCAACAGCCGCTATGAAGTCGGCGAGGCAACGCTGTTGCCGATTCTGAATGTGAAAGCCGCGCTGGCCAATTTACAAGCTGATCGACTGACCGCCACCAACGACCTTGCTGCCGCGCTAGATAACCTTGAGCATTTGACCGGTATTTCGAGCATTCCGATTCGGCAACTTATCCATTCGCCGTTGCAACCGCGCCAGCTACTCGCGTTCTGGCTCGAAGAAGCAATCAATTCACCCGGTGTGCGTATCAACGCCACCGAAATTGAAATCCAAAACGCGGTGATTTCGCAACTAAACGCCACGGTGATCCCGATTATTTCCGCTACTGGAACCAGCGACTTCAAAGGTGAAGAGCGCGTCGCGGTAGAAATGTCGGTACCGATTTTTAGCAGCGGCGGGGCAACCGCTGCCATAGATCGTGCCAAGCTCCAGATTAAAGCGCTAGAACAAAGCCGCGCCTCGCTACTTGGCGAAACCCAGCTATCGATCAGCTCAGCTTGGCGCAACTTCAATGTTCAGGAGTTGCGTCGCGAAGCGTTAACTGCGAGCATTGAAGCCGAACGCCAACGCCTTGATCTGGCTTTGGCCAGTGTCGAACTTGAAGCCGGAGTGCTCGTTGACGCCTTTGACGCAGCCTCCACACTAGCGCAGGCTGAACTGCAGCTGGCACAAGCGCGGCACAGCCAGCTTATAGCCTGGCTTGAGCTTTTGGCCGCAACCGGAAACCTCGATCTGATTCAGCTCGAGCGACTCGAAAGCCTGTTCGGATAGCGTCATCATGACCCGCCAGCCTTCCACCGGATTGCTGGTCGTCGACGACGACGAGCTAATTTTGGAACTACTTGTTGAAGAGCTTGCCGCAGACTTTGATGTGGTCGGAGCACGTTCACGCAGTGAAGCCACCCGGGCGCTGCAACAGTTGGGTCAACCCCCGGCCGGAGCGATAATCGACTTAGGTTTGCCTCCGCACACCAATAGCCCGCGCGAGGGCATAGCTTTGATACATGAGCTCAACGCCATAGCTCCAAAATGCGCGATTATCGTAATTTCAGGACAAAACGAACGCGAACACGGCAAACTCGCCCGGGCGATGGGAGCGATCGACTACGTAACCAAACCATGTGATCCGGAGCAAATCCGCACCGTACTTGATCGCGCGTTTGCCACGCAAAAAGCCAGCGGCGCCTCGGACGGCCTGCTTGGCAAATCAGCGGCTTTGACTCGTTTGCTGCGCCAAATCCGCCAGTTCGGAACCGCGCCTTATCCGGTGCTAATCGAAGGCGAAAGCGGTACCGGTAAAGAGCTTACCGCGCGTGGGCTGCATAAAACGTCGCAACGTTCCGGCAACTTTATTGCGGTAAATTGTGCGGCTTTGCCTGAACAATTGTTTGAAGCCAGCTTGTTCGGCGCAAAGCGCGGCGCCTATACCGGAGCCACCAGCGACAGCGAAGGATATTTCGCGGCGGCGAGCGGAGGTACATTACTGCTTGATGAAATCGGCGATTTGCCTTTGAATCTGCAGCCCAAATTACTGCGGGTACTTGAGCAAAACGAATTTTTTCGCGTCGGCGACAGCAAACCACGCATCAGCGATGTTCGTATACTCGCTTCGACCAACCAGCCGCTGCGTGCGGCGGTGAGTAACAAAACCTTTCGTGAAGATCTTTTTCATCGCCTCAGCGTGTTGGCAATCACCACCCCGCCGCTACGCGAACTAGGCAGCGACTTGAAATTATTGTTCAACAGCTTCCGCGACCAAGCGGTGGCTAACTTGGGCACTGACGCTTTTGTGCTTGACGACGATGCGACGCAAGTTTTAAAAAAATACCATTTTCCAGGCAATGTGCGCGAACTGCGCAACATAGTCGCGCGACTGCAAATCCTTTTTTCCGGGGCCACCGTTTCCGCCGCAGAATTAGATGAACAGTTGTTGCACACCTCTCATCAATATCCGCACAGCCTCGTTGCGTTACTTGACCAGGATGCACGCAAACATGCCTTGGCGGCCTATGCTGCATGCGGCGACCACCTAAGTGCCGCTCGGCAACTGCAAATCAGTGAACAGCGCTTGCGTGAATTACTTGCCGATCAAATAACGTCGGCTGATAAAATTACCGACTCCTGATCGAATAATCAAGGCTTTTATCTGATCGCGAACTTATCGCTATGTCTTTGTATATTGAGCATTTTGGATTAAGAGAACTTCCGTTCCGAATCACACCTTCGGTGCAATTTTTTTATCGCGGTTGTGTGCGCGGCGAAACTCTTGATGCGCTGAAGTACGCCATTGGTAACGGCGAGGGAATCATGGCGATCTTCGGCGAGGTCGGCACTGGCAAAAGCATGCTGTGTCGTATGTTGATGACCGAGTTTCGAGACAAAGCGCAACTGGTCTATATCGCCAATCCAACCTTTACCGACCAGGAAATCGTTTATCACATTGCCGAAGAACTGGGTTTGGATGTATCGCGCGAACATCAGCTGGTGGCTCGCGATTTACAACGCCAGTTACTTAATCTGCACAACAAAAACAAACGTGTTTTGGTGTTCATTGATGAAGCCCAGGCCATGCCTGACGCTTCGCTTGAGCAAATCCGCCTGCTGTCGAACCTTGAAACCAGCGACGAAAAAATCGTCCAAATTATTTTGTTTGGCCAGCCGGAGCTGTCCGCGAAACTCGAACAACGCCACATGCGCCAACTGCGCGAGCGAGTTACCTCTTCGTTTTATTTGCGTAAACTCAATTCCGAAGAAGTACACGAATACATTACCCATCGCGTAAGCTCAGCAAGCATCAATCGCAAACAGATAATTTTTTCTTCCGCGGCGACTGCGGTGATCGCCAGAGTATCGCAAGGTATCTCGCGGCGCATCAATATCCTGTGCGACAAAGCCATGCTCGCCGCTTTCGCTGACAGCGCGACAACTGTAACCGCAACCCATGCCAGGCGCGCCGCGCGCGATGCTCGCTACCGGCAAATGGAAGAAGATCCGCTCGAGGCTGAAAATGTCCGTCATTACCGTAAAACCGCAATTGCCGGCGGTTTATTGTTATGCGCGTTCGCGGCGATCGCTTATCAATACTGGATAGTTGAGACGCCGCAGGCCGAAGCGTCATTGGCCACTTCCATCCCGCCGGAAACAGAACTGGTAGAGCCGGTGGCAGAACCGATCGAGCAGTCAACAGAATTGATAGAGTCGGTAACTGTTACCCGCGCCGTGGCGCCACCTTCCACAGTTACCGTGTATGCGCAACCAGACCAAACCTCCTCGACACAATCAGTCGTAATTGCGCCGATCAGTACCACGATAACGACTATTGACAATACCCGATGGCAACAATATCCGCCCACAAGTTATTTGCGTCAACGCCTAAACGCTACGCAAACTCTGTTTGGCCTGCTTGAGCTGGAAGATGCCGCCAACTACACCGCGCGCATCCTCAGCGCACCCCGCGACAACTCTATTGAAATTGAACGTTATCTGCGCGACTTGGCTCGCTTCTTTACCATCCGTAACGTCTTAATCTATCCGGCGGTAACCCAAAATAAGGAAGTGTTTGTAATCGCTTACGGAACGTTTCCGAGCGAATTTCAGGCCGAACTTTTCATCCACGAGCTTCCTTCGTTCTTTCGCGCCGATCGTCCGTTCGTCCAAGCCCTTGCCGTATCGCAACTTGAGGCGGTCAACTACTGGTGAGTACCGACGATTTTGATCATCTGGCCGTTGCCCGCCGAGTTCTTCAGCAAGAAGCCGCGGGGATTGAGGAAGTTCGCGTCGGACTAAACGACGCGTTTGGCAACGCGGTGGATACCATGCTCGCCGCCAGCGGCAAGATCGTGGTGTCCGGGGTCGGCAAAGCAGGTCACATCGCCCGCAAAATCGCCGCCACGCTGGCCAGTACCGGGACGCCGGCGTTTTTTCTTCATCCTAGCGACGCGGGCCACGGTGATCTGGGCATGCTCACCGAAGGCGACGTGTTGCTTTTGGTTTCATACTCGGCCGCCTCCGGGGAACTGATTACGGTGATTGACCACGCGGGTCGGATCGGCATACCAAGACTGATCATCACCGGCAAACCGCAAGCCAAACTCGCGCTCGCGGCCGACGCGATAATCTGTGCCGCGGTGAGCGCCGAGGCATGCTCGCTCAATTTGGCTCCAACCACATCAACCACGGCCATGCTGGCGCTTGGAGACGCGCTGGCTATAGCTTTGTTGGAAGCGCGCGGCTTTACCGCCGACGATTTTGCCCGCACCCACCCGGACGGCAGCCTCGGACGACGGTTACTTACCAGCGTCGCAGATCTGATGCATACCGGCACGGCGATTCCTCGCATACCGACTGACGCGACCTTGCCGGCGGCAATCATCGAGATCAATGCCAAACGAATCGGTGCGACATTGGTCGTTGACGACGATCGGTTGAGCGGCATTTTCACCGACGGTGATTTGCGTCGTTGCCTTGACTGCGGCACCGACATCCGTCAAATTAATGTTGCGCAAGCGATGACCCGAGCACCGATCACAATCAGCCCGGAACGGCTGGCTACCGAAGCGCTGGAAATTATGGAGCGCAAGCGTATCAATCACTTGCCGGTTGTTGCCGATGGCAAGCTGTGCGGGATAATTGATATCCACCTGCTGGTACATCACCGCCTCGACTAGGCAACCATCTTGACAACATTGCCAACTCGAATGACGGCCTGCTACAAGATTTAAGCGGCCATGGCACCCGTCTTATGTAAAGCACCGGGCAACACGCGCATTGTCCGCTTACGTGCTAAAAGCAACAAATGCGGCTTACTGCTGTAATACCTTTGGTGGCGCTAGGCCTGACGGCTTTGCTGTTCCATGCGGTACGATTAGATTTACTCTCCGGCGAAACCAGTGCGGCCGTACTCAATATTCGGCAAGCCGACATAACGAGTACCTTGGGCGAGTCCAAAGCCAGTTTCAGCGCCGTGCGTGTGAAGTTGAGCATTGAAATCAACGACGCGCATGAAGTAAGAGGAGCTTTGATCACCCCTATTAACACCTATCAATTCGCGGCCGATCGTATCGTTCGCCCAAGTGGTGCCCCACACATCCTGTTGCAAGGCAACGGCTTCATCTCATATCTTGGCCGGATGCTGCGTTCTGAGCACATTGTCATGGACCCTTTAGGCATCTTACGCGGCAATAACGTTACCATAGAAGACGGCGATTACTACGCGACCGCTGAGCACTTTGTGTTAGACAACGACATCCTGGAACTTACCGGCGAGGTACAGCTTATCCAACCGTGAAACGCGTGTTAGCAATATTAATCTTTTTGACCGCAAGCGCAAGTATCGCGCAGGAGGTGGCCATTTCGTCCGACCGGATGCTCAGTCAACAGGGAGTTACCGAATTTACCGGCTCAGTGGTTCTGACTAGCGAAAACGTAACCTTGGAAGCAGACACTTTACGCATCAACCAAGATGCGCAACAGTATGTCACCACCGGCCAGCCGGTGCGCCTGCGAATAAGTCAACGCGAAGTGCCAACCGCGCTGACCGCGGAGAAGCTTGAATACGATCAAATCCAACGAAGCGTCGCGATGACCGGTCAAGTCAATATCGTCCATGGGGATATCAGCCTGTCGTCTTTTTCCGCGCACTATGACATTGATGCCGACCGGGTGCGGGCCACCGACTCTGTCGCCATCGACGCTGCGAATTACAGCGGGACCGGAGCGACTTTGGATATCGCCGGATTAAGTGAGAAATTAAAACTGATTATGAACGGAACCAAAGCTCAACCTGCACGATTGCGCATTATCACCGCGGAGCAAGAAATAAATACCACTGCCGAACGCATCGAATATGATGAAAATCTCGGTACCGTCGAGTTACAAGGCGCGGCTGAAGCGCGCACTCCCAACGAAACACTCAAAGGCGAAGCGATCAGCTATGACCTTGCGCAACAGTCGTTTTTTGCGACTCCGGGCGATAGCACCGGGCGTGTGCAGGCCATCATCCAAGCGCCTAGCTTATGACCGCCGCACCGGTGTTAGAAGCGAAGGGGCTGTATAAAAAATACCGCTCAAGACACGTTTTGCAAGACATATCGCTGATAGCCGCCCCTGCCGAAATCGTCGGACTGTTAGGCTCCAACGGCGCCGGTAAAACCACCAGCTTTTATATCCTCGCCGGCCTGGCAACCCCCAGCGCCGGAACGGTTTCATTTGGCGACGAGGATATTACCTATTTGCCGATCAATCAGCGCGCAAAGCGCGGCATAGGATTTTTACCGCAAGAAAACTCCGCGTTTATCGCTCTGTCAGTGCTCGATAACCTGCGTGCGGTACTTGAAATTCAGGGCAAAAAAGGCAACGTCGGCCTGAAAATTGCCCGCCAGATGCTAGACGACCTGCATATCGCCCACCTTGCGAGCCAACAAACCGGTGAACTTTCCGGCGGCGAGTTACGTCGTCTCGAGATCGCCCGCGCGTTGGTGCTCCAACCCAAGTTGCTGTTGCTTGACGAACCTTTCGCCGGCATCGACCCGATCACCGTTACCGATCTGCAACGAGTCATGCGTCAGCTTCGCGACCGCGGCATCGGATTAGTGATCTCCGACCACAATGTGCGCGAAACGCTTTCAATCTGCGATCGAGCCTACATTTTGCACGCCGGCAAACTGCTATGCCAAGGCAAGCCTGAAGAGCTTGCCGCCAACGAGCTGGTCCAAAATCACTATTTGGGTAAGGATTTTCGATTTTGAGCACCGACTTGCAACTGCAGACCAAACTGGTCGGGACCGTCATGCCGCGTCTGACTAGCAGCTTGCTGATTTTGAACTACCAGCAGCTCAACACCAAACTAACGGTTCTGGCCGAGCAAAATCCGCTGCTTGAGTTACCCGAACCGGGCAACTTGCCCAGGGCCGGCCTGGTCAATATCACTTTAGCTGAACATCTGGCCGAGCAACTAGCCGTCACCCCGATGAGTTCCAAGTTGCGCTCGGACGCCATGCGTTGTTTGAGCGGATTGGATGCCCGCGGTTTTTTGCCTGCTGACCGACAACTGGCCACCCTGACCGGTGTGCCTTTAAAACGCGCCATGGCCGGTAGCCAGGCCATCCGCCGGCTTAGCCCTGCCGGTTCAGGAGCGCGCACCTTAACCGAATGCTTGCAGTTACAACTTGATGCGTTATCACCCCAGACCGACCAAATCAAGCTGGCGCGACGGCTGATCACCGAGTTTGCCGACCAATTAAGCAAGCGTAATCTGGCCAATATCGCTCCTGATCACCAACTTGCCGATGCGTTGCAAGTGTTGCGTTCGCTCCAGCCGCGCTTTGCCAATGATTTCGCCGATCCCGCCGCCGTGGTTGTTCCGGATCTGGAAGTGCGCAAGATTGCGGGAGTCTGGCAAGTCCACTCCCTTACCGAAGCGGTTCCGTTGCGCATAAGCTCCGACGCGGATACTCTGCGCACCGCGGGGAAACCCTGGCGCAAGCTCAATCGCGAGGCGCACAACCTGCTGGACGCGCTCAAATTTCGCCACGCCACGTTGCTCAAGGTCGCCCAAATAATGGTAGACCGTCAGCGGGCGTTTTTTTTCAAAGGGGAGGTGGCGTTGGTTCCGCTAGGTCTGCGGGACTTAGCCTCGATTACCAAATATAGCGTTAGTACAATTTCCGCGATCATCCACAATAAACATTTTGTCCACGCGGGCAAAACCTTTGCGTTAAAATTTCTCATGCAACGCGATTCATGCAAGCAACGGCCTTTAGCCAGCGCCGCTTTGCAGGCGAGAATCAAAAATTTCGTTGCGGAAGAAACCGATAACGCACCACTTACCGATCAGCATCTCATGCGCATTCTCCACGAACAAGGCTACCCGCTTGCGCGTCGTACCGTGGCCAAACATCGTGCCGCGGCTCGTATAATGCCATCTTTTTTCCGCAAACAACCACAAAGTGAATTATGGAAATCTCAGTAAACAGCCAAGGGTTCGCAACCACGCCTAGCTTGCGCGATTTTGCCACCGAACGGATCCGCAAATCCTGCGGACACCTGCCGGAACCGCCGACGCATTGTCGCGCCCATCTTGGCAAAACCGGATCAGGATATCAAGTTGAGTTAGACTTACGCTACCAAGGCAAGGACTTTTCAGCCAGCTCAAAAGACAACGACTTGCACGTTTCAATCACCAATGCCGCAAGTCGTATGCGTCGTCAACTGGAAAATCACACAACCAAATCAAATTCACACCGATGAACGACAAAATCATTTATCCTTCTCAATTACTCGTTGCCGGGCGCGTTCTGCTGGATGTGGCCTCCGACAACAAAAAACGCATTTTCGAAGAAGTGGGACTTGCGTTTGAAAATACCGACGGCCCGGCGCGCGGCTTGGTCTTCAAACATTTACTCGAACGTGAACGGTTAGGTTCAACCGTAATCAGTGACGGTGTTGCCGTACCGCACGCGCGCATTACCAATCTGCGTCAGCCGCTCGCCGCTTATCTGCGTGTTTTGAATCCATTTATTTTCGATTCTCCGGATAATCCGATCCGCCACATGTTTATCCTCCTCGTACCACAACGCGCGGACGACACTCATTTGAAAATTCTCTCGGTCATGTCGCGCATGCTCATTGATAAAGAATTCATAGCTGCGGCCGAAGCCTGCACCGATCGCGCCGCTTTCATGAATCTTATGCGCGACTGGGAAACTAAGCATATTGTGACTGACTCGACACAGCTTGCGGCTACCTCTGGGTAACCGATGCCGGCAACTAGCGCGACGCCGCATATTGTAGTTATCGGCGGCGGACATGCGGGAGTAGAAGCATCCTGTGCCGCCGCGCGTCTTCATGCGCGGGTAACCATCGTCACCCATCAGCTTGAAGCGATCGGTATGATGTCGTGCAATCCTGCGATCGGCGGCATCGGCAAAGGACATCTGGTTCGTGAAATCGACGCGCTAGACGGAATTATGGGCAAGGCGGCGGACCTGGCCGGCATCCACTACCGTACTCTCAATCGTAGCAAAGGCCCCGCGGTTCGCGCTACCCGGGCTCAGACCGACCGGACCTTGTATCGCGGCGCAATTCGCCGGCTGCTCGAACAGTATGCCAATATCCACTTGTTTCAAGGCGAGGTCACCGATTTAGCAATTAACAACCAAAAGGTATGCGGGGTTCAGCTAAGATCCGGCACGCGGATAGACTGCGACGCGGTGGTACTGACCGCCGGAACCTTTTTGGCCGGCAAGATGCATACCGGCAATGTTCAGTCATCCGGAGGCCGGGCCGGCGGGCCGGCCGCCGGTAAAT
>JAZHEJ010000029.1:0-6053 GCA_036679665.1 Candidatus Tethybacter castellensis | reverse complement strand
CTGACCAATCAGGTCATCTAATCTGCTTGCCACTGATTTGCTAACCGCCTCACCGACATTGTCGATAGTGACCAGACAGGCCACAGCTACCAGTGCGATAGCTTCCAGCTGATTTGCCAACCGCCCGTACATAACGAGCATCAGACAGCCTCGTTAAGCGCTAACCCCACGCACGAACCAATTCATGTCGCGCAACCGTGGATCAAAACGTTCAAGAATTTCGTCGGCAACAACCCGCTCAACATCCTGGTTGTCAATAATCGGGCCTTGCCAGATCTTTTTTTGCCCGGATTTGAGCTGACCAATCAGGTCATCTAATCTGCTTGCCACTGATTTGCTAACCGCCTCACCGACATTGTCGATAGTGACCAGACCCTCAGCTATCCCGCCGGAAAAAGAATTAGGCGGCAACTGACCGGCCATCACTATTTGGGCGGTATGAATATTGATCGAAGCCCAGTCAGGAATAACCGAAGTCAGGTAGTATTCGACTCCCAATTGTTTCACTGAAGCGTTATAGCCGGTGAAATAAATCCCGCGCCGCTTGGCATTCTCAGCGATGGTGCGGCAGGAGTCCACCGAACACCCTATAGCTGAAACACCTTGGTCCGCCAGCGCGTTTACCGCCTCCGCTTCACGAACCGGATCCGACCAGCTACTGGTGAAAATCGCCTTGACGGTGGCGGTGCGCTTTGCGATCTGGGCGCCCAACGTAAAAGCGTTGAGATTGCGTAAGTTTGAAGGTATGCGTTTTGCGACGATAAAGCCGAGCTGATCATTATTTGCCACACTAGCGGCCGTAAACCCGGCGAGAAACTGGCCTTCGTGCATATGGCCCCAGTAGCTGCCGATATTGGCCGGATCGCCCGGCTTCCACGCGCCGCCGCAATGCCGAAAAACCACCTCGGGGTATTTACGCGCGAGCTTGAGCACATAAGGGTCGTAATAACCCCAAGAGGTGGCATAGATAAGTCCGGCTTGGTCTTGCACGATCATCGCTTCCATCGCCCTGGCCACCGCTTCACTTTCGGGCACGCGTTCTTGCTCAATTAGTTTCACCCCGGGAATAAGCGACAGCTTGCGCGCCGCAATCGCATGGGACTGGTTATAACCCAAATCGTCGCGCGGCCCCACATAGATATAGCCAACCACAAGCTCACGGTTGGCGGCAAACGAAGCGGGCAACAGGCCTGCGCCTAGCATGCCGACAATAGTTGCGCGGCGAGTTAAACTTGGCATGTAACCTCCTTGAAAGTAGGTTTTAGAAAAACTCCCGAAGGAAAATCAGCCTTGTTTTTGCTTGTGGCGTGGGTTCTTGCAGATGACCCGTAACACTCGTTTACGACGAATGATCTGGCAGTGGCGACAAATGCGCTTGACGGAGGCTTGGACTTTCATGGTTAATTCTTAAAAGCGTCTTTGATTATAACGCAAAGCATAAAGCAAAAACTTAAGCTTACGCCGGTTTATTCGTTGTTGTCACTATCTTGCTTTCGCACCCCGCGATAGACGATACGCCCGCGGGTAAGATCATTGGGCGCAACTTCAACGATCACGCTGTCGCCCGGAACAACTTTAATCCGGCGGCGGGTCATTTTGTACACGATCGTGCACAATAACATTCGGTTGTCACGAACTTTAACCCGATACATGTTATTGGGCAAAGATTCGGTTACCTCACCGGTGATTTCAAAACGTTTCGGGGTTACCGCCATTAAATTTAGCGTCCGAGCCCGAGACTGCCGGCCGGCAGCTTTTTAAGTAAGCTGCTGTACTGCTGAGAAATAAGATAATGCTGGACTTGCTCCATGAAATCCATCGCCACAACCACGATAATCAGCAAGGAGGTGCCGCCAAACAGCAACACAAAGTTGCTAAGCGTGCCGGCAAATTGGAACACGAGAATTTCAGGAATAAGACATACGGTAGTGATATATATCGCTCCTATCAAAGTCAGACGCTTGACTATGCCTTCCAAATAATGCGCGGTGCGGTCGCCGGGTCGGATCCCCGGTACCACGGCTCCGCTTTTACGCAAAGTGTCCGCGGTCTCGCGCGGGTTGTGAACCAAATCGGTGTAGAAAAAGCAAAAGAACACCAGCACCGACCCTAACACCAACAGATACAACGGTTGACCGCGGGACATCGCGGCCGACAAATCGCGCAACCATTCAGCGCCACCGTCTTCTGAAAAAGACACTATCTGGGCGGGAAAAAACAATACCGCATATCCGAATATGGCCGGCATCACCCCGGCCATATTGATTTTCATCGGCAAATGCGAACGCTGGCCTCCCATCATTTTGTTGCCGACCTGACGCTTGGCATAATTTAGCGGCACTCGTCGTTGACCGCGCTCAAAAAACACGATTCCGGCAATCAGCGCCAATGCTGAGACCACGATCATGATCGCGATAAAAGGATTGATGGCGCCTGAGCCCACCTGCAGAAAAATTTCGCTAATCGCCTGCGGCAACCCTGAGACGATACTTGCGAAGATCAAGATCGATATCCCGTTACCGATGCCGCGTTCGGTTATCTGCTCACCTAACCACATCAAAAATACCGTTCCGGCAACCAGCCCCACGATGGTGGTAAAGCGAAACATCAAACCCGGCTCTAACGCCATTTCGAACCGTTCGAGCGCCACTGCCACAAAAAATCCTTGAATCATCGTCAAACCCACCGTACCCAATCTGGTGTAGTTGGTCAGCTTGCGACGCCCAGTGGTACCTTCTTTTTTGAGCTGTTGCAATGACGGCACGGTTACCGCCGCCAGATTCATGATGATCGAAGCGGTTATATAAGGAATGATTCCCAAGGTAAGCACCGACAGGCGCGAAATTGATCCGCCTGAAAACGCGTTTAAAAAATTCAACAGGTTACCCGCGCCCTCTTGGAATAACGAGCGCAACTGGTCAGTGTCTATGCCCGCGAGCGGAATATGCGAACCAATGCGAAATACCACCAACGCTCCGACTACAAACAGGATGCGCTGACGCAGGTCTTTATAACTTACCGAGCTGCTTTTTTGTACCATAAAAAGGCGTAAAGTTTAACTATCCTGCGCGGGCGGTTTTTGGGCAGGCATATCCATCAGCTTGCCGCCCGCCGCTTCGATCAGTTTGCCGGCACCCGCTGTTGCGCTGATTCCGACTAGAACGTAGCTCACAGACACCTCGCCCGATTTATAAAACTTCACCTTGGATTGCCGATGATTGACAATTCCCAGTTTACGCAACATCTCAACGGTAACCTCACCCGGCTGCAAACTGCTTAAAGCGGAAGTTGGCAACCGCAACCAAGATGCGGCCTTACGCGAGCTGAACCCGCGCTTGGGAATACGACGATGCAACGGCATCTGACCACCCTCAAAACCGACTTTGATCGTCTTGCCGGCACGCGATTTTTGACCCTTGTGCCCTCGTCCGCAGGTTTTGCCGGTGCCGCTACCAATGCCTCGTCCTAGCCGCTTGGGGCGACGGGCTGAGCCGGATGCCGGCTGCAGCGCTCTAAGATCAGCACGCCGTGGCGCAACGCTATCTGATTGCGGTTCACTCATACTATCAGGCGATGGTTGGCGCGGATCTCATCGATCGGTTTGCCCCGCCGCGATGAAATTTCCGCCGGTGAGCGTACTTTGCGCAATGCGTCAAAAGTGGCGCGCACCACGTTGTTATGATTATTGGAACCGATAATTTTGGCCAGCACGTTTTTAATGCCCACTAGCTCTAGCACCGTGCGCATGTAGCCGCCGGCAATCCTGCCGGTACCGTTTGAGGCGGGCTGCAGATATACCCGGGTAGCGCCGTGATTGCCATACACGGAATGAAATATGGTGTCGTTAGTAAGCTTTACGGTAATCATGTTGCGCTTGGCAGCCTCACTGGCCTTTCTAACCGCTTCAGGCACGTCGCGCGCCTTGCCTTTGCCAAAGCCCACTTTGCCGTCCTGATTACCCACTATCACGTAGACCGAAAAGGTCAGAATCCTTCCGCCTTTGACAACTTTGTTTACGCGACGCACCGACAAAGTCGACTCCTTGAGTTCATTTTTTGCCTCGGTGGCGGCAGCGGGCGCGTTGTCATTAACAGGTCGAGCCATCGCTAAAACTCCAGTCCGCAAGAACGAGCGCTTTCAGCCAACGCTTTGATCCGACCGTGGTATCTAAAACCGCTCCGATCAAAAGCGCATTTAACATCCAGTTTGGCGGTTTTGATTTTGTTGGCTAGTCGTTCTCCGACCGCATTGGCAGCGGCAATAGTATTACCGGCTGGAAACTTTTCGCGGACTTCGCGCTCCACCGTGGAAGCGCTGGCCAGAATACGCGCCTGAGGATCAATCAGCTGAGCGTAAATATGCCGCGCGGTGCGATGCACAGAGAGGCGAGCAATCCGTGAGCGATAAATAATGTGCGCGGTGCGAGCGCCGCGACGACGGCGAGCGTCGTGGTAACGAAATTTCACTTCTTCTTGGCCTCCTTGGTAATAATCTGTTCGCCGACTAAGCGTACTCCCTTGCCCTTGTAAGGTTCTGGCGGGCGAAAGGAGCGCAAATCAGCGGCAACTTGCCCAATCAGAACGTTATCAATACCGCTAACGACAATCCGGTTCGGCGCCGGCGTTTCAACTTTCACTCCCTTGGGAAGTTGGTAGGAAATCGGATGGGAAAAGCCCAGCTCCATACCCACGGCATTGCCCGAAGTCGTAGCACGATATCCGGTGCCCTGCAGTTCGAGTGAGCGCTGCCAACCGGCGGACACCCCGGTAAGCATGTTGATAATTCGCCGCACGTAGGTGCCTTCCAAACTACGGGCGAATTTTGTGTTTCGCAGCCGCTTGACGGTCAGTTTCGCGCCATCAACGGTCACCTGAACATTGTGATTGCCGTGTAACGACAATTCACCTAGTTTGCCTTTGACGTCCACGCTACCGTTGGACGCCACTGACACGGTTACCCCGGGCGGAATATCAATCGGACGACGAGAAAGGCGAGACATATTAGGCCACTTGACAAATAAGTTCGCCGCCCAAGCCTTTACTGCGCGCTTGGTGATCGGTCATAACGCCATGCGAAGTCGATACCACGACAATGCCTAGCCCATTCAGAAACGGTTTTAAATCAGCGGCCTTGGAGTAGCGGCGCAATCCCGGCGTGCTAGTCCGATGCAGATATTCGATAACCGGCTTGCCGGCGTAGTATTTAAGCGCAACCTTAATGGTACGTTTGTCGTCAGCGACCTGATAACCGCGAATATAACCTTCGTTGAGCATGACTTCCAAAATCGCCGCATTAAACCGCGAAGCCAAACAAACCACAAACGTGTGATTAACCGCCAACGCATTGCGGATACGGGCTAGCATGTCGCCGATTGGATCGCTCATAGACACAAGTTCGTTCCCTCCTACCAGCTCGATTTGATGACGCCGGGAATTTCGCCGTTCATGGCCAATTTGCGCAATATGCTGCGACTGATCCCGAATTGTCGGAACACTCCTCGCGATCTGCCGGTAATCCGACAACGATTGCGGTAACGCACCGGACAAGAGTCGCGCGGCAGCTTTTGCAACGCATGCTGAGCTTTGAGCTTTTCTTCCATGGATACGTTGGGGTCTTTGAGGATTTTGCGTAGCGCAACGCGGACCGGTGCGTAGCGTTTGATCAGCTGGGCGCGACGATCGTTGCGATTGAGGACTGCTTTGCGGGCCATATTCAACTACTCCTAATGTCGAGTCGGAAGTTCGCGCAACGGCATACCGATAGCCGTTAAAAGCTTGCGAGCCTGCTCGTCGTCATCGGTGTTAGTGATGATCGCGACATCCAGACCACGGATCCGCAAGATATTTTCAATGTTGATTTCCGGAAAAACGATTTGCTCAGTCAGGCCCAAACTGTAGTTGCCGCGACCGTCGAAAGCGCGGGCGGACAGACCGCGAAAATCGCGGACGCGCGGCAAAGCGACTTTGATAAGATGGTCGCGACGATCGTTGCGATTGAGGACTGCTTTGCGGGCCATATTCAACTACTCCTAATGTCGAGTCGGAAGTTCGCGC
>JAZHEJ010000001.1:0-31852 GCA_036679665.1 Candidatus Tethybacter castellensis | reverse complement strand
GAATATCTGAGCATCCGCTTTGGCTACGCCTCGCTGTCCTGGGCGGTGCTGATATGCTATTTGTTCGCGAGCATCTGCCTGAGTCCCGAATGGCGCGTTTCCCGCAAACTGAATGTTACACAAAAGGCTTTGTCTGGCTGAGCATAACTCATATTTATTGAATTTTGGTTACCCACAACATATTGATTGATAATGTTTGATTGCGTATATTGATAGTCAGGTTCAGCATAAGGGGAAATTTAGTAGCATTTTGCAAATTTACTAAACAAACTAAGTTGCTATAATTATTCCTATTCACAAACCCTAGAATTGCACTATGATAATCGGAGTTCCTAAAGAAATTAAAGCACAAGAAGCACGTGTAGGCTTGACTCCCAGCAGTGTACAAATTCTTGCAGCCGAAGGCCACCGTGTCATTGTTGAAAAAGGAGCAGGGGAAGGGATTGGTGCGCTCAACAAGCACTACCGCGATGCGGGCGCTGACATCGTTCCTACCGCCCGTGAAGTTTTTGACAAGGCCAAAATGATAATTAAAGTTAAAGAACCCCAACCCGATGAATGCAAGATGCTCAAGAAAGGTTCAACCTTATTTACCTTTTTACACCTTGCTGCCAACAAGAAGCTAACCACCGATTTGCTTGACAGCGGGGCTACCTGTATCGCCTACGAAACCATAGACGATGAAAACGGCAAGCTCCCGCTTTTAGTGCCGATGTCTCGTATAGCGGGACGTTTATCCACTCAGGTGGGAGCTCAGTGCATGCTAAGCACCAACGGTGGCGCCGGTAAACTGATGTCCGGGAGCGGAGGAGTTGAGCCAGCGCGTACCTTGGTACTAGGTGCGGGAGTAGTCGGCTACAATGCCGCCAAAATTGCGTTCGGAATGGGCTCTCAGGTAGTGGTATTGGACAATTCGCTTGCCGCATTGGAATACCTAAATCAGCATATTCCATATGTAAACGCGGTGTTTTCCAACAACGAGACGATCACCCGCGAGATTCGAGAAGCCGATCTAATCATCGGCGCGGTACTTGTACCCGGCGCCAAAGCTCCTACCTTGGTACCTCGCAACATGCTTCGGCTAATGCGCAAAGGCGCGGTAATCGTCGATGTGGCAATCGACCAAGGAGGTTGCTTCGCCAGCTCTCAGCCCACCACTCATAATAATCCGGTATACACCATCAATGGCGTTGTGCACTACTGCGTTCCCAATATGCCAGGCTCCGTGGCATATTCTGCCTCGCACGCACTGAATTACGCGACGTTGCCTTATATATCCAAACTAGCTGGCGGAATCAAGAAAAATTTGCTCGGCGACAAACATCTGCTTGCCGGCCTTGCCGTTCACGAAGGCAAACTAACCTGTGAAGCTACCGCCAAGTCGCTACGCATATCTTATTGTTCAGCCAAAGATGCGTTAAATGCCTGAAAAACTAGCTTTGCGCTTGTTGCCTGATTAGTCGATCCGCTTCAATCTTACGCAACCAGCCGACAATCCCCTGTGGAAAAAAATAAACACACAGTACGAATAGCAGACCAAGCCACAGTAACCAACGATCTGGATTGAACAAACCTGTCATCCACCAACCTCCAAAAAATTCACCGATCGCAATCAATATCTCCCGCAAGTATCCTTGAGCGACGATTACCAGCACGGTGCCTAGTACCGCGCCATAAATCGATCCCATACCGCCGATCACAACTATCAACAAAATATCTATCGCGATATCCACACTCATCGTGGTTTCAAGCCCGGTATATCGCAACCATACCGCCGACAACATTCCAGCTCCCGCCGCCATACTTGCCGCCGCACACGATGCTAACGTCCGGTACAACACCGGCGCATAACCTATCGCCATAGTACGAAATTCGTTTTCCCGCAGTGCCCTGAGTACCGAACCGAATGGGGAATTGGCTATACGTAGCAACAGCAAAAACATCACTAAAGAACACACGAACACAACATAGTAAAGTAATAATTTTCCGGTTATCGCCACCCCGAAAACCGGTTCTTCTAAAAATCGATATGAAGATTTAAAAATTTGCGGTATGTTATAGCTCAGCCCATCTTCGCCACCTGTGAGCTTATACGATTGAATCACTGTTACTGACACGGCGTTGCTGACCGCGAAAGTGATCATGGCAAAAAAGATCGTACGCAGCCGCAACGACAAAAATCCGATCAGCGCCGCAAATAGTAAAGCTATAACCAGTCCCGATCCCATCCCAAGAAACAGCTGCGTAAAACCGGTGCCAAATCGTTCTAGCGCAATCGCTACCGAATACGCGCCGATACCAAAAAACATCGCGTGAGCGAATGAAATAATCCCGGCATAGCCAAGGAGTAAGTCATAGCTTGCGACAAGCACCACAAAAATACATATTTTGGCGGCAATTGACAGCGACTTGGTACCGGTAAAAATAAATGGCGTAAGAATTAGGCAAACGAAAATTATCGCTAATAGCACCGCTAATAAGCGGCTGCGTGGCAAATCGTACGACAGTAGGCGGTTTAGCATCACTTAGCGATTAGCTACCGGGATCAGTCCCTGGGGACGCCATAACAACACTGCCGCCATCATGCCGATCAGCGCGAATGCGCTTAAAGGTGGATACAAAAAGGTTACATAATTGGCAACCAACGCGGTCAGCAACGCGGAAAAAAAACATCCTGAAACCGAGCCTAGCCCGCCGGTGACCACCACGATAAAGATCAACAACATAGCTTCTGAGCCGATGGTTACGGTAAACAACTCTTGTTGGAGCGCCCATAACGCGCCACCGACACCAGCCAAACTCGAGCCGGTTATAAACACACCGATAAAAAGCCCGCGAACCGGATAGCCGAGCGCCTCCACCATTTTTCGATTTTCGACCGCTGCGCGAATTAGCAACCCAAGCTTGGTTCGATTAAACAACAAAATCAAGCCACTAAAAACCAGTAATCCAATCGCGACCATTAACAACCGATATTTTTCCAGCGCAATATTCCCTATTAACAACGAACCTTGCAATTCTTCAGGGCGTAACAATACTATTTCGCGGGGACTGAAAAATACGATGAGTACTTGTTCGACAATAATCAACCCGCCGGTGGTTATCAGAATCTGACGCATGTGATTACCATATGTGGGTCGCACGAGCAAACGTTCAAATAACGAACCGCCGATACCTCCTGCCACCAGTGCCGCCAACGCACAACCTACCACCGTGAGAATCGCCAGCACAGTGCCGATCGGATATCCTCCGACCAAAGTAACCATGCTTGCCGCCGCATAAGCTCCGACCGCGATAAATGCGCCGTGGCCGAAGTTCAGTACATCCATCAAACCAAACACCAAAGTCATGCCCGATGCCATGATAAAAATCATCATCGCCATTGACAGCCCCGCCAACGTAAGCACCGCCCAAGATTCAAAGCCGAGAATTGGCAACATGACCAGGATCAACGCCACGATCAGTGCTGATGTCTCAACTATGTGCTTTTGATGGATCATCCTTCTAGTCCCAATAGTCGATTTTGAAGTTCAAGATCCTTATTCAGCTGCTCAATCAAACCGTTATGTACCACCATCCCGTCCTCGAGCACGTAGAAATGTTGCCCAACCCTGCTGGCGAAAGGAAGATTTTGCTCAATCAGCAACACTGTCGTACCGGCTTCACGCATCGTCTCTAACGAACTAGCCAGAGAATTTACTATTGACGGCGCCAGCCCCTTGGCCGGTTCGTCAATGATAATCATCCGACGCGGCAAAACCATCGCGCGGGCTATCGACAACATTTGCTTTTGTCCACCGGAAAGTACACCGGCGCGCTTTTGCAACATTTTTTCCAAAGGCGGAAACAACTGATAAATGGTTTGCAAATGCTCCTCATCCGGACGCGGCCGGTCATATGCCGCCAAAATCAGATTTTCCATCACCGTCAGGTCAAGAAACACATTCATCTGCTCAGGCACATAACCGATACCGCGCCTTACCACCTGCGGCGCGTCCAGTTGGTGGATAGGTTTCCCGTCAAAAAAAATCGTTCCCGCGCTCGGGTGCAAAAGTCCCAGGATAGTCTGTGCGGTGGTAGTCTTACCCGCACCGTTTCGCCCCAGAAGCACGGTGATTTCCCCTTCCGGGATCTCCATGTCTATACCTTGCAAGATATGGTATGGACCGATATGGGTATGCACTCCGGCAAGCGACAGAATGTTGTCAAGCATTTGCAGTCAGCTGCTCGCCCAGATACACAGAGCGAACCACAGGCAAGGACATCACTTCTTCTGGTTTACCGTCGGCGACCAAAGCTCCATCATGCAGAACGATTATCCGGTCCGCGAGAGTCTTGATGACATCAAGCTTGTGTTCGACCAACAGTACGATTTTGGTGGCATCTTGCCGAATTTGTTCAATCAATCCCAATACGGCTGGAATGCCGTCACCTGACATGCCGGCGGTTGGTTCGTCAAACATATACACATCCGGCTCCATGGCTACCAACATGGCAACTTCCAACTTACGTTGCTCTCCGTGTGGCAAGGCTGAAACCTGTTCGATGCGACGACTAACCAGATCGCATTTTTTCAACAATCTGTCAACTTCCGCAAACAAATCAAAGTTGCGTCGGGCGACACTTAGCATAGATAAGCCGCGTTTATGTCTAGCCTGTACCACCAGATGTAGATTTTCTTCCACAGTCAGCTTAGGAAATAAGTTGGTTAATTGAAAAGCTCTGCCGATGCCTAGATTGGCCCGTTTGGCGACCGATAGTCCGGTGATATCTTCTTGGTCGAGTAATATTTGGCCGGTGCTTGGAAAAAGCTGTCCTGACAGAAGATTGAACAACGTGGTTTTGCCGGCACCATTGGGGCCGACGATTGCGGTCAATTCGCCCGGATTAAACCTGCATGTGACCGCATCTACCGCGGTGTGTCCGCCAAACCGGATAGTTAAGTTTTTTGCCAATAATTCTTTGGCCATGAGATAAGACCATGGGCATATTAGCCGCGTCGCCTAATTTACGCTACTTATTGTTGCGAATCGGCAAATTGATCTCTTCTATGCTGATCTCGCGCACCAGCTCTGGAATCGCCCACTTGACATCCGGGTCCACCTTGACTCGGTAATGGTACATTGGTTGCAGGGCCTGATGATCTTCAGACCGAAACTTCATTCGCCCTTTGGGAGCGTCGAATTCCATATTCTCCATAACTTCGATCAGATTGTCAGTATCTGTGGTACCCGCGGTCTTTAGCGCCTGGACGATAGCGATAGCGGCATCCATCCCGCCGGCAGTGAAATAATCAGGTGGCGAATCGTAAAGATCGAAATGTTTGGCAACCAGCCAATCGTTCACATCGTTGTCAGGCAGATCATAGTAATAGTAAATTGCCCCTTCCATACCAGGAAAGCGCTTGTAGCCCTCCAACACCGCGAGTGAGTTGCCACCTGTCGAAATCTCTATGTCGTGACGTTCCGGATTCATGTCCTGCAAAGAAGGTATCGGAGACCTTCCTCCGCCCCAGTGTACCCAGATGACTTTGCGTCCCGGCTGATCTTTAAGCGCGTCAAACATGCGCTGAATAAAAGACGTAAAATCGGTGGTGTCGGTCGGAGCGTACTCTTCAGCCACTATCTGCACATTGCTGCCTTGTAACGCCCGCTTAAACGCCTCAACGCCATCACGGCCAAAAGCGTAATCCTGCGTCAAGGTTGCCACATAGGTGTCGGGGGAATTGACTACCACCGCGCTACTGATCGCATCATGATCAGAATTGCGCATCGAGCGAAACACGTACGGAATGAACTTATCGCCTGTGATCGAATGCGCGGTCGCGATCGGCATCATGATTCGTTCGTACTCTTCAGCTACGGGTAACATCGCCAGCGCGTTGCTAGATGATATAGGCCCGATTGCAAATATTGCTCCTTCGTCTCCGAAAGCCTCTTCCAACAAAGCGCGCGACAAGTCAGGTTGCAACTGATTATCCTTTTCGATCAGTTCAATGGGCTTGTCAAGAACCTCCCAGGTTCCGTTTGTTGCGTATTCGAATCCCAGTTCAACTCCGCGCAACACCTGGGTTGCGTACGATTCCCAGCCGCCGGTTTTTTCGTAAACTAAAGCAATTTTTATCGAATCATCGTCAGCAAAACTAGAGGTGAAACAAACTGTGGCGGCAAAGAGAATTAATTTACGCATGATATTAAAATAGGATGAAAATCCTTCTGACTATTTTTATTTTAATCAAAAATTGTATCACTTTTTTCGTTTTCATTTGCTATCAATTTTGGCAGCTGACTGACATGGCGCCTTACCATAACCAAGAACGCCTTAACGACAAAACTTGCGGTACTGAAAATCACGTAATCAAACAATCTATTTCGAGCTAAACGATGAATGTCACTTCTTTACTGTTGGTGTTGCTGATTTACTTTTGGCTTGTTCGTCCATTGATACGCAGGATGGTTGGAGGACTAAGCGGCGGGGGAGTGCATATCGGAGGGCGCCCGCAACGCGGAGGCCGTGAGTTCCAAGCGATCTACATCGTGGCGAATGAAATCGCTCATGCTGACGACAAAGAAACTTCCCAAGAGTTAAACGCCGTGGTTAACGTAGTCCGCGCGGTGATGGGCAACCCCGGCATACCGGCTGAGGTAATCATCAATGACTACCGCCGCTACGGCAACAAACCTTGGAAGCCCGAGGACGCCAGCGGACTTTCCATGCAGTTCAGACAGCTGCTTTTGGAAGTCGCGATCGGCGTTGCCGTCAGCGATCTGAAAATCACCCAATCAGAACGCAAAGTAATTAGTCATATCGCCGCAACTTTAGGATTTGATCCTGCGCGCGTCAAGCTTATTATCGACGAATACGAAGCCAAAATCAGTCGCCACGCGCCACAACGCACCCGCAGCGCGCTTGAATTCGCCTACAACAAACTAGGTTTGCGTCCGGGAGCCACACCGCGCGAAATTAAAAAGCGTTATCAACAGCTGGCCATGAAACATCATCCGGATCGCGCCAAACCTGAAGAGCGTTCGGTGGCCACTGAAAACTTCAAAGAGATCGGCGACGCTTATCGCATCTTAAAGGGACAGTACTAAGCAAACAGTCAGCCGAGATTTTCCGGACCAAATGATTCTGGCAACAATTGTGCCAAGGTAAATTTTTTGCGTATGCCTGCCGGTCCACAAATGTAAATCGGGGTACCCGGGCTAGCAAACTCGCGGATTCGCTGCCGGCACCCTCCGCAAGGGGTGGTCAGCATTTCGCCGCGTCCTGCTACCGCAAGTTCGACTATCCGCTTGCTACCTGCGACGACCATCGCCGCAATCGCAGCCGCCTCAGCACAACCGCCGATCGGATAAGACGCGTTTTCGACATTGACTCCCACATGGATCAGATTATGTTCATCACGCAGTGCGCAACCTACCGGAAATGACGAATAAGGGCAGTAAGCAAAATCCAGCGCCGCGATCGCTTTATCTATAAGTTCTCGCCTAGCGTCCTTTGACATAGGGTACGTCGATTGCGGCTGGAGCCACTTATTTGGCAGTGGAGCTGGACACCCGTTGTGCAACCAGCCACATGGTGTCGCTGAACCAGAAGTGGTCCAGCCAGCTAAAGCTCAGTATCCGCATACCTGCTTTTTCCACCATGCTGGTCAGACTTGCGGGCGTAAAATAGTTGACGTGGCCGGGAAAATGAAAGCCGCACCAGCGCGGGCCCATGATGCGCCGGTTGACACAGGCGTAGTTGGGAACTTTGATAATAACGCGGCCACGCTCTGTAAGCGTGCGTACAACTTCCGCGAGCAGATCGGTCGGATGGGTTTCGTGCTCCAAGAACGACTGAATGATGACGCCATCCATGCTGTCGCTGCCGACTAGCTTGTAGCACTCCGGCAGGTTTTCCAGGTGCCGGCCATCTCCGCAACCGACGTCCAAAACGGCACCTGGCGGAAACCAGCGTTTGACGCGCCGCGCGAGCTTGTCAGGCTTTTTCGGGAAAAGACGCTTTAGTCTGCGCACTAAACGCGATGCCGCGGACGTCAGCCGATACTCGCTGTCCATCCTCTGACGGCGGTCGCCGTGATTCTTCTCCCAGGAGAACTCGCCCGCAAAGCCGGAATAATCCGGCGGATTTTCCAGATAAACGAACCGGCAACCGGCGCATTGCTTCAAAATCCACATATGCCATGAGTAGACCAGCGGCGGGGATTCAGCGTTGTCCCTGTCGCAACTAGGGCATGCCCTGTGCATCGTGATCTTTTGTGTGCTGTAGCCACATTGCTCCAACTTCGGCGCAGTTACCATTGGATAAACCTCATTTTCAACATTGACATCCATGTGGATCTGGGCCTATTCACCGCATAAAACATAACCCCTACCGGAAATTCAATCAGCGCGCGCCTAGCGTCCTTTGACATATGGTACGCCGATAGCGGCCGGAGCTATAGCCTTGCCGATAAATCCGGCCAACAAAATCACGGTCAAAAGATATGGTAACGCGGCAATCAAGTCGCTTGACAGCTGACCGATTCCCACAATTTCCACACCCTGTAGTCGCGCGGCCAAGGCTTCAAAAAATCCAAATAGAAAACAGGCTAACATAGCCTGGAACGGACGCCATTTGCCGAAAATCAGCGCGGCCAACGCGATAAAACCCTTGCCGGCGGTCATGTTTACCACAAATCCGGCCGAATGAGCGGTTGACAGATATGCTCCGGCTATACCGCACAGCACTCCGGCACAAAGCCCTGCCAAATAACGCATCTTTTCTACTGAAATGCCCGCGGTATCAGCGGCTACCGGGCTTTCTCCAACTGCGCGAATCCGCATCCCGAAGCGGGTCTTGAACAGTATCCAGGACGATAGCGGCACAACCAAAAAAGCGAGATACACCAAAATATTATGCCCGCTGATCAACTCTTTGTATACGACACCAATTACCGGAATTTGCCCGATTGCATCCGCAAACGGCCACTCGATACCAAAAAACCGCTGTTCGGGATCAAGCCGCGGAGTATCGCCGCCTTGCTTGAACCAAGCAATACCTATCGTAGCGGTAAGTCCCATTGCCAGCGTATTGGCGGCTAGCCCGCTAATCACCTGATCACCGCGCTGGGACACCGATGCAAAACTGTGCAGCAACGACATCGCACAACTAATCGCGATACCGGCCAACACCCCAAGCCACGGATTTCCCGCAACATAAGTCATAACCGCCGCCGCAAACGCCGCCGCAAGCATCTTGCCTTCCAAGCTTATGTCAACCACCCCGGCACGTTCTGAAAAGCATCCTGCCATCGCGGCAAAAATCAATGGTACCGATACTCGCACCGTCGCATCAAGCGTAAGCACGGTCAGTAACCATAAATCAGCCATTGGCGGTATCCGTTTTCAGTAAATTCAGCTTTCTCAACAATCTGGCCAACGGCGGTTCAAACAGCAATGACAGCGCGCCTGCGAACAAAATAATCAGGCCTTGAATCACCCCCACTATATCACGGGTAATTAGCTTGAATTCAAAATCCAGCTCGCTCCCGCCTTGGATTAAAATCCCGAACAACAACGCCGACAAAACAATACCGATCGGATGGTTGCGCCCCATCAGCGCCACCCCGATTCCCGCAAAACCGTAGTTGGTCGCAAAGCCGATCAATAACCGATGTGCGTCGCCCATAACCGCGTTGATACCTAAAAGCCCCGCTAACGCGCCCGATACGAACATCACCTGCATGATCAGACGTTGCGGACGAATACCCGCATAAACGGCCGCACGCTCAGACTTGCCTAAAGTACGCACCTCGTACCCCCAAGGCGTGCGCCATATCAACAACCAGATTAGCACCGCCGCCCCAAGCGCCAAAAACAGCGATATGTTCAGCGGAGTGCGCGTAACTTCAAAGCCTAACGCGGCGAGTATCTCGTGAAGAAAAGGAAGATTGGTGCGATCGGCGAAAGCTTCCGACTGAGGAGACATCTGGCCGGGTTCAATCAGCACTTTCACAAGCAGATATTGCAAAATCGCAAAAGCGATGAAGTTGAACATGATCGTGGTTATGACAATATGGCTGCCTCGCTTCGCGTACAGATAGCCTGGAATCAATCCCCAAATTCCTCCGAAAACCCCCGCGGCCAGCACCGCGAACGGAAACAAAATCAGTAGCGGCACTTTGTCTTGTACCAACAATAACAACAATCCGACCCCTAAGCCTCCCATTACCGCTTGGCCTTCACCGCCGATATTAAATTGCAACGCTTGAAATGCGACCGCCACGCACAAACCGGTAAAAATCAAGTTGGTGGTGTAATACAAAGTAAATCCTAGGCCGCCGTCGAACACCAGCGCTCCTAGCATCATCACCCGCAGCGCGTCAATCGGATTTTCACCAAGCAACAAAATTACAATTGCCGTCGCGAATAATGCGACAAACAAATTGAGCACCGGCATCACGCCAACATCAGCCCAATGTGGTAACTCAGGCGTCCCTTGGCGCGAAAATACCGCCACAATCTTGTTCATTTTTCTTTCTAGCCCACGCCGGCCATCAGCAGACCCAATTCATTTTCGTTAGTCTCGGCGGTCACAACTTCACCAACGATTCTGCCCGCATTCATCACAATGATGCGATCCGACAACGACATAATCTCATCTAACTCGAACGACACAAGCACGATCGCGCAACCTTGATCACGCATCGCAATCAGGCGACGATGAATAGCCTCTATCGCCCCGATGTCGACTCCGCGCGTCGGTTGCCCGATAAGCAGCACTTCCGGTTGCTCGTCGATCTCGCGCGCCAAGACTATTTTTTGTTGGTTGCCGCCTGAAAAATCGGCGCTACGCAACAACGGGGCATTTGGTCTCACATCAAAATTATCCATAACCAGCTCGGCAAAATTATGAATCTTGTCACGCACTAAAAGATGGTTACGCACAAACTGGTCATAATAATGATGGCCCAAAATTAGCGAATCCTCGGCCGGAAAATCCATTACCAAGCCGCACTCATGGCGATCTTCTGGTACGTGCGCCACACCTAGCTTGCGCAATTTGACCGGGTCAGTAGGTGTGTCAGCGGTGATTGGCTCCCCGTGTACCGTGATCTGCCCAGCCACGATCGGTTGCATTCCCGCCAACGCCTGCAGCAATTCGCTTTGGCCGTTGCCTGACACACCGGCTACACCAAGGATTTCCCCGGCGCGAACTTCAAATGAAGCGTGTTTGACCCCCAGCACCCCGGCATTGCTCATCACGCCAAGTTCATTAACCGCCAGCTTCACATCGCCGGGTTGGTTAGGTTTTTTGTCTACCGACAGCAACACTTTGCGACCGACCATAAGTTCAGCTAGTTCTTCTGGCGAAGTTTTGGCTGTTTCACGATTAGCAACAACTTTACCGCCACGCATCACGGTAACGTTGTCGGTTACCGCCATAATTTCGCGCAATTTATGGGTAATCAAAATGATTGTTTCGCCACGCTTGCACATCAGACGAAGAATTTCAAACAAACGAGTCGCTTCTTGCGGGGTTAGCACTCCGGTCGGTTCGTCAAGAATTAAAATCCGCGCGCCGCGGTACAAGGCTTTGAGGATTTCTACGCGCTGACGTAACCCAACCGGCAGATCCTGAATCAACGCGTCAGGATCAACCGCAAGTTCGTATTCGGATGCCAACCGCTTTAATTCAGCACGAGCCTTGAGCTTACCGGAGGCAAGGATCGGTCCGCCTTCCACCCCTAGCATAACGTTTTCCAAAACCGAAAACACCGGTACCAACATGAAATGCTGATGCACCATACCGATTCCCAGTTTGATAGCCGCGGCACTGTCGGGAATATCGACCTGTTTGCCTTTGATGTTGATCTTCCCGCGGTCAGCGGTGTAAAAGCCGTACAAAATGCTCATCAAAGTTGATTTGCCGGCGCCGTTTTCACCTACGATGCCATGGATTGTGCCTTCTGGAACGGCTAGATCTACATCGCTATTGGCTTGGACATGCCCAAAAGCCTTACAAACGCCGGACAGTTCAATTGCAAGTTGGCTACGCGACTCAAGGTTGGTAGCAATACCCACAGTTGGTTGCCAACTTATACTAACAGGAGCCTAATCGAAATTGACGGCACACTTTTCGTCTGCCTGCCGCCTGCTTCTTGTTCGATCAGTTTACCGGGCAGTTATTGTCGATAGTGTAATTGTGAATCTGGATCTCGCCGCTGATAATTTTGTTTTTCAGCGATTCAACTTCATCACGGAACCCGGATACCAAGCCATTGTTATATTCGTCGACCGCCCAGTCGACTCCGCCTTCTTCAATACCTAGGTCTACAACTCCCGCTTCGAACGTTCCTTGCATTGCAGAGGAAAAAAATTCATAGGCGGCAACATCAACCCGCTTGAGCATTGAGGTAAGCATCGTGCCGGGATGTAAATAGTTTTGATTGCTGTCTACTCCGATAGCAAACTTTCCCGCGTCTTCAGCGGCCTGCAGCACGCCTAGTCCGGTGGAACCAGCCGCGGCAAACACCACATCGGCACCGCGGTCAAACTGACTACGAGCAAGCTCAGCTCCTTTGGTCGGATCATTCCAAGCCGCAGGAGTTGTACCGGTCATATTCTGATACACCGTATTGCCTCCGGCAGCCTTAAAGCCCTGTACGTATCCACAACTGAAACGACGAATCAGCGGAATATCCATCCCGCCGACAAAGCCGGCCGTTCCAGACTTGGAGGCCTTGGCCGCCGCCCATCCCACTAAAAAGGATCCTTCGTGCTCCTTGAAAGAATATTGCCGCAAATTGGGTTGATCTAACCAACTTACGTCAATGATTCCGAATTTGACATCAGGATATTCCTGCGCCACAACGTTAATCGCGTCAGCCTGGCCAAAGCCCACACCCAACACCGCCGTAGCGCCTCGTTGTGCCATGCGGCGCAATGCCTGTTCACGCTGAGCTTCGTTGTTCAGTTCAAATTCCTGAACTTCAATCCCGGTTTCCTGAGCAAACTTTTGCACGCCGTTGTAGATACCTTCGTTGAATGATTTATCAAATTTTCCACCAAGGTCGTAAACCACCGCGGGTTTAAATTCCTGCGCCAACGCGGCAGATGTGGTTACCAAAAGGCAACCGGTTATTAGTCGTTTTATTGAGTTCACTGGCTTCTCCTGTTGATGCCTATGCAGATTATATTCCATTCAGATGTCGTCGGCGACATCAATCAAATATAGCTGCGATTCAATCAAATTTTGCATTGTATTTGGTTTTGTCATCACTGATTGGAAATCCAGGTATAAAACTGATTGGCAGATTAATGAGGATAAGGTTTTCAGTATGATAGCTGGCCTGACAGCTTGGATTTTGAACAATACCGCCGCGGTTGTGAGTAGCTTTATATAATGAAGACATGCAAACGAACAACACAACCAAGATAATTATTGACACTGATCCGGGTATTGATGACGCCATGGCAATTTACTTTGCGCTTGCGCATCCTCAACTTGAACTGCTGGGATTGACTACCATATTCGGTAACGTTTCTACCGAACTTGCCACCGCTAACGCTCTGCGTTTGTGCGAAATCGCCCAAATTGACATTCCGGTTTGCCACGGAGAAGACACCGGGCTAGATGGTACGCATCTGCCTTTTCCGGACTTCGTGCACGGCAAAGACGGACTCGGGGAACTCAATCTACCTGTTGCCAAACGCAGCGTTGATCCTCGCGGCGCGGTTGAATTCATGCATGAAACAATTCAGAATAACCCCGGCGAAATCACCCTGATTCCGATCGGGCCGTTGACCAATATCGCCAAACTGGTACAACAACATCCAGACTCGGTAGCCAAGGTTAAAGAAGTAATTCTTATGGGCGGCAGCGTTTTTTTTCCCGGCAACGTCACCCCGTTAGCTGAAGCCAATAGCGCCAATGATCCTTTGGCGGATAATATTGTGTTCGGTGCGAACTGGAAAGTTACGATGATCGGTTTGGATGTTACCGCAAAATCGCTAGTTGGGCCGGAAGATTTTAAGAAAATTGCTTCTGCTAACCGTCTATTCGGTGAAGTCCTGGAGAAAGCCGCGGATTTTTACATTAATTTTTACTCTAAAGAATTAAGTTATGACGGTTGTTGCATGCATGATGTTAGCGCCGTTGCGTTACCGGTTGCTCGCGATCTTTTTGCTACTCGAGCCGCGCGGATCAGGGTGGTTACCGAAAGCTTCGCCCGCGGCATGACCGCGGTAATGAAGGATACTTTTGTCAGCCAGGACACAGAGTGGATGCTGAAGGCCTACGCAAACTGTTTGTCAACACGCTGTGCGGCCAAACAACGTAATTTTTTCATCTTCTCAAATATGACCGGCCGACATATTTTCTTTAGATGATCGAATATTTATGGCTGTTCTGGTTGGTGGCAGGCATTACCTTGCTCGTTGCGGACATGGTAATTGTCGGCTCGTTCTACTTGATGTGGCTAGGTCTGTCTTGCATGCTGGTTGCCGGCATACTGGGCCTAGCGCCGGATTTATCAATTTTGGTACAGGTAATACTTTGGGGAGTTTTCAGTTTCGTTCTACTTGCTTGCTGGGTCATGTTTGGCAAAAAAATATTAAAGCGCATAAATCGTCCGGAAAAAATGCTTGGCGTGACCGGCGTGATAACCGAATGGCATGACGGTACCGGCAAGATTCGCTTTCAACGGCCGTATGACGGCAATGACTTATGGCAGGCCGCGTCTTCAGACCGGCAATTTTCCATCGGTGACAATGCTAAAGTAACTAAGATTGAATATGAAACGCGGACCGTTACCGTCGTTTCCACTTGACAGGAGATTATTTTGAGCACTGGACTGATTATCGCTATTTTTCTAGTTATCCTGATTGCCACGGCAATCGGGTTCGGCGTACGTACCGTTCCGCAAGGAGAAGAGTGGCTGGTTGAACGTTTTGGCAAGTACGAGCGCACCCTGCAGCCAGGCCTGTCTGTCATCATACCGTTCATGGATTTAGTGAGTTACAAAGTTGTCACCAAAGATATCCTGCTTGACATCAACCGTCAAGAGGTGATCACCCGAGACAACGCTGTCATAAGTACCAACGCAATCGCGTTTATCAAGGTTATTGATGCTCCAACAGCTATCTATGGCGTGGTTGACTTTTCCGAGGCGGTACGCAATCTGGTACAAACATCGCTTCGTTCAATACTTGGGGAAATGGATTTGGACGCCGCATTATCATCGCGTGAACAGATCAAAGCCAAACTACGCGACATGCTTGCTCCTGACGTGCAAAGCTGGGGGCTTAATCTGAAAAGCGTCGAGATTCAGGATATTCAGCCATCCGAGACTATGCAGATTTCCATGGAACAGCAAGCCGCCGCCGAACGGGATCGCAAAGCGGTTATCACCCGCGCTGAAGGAGCCAAGCAGGCTGCTATCTTGCAGGCGGATGGGCGTCTTGAATCAGCAAAGCGCGATGCCGAAGCCGAGGTAACTCTTGCCGACGCTTCTAAGCGTGCGATCAAGATGATTCAAGAAACGACAGCAGACTCTCAGTTGCCGCTCCAATTTTTGCTCGGGCAACGCTATGTGGATGCCATTGACAAAATCGGCTCAACTGAAAACAGCAAAATTGTGCTTCTTCCCGCCGATTTGCACGAATCCATTCGTGGTATTTTGGGTAAATCCAGCCAAACCGTAGTACCCATGCATAGCGAAGCACCCAAGCATAGCGAAGATAAGAACGACCACCAAGGTTAGATAGTAGCCCAGCGCACCCGTTCTTTTCCACGCAAGGGACGCTTGTCTCGCGGGATAACGGCAAAGATTAGACTGCGCCCGCAACGGTAATCTTCCAAATAAGACTGACGCGACTTTGTGCTGTTGGCCCGCAACCGGCTTACACATCAACGCCAGGCTTTGGAACAATACCCGTATCCAAATTGAGCTTCGTACGTCCGACCGGCGACGCGGCGTAAAAAAAAGGCCGGACAAAAGCCCGGCCTTTTTAGGTTTGGAACGGAAACTACTGCACCAAGCAGGAGCTGTGATTGTCCTGCGTGCAAACATCCAACCCGGTATAGATCGGGTCCTGCACTGATTTGCCTTCCGCCAAATCTTTAAGGATGAACATCGAACGATATCCCATCTCAAACGGACGTTGTCCCACTTGCCCGGCTGACAGACCATCAGCCAGCTGTTCCATCTGCATCGGCAAAGTGTCAGCTACAACCACAACCAAATCGCCGCTCTCGAGGCGGCTGGTGTGCGGGGCTATCGCTTGGCGATAACCGTTGTCAAGCCATTGAGTGAAAGCACCGGTGGATACGAACAGATCCAAGTCGGCATCCCGGTTAAGAATGTCGGCAAGCTGCTGAATGGCTTTGTTGCCGTCATCGTCGGTGACCAGCGGGCAACCGCTTACTTCAGTCCAGCCTTTTTCGCTGTTTAGAGGATCGCCTGGTGGGGTGGTACCGCTACGACCGCCCAAGGTGTCGCGAATGCCCTGCAGACGCTCGTTGTGATTAGCCGCTGCCGCACCGCCGGTCTGCAGGCAAACCGATCCGCCATTGGGCTTGAGACCCTGAGCAATCTTAGCCAGGTTGACTCCGATGTCATAATTTTTCGTTCCTACGAAAGTGGCGCGAATACCCTTGTCCTTGTCAAGCAGGTCCGCATCCCAGGTCATCACCGGAATGCCCGCTGACACCGCGTCTCTTAACACTCTGGCCATTGCCGGTGCATTTGACGGCGATACCGCAATTCCATCCACGCCTTGAGTAATCAAGTCCTGAACTATCTGAATCTGCTCCAGCTCGGTGTGCTCACCTGGGCCGATGTAATAGCACTCGACATCCAGTTCCTGTTCGGCCTTGCGACATCCGTCGCGAGCCAGATCGAAAAACGGATTATTCATAGCCTTGGGTACCAAGGCGAATTTATACTGCGCCGCATGCGCAAGTGGAACGACGACTAGGCATACTCCCAGTGCCGCAATTAAGGTTTTTAGGTTTTTTGTCATTGATTTAGATTATTCTCCATAATAAAGATAAGATTCTCCTAAATTTTACACTATTATGCCCTGCGAATCTTTTCCACAAACACTGCAAGAATTATGAACATTCCTACAAACGTACCCTGCCACAGCGCATCCACTCCGGCCAGCAAAAGCGAATTGCGAATCAGCTCGACCAAGGCCGCACCGATCGGTGCGCCTATTGCAAAGCCAATTCCCCCCATCAAATTGGCACCTCCGATAACCGATGCGGCTATCACGTTAAGTTCATAAGTCACCCCCAAGGCGTTGGTGACCGAGCCAAACCAGCCCACAATCAGAAATGTCGCCAATCCGGCCATTGCCGCCGACGTCATGTACGCCGACACAACCATCATCTCCACAGGAATTCCGGCGAGCTTGGCCGCATCCGAGTTACCGCCAATCGCAAACAGATAACGACCCCAGCGGGTGTAACGAAACAGCAATGTGAAAATCACGGTAAGGAAAATTAACACCCAGACCGGATTGGGCACACCAATGACCGAAGAGCCTCCCACCCATTCATAAATTTCCTGATCAGGACCGAAATCCCAGATCATCTTGTTGTTGGAAAGCACCATCGCCAATGATCGCAATATCGCCAACATACCCAGAGTTACCACAAACGGCGCAAGCTTCATGTAGGCGATCATCGTTCCGGTAAATGCTCCGCACAGCAAAGAGACTCCCATGCAACCGACAAACCCCAGCCACAGTGGATAGCCGGCCTGCATGATCAAACCGGTGGTAATCCCGCACAATCCCATCAGCGAACCGACCGACAGGTCAATGCCGCCGGTGATAATCACCGCGGTCATTCCTAGCGCCATGATGCCGAAGAACGCGAAATTGCGCGTGGTATTGTAAATATTGCGCTCGGTTAAGAACACGTCGGAATACAGGCTGATCGCGATGCTCAGCAGAATAATCGCGATGAACACCCAAAACGGTTGGGTATGAATCAGGCTCGCCAGCGGTGAGCGCGTACGCTGACCGGCAACCGCGCTGACGTTGGCAAAATCGGCCTGGGTCATGCGCTCTCTATAGCTCCGGTGATCAGCCCGGTTACCTCTTCCGGAGAAGAATCGGTGATCAATTTTTCCGCCACCATGGTGCCGCGACGCAATACCGCGACCCGGTCGCAAACTTCAAAAATATCCGGCATGCGGTGGGAGATAAGAACCACCGCTATATTGCTTTCTTTAAGCCTGCGAATCAAGCCTAGCACCTCAGCCACTTGGCGCACTGATATTGCCGCGGTCGGCTCATCCATCAACACGATATGCGGATTGGAAAGACGCGTGCGCGCGATCGCGACGGCCTGACGCTGGCCTCCGGACATCGCTTCAACCAGATCACGCGGCCTGGTCTCGGACTTAAGTTCAGCGAACAGCTCTTCGGACCTGCTATACATATCCGGATAGTCGAGATATTTCATAAAACCCCATCCCTTTCGCAACTCCCGTCCCAAAAACACATTGGCTGCGGCGGTCAGGTTGTCACACAGAGCCAGATCCTGATAAACGATCTCAATACCGCATTCGCGGGCTTGGATCGGTTTAGTAAAATGCCGCGGTTCTCCTTCAACAATCAGCTCACCACTACTCGGCGGGAAATTGCCAGCCATAATTTTGACCAAGGTAGACTTTCCCGCTCCGTTATCTCCCATCAGGCCGAGGATTTCACCTGGGACAATAGTCAGGTTGATGTCGGTAAGCGCCTGAATAGCTCCGTAATTTTTGCTGATGTTATTGAGCTGCATTACCGGCACCGCACCGTTGTCCGGTTTGGTGGGCTGCTGGGCGTCTACGGCCTCAGAAATTGTCATGCTCAGCCTGCCAGGCGCTCAGGAAGCGGTTGGGATAAAAATGCTCCGGGAATGACCTGATCGAAAATAAACGCCTCTCCGGTCATCATGCCAGATTCTTCACTGGCAAGAAAAGCCACCGCGCGCGCCACCTCCTGCGGCTCAAGTAACCTGCCGAACGGCATTTTTTTGGCAACGTCTTCGAGCCAGCCGTCCTGGGCATTATGATATTTACGTTGGGTCATATCTTCACCTGGCGTGTTAGTCCATCCGATATTCAAGCAGTTAACCCTGATTTGGTCACTCATCACTGCAAAAGCGGTATTTTTGGTCAGCGCCACCAGCCCTCCTTTTGATGCGACATAAGGACTCAAAAACGGCTGGCCGGCATAAGTTGCGATAGAGCCGATATTAACAATTGAACCGCCATTGCCGTTTTCGCGCATCACCTTGATGGCTTCCTGCATCAGAAAAAAAGGCCCCTTAAGATTGACGGCTATCATTTGATCAAACAGCTCTTCGCTAGTATCAATTATGGTTCCGCGATCGGTCTTGCCAGCTACGTTTACCAGCACATCTACGCGCCCGAACTCCTTGACGCATTCAGCCACCACTTTGGCACAGTCTGCAACTTTGCTGACATCCATCGCGCAAAATCCCACCTTTCCGCCGGTCGCCGCAGCGATTTCCCGGGCTGTTTGCTGACCGATTTCTTTGCGGCGTCCGCATGTCATTACCGCAGCAGCGCCGCGTTCCGAAAACAACCTGGTTATCGCCAAGCCAAGCCCCTGCGTGCTACCGGTAACAAGTGCAACTTTTCCTGCAAGCTGCTGCTGCATGTCGACCCCTCTCCTCTGGTGAATGTATATTCTGGGTTAAATTATTATAATCGCTAGTGTTTTTTTATGGGGAAATTATGATGCTGAACTTTGCTCTGATAGGATGCGGCCGAATCGGCAAAATGCATGCCGAAATTCTTGCCGCGCTAGATGCGACCAAACTAGTCGGCGTCTACGATATCGTTGCGGACAACGCTCAGCAAGTCGCCACCCAGCACAATGCGCGCTTATTCGCGAGTGCGCAGGAGGCGGTAGACGACGGTGAGGTCGAAGCGGTACTGATCGCCTCGGCAACCGACACCCACGCCGACTTCATTGAAATGGCGGTAAAAGCCGGTAAAGCCGTGCTGTGCGAAAAACCGGTCGATCTAAAGATTGAACGGGTACTGGCCTGCCGGCAGTTTCTCAGTACCCATCAGGTTCCCGTGCAGATTGGCTTTAACCGCCGTTTTGACCCGGGACACTCCGCAGCCAAACAAGCTATGCTTGACGGATCAATCGGCGAACTGCTCCATGTGATTATCACCTCGCGTGATCCGGAGATGCCGCCGCGCTCATATTATGAGGTGGCCGGCGGAATGTTTCGCGACATGACCATTCACGACTTTGATCTGGCCCGCTTTTTTCTGGGCGAAGAGCCCACCGAGGTATTCGCCGTCGGCGGGCGACTGATCGATCCGGATCTGATGACCGAGCTCGACGACCATGACTCCGGGATGATCATCTTGCGTACCGCCAGCGGCAAACTATGTCACATCAACAACACGCGGACGGCGGTGTACGGTTACGACCAACGCGTTGAGCTTCACGGCAACAAGGGTATGTTGCTGTCGAACAACCGTCGCCGATACGAAGTTGAACACCATACCGCGACTGCGACCAGCGCTCAGCAACCGTTCGAATACTTCTTTATTGATCGCTACTACAGCGCCTACGAAGCGGAGATCGTCGCTTTTGCGGATGCGGTTACCAACCGCAAACCGGTACCGGTAAATTTTGAAGACGGGTTGCGGGCTCTGCAATTAGCCGAAGCGGCTTATCAATCCATAGCCTCTGGCAAACTTGTAGCCGTAGCGCAAGATTAATACCTGACCAGACTATCCCACCCTGGCCAGAACATCAAGCAATAACTGCTTGTCAAAATTACCTACCAAGCGGGCTATCTGGCGGCCGGTGGCGTCCCTGACTATCACTGCGGGCGGCCCGAACAGTTCATTGCGCGAAATTAAAGTGCGGGCGCCGACATCGTTTGCGCTCAGATCAACCTTTAGCAACGTCATGCCGTCGATCGCGGCAATTACAGTGTCGTCATTAAACACAGCTGCTTCAATTTCCTTGCAACTAACGCACCAGTCTGCATAGTAGTATTCCAATGAAGCTCGCCCCGGATACTGTGCCGTTGCAGTTTCGTACTGATCAACATTAACCACGGAAACAAACTCCAGATCGGATTGCGAACTCAAATGCGCAAGCGGCGCAAGTTCATTGTCGCCCCCGGTCAATCCACCAACTAACATCACCGTACCAAGCGCGGTAAATCCAACGGCCCCGCCACTTGCTAGCGCACGGCTTATTCCACGAGTCCGTCTTATCGTTAGAAATAAAACCCATGCACCGGCTAAACCAAGAAGACCATATCCAATCAACTTCAAACCAATCGGTATCGCAGGCCCGAGAATCCATAAGCCAAGCGCGACTAACAGCAATGCAAACACTTTTCGAATCGATGTGCCAAGCGGGCCGGAGCGCGGCAACAAATTAGCCGCGCCTGCTGAACAAGCAAATGGAAGCACTCCCATGCCGATGGCAAGTGAAAACAGCGCCACAGCGCCGGTGCTAGTGTCACCGGTGCTCGCAATAAACAACAATGCACCAACTAGCGGTGTGGCTACACACGGACTGATTACCAAAGCCGCAATCGCCCCGGCCATTGCGGCTCCTGACAAAGTTCCCGGCTTGCCGCGCTGACGATGTAGCCAATTGTTGATTGTCGCTGGCAGCAAATTGAACCCCGACTCGCGCCACGACAATACACCTAGCATCATAAACAAGCAAGCTAACACCACTTGCAGCACAATGTTTTGCAACAATCCGGTCAAAAACACTCCGCCACTGCCCGCCACCACGACCCCCAATGCCGTATACACGAGTGCCATGCCCACAACATAGACACCGCCAAGTGCCATTGATCTGCCACTGCCTACTTTGGTCCCTTTGGTAGTGATCGCCATCGCGATCGGTATCATCGGTAGCACGCAAGGAGTAAACGATAACAGTAACCCGGCGTTGAAAAACGCCAACGCTATCAGCCACAACGAAGCACCTAACAGTACCGTCTGTAACCCCTGCGTATTGTCCTCCAATGACACATTTGACTCAACCCCGCCCGGGCTGATATCAGTGGCGATTAATTGGCCATCGCCGCCGCTGTCCGCAAACGCAAGTTGAACGGTATACGGCGGATAGCAAACCCCGGCATCAGCACATCCTTGGGTAATCAGTTCAACAAGCAGATCACCTCGAGGTTGCTGCGCAGATACCGGCGCACTGAAATTAACCGTACCTCGATAAGTTGCGATCTCGCCAAAAAATTCATCGGTGATCACCTTGCCTTCAGGCAGCTTAGGTGTGCCGACCTGAGGGCCGGCCACGGAACGCATATACAAACGATCTTTGTACAGATAGTAGCCGTCGGCGACCGCAACGGTAAACTCAAGCGCTGTGCCGTTGTAGCGAGCGCTAAGCGCAAACGCTTCTTCTACCGGTAGCAGGTCAGGTTCTAGATTAACAAATTGCGCAAAACTAGGCAGCGCGATTAGCGCCGCGCATAGCCCCGCCAAACCGCGCCATACTGATTTGATTGTGCAGTGCGGTTGGAGAACTTTAGTAGTTGTACTCAATCTTGGAAATCCTGGTGCGCATGCTACCACCGGAATTATCGCTATCGACCATGAATCCGAAACCGTCCAACTTCTCTTCTTCAGTACCGAAAGCCTGATCCCACAGTTGACCTACGGGAATGGTTGCGGTTTGCCATTCGCCAAACTTATCGTCGCCACCGGCAAAGGCATACATCTCAAATTTGGTTAGCGCGCCGTCGTACGGACTAGTCCAAGTGTCGCCGGTGTTATATTGCAAAGCATGTACCAATACGATTGTGCGGTAGATCGGAAACGACCTCGCAGTCAGATAGATACGCAGTGGAAAATCGTCTCCCTCGCGGGTTTTTTCATCATTGGGATTATTAGCTTCAAGCAACTTGTAGGTTACCTTGATCTGCGCTTGTTGCGAAAATGGTAGTTTTTGCTGGGTAAGGTAACCAGAAGCTGACATATCGGCCTTGGCTTCCAACACTTGCATACCGTCATCCTCAACCACGCTGTAGGTGGTAGGCGTGATCTTTTCCGAGTTGGCAATCTCCCATTTCATCAAATCGCCTCCCTCAAGCAAAACAATGTTCCCGGCTACCGCGATATGCGCTACGCAAACCAAAATTGTCGAAATAATTATTTTTGTTGTTTTCATATGTTTCATTTTATCCGGTCTGAACTCAATACCTTTAAAAACAGCGGATTTACCCCTAGTGGTCGTGCGTTAAAATTTACGGTTTATACCCGACTAAAAATTATGCAAAATCTGATTAAGAAACGCTGGGCCGAAGGACAGCAAATCGTAAATGGCTGGTTGTCCATTCCATCGTCTGTTTCCGCCGAGATCATGTCAAATCAACCTTTTGATTCGATTACGATCGACATGCAACACGGTTTGGTCGGCTACGAAAACCTGATACCGATGCTAGCTGCGATTCCCCCTTCGATTACCCCGATGACACGAGTACCTTGGCTAGAACCGGGCATCATCATGAAATCTCTTGATGCAGCCTGTCACGGCATTATCTGCCCTATGATCAACACTGCTCAAGACGCGCAGCAATTTATTCAAGCTATGCGCTATCCGCCCGACGGAATTCGTAGCTACGGCCCCACCCGAGCTTTGTTAAAAGACGGGGCGGATTACCCCAAAAAAGCCAACAGCGAATGTATTGCCTGGGCGATGATCGAAACAAAACAAGCCATTGACAATCTTGACGCCATTTTGGCAACTCCAGGTTTGGACGCAGTCTATGTCGGCCCGGCTGACCTGAGCAATTCACTCGGTCACCCGCCGCGGCTTGACCCGGAAATTCCTGAAGTGGTGGAAGCTATAGATCTAATTGTAGCCAAGTCCAAGGAGCACAAACTGCGCGTCGGCATTCATACTGGTTCTAGCGCCTACGCCAAACGCATGCTTGCCAAGGGCTTTGATATGATTTCTTTGATGTCTGACGCTAGGTTGATGGTTGCAGGATGCGCGAACGAACTAGGCGCATTGCGCGATAAAAAGCCGCAATCAGATGCGGTCATATACTAAAGCGAATAACGCTAAATAGCAGGCAAACAACGTGTTAAACTCTAGATAAATAAGTATTTCACATAAAGAAAGTATGTTAGTTGCATTTTATGCAATTAATGATATATAATAGTCAATCCAAAAAGAAATATTGATTATGAGTAACATCAAGCTAGGCGATACCGCACCGGATTTTGACGCTGAGACGACCACCGGAAAAATCAGCTTTCATAACTGGTTAGGCGATTCTTGGGGAATTTTATTTTCCCATCCCAAGACCTTTACCCCGGTTTGCACGACAGAGTTGGGAGAAGTGTCAAGGTTGCGCGACGAATTCGAAAAACGTAACGTCAAAGTTTTGGGATTGTCGGTAGACAACACGGCTGATCAGAAAAAATGGGAAGAAGACATCGCTGAAACTCAGCATCATGCGGTCAATTTCCCGTTGGTATCCGACGAAGACCGCGCCGTTTCAGACTTGTACGGCATGATCCATCCCAACGCAAGCAACACTCTTACCGTACGCACTGTGTTTATCATTGACGCCAACAAAAAAGTTCGCCTTACTCTAACCTACCCGGCGAGCACCGGGCGCGACTTTAGCGAAATTCTGCGTGTTATTGACAGTATGCAATTAACTGACAAGTATAAAGTCGCCACACCGGTAAACTGGCGATCAGGAGACGACTGCATTATTGTGCCGGCGGTAGACGACGCCACCGCCAAAGAACTTTTTTCAGACGGTTGGAAAACTATTAAACCGTACCTAAGAATAGTACAAAACCCGGATCGGGGCTAGCATATTTTCTCCAACCCCACTGCACTGACGGCATATTGGTTTCTGAATTTATTCAATCGCGTAAACTTCTGATTCCGGGTAAAACGCGTACCAAGCGAACCAAAAACCGTCGGTGCTTGCTAGTCGTGCGCCATTGACGTCTTCTATCCAAGCAGCCGGACCGTCAGCATCGTAATGAACCACCACCTTGGTATCTGCCACGGTATCTTCAAAACGAGATTCTCCTTGCTGTTGCATAACACTGAACGGGTAGGCTTTGGCGGCCTGCTCCAAGTTAATACCGATAACCCGCTCTTTGGGATGTAACCGATCGTCAATTTGATTTGCCACCGGAAAAATCAATTGGCGTGAGGTTAAATAACTAGAATAAGGATTGACATCATAATTGCGCCTATGCCCGGTCATGCGATTCAACACCATGCTTTGCGGATGCTCTTTGCGCCAATTGCCCCATTTGGTCTGAAGCGAAGGCACCACCTTCAGCTTGGCGCCGACTCGTTCTCCGGAGACCGCGGTGGCCAAAATTTGCGACCATAACGATTCGGTTTCCCGGTCGTACAATAAAACATCCGAATTGTATAGCAGCCCTGACACGCCAAAATCAGTGCGAGCACCGTCTGGCGGCTCAAATACTATGCCGGTGCCGCACAGCGGGCAAAACGTTACCAACACATCCATATCGGCGATACGATCGTTTACGATCTCGTGCCAATTTAAGATCCTAAGCGGATAGACCCGGGCCTCATCATCAATAGCCACCCCGATCACCCAGTCTTCCTCATCAAGCCAGTTGGCGTCGTCAGCCGCATCGAAAAACGGATTGTCGATAGCGGGAATTCCGTCCCGGGGCGGGCCGCCTGAAAGAATCTGCACGGCAGGAACGCTACTATTGACAAGATCAAATCCGTTTTTGACCGGTTGAGCAAAGACGGTTGTCGCCAGTAGCGACACAATCAGAACCGACCAGCAGCGCAAACTAATAAATCGTATGTTCATATCCTAAGTATAATCCCTTATCTAATCTTATCTCTAACAAGTTAACCAAACACATTGTTTAAATCTTTTTTCGCGTCCCGCAAATGGGCATTTTGGGCATATGGCGGCCTGATTGTTCTTTTGGCGTCGGTATCCTCTCAGGTACAAATCCAAGTCTATTTAAACGATTGGTACCGCAGATTCTTTGATCTGCTCCAAGACGCGCCCAATAATGACATCGAAATGTTTTGGACCGCGATTCTCGAGTTTTATCAGCTAGCCTTTACTTATATTACCATTGCCGTGTTCTCATCGTTTTTTGCGAGCCACTGGGTGTTTCGCTGGCGCCAGGCCCTGACCTTCACCTACATACCGCTATGGTCTTCCTTGGCCAAGGAAATCGAAGGTTCGTCGCAACGTATTCAAGAAGACACCCAGCGCTTTGCAAGAATTGTCGAATCGCTCGGGCTGGAACTTTTCGAATCAATTCTTAAAGTAATCGCGTTTGTTGCGATTTTGTATACCTTGTCATCGGAAGTTACCTTGCCATTTGCAACCGACATTCCAGGATCACTGGTTTGGCTGGTGCTAGCCGTATCGATTGGCGGTACGCTGATCTCGTTCGGGGTGGGTATCAAACTGCCAGGGCTAGAATACAACAATCAAAAAGTCGAAGCAGCGTTTCGCAAGCAACTTGTCTACGGCGAAGACCAAAAACACTACGCTGACGTACCGACACTGTTTGAGCTGTTTTTACCTTTGCGTCGTAACTATTTCGCGCTATTTTTACATTACGGCTATTTCAATATTTGGCGTATTTTCTTCGTTCAATCGGTTGTGCTGATCCCATATATGGCTATGGCGCCCGGTATGTTTACCGGGGCGATCACACTGGGAGTCGTGCAACAAACCGCACATGCGTTCAACACGGTTTTGGATAGTTTTTCGTATCTTATTCGTAATTGGACAACCGTAACCGAACTACAGTCGGTAATTAAACGACTGCGGGAATTTGAAATTGCGATCGAATATCGTTCCGACAAACGTCAAACAGCGGCTGCGGTCCAAAAAATCACCTGACTTTAAATATTTTGACCCGCAAGATAGATGATCTGAACATAACCGGGACAACCGAGCTTGTCCCGCCGATTGATCTGATTAAAGAGCTACCCGCTGAACCGGTAAGTGAATTTATTTATCAATCCCGCAAAGACTGCAACAATATCATCCAAGGCTCCGACGACCGCTTGTTAATCGTAGTTGGCCCGTGTTCCATCCACGATCCGCAGGCCGCGCTTGAATACGCCGGCAGACTTGCCGCACTGCGTAAGCAGTTGTCCAAGCAACTACATTTGGTTATGCGCGTTTATTTTGAAAAACCGCGCACAACTCACGGCTGGAAAGGGATGATCAACGATCCTGATCTGGACGAGACCTTTAATATTAACAAAGGTTTGAAACAAGCTCGCAAGCTGCTGTTGGAAATCAATCAACGCGATGTACCTTGCGCGGTCGAATACCTTGATACGATTTCACCGCAATTTCTTGCCGATTTGGTTTCTTGGGGAGCGATCGGCGCGCGTACAACCGAAAGCCAGGTGCATCGCGAACTGGCCTCAGGATTGTCGTCACCGGTAGGTTTTAAAAATGGCACCGATGGCAATACGCTGATCGCAGCCCAAGCCATGCTCGCCGCCAACCGGCCGCACACATTTTTATCAGTTACCAAACAAGGACATACAGCTATATTCTCCACTCGCGGCAATCACCACACCCACGTGATACTACGCGGCGGCAACAAAGGACCAAATTATGGCGAAAAAAATATTGCCGCGGTTGCGACAGATCTTAGCGAGCTAGGACTGCCAGTGCGCATCATGATCGACTGTAGCCATGCCAACAGCAATAAAGATTACCGGCGCCAGCCCATGGTCGCCTCCCAGGTCGCAACTCAGGTCGCAGCCGGCGATCTGCGTATCATCGGAGCCATGCTAGAAAGTCACTTGCATGAAGGGCGACAGGAACTTGGATCGAAAATGGCTTATGGAGTAAGCATCACCGATGGTTGCCTTGGCTGGGAAGACACTGTGTCCGTCTTAGAGCAGCTTGACGACGCGGTAATTAAGCGCCGCAAAGCGCGACAAAACCGCGACTGATCGCATTTGCTACCATAACCCTAGACCACGCAGGCCGTCGTAGGCTAGCTTGAGGCTCATCGCCGCAATCGACACATACATCACCTGATAAAACCGTCGATCAGATATATGCCTAATTAGCCAGCGTCCGGTCGCGAAACCGCCAAGCGTCACGGGAAAAAACACCGCGGCTGTCGTAAACAACGACAAATCAAGGATACCCAACAACGCATACGGAATCAACTTAATGTAATTGATTATCGCGTAGAACAACGCGCAAGTACCGACAAACACCTCGCGCGGCAGTTTTTTTGGTAACAAATAGGCACTCAACGACGGGTGACCGGCATGAATAATAAATGAAGAAAATCCGGTTATAACGCCTAGCAAGCTGCCCATCGGCCAACGATATCCTTGGGTATCGGATATCTTACGTACATGATTTGTCAGCCTGTCTAGTAGCACATAAAGTGCAAGTACGCACACGAACAGCCGAATCATATTTGCGTTAATAAGATAGAAAACTGCCGTGCCGATGCCGATGCCCGCCAAAGCCCCGGGAATTATCGCCTTGATGCTTGACCAGTCAATATAACGTCGATAAACGTAAGTGCTAAAAGGATCAATCAAACACAGCAACGGCAACACAAAAGCGGCCGCCACAACCGGCTCGGTAAACTGCGCCATTATCAGCACCCCGACAAAAGCAATGCCGCCGGCAAACCCGCCTCGCGACATACCGATAATGAACCCCGCAAGTGTTGCGCCTACGATAAATCGCCAATCATCCAGCAAATGCATTTGCTAACGCCGACGCTTCTCTTGCGTCAACACGTTATTGTCTTAGCGATAATATCAAGCCTGCGTAAACAGGCAAAATCAAAGGCTAGTCCTTCTTTCTCGCTAGACGCCACAGACTTGGTACCAGCGGAATTGCCAGCACAATCTTGGTAACAGCGCTCGGAATAAATATAACCAATCCCTTCGCCATAGCGGTTTCAAACCCGAACAAATACGCCAACCAAGCAACCCCGGGCACAAAAAGAATCACGGTGCCCAAAGTCATCGGTAAAATCATTGACCGGGCCGTTTGCCCCCAGCCACGATCGCCCAGATAACCCATCACCATGGCGGCGAGTAAAAAGCCTACCAGATAGCCTGCGGTGGGTCCCGTGAAATACGCAAGCCCTCCCCCGGCAGCGAATACCGGCAAACCAACCGCACCGCAAACAAGATAACCAAGTACGGTTGCGGTCGCTAATTTCATGCCGTAGCTTATACCCAACACTAAAATCACCAAGGTTTGCAACGTCATTGGTACCGGATAAAACGGAATTTGCGTCTTGGCTGAAACCGTTAATGCGCAAACCCCCGCAACAACCAACACGAAGTTCCGAAATGTGGCATTGGCCAATGGCGCCGGCCTCGGCCAAAAAGCATCAAATAAATTTGGAACAACAGTATTCATCTACAAGATCCCGACAGCAACGATAACGACGTAGTTTTGGATTGTTGCACAGATACCACGCTAATGTCAAGTCTCACGTTATATTTAAGATTGATACCAAGGCAAACCGTGATATCGCCAGCCGTTAACCTTGCTGCGTCGCTGATTTGCATCGGGGTCTCCCTCAAATCCCTCAATTACGTTATAGACCTGGTGGAAACCGTTTGCATGGGCGGTAAGAGCGGCGTTATGTGAACGCACTCCTGAGCGACAAATAAACAGGATTGGATCTTCTTCGCTAAGACCGCTGGCTTTGAGCTCGTTAATAAAATCCTCGTTTACCTCCATATCAGGCCACGTCATCCATTCAATTTCTGTCGCGTCCGGGACCCGGCCAACATAATGCAACTCGGGTTTTGTCCTGACGTCAACCAGTACGGCTTTTTCAATCGTCTGTAAAAAATTGTATGCTTCGGGCGGAGTCATCGCGCCTGAATAAGGCAAGCCTCCTGCGACGGCACGTTCGTGGGCGGTTTGTGACAATACACTTTCAATCATATTTTGTAGTCTATGTTGCGGCGCATCATGCGCTTTTGTGCAATTTTACTTTGGCTAGCTTGTATTTGCCACGAAAAGTATGCCGCATAGCAACTTAATGTGATTTTTTTCTACTATCCATGCGTCAAAAAACTTGTATGCAACTTGCAGCATGATGCCTACATGGCAAATTATGATTATTTACGTGGTTTGGTAGTTTTCCTGCGTAGTTTTTTTGCAGGTAAATTGCGCTGACGCGCTCTGCCGAATCCGATCTCGCCGGCAACGACGTCTTTGGTGATTACCGATCCTGCCGCGATCAAACAACCCTCGCCCACTTCAACCGGAGCCACCAGCATGCTCCCTGAGCCGACAAACACGTTATCGCCTAATATGGTCGGATGTTTATTCACGCCGTCGTAGTTGCAAAACACGGTGCCGGCACCGATATTACTGCCTGCGCCAATGCGCCCATCCCCTAGGTATGCCAGATGATTAGCTTTGGCACCCGCTCCCAACTCAACCGCCTTGGTCTCAACAAAATTGCCAACTCTGGCCCGGGCGCCTATGCGCGAACCCGGCCGAACGCGGGCAAAAGGACCGACTTGGGATCCTTTGCCAAGACGCGCTTTGTCAACATAAGTAAACGCTTTTACGGCAGCGTTTTGAGCGATCACAGTGTCGGCCACGACACAGTTGGGTCCGACACTGGCACCTTGCGCCAACGTCACGCTGCCGGTGAAAATCACGTTACGATCGATAAATACTCCAGCGGCGGCACGGAGCGTGCCGCGGATAACAACACTGTCAGGATCAGTAAACAGCACTCCTTTTTGTTGTAACGCGCTCACCTGCTGGCGCGAGATCACTGCTTCAGCATACAAAAGCTCGGCCGGAGTGTTGATACCTAGCCCTTCGTCGCGACCTACTTCAACGGTTTTAATCGGAATCTGGTCGGCTGCGGCAAGACGAACCAATTCAGTCAGGTTATATTCGCGTCGGGCGCCATCAGGCCGAATCGCTGCCAAAGCCGTCTTGCCCCAGTCGGCTAAAAAAGCCATACCGCCAGCATCGGCCTCGCGCACTGTCGGACACGCTCCTTTGCCGGTACGATCAAGAATCAGCTGTTGTACATTACCGATGTCATCGCGTACCAAATAGCTGTACCCGCGCGGCTGGCCACGCTTTAATAACATGGTGCGTAACGCCAATGCTCCTTTGCGCGCGACATTTGCCATGCGTCGCAGTTTGGTCGCATCAATCAACACCGAGTCGCCAAACACGACCAAAACGCAAGCATGAGCTGGAATCGCGGCGCAACCAACCATCGCGGCGTGGGCCGTGCCCAGCGATTTTTTTTGAATCCGATAATGTACTTTCCAGTTGGCCGCCGCTGCGCGTATCGCGGCGTTATCTTCGCTGACCACCAAATTAATCTTGACCGGCTTCAGGCGGCTTACCTGCTCAAGAACGTGCGTCAGCATCGGCTTACCGCTCACTTCATGCAGTACTTTGGGTACCGTCGAATTCATGCGTTCTCCCTTACCGGCAGCAAGTACCACGATATATAAAGGATTACGTTTAGCAGGCATTAATGCGTCAAAAGATTAAATCGCGGTAATTTTATGTGAGAGTCCAAGTGTCTTTTTTACAGATAAAATCCAAACCAAAGATGCAGCAAGAAACAAGCCGTACCGATTCGGCCATACCAATCGAAATGCCGCGTGCCGACACTGACAGCATGAAATTTCTCAACTGTCCTAGCGACTGTTTGCCGCTTTGGGTCGCTGATATGGATTTTCGCGCCTCCGAACCGATTATTTTTGAATCCGATAATGTACTTTCCAGTTGGCCGCCGCTGCGCGTATCGCGGCGTTATCTTCGCTGACCACCAAAT
>JAZHEJ010000028.1:0-6092 GCA_036679665.1 Candidatus Tethybacter castellensis | reverse complement strand
CCGTGAACAACTGGAAGCTAGCGAATTGGACGGAGCCAATTCCTGGCAACAGTTTTTTTATCTGACTTTGCCGCATCTGTCTCGTTCGATCGCGGTGGTAGTAATGATTCAGACAATTTTTCACTTGTCAATTTTTGCGGAAATTTTCGTTACCACCAGTGGCGGGCCGGGCTTCGACAGTACCAATCTGGCCTTTTTGATTTTTTCCCAGGCTTTGTTGCAGTATGACGCCGGAGTTGCTTCAGCAGGAGGAGTATTGGCGATAGTGCTTGCCAATATTGTGGCGATATTTTTAATACGTTTGGTTGGCAAAAGTCTAACGGTGTAAATCATGATCCTTGCCAAAAAAATTCGCCATTGGTCGCGCTCAACAATCGCGTGGCTAGTTGCCATTTTGATGTTTTTTCCAATTTTTTGGATGGTTCTCACCAGCTTTAAAACCGAACTCCAAGCTATTTCCAGTCCACCTTTGTTCTGGTTTGTTCCAACATTGGAAAATTTCGCGCTCGTCCAAGAACGAAGCGATTACTTTACCTACGCTATAAATTCAATTATTACTTCGTTTGGCGGAACCGCGCTGGCTTTGGCGGTCGCGATTCCGGCGTCTTACGCCATGGCCTTCAAACCCGGCAGGTTTACCAAAGACGTGTTACTTTGGATGCTGTCAACCAAAATGTTGCCTGCGGTGGGGGTGCTGATGCCGATTTATATACTCGCGCAATCCGCCGGCTTATTGGACAGTCGCACCGTTTTGGTAATAATATTTGCGATGATAAATCTGCCGATTGTGGTGTGGATGCTGTTTAGTTACTTTCGCGAAATTCCCGGTGAAATATTGGAAGCAGCGCGGATGGACGGTGCGACAACGTGGGAAGAAATAGTTTATGTGTTGCTTCCTTTGTCGTGGGGTGGAGTGGTTTCCACCGCGCTGCTTAGCATAATTTTGTGCTGGAACGAAGCATTCTGGTCAATAGTTCTCACATCCGCGGATGCGGGCACGCTAACTGCGCTGGTAGCTTCTTACTCAAGTCCGGAAGGATTGTTTTGGGCCAAATTATCGGCAGTCGCGACACTATCTTGCGCTCCGATTGTCGTTTTCGGTTGGTTTTGCCAAAAACAACTGGTGCAAGGACTTACTTTCGGCGCGGTCAAATAATGAAGGGCACCATGCGCCAGCTTTTATCGCTTCCAACCAAGATCACAATGGCAACCGGGATCGCCGGCGCTATCATAATATGTTTTTTTGTGTTCCGACCAAACTTATCATGTCGATGACCAAAATGTACTCAACTAGTTGCGGCAATGACTAAATCTAACAAGCTGCCCCAACTTGAATCATCTAGCTATCCTAAGCAAAATTTTCGTGTGGGGGTGGCCCACTTGGGGGTGGGAGCTTTTCACCGTACTCATCAGGCGGTTTATTTTGATACGCTGATGGAGCAAACCAAGGATTTGAACTGGGCGATAGCCGGAGTTAATCTGCGATCTGAGCAATCAGCCGATATCAAGCGCCTGCAAGGTTGCGCGGAAGGTTATGTTCTGAAGACCATACCGTCGCAAGCTGACCCACGATATCGGCAAATTCGTTCTCACAAAGTTTTTTACGACTGGTCACAAGACGCATCAAGCGTAGAGGCGGTAGCCGCGCCGCAGGTGCAGTTGATCACGATAACCGTAACTGAAGCGGGATACTGCCAAGGTGCGGACCGGGGACTTGATCTGGAGAATGCGGAAATCAAAGACGAAATAGCCGGGACAAGACAAACCTCCGTCTATGCGTTTTTACGCAACGTGTTGATGCGCCGACGGGATTCTAAGGCGGGGCCGGTGACGGTGTTGTGTTGCGACAATCTGCGCGAAAACGGCTTGTTGCTAGAACGCAATTTCAAAGCTTATCTGGAAGTTTGTGGTGACACGTCGCTATTGGGATGGTTGGATGACAACGTGGCGTTTCCTTGTTGCATGGTGGATCGCATCACGCCAAAAATTGATGCGACCACATCTGAGGAGGTTGCAAAATTGTTCGGCATTGAAGGCGATATTTCAGTGCACGCCGAAGATTTTATTCAATGGGTGATTGAAGATAAATTTAGCGGCCTAAGACCTGATCTTGAAGTTGCCGGGGCGAGCATCGTTGCGGATGTGCAACCTTATGAAGAAGCGAAAATCCGGATTCTTAACGGTGGTCATTCGTGCTTGGCTTACCTTGGCGCGTTAAAGGGGCACGCGACCTACGATGCGGCGATGCGCGACGAGGAACTGGCGACATTTTTCGACAAATACGAAACCACTGAAGTAATTCCGGCGCTAGGCGAAGGTTCGCCGCTGGATTTATCTGCCTACCATAAGACCATCAAGGAGCGTTTTTTGAACGCAAACATTGCTGACAGCATTGAGCGGATCGTTCAAGACGGGGTAAGCAAGATGCCAACTTTTATTTTGCCCACGGTTGCAGGATGTTTTGCTTGCGGCATAACTCCTGATTGTGCGATGCGGGCTATCGCGAGCTGGTATGTGTTTATGCGTCTTGTGGCGCAAAAGAAAATGGCGTTTTATTATCATGAGCCTAATTGGTCGATGGTGGAAGATGTGTTAGGTCCGGGCCAAGAACAAAAATTTGCCGGATATACCAAGCTGTGGGGCGATATACCTGAACGTTATCCTCAATTCGTGTCCGGTGTTTGTGCGCAGATCAGCGAACTTGCCGTTCACTTTCCAGTTTGATAATTTAGGAGTCGGTCTCAAAGATGGCGCAAGTAACATTAACCAACGTTTCAAAAAACTACGGCGACACCGAGGTGTTGCACGATATCAACCTTGCGATCAACGCGGGGGAATTTGTCGTGTTCGTCGGCCCTTCCGGCTGCGGTAAATCGACTTTGTTGCGTATGATTGCCGGCCTTGAGGAAATTACCGGTGGCGAGCTCAGCATTGAAGGCAAGACTATGAACGAAGTTGCCGCCGCCAAGCGCGGGGTGGCAATGGTGTTTCAATCCTACGCGTTGTATCCGCACATGACGGTTTTTAATAACATGGCGTTCGGTTTGAAGCTCGCCAAGATTGATAAGGAGGAAATCGACCGCCGAGTGCGCGAAGCTGCGGATATCTTGCAGTTGAAAGAATACCTGGAGCGCCAGCCCAAGGCTTTGTCGGGCGGACAGCGTCAACGCGTCGCGATCGGTCGCGCGATTGTGCGCGATCCCAAAGTGTTTTTGTTCGATGAGCCGCTGTCTAATTTGGATGCCGCGTTGCGCGCCCAAACGCGCTTGGAAATTGCCAAAATGCATAACCGGCTTACCGCAACGATGATTTATGTAACCCACGATCAAGTTGAGGCGATGACTTTGGCTGATCGCATCGTGGTGATGAATGCCGGTAATATCGAGCAGGTCGGAACGCCGATCGAACTGTACAATACTCCGGGCAACGAATTTGTGGCCGGGTTTATTGGCAGTCCGAAAATGAATTTGCTGCCTGTGTCCGCGGTCGCGCTGGATGAACCGCAACGAACCAAAGCGCACAAAGTTGGCATCCGCCCTGAACATCTGATACCGGTTGAGGGAGACAACGCGCCGCTAACGGGGACAATTGAAGTGATGGAAAATTTAGGCGAACATATACTGACCCATTGTGTCGGTGATGACGGGATTCAATTCACGGTTAAACTGGCCGATACCACTGCGGCTACTAAAGGCGCCAAGCTGGCATTCGCGCCGGCATCGGGGCGTACCCACTGGTTTGACAATGCCGGCCAGCGAATATAGCCAAGTTGATACCATAGTATGAGCAACCAAGCCGTAATCACAACAAGTCTTATGACTTGTAGATACCGCTACTTATCTGTTGCAACATTTTTCAGCGTCGCTTTGGACTGGCGGACACAGATTATCGCCATAGGAGCAAAAAACACAGCAGTCTTTGCCTAGAGGCTTTAACCAAACTTTACAGCCGGTGCATTGGTAGAAATATTGACAAGCATTGACGGGCATCTGTTCCCGTTGCGCTTTGCCGCATTCAGGACAGGTTATAGTGCTAAACAGTTCGGTCATGATTTGCCAAGCAAGTTGTGTCTTAATATAACAAGTTGATAATGAATCACCGTGTCGCGCTAATAGCCGCTGCAAAGTAATTATTTTATCGGTAGCAATAAGTGATGGAGGATATACAAGACGCGTCAGCGGCGGATAAAATTTTTGATCTGCTGGTGATCGGAGGTGGCATCAACGGTTGCGGTATTGCGCGGGACGCCGCGGGACGCGGCTTGAAGGTGATGCTGTGCGAAAAAGACGATCTTGCGCAGGCGACATCATCGTCGTCAACCAAGCTGTTTCATGGCGGCTTGCGTTATTTGGAGCATTTTGAATTCCGGTTGGTCCGCGAAGCGCTTATCGAACGCGAAACGCTACTTACCGCGATGCCTCACATTGCATGGCCGTTGCGTTTTGTGCTGCCCATTGACCCGCAGCAACCGTTGAGCAGCGGCCAATCCGGAGTTGGCAAATTACTGCGCTTTGTCGCGCCGTTATTACGCGGTAAACAGCCGCCACTGCTGATTCGCAGCGGTCTGTTTATTTACGACCATCTAGGGGGACGCGAGATTTTGCCTGGTACCAAAACGCTTGATTTGCGTACTCACAAAACAGGTAATGCGCTCCAGCCGCGTTTTATCAAAGCATACGAATATTCAGATTGCTGGGTGGAGGATTCGCGTTTGGTTGTGCTTAATGCCAAAGATGCGGCCAATCGCGGCGCGTTGATCAAACCCCGCACCATCTGCGTCAGCGCGCAACGCGAAAACGGCGTCTGGCGTGCGCAACTACGCGACACGCACACTCAAAAACAATCCAACGTACGTGTCAAGGGCATTATCAATGCCGGCGGGCCTTGGGTTGGAGAAATATTAAAGGATCGCCTGACTGAATCCAGCTCCAAAAAAATACGGTTAGTGCGTGGTAGCCATATTGTTACACGCAAGCTGTTTGATCACGATCAGCCGTATTTTTTTCAATTGCACGATGGACGGATTATTTTTGCGATACCTTATGAAGTTGATTACACCTTGATCGGCACCACTGATCAAGATCACGATGGTTCGCCGGATAACGCCACCTGCAGCGCCGAAGAGCAACAGTATTTGTTGGATGCGGTCAACGGTTATTTCAACACCGAGGTTACCGAAGAAGACATCGTGTGGTCCTATGCCGGAGTGCGTCTTTTGTATGACAACAGCGCGTCTTCGGCCACGACGGCAACTCGCGACTATGTGTTATCGGTACATGATGAGCAAAATAAATTGCCGTTGCTGAACGTGTTTGGCGGCAAGCTTACCACTTACCGCAGACTTGCTGAAGAAGCGATGAAAAAAATGGGCGGTTATTATCCGCACATGGGCGCCGCGTGGACTGCCAAAGTACCGTTGCCTGGCGGCGACTTTGCGATCGACGAACTGGCAAAACTGGTTGACAACATACGCGAACGCTATCAGTTTGTCGACGAACTGTGGGCGCAAAGCCTAATGCGTCGCTACGGAACTGAAGTGTTTGACGTCTACGCCGACGCAACCAAGCTTGCGGATCTAGGTGAAGATTTCGGCGCGAATTTATATGAACGCGAAGTGCGGTGGTTGATTGAACGCGAATGGGCGCAGACTGCCGAAGATATTCTGTGGCGGCGCACCAAACTGGGTTTGCGGCTTAACGCCAAGCAGCAAAAGTCGCTCGCAAGCTGGATCGCAAACCGCACCGCGTTGCCGCCAACTGACCTAAATTAGCTGAAAAAGATGGATAATTAACGACTATGAGACCAAAACTTGCCGGCAGCTTTTATTCATAAAAGATATCGATGAGTAAATCGTCGCCATCAAAACAAGATGCGCAAGCATCGGCGCCCAACGACCAAATGCTTGATATGTACATTGCGATGCGCAAAATACGTACTTTTGAAGAGCGGGTTGGCGAATTATTTGTGCGCGGGCAAAGTGCCGGATCAATGTTGCACTTGTCGATCGGTGAAGAAGCGGCCGCGGTCGGAGTGGCCGCGGAAATGAACACCGAAGATACGTTTACCACCCACCATCGAGGCCACGGCATTTT
>JAZHEJ010000027.1:0-6730 GCA_036679665.1 Candidatus Tethybacter castellensis | reverse complement strand
GCTGCGGTGTTCGCCAACTCGCAACTTACCAAGCCGGTTATCATCACCGAAACCGGCGCGGACGGGGTGCGCGGCGCAGGCACCCCGGCGCGCGGATTTTTCTCCGAACAGTATATGTGCGAAGTCTATGAGCGACAGCTGCAAATTATCCGGGATATTCCTTATATTAAAGGCATTACCCCGTGGGTTTTGTATGATTTTCGCGCCGAGCGACGTCAGAACCAATATCAACGCGGTTGGAACCGCAAGGGTCTGATTGAAGCGGACAAAACCACCAAAAAGAAGGCGTTTGATGTTTTGGCGAAGTTTTATCAGCCTTTCGACAAATCATGACCGACCGCTAATTTGGCGATGTTTGACGCCTAGGCAAAATAGGCGCCAAGCGGCGCTTTTTTGATGACAGTATTATTCGGATCATCGCGCTAATTCATCCCCATAAGGTCTTCCGCGTCATGCTTCAAAGTGCTATCCAAATTGAGGTTGGGTTATGGCATGGCGGCTAAGTTTATAATGGTTAACGCACTATATGATCCGCTGTATGGTTAGCTTACTTACAACTACTTGCATAGCTGTAATCTCGGTCAAACCGCCGATTTGTCCTGGAAAGACGCTTAACCGGAGGCCCTAACCATCATGGCGGCAAAACCGAAAATAGCTTTTATCGGAGCGGGTTCGACGGTATTTATGAAAAATATTGTCGGTGACGTGTTGCAACGCGACGCGTTGCAAAATTGTCATTTTGCGTTGATGGATATCAACGAGGTTCGACTTGCCGAGTCCGAGCGTATCATGGTCAAGCTGATCGACACCTTGGCAAAAGACGCCAGCTATTCGACGCATACCAAATTTTTGTCCGCGGTCGACGGAGCGGATTTCGTGGTGGTGGCGTTTCAGATCGGCGGCTACGAGCCGTGTACGGTTATCGATTTTGAAGTACCCAAACAGTTTGGGATCCGGCAGACGGTCGGCGACACGTTGGGGATCGGCGGTATCATGCGCGGACTGCGCACCGTGCCTAAGTTGTGGGAGTTGTGCGAAGCGATGACCAAGTCCTGTCCTGACGCGTTGCTGTTACAGTACGTCAATCCGATGGCGATCAACACTTGGGCGATCGCTGAACGCTATCCTTCCATCAAGCAGGTCGGGTTGTGCCATTCGGTCCAAAACACTTCCCGGGAACTGGCCGCGGATTTGCAAATTCCGTTGGAACAGATTCGTTATTTAAGCGCGGGCATCAATCATGTGGCCTATTTTTTGAAGTTCGAACAGGTCGCGGCGGACGGCAAACGGCGCGATTTATATCCGGATTTACAAGCAGGCTATGCCCAAGGTATTTATCCTAGGCCGGAAAATCAGCACAACGAGCGTTGCCCGAATCGGGTTCGCTACGAGATGATGAAAAGGCTCGGATATTTTGCGACTGAAAGCAGCGAGCATTTCGCCGAATACGTACCATGGTTTATCAAGCGCGGTCGGGACGATATTATTGAGCGCTTCGGGATTCCGTTTGATGAATGGCCAAAGCGTTGTGTCGAACAAGTTGAACGGTGGAAAGCCCAGTTGGAAAAGTTTGACAGCTCTGATAGCATTGAAATACCCGCCAGCTCCGAATACGCTTCGGAGATCATCAACGCGCAATGGACCGGTAGCCCCGCGGTCATTTACGGCAACATATCTAATCGCGGCTATATTAGTTCACTTCCTGACCGATGCGCGGTCGAGGTGCCGTGTCTGGTTGACCGCAACGGGATCCAGCCGTCGACAATAGGGAAATTACCGCCGCAACTCGGGGCGATTATGAAAAGCAATATCAATGTCCAAGAATTGGTTGTCGCCGCATTGCTGACTGAGAACCCGCAACATATTTATCACGCCGCGATGATGGATCCGCACACCGGCGCTGAACTTGATTTGGATAAGATCTGGGAGCTGGTCGATAAGCTTATTGAAGCTCATGGCGACTGGTTGCCCAAGTGGTGCGCCAAACAATAATATGGCGTTCCAACCTGCGCAATTTAGTACCCTTCTTGGTTAAGCAAAAATAACTGTCGTAAGCTAAAGCAACGCCAAGTTCGATGGCGTAGCAAAGGGTAGGCGAAAAAATGAAGCTAGTTTACTGACTGAATGACAACTGTCTTATAGTTGGAACAGGTTACCAAAAATAAATGTTTGTTAGCGCAGCAAATTATGAATGGTTGGCTTAATACTATAAGTTTCCAAAGTAAAAAATGTTTTTTTGCGATAAAAGCTTTATTTCAATTGCAATTTTTTAATTTTTTGCTTTTATTGCTATCCAGACAATCAATTCAATCTCTTCAACTTTGATAATAGGAAAGCGTTCTGGCTGCTGATATGTTTCTAATCCAGTTTCGATGATCCACTTGATTAAAGCACTACACTTTTTATGGGGCTTATATGCCTATTGCCCCGAATCAGAATTAATTGACTCGGCATCAAGCAGGCCGGTTTCACGACGGTCTCGTCATACAAAGGAGTGCCAGGCAGGGCTCCGAAATGCTTCATGCCGATCACTGGTTTGCCGGCACCGAATGCACGCTGATAATTGTTCATGGTCATTGTCTTGGCCTACGTGCACTTTGCTCGAGTGTGATATTTAGTACTGCCGTGTGCAGTAATAGCTCATCGCATTTAACCACGGTATAGGCATAATTCATTGATACGAATCCAAAGTACGAAACGAAGCGATGAAACACGTGCCGTTCTGGGCTAGCGACAGATAATATTTGTTTGCGCCCATTCCGCAAAAATGGCAGTTTTGAAGGCTAAAAAAAATAAAAAACCATATAAAACAATGGGTTATAAAAACCGATTTGTTTGCGTTTTATCCGCAAACAAATTTGTTTTTAGCCTAAAGAACATAAATTGCCACGATTAGCTAAGTCTGCTCCAATTGCAGCTTCACCAGTACGCCTATAGCGTATTCCAGTAGCAAGTATTTTTTCGTCACGGCATAAAGGAATTAACTGCACAGCAGTATGCAGACTCACGTACACGGCGGTAGACGGCGTGCGACAGCCAGATCCACTGCCAGGAATGGATGTTTACCGGCGCACAGTAGACTTTGCCGTCAACGGTGCAGCTGTCAAGCAGCGAAACTGGATGGACGATGTTGCGCCAGTTTTCACGCGTGGCGACGTCGGTCAAATCAAGCATTAGTCCAGCTATGACTAGTCTTGGAGTTGAACGCTTTGGCGAGTTCGCCCACTGCGGCCGCTTCACCGCCGAAAGTCCACCAGTGGGTTACTTCCAGCTTTGCGGCATGTACCGCGGCCGTCATTAAGGATGATGCCAACAGGCACGCGGCAATGTTTTTGGGTAGTTTCATAGTTCCCCTCTTTCTTATATGGTATATAAGACTATTCTTTTTTTGAATATAAAAAGAAATTTCTATGCCAATATGGTATATAATCGGCTTCTGTTGGGACAACACTATGAAGCTTATTGAGGCAAAAAAAATTTCCGCCACGTATCACGCTGGCGAAACGGTATTTGACAACCTGTCGGTTACGGTGTATTCCGGCGAGAACATCGCGATCCTAGGACCGAGCGGTTCGGGCAAATCCACCCTATTGAAAATTCTCGCCGGGGTTAAAGATCCGTGCGACGGCGAAATCCATCGCGCAAAAATTGAAGGCCGCGCGTTGCGTCTAGCGTTGATGTTCCAGCACCCGATGCTGCTACCGTGGCTGAACGTCGCTCAAAATATCGCGTTAGGCGGGCGCTACAGCCAGCACGAGTGCAACGAAGTGCAAGCCGGCGTGCTGCTTGAGCAGGTGGGCCTTGCCGGCCTTGGCGGGCGGCGGGTCCACGAACTGTCCGGCGGCCAGCGCCAGCGCGCCGCGCTAGCGCGCACGATGGCGATGTGTCCTGACGCGCTGCTTTTGGACGAGCCTTTTTCCGCGCTTGACATCGAGCTGCGCGCGGGCTTGCGCTACTTGGTACTCAAAACTGCCGAGGCGCGCAAAATGCCGATTGTGCTAGTTACCCACCAGTACGACGAGGCGACCGCGTTTGGTGGTCGGATCCTGTCGATGGAGGAGCTAGGCTCATTATCACCGGTGTCCTGGCGGCCCCGCAACGTTGCCGCGCTACACAACTAAACAACATTGTATGTGCACTGATTTAGGCGATAACGACGCTACCGACCGGGTCGGGTACCTACCGGGGAGCATGACGCGGCGCACCGCGCTTGATATGCTTGCTGGCGGCGCATTAGCGACGCTGCTTGGCGGACGTACCGTGGCCGCGGCTGATGACGCGATAGTGCGAATCGGCTATCTGCCGATCACCGACGCGACCCCGCTGCTAGTGGCGTGGGCGCTGGGCTATTTTGCCGACGAGGGCCTTGAGGCGCCGCGGCCGACTTTGATCCGCTCATGGCCGGCGCTAGTGGAAAGCTTCGCGAACCACGATTTCAATTTAGTGCATCTGCTTAAGCCGATTCCGATCTGGATGCGCTACAACAATAAAGTGCCGGTTAAGGTTGCGGCCTGGTGTCATACCAACGGTTCCGCATTGGTAGTCGGCGGCAAAACCGGGATCGGTTCGTTCGCCGATTGCGGCGGGCGACAGGTTGCGGTGCCATTTTGGTACTCGATGCACAACATCGTGCTGCAGATGGCACTACGTAGCGCCGGGCTGCGCCCAGTGATCAAATCCCAAGGTGAACAGCTTGCCGCTAACGAGGTCAATCTACAAGTATTGCCTCCGCCGGAGATGCCCGCGGCATTGGCGGCGCGCAAGATCGACGGCTACATCGTCGCTGAACCGTTCAATGCGCTTGGCGAACTCAGAGCCGGCGGCAGGGTGCTGCGCTTTACCGGCGACATCTGGAAGAACCATCCGTGCTGTGTGGTAACGATGCACGAGGCCGATCTTAACGGCCGGCGAGAATGGGCGCAGAAAGTTATTAATGCGGTGGTGCGCGCTTCGGCATACGCTTCGGCCAACAAGGCTAAGGTCGCCGGCTTGCTGTCGCGCGACGGCGAAGGGCTGCTGCCGGTACCAGGTGAAGTGGTGCTGCGCGCGATGACTCACTACGAAGTACCTGAGTACCGCGATTCCGGCGCGGTGCGACATGCTAGCCAATGGGGTAACGGGCGGATTGATTTTGCGCCGTATCCGTATCCGAGCGCGACGAAGCTGCTAGTGCGCGAAATGCGCCGTACCATCGGCGGCTCGGACGCTGGGTTTCTGTCCGGGCTTGATCCGGACTTTATCGCTGCGGACTTAGTTGACTACGAGCTAGTTGCCAACGCGCTGTCTGCTCATCCAGAATGGCTAGCCGGCCCGGGCGTAGATCCGGATAACCCGTTTGTCCGTGAGGAGGTGGTCGTGTTGTGATCGTGGCATTGCGTACGGTGATAATTGTTTGGCCGCGCATGGCGCTACGTGCCGGCGTGGTGCAAGGTAGCGTTGGGCTTGCCGCTTTGCTTGCGATCTGGCAGCTGCTTAGTTGGCTGATGGTTTTTGATCCGGATCTTGTTGCGTTTGCCGAGATGGCACCGCGCCACGCGCTGCCGGAGTTAGCGGCGGCGGTCGCGGATGGATCGCTGTTCGTACACTTGACCGCGAGCTTGGGCCGAGTCGGCGCGGGACTAGCGCTAGCCGGAGTGGTCGGGGTTGCACTCGGCGTTGCGGTGGGTCTGATCGGCCGTCTGCGCACTGTAACCCATATTCCGTTTCAATTGCTGCGCATGGTTAGTCCGCTAGCGTGGATGCCGGTTGCGATCATCGCCTTTGACACCTGGGACGGTGCGATCATTTTCATCATCAGCGCCGCGGCGTTGTGGCCGGTCCTGTTCGCGGTCGCCGGCGCGATCCGGCGCTTCAACCCCGAGTGGTTCGAGCTGGCAGTCAACCTAGGCGCCGGCAGATTTGCCATGCTGCGCGACTTCGTGCTTCCTGCGATCGCCCAAGACGTATTCGCCGGGCTGCGTCAGGCGTTGGGTGTAGCGTGGATAGTATTGGTGCCGGCTGAGCTGCTCGGCGTAACTTCCGGCCTGGGTTACTCGCTTAATGATGCGCGCGACGCGCTGGAATACGATCGCCTTGCAGCGATGGTGCTGGCAATCGGCATCGTCGGCTTGGCACTTGATACGATAATGCACATGCTGGTTCGTCGCTGGGCGTGGCACGCAACGAGCTAGAAAAGTACTAGCGCCAACCTTACTTTAGGAGCAATCCCATGAATGACAAAAATGACAAAATTTCTGTACCGCTAGACCCGATTGACAAAGCTGGGCTATCCGCTTTGGCCGAAAAGGGCAAAGCCGATCCGACTCAGGTACGCACCGTCAAGTGTCGCACCGTTGCGCAGCACCGCTTTCGCCATCTGAACTACATTCGCAACCTGCCGGCGCATGTGGTGGACGAGCCGCCGGCGCTGCTAGGCGACGATACCGCACCGAATCCGTCCGAAGCTGCGCTAGCCGCATTGGGCACGTGCATTTCGGTGGGCATCCACGCCAACGCGGTAGACCGCGGTATTGTGATCTCCAAGCTTGAGCTTGAGCTTGAAGCAGATATCAACATTACTTCGGTGTGGGGCGTGGGCGATACTTCGGAAAAACCGGTCGGGTTCACCGACGTGCGCATCAAGGCGCATATCGATGCCGCCGCGCCGCGGGCAGAGCCGATCCGACTCAGGTACGCACCGTCAAGTGTCGCACCGTTGCGCAGCACCGCTTTCGCCATCTGAACTACATTC
>JAZHEJ010000026.1:0-7265 GCA_036679665.1 Candidatus Tethybacter castellensis | reverse complement strand
CGGGGCCGCCAGATGATCGCCGACGATGTCGACAAGTTGACTGGCCAGGTTTTGGCCCACATCGCTCAACAAACTTTTGGTCGTCGCGGGGTTGTTTTCCGGCGGTGGCGGTGGTGGAGCCGGAATGTCCACAGTGACTGTTCTTGAAATATCTGCATCTGGGCAGCCATCAAAATAAAACACAGCCGCATTAAGCCTGTAAGTTTGTTCCCTGGGAAATGTGTTTTCGTTGCCAACGTTGACCGTACATACGGCAGTCAAAGTATTTGTGTCTGACATGCAAGTTACTTGAGCAATTTGATTTCTGAAAATACGATTTGCACCTGAATCAAAACCCAATTGATCATCTGCATTTACTGCTAATTCAACAGAGGTGAAAGATCCAGTAAATGTGAAACTAACCCGCGCAATTATGCTATCTGTCGTAGGGTCGTACCTTGCTTCGTCAATGGCCGCAGACTGAGCCCGCACCGCCTCGCTCACGCCCATTACGCACAGTAGAGCGAACGTCGCCGCTAACAAACGAAGTTTTACTTGCTTGCTTTTTAAAGGGGGGGGGGAGAAATCCTTGTTCATGACTAAATTCATACTCTTTAGTATTGTACAGTTTTCCAACCGATAGTGAATGCAAATTGAAAGTTATAAAACATCATTGTTTTTTTACACCGACCAGTTACTTGGCGGGGTATGCAAAGCTTATCAAGCAGCACGGACAGTTCTTGCAAAGTTTGGTTTAACGCTTCGGTATTTGTGCCAAAGATTACCAGTTCGCAGATGCGCTTGCCATCGCGGACGGTAGGATAGCCGCCTAGCTCTAGATGCGGTTAATTATTTTGTGGTTGCGCGCAATCGTTAGCGGCTACGTTTTACCAACCAAACTGGTGATAAAGCGAGACTGTAGCTGAGGTTTCGCCACTAACTAAACAACCGCGCGTCGCGCTATGCCGACGAATTCAAAATGTTGAAAAAAGTAAATCCGTTCAGTCTTGTTTTAATCCGTTATTACGTGGTCGGGCAAGTTCCTTTAGCTTACCTGCCACGTCATCGGAACGCAACAAAGCTTCACCGACTAAGATAGCCGTGGCTCCGGCATCAAGCATACGCGCCGCATCCGTGGCGTTGCTGATCGCACTTTCAGCAACTATCGTGCGTCCCGAATCAGCTAGCTGTGCGACGAGCCGCGCACCTGCTTCAATATCGGTATCGAGCGTCTCAAGATTACGGTTGTTGACTCCAATCAGATCAGAACCGGTAGCCAGTGCTGTTGGAATTTCGCTTTTATCGTGAACCTCCACCAGCACCGCAAGTCCAAGACTTCGACCAAGTTCGGCCAATTCAACCAGTGTTTTTTTATTTAAAATAGCGGCGATCAATAATATACAGTCAGCGCCGATCACTCTGGTTTCGTATACTTGCCACGGGTCAATTATGAAATCTTTGCGCAACACCGGCAGCGCACTAGCAGCGCGCGTCGCGCGCAGATCTTCGATGCTACCGCCAAAATATCGCGTGTTGGTTAACACCGACAGGCAAGCTGCTCCTGCCGCCTCATAGCCACGGGCGCAGGCTACCGGATCATAGTTGGAAACAATCATACCCGCACTAGGACTTTGACGCTTGGCTTCGCTTATGACCGCCAGACAATCCGAAGCCGCTTTGGCTTTCAAAGCAGCTGTGAAATCACGCGGCGACCTCTTAGCTGCGCAAACGGTTTTAAGCTCTTCTAGCGGGTGCAGTGCGCTAGCCGCGGCGACCGCGTCGGCTTGAGCGTCGCATATTTCTGCCAGACGATTTGACACCACTATGCAACGTTACCGCACCGTTTGCGCTGCCATGACATACATCTCGGGTCATCCATAATTGGCGCGTAGCGTACGGGAGCGCTTTTTGGTTTGCGCCTCAATCCTAAAACCGCATCAGCAGTTCCAAATTGGTCCAAAACAATCGGTTGCGCCATGATGGCAATTGTACGTTTTTTGCAATAGCTGCAACATTAAAAGATAATGTTAGGCATGAATGACAATGCGGTCGAACTGAATAATCTATATTTCAACTATCCGCGGCGTAATGTCCGCGTGTTGTCAGGGGTAAATATGCAGGCGCCGCGCGGTTCGATCGTGGCGTTGATGGGCGGCTCAGGTAGCGGAAAAACCACCATCCTCAGGCTGATTACCGGCCAGTTCCCCGTACCCGAAGGATCCGAGGTTATTGTTGACGGCGAATATGTTGCGAAGCTAAATCAGAAACAGTTATACAAGATGCGCCGTAAATTAGGCATGCTATTTCAGTTTTCGGGCTTGTTCACCGACATGTCGGTCGCTGACAACGTCGCGTTCCCGTTGCACAAACACACCAAACTTACCATGTCAACCATCCACGATATGGTACTGTTGAAACTGCATGCGGTCGGTTTGCGCGCGGTGGCGACGCGCTTTCCGTCCGAACTGTCAGGCGGTCAGCAGCGCCGGGTGGCGCTGGCGCGGGCCATGGCTTTGGATCCGCATATTTTGCTTTACGATGAGCCGTTCTCCGGTCTAGATCCGGTATCACGCACTATAATCGCCAAGTTGATTAAAGATCTAAATAACGCTCTCGGGGCCACTTCGATCATCATCACCCACGACGTGCCGGAAACTTTTCAGATCGCCGACTTGATTTACCTGTTGTGGCAGGGCGAGGTTATAAGCTCCGGTACCCCGGCTCAAATGAGCGCGTCACAAGAACCGCTGATTGACCAGTTCGTCAATGCCAAAGCCGACGGACCGTTGCCGTTTCATATGCCGGGCGGGAGTCTGGCAAAAGACTTGCGCTTGGCGCGCTAACTTACCGCCAATATGCCCGGGAACGAACAACTTGGCAAATCGCGACGGCGTTACGGCACGTTGGCACGCATCCGCCGCCTAGGCTGGCCATTGGTCGAGTCGGTATACGACATCGGCATGGTGCTGCGGTTTTCGTTGATGGTAATGTTGCGCATCCCCAGCGCGTTGCGCTCGTTTTCGTTGATCTGGGTCCAAATCTTTACGCTCGGCACTTTGTCTTTGCCGATCGTGATCGTGTCCGGCGCTTTCATCGGTTTTGTGCTCGGCATACAGTTTTATACCATTCTTGATCGTTATGGTCAAACCCAACTTGTCGGTGCCGCGGCGGCGCTTACTTTGTTTCGCGAGCTCGGGCCGGTTCTTACCGCTTTGTTGTATATCGGCAGCGCCTGCACCTCAATAACCGCCGCGATCGGACTCAAACGCGCCTCTGAACAGATTGCCGCGATGGAAGTCATGGGGGTTGACCCGATCAAGCAGGAAATCGCCCCGCGCTTTATCGCCGGTCTTATCAGCCTGCCGCTGCTTACCATCGTGATGCTCGGAGTGTCTATTATGGGCACTTATTTCATGGCGGTAATTCAGATTGGCCTTGACGAAGGATTTTTCTGGAGTAACATGCAACGTCTAACCAGTTTCTACGGCGATTTCACCGAAGGTCTTTTCAAAAGCTTCGTGTTTGCGATCTTCGCCAACCTGATCGCACTGTTCCAAGGTTATGTGGCCCACCCCACCGCCGAGGGCGTGGCACGCGCCACCACCCGCACCGTGGTGTTCGCTTCTTTGGTGATTCTCGGCTTCGACTTTATTATCACCTCGTTTTTCGTAGATAATTAACCCTCACGCTTATGAGAAATAAATATGGAAAGAGATAAAGTTGATCTAGGAGCCGGACTGCTGGTGATTCTCGCCATCGCAAGCTTGGCTTTTTTAGCTCTACGAGCAGCTAATCTTACCCGTGCCGGATCACTTGACACCTACACGTTGAACGTTTCGTTTGAAAACATTGGCGGACTGCGTAGCCGATCGCCGGTTAAAAGCTCCGGCATAGTCGTCGGTAGAATAACCGACCTTTCATTAGATCAGGATAATTACGAGGCTGTCGCGCAGTTGGACATCGAAACCGGCTACCAGTTCCCGGCGGATTCAATTTTTTCGGTGGTGTCCACCAACCTGCTCGGCGATCAGTATGTCAATATTGAAGCCGGAGGCGCTGACGAATTGCTTGGCGACGGCGATCTGGTAACCGGCAATTCAGCGATCATACTTGAAGATCTGATCAGCAAATTTCTATTTGATAAGGCGGCGGAAGAATGAAAATTTATGTTGTAAGCTTATTGGCATGTTGGTTGTTCGCCTTGCCGGCTGTTGGTGCTGAAACCTACGAAATCAAGCAAGCTGAGCTAGTCGACGCTTCGCATCAGACCTTGGAATCATTGGTCAAGTTGCGCAGCACCGACCAACTTGACCAATCCTCCGCTCTTGGCGTGATCCAAGAATATCTTTCACCCCAGTTTAATTTCATGCTGATAACCCGCCAAGCGCTGGGCAAACATTGGCGCACCACCAATGATGAGCAACGAGCAGAAGTCGAAAATTTGTTTAAGCGGTTGTTAGAGAAAACTTACGCTGCGGCGTTGTCTAAATTCACCAACCAGCAGATTGAGTATCTACCTGCTGAAGAACTTAAAGACGGTTCGGTACGGGTTACAGTACAGATCACCGACGCCGACAAAGTAGTGGAGATCGAATATCTGCTCAAGGAACAAAATGAGCGCTGGGATATTGTTGACGTCAAAATCGAAAAAGTCAGCTTGCTTAGCAATTACCGTCGCCAATTCAACGGTATCGTGCGTAAAGATGGTATCGATGGGCTAATCGGGCTTCTGCGCAACCGTTGATCTTGCCACGGGGCAAAATGTGACTGACAACACGCTGATGATTACCGGAGAGGTCACTATCGATCAGCCGGAAGAGTTTAATAGCTGGGTTGAAAAACTGCCTCTCAACGGTAAGGTGACGGTCGATTTTCAAAAAATAACCAAGGTCGATTCAAGTTGCGTATTGCTGATGCTGCGTTTCAAGCGGCGCACTCAAGTCAACAACTGCGAAGTGCGGTTTGTCAACCTACCCGACAAGTTAAAGCGACTGTTATCCTTATATGAAATTAACGAGTTGCTAGGTTGCGTGGCCGCGGACTAAGGTTTGTAGCTGATCTGTGTAACGAAGCGCTCAAGCAAACCAACTCCGGGAGATGAGCTTTTCTCGGGATGAAACTGCGTGGCGAACAATGTGCCGTGCGCCACTGCCGCGGCAAATTTGCAGGTGTGGCTGGCATCAAGCACGGTCAGCTCATGTGATGCCTTAACGCAGTAGCTGTTTAAAAAATAAAACCACTCTTGAGCATTTAGTCCTTCAGTTAGATTAGTAGGTCTGCTTGCCTTCACGTCCAGCCAGCCCATCAACGGGATCTTTGCCCCGTTGGCCGGCGGAAATTTTTCGACTGTCCCGGGCAGTACTCCAAGTCCTTGACCCGGGCCCTCTTCGCTCGCTTCGAACAGTACCTGCATACCGACGCAGATACCGAAAAACGGTTTGGTTTGCGCGGCTTTAATCAGCGTTTTACGCAAGCCACGCGCGTCGATACCCGCAACACAGGCACTAAAAGAGCCGTCGCCGGGCAAGAATATTCCGTCAGCCGTAGCGATTTGCCGCGGCCGGGCGGTAAAGTCGATTTGGTCGTGCGGAGCTATTCTCGCCAGACACCCTAGTAGCGAATGGATATTTCCCAGACCGCAGTCGACCACCGCGATCCGGCGACGACGTGCCGGCGATGCGCTACTCAAAGTGCGCCTTTGGTAGACGGTATATCCTGTCTGGTCGCGTCGATTTCGCTAGCGTGGCGCAACGCCAGCGCGAACGCCTTAAAAATCGCCTCGACCTGATGGTGGGTATTTTCCCCCTCAAGCAAATCAATATGGATGGTAGCTTTGGCTTCGTTGGCCAGTCCCTGGAAAAATTCCCGCACCAGCTGCGCTTCCAGTTCACCGACTTTAGGGCGGGAAAATTCTGCGCGGTAAAACAATCCCGGCCGGCCGGACAAATCGACCACGACGCGGGCCAGAGCCTCATCAAGCGGAGCAATCGCGCAGCCGAAGCGCCGGATGCCGGCCTTATCGCCTAACGCCTCGCTCAGTGCCTGTCCCAACGAGATGCCGGTATCTTCGACGGTATGGTGCATATCAACCTTAAGGTCGCCGCTAACGTGCAACTTGAGCATTATGTCAGCATGACGAGCGATCTGCTCAAGCATATGGTCGAAAAAACCGATCCCGGTCGCAATCTCGCTTGGTCCGCCGGCAAGATCAAGTTCCAATCCGATGCGGGTTTCTGAAGTGTTGCGCTTTACGACAGCCTGTCGTTGTCGGGTTTCATTCGCCATAAGGAATCCAGATGTTTTTGACTTGGACGGCGCGGTGGAGCATAACTTCACCTTCTTCGCGCGCGGCAGTCCAGTCCCGCCGCACTCCGTGGTCCGCAAACACGCGTTTAAGATTGCCCACAGACAGCAATTCAACTTGGGCGCTCTGCGCCGCTGTACCACACACCCATATCCCGTCAACATCCAAGTGTTCAGCCAATGTGGGTAACAGATCGTCGGTTTTGCCGGTAATCACATTAAGCGCGCCGGCTGGCAAATCGGAAGTTTCCACCACCTGATAATAATCGGTCGCAACTAAAGGATGGCGTTCGCTTGGAATCGCCACAACCCGATTCCCGGTCGCCAGCAACGGGGCGATCAGACTGATAAAAGCCAATAACGGCGCTTCTGGCGGGCACAACACGCCGACAACCCCCAATGGTTCGCGCATCGCCAGCGCAACGCCACGGACCGGCGGACTGTGGATCCTACCTTCAAACTTGTCCGCCCATGCCGCATAGCAAAACAGGCGCTCGATCGACACCGCAACTTCGCGTTCAGCCACCGTTGGCAAAACTCCGGTCATCTGCTTTAGGCGGTTGGCGAATTCGCCGGCGCGAGCCGACAGGTTTTCGGCCATGTAGTACATAATTTGGCTACGCGCGTAAGTGGTGGCACGAGTCCACGCAACCGCGTTACGCGCGCTTTCCACCGCGTTGCGGATATCCTTGCGATTGCCAAGCGCGGCCTCGCCCAAAAAAGCGCCCTTTCGACCATAGACCGGGTAGCTGTAGCCGCCGTCCGGGCGACACTGCCGTCCGCCGATGAATTGCTTGGCGGTACGATCGATTTTGGCGACCATGTCGCCGGCCGTTGCATTAGGCGCAACCGGAGGCGCAGTCGCACGCAACTTGCGCGGGCCTTGGGTACGCGGGCGCAAATATTCGAGCGCTCCTTCAAACCCTCCTTCGCGGCCGAAGCCGGACTCGCGGTAGCCGCCAAATCCCACCGCGGCGTCAAAC
>JAZHEJ010000065.1:19180-36958 GCA_036679665.1 Candidatus Tethybacter castellensis | reverse complement strand
ACTGTTCAACCGGATCCACCGCAGCCGGAGCTTGCTGTTGCGCCGCGAACTGTTCAACCGGATCCACCGCAGCCGGAACTTGTTGTTGGGCCGCGAACTGTTCAACCGGATCCACCGCAGCCGGAGCTTGCTGTTGCGCCGCGAACTGTTCAACCGGATCCACCGCAGCCGGAGCTTGCTGTTGCGCCGCGAACTGTTCAACCGGATCCACCGCAGCCGGAACTTGTTGTTGGGCCGCGAACTGTTCAACCGGATCCACCGCAGCCGGAGCTTGCTGTTGCGCCGCGAACTGTTCAACCGGATCCGCCACCGGAGCTTGTTGTTGCTCCGCAAACTGTATAACCGGATCAGGAGCCTGCTGCTCGGTTGCAACTGGCGGTGCCGCAGGGGTAATTGGCGGCGGGGCAAGCCCCGCTGCATCGCCGGCCAACTCTTCTTTGGCTTTCTCAAGGTCAGGCATCACGCCTTCTGGTGCCCGCATTCCCGCGGCGGCAACGCGCGGCGGTTGCTTCATGGCCCGTTGCGCAGGGCCTGAAGCTAGCGCCTTACCGCCTTTGAGCTTAGGCTGGGCGATCGGTGCCGCCGATGCCTCTCCTTCTTTGCTCGGCACACGCGAACCTGCGGCGGCCACCCGTGGCGGTTGCTTCATTGCCCGTTGCGCAGGGCCACCTGAGAGTTTTTTACCTCCCTTGAGCTTTACCTGCTGGCCTACCTGAGGTTTATTAGGATCAGCTTGATGATGCTCGGTGTCCGGGACAGCTGGCTGCCCTTCATTTTCGATAGGTTCTTCGTTATCCATAGCTACCAAGTTCCTCTTTGCCGTATTATTTTATAAGACAAGTTACACATTAAAGCGAAAGTGCAACACATCGCCGTCTTGCACCACGTAATCGCGCCCTTCCAAGCGCAACTTTCCGGCGCCGCGACAAGCGTTTTCTCCGCCTAGGGCAACATAGTCTTCATAGCTGATAGTTTCAGCACGGATAAATCCGCGTTGCATATCCGTATGAATTATTCCCGCCGCGCTAGCGGCGTCAATACCCGCGCGAAATTCCCATGCTCGCGCTTCTTTGGGGCCGACGGTGAAAAATGTTTCCAGCCCCAACAGCCGATACACCTCTTTGGCCAGGCGTTGCAGGCCGGTTTCGTTCATACCTAGCGCGGCTAGCATCTCAGCTTGCTCTTGCTCATCGAGTTCGCTCAATTCAGCTTCGAGTCTGGCTTTAATCGCCACGACTCCGGCACCGGCCGCTTGGGCGTGCTGTGACAGCGCCGCGTAGTGACCACTAGTTTGCGGCGTATCCTCGTCGCCCAAATTTGCGCAGTACAGCATCGGCTTGGCGGTAAGTAATCCCAGTTCTTTGACTAATGCGGCGCCTTCTTCTTCCAAGTTCAGTCCGCCCACCACGCCGCCTTGATCCAGACATTCAATCAGCCGGTCTAAAACTTCAACCCGCTTTACGGCCTGCTTATCGCCGGAGCGCGCCAACCGGATAACCTTCTCGCGGGCGCGCGCTGCCGTGGCCAGATCCGCCAGCGCAAGCTCCAGTTCGACCGCCTGGGCGTCAACCAGCGGATCAACCTTGCCGGCGACATGCACTATGTTATCGTCGTCAAAACAACGCAGCACGTGAATCAAACCGTCAGCTTCGCGGATATGGGCTAAAAATTTGTTGCCCAAGCCTTCGCCGTCCGCCGCGCCGCTGACTAGCCCGGCGATATCCACAAAATGCACTTTGGCCGGAATGATCTGCGCCGAAGCGGCCAACGCGGCCAGCTTATCTAAACGCTCGTCGGCCAATGGAACCACTCCGACATTGGGTTCAATCGTGCAAAACGGATAGTTTTCCGCCGCGATCGAAATCTTGGTCAGCGCGTTAAACAAACTCGACTTGCCGACATTGGGCAAGCCTATGATCCCGCAATGTAAAGCCATGAATTACAAGTTGCGCTCAGCCGACGTGGGTGTGGCGCATCATCGTGTCCATCCTTCCGGCTTGCACATGATGCCAATCGGCAACCAACTTGGTCAGCGTCGCGTCGATCATCTGCTGCTGTTTGACATCCGGCGCGCCTAGCACCCAAGATGTCGTATCTTGTTGTTTGAAACCGTCAGCATCCGGCGCGTCAACGGTATCCGGTTTGCCGATGCCGATCCGCAACCGCCAAAAATCTCGGGTGCCCAACAACTTGACGATATCACTCAAACCGTTATGGCCGGCCAAGCCTCCGCCGAACTTGAACCGCGCCAAGCCCGGGGCCAAATCAAGTTCGTCGTGGACGATCAGCAAGTTGGCCGGCGCAACTTGCAAATAGCGCAGCAACTGCCCTACCGGGGTGCCGCTTTGATTCATGTGGCAGGTGGTTTTGGCCAGCCACATGGATTGCTTGGTGCCGGCGGTTAGCGCGGCGAAATCGCGCAACGGTTTGAACTGTTCCTCGGCGCTTTGCGCAAGCAAGTCAAGCAACCATTTGCCGGCGTTATGTCGGGTCTTAGCGTAATCGGCATCCGGATTGCCGATACCGCAGGCCAGTTCAATTTTGCCGGCTTCAGGCAACCCTGCCGCAATCGCGTCAGTATCTTGCAGTATCTTGTTCCTGTCAGCCGCCGGATTTGATAAGTCGCGTCAATTTAGCCTTCTTGCGTGCCGCGCCACGTTCAAATACCCAGTTTTAACCAGCGTCCGCCGGATTTGGACGAACGCACGCACGCATCAATGAACGCCACGCCCTCCAATCCGTCGTCGATCCCCGGAAAATCCACTTCCGGCTCAACGGCAGCTCCTTGTTTGAATGCCTCGATCGCGGCGGCAGCTTCGTTGTAGATCGTCGCAAAGGCTTCAACATAACCTTCCGGATGACCGGGAGGAAGTCGGGTTATGCGGCCTGCCGCCGCGCCACTGCCGGCATTACCGCGGCAAATCATCCGCTTGGGTTCGCCCAACGGCGCGAACCACAGCTGATTGGGATGTTCTTGCTCCCAGCTTAGGCCCGCTTTGGTGCCGTAAACCCGCAATCGCAACGCGTTTTCATTGCCCGGCGCAACCTGACTCGACCACAGCATGCCGGTGGCGCCGCCGACAAAACGCAACATCACGTTGGCGTTATCGTCAACCTTGCGGCCGGCGCCAAAGCTGCTCAGATCCGCGAACAAGCTGTCAAGCTTGAGCTGAGTTACAAAGCGCGCCAGGTTATAGGCATGGGTTCCGATATCGCCGATGCACCCGCCGGCCCCGGAACGCTCCGGATCAACTCGCCACGCCGCCTGCTTGTGCCCGCTGTCTTCAATTTGTTCGCTCAGCCAGTCTTGAGGATATTCCACCTGTACCACCCTGATGTCACCCAAATCCCCGGCGGCGACCATCTCCCGCGCCGTCCTTACCAGCGGATACCCGGTATAGTTATGCGTCAACACGAACAAGGCTTCGGCTTTTTTGGCCGCGGCGTAAAGCTTTTTGGCTTGCGCCATCGTCGCGGTAAGCGGTTTATCGCAAATGACATGAATTTTGCGGCGCAAAAATTCAAGCGCGATCGGCGCATGCAGGTGATTGGGGGTAACGATTGCCACCACCTCGATTCCGGTGGCAAGCCGCGCTTCACGAATCGCCATTTCCTTGTAATCGTGGTAGATGCGCTTTTCGTCCAAGCCCAAATCGCGCCCTGAGGCAAGCGCCTTGTCCGGCGTGGAAGATAAGGCGCCGGCCACCAGCTCGAACTTGTTATCCAGGCGCGCCGCCATACGGTGGACCGCGCCGATAAACGCGTCCCGGCCGCCACCGACCATGCCCAGCCTAAGCGCAGGCGTGTACTCGTCAGCCATCACAGCTTCTCCTAAATTCCAAGCGCTTTGCGGTTGGCCTCATCATCGGCGCCGCTGTCGGCAAAGTCGTCAAAGGCGTGTTCGGTCACGCGAATGATATGGTCGCGGACAAAAACCGCGCCTTCGCGGGCACCGTCCTCAGGGTGTTTCAGACAACATTCCCATTCGACCACCGCCCAGCCGTCAAAGTCCATCGCCGCGAGTTTGGAAAAAATCGCTTTGAAATCAATTTGGCCATCACCCAAAGATCGGAAGCGTCCGGCGCGATCAACCCAGCTTTGATAACCCGAATATACCCCTTGACGCCCGGTTGGACGAAACTCCGCGTCTTTGACGTGGAACATACCGATGCGTTCGGCGTAGATGTCCAAGTTGGCAAGGTAATCCAAGCACTGCAACAGGTAATGGGACGGGTCGTACAACATTTTGGCGCGACCATGGTTTTGCACCCGTTCAAGAAACATTTCGAAAGTTATCCCGTCATGCAAATCCTCGCCCGGATGAATTTCATAGCACACGTCCACTCCGCGTTCGTCGGCGTGATCCAAAATTGGCCGCCAGCGCTTGGCCAGCTCGTCAAAGGCGGTTTCAATCAGTCCCGCCGGACGTTGCGGAAATGGATACAAATAAGGCCAAGCCAACGCTCCGGAAAACGTCGCATGGGCTTTTAATCCCAAGTTGGCCGAAGCGCTCAGCGCCTGTTTAACCTGCTCGACCGCCCATTTTTGACGTTCGGTTGGCGCACCGCGCACTTCCGGCGCGGCAAAACCGTCAAAAGCTGCATCATAAGCCGGATGCACCGCAACGAGCTGGCCTTGCAGATGACTAGAAAGCTCGGTTATTTCGACGCCGTTGTTTTGCGCAACTCCTTTGAATTCATCGCAATAGTCCTGCGATTTCGCGGCGGTGGCAAGATCAATCAAGCGCGCGTCCCAAGTTGGCACCTGCACCCCGATGTAGCCGCATTCGGCGGCCCATCGCGTGATGTTGTCCCAATTGTTAAAAGGTGCGTCATCGCCGGCAAATTGGGCTAAAAACAGTGCGGGTCCTTTGATAGTTTTCATCGTGATTACCTCTTTATAAATCCAGTTTGCCAATCATGCAAAGTAATTATAAGAGAGCAATTTGCACCTTCTTTCGCAGGTGCTATTTTTGTGTTTTACGACTTGATACCGTAATCTTTGAACTTAACTTTAACCCGTTCAATTTCTTCGTCGGAAAGAATTTCCGCGCCGCCCAACAAAGTGGCGAACACATATTGCTTGGCAAGCGTTTCAACTTCATTGGCAAGCCACAACGCCTTGGTAAGATCGGCCCCGACACTGATAGTCCCGTGATTAGCCAGCAAGCATGCATCGCTGCCCGCTAGTGCTTCTAGCGCGTTGGCGGAAAGCTCAGCGGTGCCGTAGGTCGCGTATTTGGCGCAACGCACCTGCGATGCGCCGGTCGCTGCGATCATGTAATGTAAGGCGGGAATCGATTGCCGGCGGGTTGACAAAATGGTCGCGAACATCGAATGACAATGCACCACCGCGTCTATATCAGCGCGTGAATTTAGGATATCCAGATGAAAACGCCATTCGGTCGAAGCGATATGACTGTCGGTGCGCGCTTCGTGGTTGCCGGCATCATCGATATACACGATATCAACAGGCTCCATCTGGTCATACGGCACCGCTGAAGGCGAAATCAACAAGCCGCCGTCCACCCTGGCGCTGACGTTGCCAGAGGTGCCTTGATTGATACCTAGATTGTTCATCTGCCGACAGGTGGAGATGATTGCGATTCGCAGCTGGTGATCGTCTTTGGTGGTCATAGCTTGCGCCCTATTGTATGCATTGATATTGATTTGGTGAATAACGCCCTATGTTAGCGATGGTAAGTTTTATGCGCTATCGCATTGTGGCATTGCAATACTTTGGCAGGAGCAATGGTTATGATAATCAAGCGTGGCTTCGAATAATCATCTGCCATAACAAACCTATTTTGACAAGCTGAAACTCATAAAATACATAGACTGACGGTATGCAACAGCGCATCACCATAGCAGGGGCCATAGCTCATCTGGTAGAGCATCTGGTTTGCATCCAGAAGGTGAGGGGTTCGACTCCCCTTGGCTCCACCAATAATTATTGGTATGCGCATATGACAGTGTTTTTCTGCTAAATTATTTGTTGAGATGTATTTAGGGATTGATCTTGGCACCTCCGGGCTAAAGCTTGTCGCTTTGTCCGCAAATTTTGATCAGCTCGCCACTGTTACCGAACCGTTGACGGTACAGTCGCAGGCGGATTACTGGAGCGAACAAAATCCCGACGACTGGTGGCAGGCGTTGCAAAAGGCGCTGCTGGCGTTGCGCGGCAAGCTTGACCAAGGTTTTGCCGGCGTGCTGGCAATCGGATTATCCGGTCAGATGCACGGTGCGGTCGTGCTAGGCAAAGATCGTAAGCCGTTGCGGCCTGCGATTTTGTGGAACGACGGCCGTTGCCACGAACAAACTACGCGATTGTTACATGACTTTCCTGAGATCGGCATGCTTGGCGGGGTAACCCCGATGCCCGGGTTTACCGCCCCCAAAATCATGTGGTTAAAACAGCATGAGCCGCAGATCTATGCCAAGATCGCCCACATCTTGCTACCCAAAGATTATTTGGGGATGCTGTTGCATGGCGAGCTTGCCACCGACTTTTCAGACGCCGCCGGCACCTTGTGGCTTGATCAACAACAAAAAACCTGGTCGGAAAAACTATGCGCTGTTTCTGACACTTCACTAGCCTGGCTTCCCCGATGCCACGAGGGAACCGAAATCGCCGGTACTCTCAAAGATGATATCGCAACGCAACTGGCATTGCCGGCCGGCATTCCGGTTGCCGCGGGCGGGGGCGATGCGGCGACCGGGGCGGTAAGCGTCGGGGCGACCGCGACCGGAGTAAGTTTCATTTCGCTTGGCACGTCAGGCCAACTTTTTGTCGCGACCGACAAATATAAGCCCAATCCTGCGCAGATGGTACACGCGTTTGCCCACTGCGTGCCGGCGATGTGGTATCAGCTCGCGGCCATGCTCAACGGAGCAAGACCGCTAAGCTGGTTTGCCGATGTGACCGCAACGCCGATTACCACATTATTGAAAGAAGCCTCGCGCTGTCCCACCGACCGCGTGCCGATATTTTTGCCGTATCTGACCGGCGAGCGCAGTCCGCATGGCGACCCGCACATCCGTGGCGCGTTCTACGGCCTTGCCGACAACACCGACCGCGCACAGATGATGCGCGCGGTAATCGAAGCAATCGGGTTTAGCTTCGCTGATGCGGTAGCTTCGTTCGAAGCCACCGACACGGTAATCGATCGGCCACTGGCCATTGGCGGTGGCGCACGCAGCAACTTACTGCTCCAGACCATCGCCACCGCAACCGGACTTACCGTCCGGCGCGGCGCGAGCGCGGATATCGGCCCGGCTTATGGCGCGGCAAAGCTAGCAGCGGTCGCCAGCAAAACCCTACCGGTTGCCCAATTGGCAAATCCTCCTGAAGTACAAGATGTGTTTGAACCGGATGCGGCGATGAGTTCTAAACTGCTTGAACGCTTGGCCAAGTATCGTGCGCTTTACCAGGCGCTAAAGCCGCTACGCGATATAAGTTAATTATTGATTGCGTGGGTGCTTGGCGCATCAGGCGACTTGCGCTTTTTTTCAAAGTTTGACCTAAACAGATGAAACAATCAGCGGTGATAGTCTGTGATATCGGCAAAACCAACGCCAAGATTTGCGCGGTGGCAAGCGACGGCAACATCTTGTACGCCAACGAACGCAATTTCACCTCATGTTCAGGGCCGCCTTATACGCACCTTGACGTAACCGGGATCTGGGCTTGGCTGATCAGCGAACTCCAACAGTGCGCGCCTAAATTTGCGATTAACAAGATCATACCTTCGGCCCACGGCGCGACCTGTGCGCTGATTGACGATGCCGATCTGGTTTTGCCGGTGCTGGACTATGAAGATTCAGGGCCGGATCAATGCGAAGATGTGTATGCCCAAATCCGCCCGCCGTTTACAGAAACACTGAGCCCTCCTTTGCCAGGAGGGCTAAATTACGGACGCGGTATATTTTGGATCGCCCAAACGTATCCGGATCAATTTGCCCAGGTGCGAAATATCCTGAACTACGCGCAGTACTGGAGCTACAAATTATCTGGCGCGGTTGCAGGAGAAATATCATCGATCGGCAGTCATTCGGACTTATGGGCGCCTAAAGCTCAAACGTACTCGTCTTTGGTTGGCAAAATGAATTGGCAACATCTGTTTCCCGCGCCACGCAAAGCCGACGAGGTGTTAGCCACCATTCATCCGGATGTCGCGCGCGACACCGGGCTGGATATAACCTGCCAAGTGCTGTGCGGCATCCATGACAGCAATGCCACATTGTTGCCGTGGCTTGATCGGCCCCAACCGTTCACCTTGAGTTCAACCGGTACTTGGATCATCAACCTCGCCGTGGGTTCATCGCTTGACGGCCTGGTTCCAGAATTTGATTGCGCGGCAAACGTTTCAATGCACGGCACCCCGATTGCCTCTTCACGCTGGATGGGCGGGCGCGAATTCGCCAACCTTACCGCCGGCCAAGATGTTACCTGCGATTTTGATGCGTTGCGCGAATGTATCAACCTTGACGCCATGTATTTACCACCCCAAGGCGGCCAAGGAGGACCGTTCCAGCATTGTGTGCCCAGCCGCAATGTCAATTTGACTAAGCTTACGCCCCAACTGCTTGCTAGCGCCGCAACTTTGTACTGTGCCATGGTGCAAGACTACTGTCTGGATTTGTCTAGCCCCGAAGGCCCGATCATTGTCACCGGCCCGTTTGCCGGTAATGAGCTGTTTCTTGGCACCCTTGCCACCCTACGCGCCAATCAGCAAATATGGGCATGCCCGGGTATGACCGGCAGCGCCTCCGGCGCCGCATATCTGGCTTATCCGGATCTTGGTGCTCCGCAACTAAGCCAAATAACTCCGTTTGCGGATGACAATGTACTCCAACAATATCGGCAGCTTTGGCGTCAGCGCGCCAGAGCTTAATTAGCGCAATGAAGCTTCGATATTGCCGCCGTCAACGGTCATGACATGCGCGGTGGTCCGCTCACTACACGCCAGCGCCAAAAACGCGTCCGCGACATGCCGCGCTTCAACTTCCTTGCCTAGCAGGTTGCTACCCATGTACTGTGAGGGAGTCACACCGCGCGCTTGGGCGCGTTCTTGAATAAATGAACCGGTGAGGATTCCGGAGCGAATGCGATCCGGATTTAAACCGTTGACCCGGATCCCATGGCCGCCCAACTCCAAGGCGAGTTGTTTTACTAAAAACATCGCGCTCGACTTGGGCAATCCATATGCGCCAAAATTTTTGCCAGGATTTACCGCCTGCTTGGAAACATTGATGAGGATCTGTCCGCCGCGGCCTTGGTCAATCAGCAGTTTCGCCACCGTCTGGGCAAAGCGGTGATGAGCAAAAAAATTCAGCTCATAGCTGCGACGTAATTTAGCGTCGTTGATCTCGATTATCGGATCGGTCCACGCCGCGCCGGCATTCGAAATCAGAATATCCAATCCGCCATAGCGCGCCACCCCGGCGGCAACTGCCTGCTGCGCGGAACCGGCTTTGGTTATGTCCGATACCACCGTCAAGTGATTGCCGCCAAGCATATCGTTCAGGTTGGCTAACGCGGCGCGATTTTGATCAATCAGCACCAGTTCGCATCCTTGCCGGGCGAAGGCTTGCGCGGTGGCCGCGCCAATCGCGCCGGCGGCGCCGGTAAGCAACGCGACTTTACCCGCCAAACGCGCCGGTTTGGCTTTGCCGAGTTTGGCCTGCTCCAACGACCAATATTCCATTTCAAACTGATCAGCTTGACTGATCGGCCTGAAACCGCCGCTATCTTCAGCGCACGCCGCCACCGCCAAACGTTGTTCAGCAAGATCAGCGGCGATCTTCGCCTTGGCGGCATCCTGGCCGATCCCGACTACGCCGACGTTGCTAATCCACGCAACTGACGGGGTCGGCGCAAGCATCGTCTTGGCTTCTTTGCTATGTTTGGCATTGCGTGCAAAATAGTCTTGGTATTTGGCCACATAAGCGGCAACCGCCTTATCAATCGCCGGGCGTCCTTTGTCCAGCTCAGCTTCACTCAATAGCAACGGGCTGCCTTTGGTGCGAATCACATGGTCCGGGGTCGGAACTCCGCGCCGAGCCATCTCGCGTAAATCTTTGCGCGCCAAAAAGCGCTTCACGCCAGGCCCGCAACGCAGATCGAAAATTGGCATCGCGGCATCAGGATTTTGGCTGTGCTGAGCTAGCGCATCGCCTAGCGCGCCGCGCAGCAACGGTAATACCCGCGTTGCGGCCGCAACGCTGCGCGTCGGGCGCGTCGCTTTAAAACTAGGTTTTATATTGCTTCGTTTTGCCAGCCAGCGCAACACTTTGTTGGTTTGTTCAATCACCTTGGTATACGACTCGCGAGCGCTATCTCCAAACGTAAAGTGGCCGTGGTTGGCCAGTACCATGCCTTCGACGCTAGGATCGTCGTCAAAAATATCCGCCGCGGCCTTGGCGAGCTCAAACCCCGGTGCGATATACGGAACCAAGGCCATTTTGGAGCCGAAAATATCTTGGATCACCTTTTTTACATCCGGCAAATTGGCCAATACCATAAATGCTCCGGCATGAGTGTGATCGACATATTTGTGCGGCAGATAGGCGTGAAGCAAAGTTTCGACCGAAGGGGTCGGAGCGCCCGCATCAAGCAAATTGCACCTGAGCGCATTGACCATATCTTGGTCGCCCAACGCGCGCAAGGCGCGCAACTTATGAAGCGGCTTAAGTCTGACAGCCGGCAGGCCCGGCGCCTCAATACTGTCCAAATTCCAGCCACTGCCTTTGATATGCAGAACGTCTGTCTGCTTGCCGTAGATATCCTTGCGCTTTGCTTTAAATGAAGTGTTGCCACCGCCGTGCATAACCAAATCCGGCTCGTTGCCGATCAGGCGCGAGGTGTATACCCGCAAGGCTAGCTCGCGGTCAGCCGAGTTGCGGCCGGCTTTACGCGTCAGCGCGTTGGCATCGCGCTGGGACCAGTTGTTAGTTAGCATCTTTTTCCTTGGTGTGTTGCGTACTTATCAAAGCTGACATGCCACGTGTACCATAGCGCACATTATAGTAATTTCAGGTTAAAAAGTTGAACTTGAGTGTCAAAAACCGTTTTATATTAGCCGGTTCAATTACTAAACTAAACATAATTAACTCATGGCGTAAAGTGCTAAGATAGACGCCAATGGAAATAGTCTTATTTTGGATTTTTCTGGCCCTGGCGGTATGTTTGCTGGCCAAAAGATTTGGGCGCGGACTCATCATCTGGTTTTTCATAGCGTTAATTGCCAGTCCTTTAATCGCAATTATCTTTCTGCTGATTTTAGGTTCGACACACAAATGCCCGGAATGTAAAGGCGGTGTCGACAAAGATGCGAAAAAGTGTAAGCACTGCGGTTCCGAACTTTCAGCGTGAACTCAAGTCGGAAAATGGTTGATTAGGCTTTGAACTATGTCCTAGCTCTTTTCAACCTTTGATCGTATTACGATAGCGATTGTGCCCGGATATTCTGCATGAGTTCTCAATCTAGGATTGAATGGACTGACGCGACCTGGAACCCGGTAACTGGTTGCACAAAGATCACACGCGGTTGCGACCATTGTTATGCTGAGCGTTTCGCCGAAAGATGGAGGGGTATTGAAGGGCATCCTTACGAACAAGGTTTTGATCTTCGCTTGTGGCCGGCACGGTTAGACCAACCGGCACGATGGAAAAAACCGCGCAAAATCTTCGTCAATTCAATGAGCGATTTGTTTCACAAGGGTGTGGATCGCAAGTTCATTGACAAAGTGTTTGACACGATGGAAGCGGAGGACCGCCATATCTATCAGATATTGACAAAGCGCAGTTCGCTTATGAAGAATTACCTTCTGCACAGATACGCCAAGCAAAATGCGCCAGATCATATCTGGTGCGGCGTGTCAGTCGAGGATCGCGCGGCAAGCACCAGAATCCACCATCTTCGCGCCGCTCCGGTTCCCGTTCGTTTTTTGTCCATTGAACCACTTTTAGGTCCCGTGGGAGATATCGATCTTGCAGGAATATCTTGGGTCATCGTTGGCGGAGAAAGCGGCCCTCATGCACGCCCGATGGAGCCAAAGTGGGTTTACGATATTCGAGATTTATGCGCGCGCAAACAAGTTCATTTCTTTTTCAAACAATGGGGTGGGCGGACGCCGAAGACAGGCGGCAGGCAACTTCAAGGCGTTGAACACAACTCGATACCCATTTATGCGGCGTAAAAAACCGCCTGGGTCTTTTACGTGAGATCCCTCCAACAATCTTTCGTCAATTAAAAAACCTACTAAGGCGCAACTACGATTTGATTACAAGCGCTACTTTATGTTTAAAAAAACACTACTACTTGAATTTTCCAGGTCTTTCAGATCTCTTTCGATCTCCTTCTGTTTTTGTTGTTTGGTATTTAGCCGCCTTATGTACCGAGCGATATTAATATAACTAAAGATGAAATAGGATAAGCAGAATACTACAACTATTGCAAAAAGAAAAATACGAATCGAAATTGCCAGCCAATTCGCCATTGAAAATTCATAAGTAATATAAAAAACTATCGCCGCCGCCGCCGCGATTATTATTCTTGCTATGATGTACTTCCTTAATCTGTCGCAAATTGGATCCATCATATCACTGTCAAGACTTGGAAGTTTTTGTGTTTCCAGCTGTTCAAGCTTGTGTAGAGCATACCCCGCGATTGCGACAGAAACGCTCGTAAATAGTGAGAATATAACTGTTAGGCCAATCATTTAATAAACACTATTGCTTAGTAATAGTTACGGCTTTTTTTATTTCTTGTTTCATGGTGCTAAACAACCTGCTTAAATCAATGTTACCATTAATTGTTGCAACTTGCATAGGGAATTTCAATCTAATTTGATTTCCTGTTAAGGTTTTTCCTTTTTTTGTTTTGATTTTCAGCTTTTCCTCAGGCACTGCACTTACGGATCCCAGCAAGTTAATTAGATCGGGCCGAAATTCAGCTTGGTTCTTAGGCCTGCTGTATTTGATTGTCAAATACACAGCAATTTTTGACCATTCCTCGATATCTTCAGGAAGAATACTGCGCTGAAAATTTTTCTTCAGAGCTTGTAGGAGACCTGAAGCAGAATTATTATATAACGATATGCTTTTCTTTTTCGTATTGCTAAACGATAAATTGTTTCCAATTACAACTTCAGTGACGAAGTCGTCTTTTGATGCTAATTCACTTAGTTCCTTGCTTGGCAAATCAAGCAGAGAAAACCCGGCATCATCGCCCTGAATTTTATTCAATAACCACGATAAATAAGCCTCTACGGTTGCAATATTAAATCCCTGCGATGCCAATATAAGCATATGTTCGTTTAGAACACAAATGTACGCTGAAGTCTCCACCAATTGTTTATTTAGCGGTAATTCAGTAAGGGCTTCTATGGGAAAATAACCTTGTTTATTCACAGTCTCAAGGGTTTGAGGTGTTTTGCCGCTGTCGTACCGGACAAGTTCCGCTAAAAATAAATTGTCAGAGATATGAAAACGGTTCAAAAGACGACGGGTTGTATCGTCTATCTTCTCCTCTCTTTTAGCAGGAGTCGTGAAATCACCCTTGACAGCATTTGCAAGAATACTTGCCATAGTTCCGACATTCTTAGAAAAGCTGATACACTTGTAGCATACATTTTTCTTTAACATGCTTGTTTGCACCATATTCCGCCATCATTATATTTGTTTTATTTTCAGATCATGCAAACATCAATCTCTGATAAATAATAAAAAATAATTAAATTAGGCACTCCCAGCTTGCTTTAACATTAACATATTGATTGTTTTCATGTTAATTGATTGAACCTCATGACGATGTAATAATTTTTTTTAAATGTTAAGAAATTTAGTCTTTACAGTTAGTTGCATACTTTTGTTTGTTTATGTCCAGTTTCCGTGTGTTTCTTGTCCATTGAACCACTTGTAGGTCCCGTGGGTGATATTGATCTTGCAGGAATATCCTGGGTCATCGTCAACGGGGAAAGCGGCCCGCATGCACATCCGATGAAGCCTAAGTGGGTTTGCGATATTAGAGATCTATGCGCGCGCAAACAAGTTCACTTTTTTTAGTGTTTGTCGCGTCTACGGCTTGTCAGCGCCATTTAGCGGTTGCGACCTCAGTCTAGTCGTTTATCAGCCTTCTACCTAAACTAAAGCTTCGACAACCCGGGTAAACGCCAACATTCCCGGATCATCCTTGCCGACACTTTTAGCGCCGTAGAAACGCGCCCTCCCTTGTTGGGCCTGGCGATCGCGAAATGTATCCAAGGTTTTGTGACAACTTGCCAAAGCGGCGCCACTTAGCTCCTTAGCTGTGTCAAGCCCAGCCAAATCGTCACGCAACCCGGCAAGCAAGTCCAGCACGGTCTTTTCACCAAGTTCGCCTTTGCCGCGCTTTTTCATCGCTTCTAACGCCACTTCCAGCAACTGCGATATCTGCGTCCATTCAATTGCGGGTTTGCCGCGACAAGATTTCGCGACCGCCATCAAACCGGTGGCAAGCAAAGTACCAAAACTTGATCCGGAAACTTTGGTAAAACATTTGCCGCAGGTGAACAGCGCCATACCAAAATCTTCGGGCAGCTCGTCCACCTCGGCCGCAATCGTGGCCATGCCGCGCGCCATCGTGATTCCCAGATCTCCGTCGCCAAGCTCCCCGTCAAGCCGATTGATCTCATCTTGGCAGTTTTCCATCTGCGCGGCGATCAGCTTTAGCCCGCTGATCAGCGAGTTGCGATCGCAACTCACCTACGTATTTAACCGACTTGCCAGAAAGCGCAACTTGCCGGCGCGGCAAGCAGTTTTTCCAATTCGTCGTCAAGCTTGCAGAACGTAAGCGTGGCGCCAGTCATTTCCATCGAGGTCGCATAACGACCGACTAACGGCATTACCACCTTGGCGCCGACATCATCCAGGCGGCCGCGGATGCGCCGATAAAGAATGTACAGCTCCTCCAACGGAGTGGCGCCAAGACTGTTTACCAGCACCGAAACTTTGTCGCCGGATGTCAACGGCATATCGACAAGCAGGCGATCGCACATCTCGTCGGCAACCGCGTCGGCTGATTTGAGCTTGTCCCGCCAGATGCCCGGCTCGCCATGGATCCCCATGCCAAATTCCATCTCATCATCGGCAATTGTGAAACTCGGTTCGCCGGCCAGCGGAATCACGCACGGGCCAAGCGCAACGCCCAACGAACGACACGCATCCGCGGCCTTTTGGCCAAGTCGTGTCACTTCGTCCAAATCCGCCATGGTTTGAGCCGCGGCGCCGGCGATCTTGAACGCATACACCATACCTGCCACCCCGCGCCGCTTGCCAGCCTCTTCAGGTGGAGCGCTCGCCACGTCGTCGGCGAGTACCACAGTCGTGGTACGCAGATTTTCTTCCATCTCCAACGTCTCGCCCGCCATGTCAAAATTCATGATGTCGCCACCGTAGTTGCCATACAAACGCAACACCCCGCAACCGCCATCGGCGCTTTTGATAGCCGTGGCAATTTGTTCGGCGGAAGGAGAGGAAAACACATCGCCGATCGCCGCGGCGTCAAGCAGGCCCGGCCCCACATAGCCGGTAAACACCGGTAAATGCCCTGAGCCGCCGCCGGTGACTATACCGACTTTGCCGGCGACCGCCCCGTCCGGGCGGGCGATAACCCGCGGTTGCACCAACGCGTAGTACTCCGGATGGGCCGCAACCAAACCGGCTAAGGTTTCATCAACATAATCCGCAGGCTGATTAAGAAGCTTTTTCATTTTCGATCACAACCGCACAACGTCGCTCCCCCACCGGAACGACTGTTGATCAACACCGCTTAGATCTTGTAACCTAACGCGCGGGCGCCGTTGATAAAGTTGCGATACTGCGCTTTTTGGCTGTCGATACCCAGCTTTTGCACGATACGCGCCCATTCTTCGGCGGCTTCGTCCAAAGCTTGCTGGCTAGTTAGTTCTCCAGACACCGCCTTGGATATATTGCGTCCCAACGCATCGGCATATTCCGGCGTACCTTCCCAGAAAAACTGCGGATATCCAACTTCAATATTGGCAAGTCCCGCGTCCAAATGGTTTTTCGCGGTATCAAAATTCTTGAAAATTCCAGAGTTGGTCGGCCATAAATCCGACTGACCACGCTGTGGATTGGCTTCCAAGTACTTTTGGGCGGCGTTGGCGCCGTAGTGCGAAAGTCCGTACGGATCAGAACCGCAATATTCGTCAGCGACAATCTCGTCGGAAAATCCCGGATGAGACATGCGATAGATGAAGTAGAACGCTGCATCCTTGACATCTTGCGGCGCGTTTTTCGGAATTGACGCGGTGCGACACCACAATGATATCGCGCGGTGGTTCACGGAACCGTCCGGCTGTACCCAGCCGGGAACAATCGCGCCTCGCTGGTCTTCAGCGCGCTCAACGCCTTGTTGTTGGACCGTAAATTCGGCCAAATCAATCCACCACACCGACATCACGTCGGATCCGGACTGCCAGCGCTGGATCGTGGTACCGATATCCATGCTTTCCGCACCCGGCGGGCCAAAACTGATGATTTCCTTGAACATGTCAAGGGCATCGGCGGCGTTGCCTTGGTTGATCACCGGATTCATGTTGACGTCAAAATAGTTCACGCCGGCAGAAGCGGCGATGTCCATCCAAAATCCCCAGCCAAAGTTCGGCGGGTTGACAACGAACGACGTACCGTAAATTCCGTCTCCGCTAAGCTCTTCGGTGAAAAATTGCGTCGCGTCTAAAAAGTCCGGCCAGGTTTTAGGCACTTCAAGTTCGCGTTGAAAACGGCGGGAAAACTTATCCCGCAAATCGGAACGTTCAAAGAAACTCTTGCGATAATGCAGGATGTGGATGTCGCCGTCCAACATCAGGCCGTAGGTTTTGCCGTCCCATTTGGTATAGAACTCCTTATAAGCGGGCATTACCCAGTCTAGGTACTCGTTGCTGCCGGCATATTGGGCCAGATAATCGTCCAATGGTTCCAATTGACCGGTCTGCGCGAAGGTGCCAAAGAACAAACTGGGAAACTGCACCCAATCAAAACGCGGCCGATTCGACAGCAACTGCGGCAGGATCTTGGCCACCGCGTCGCCGCCGTCATAATTTTCGCGCGATTTGATGCTGACCCCCGCTTCTTCTTGCGTATGGCGCGACAACCACAGCGGGGCGTGCAACCAGTTGCTGTCTTGGAAATAGGTAAGCTCAATGTCGTTGAAGAGCTTTCTACCCGGCGGCAAAGTCAAGTGATTGCTGGCTAACGACAGCCCTCCGGGCATCGCGCCCGCCGCGGCGCCCGCCGCCACGGACTGCAAAAACTTGCGTCGTTTTAGTGAATGTCCATTGAAAATTCCCATCTTATATAACTCCCTCTAAGATAAATAATTCAAAATTATTCTACAACATCAAACGCCAGAATGGGCGTGACCGTTCGTAGCAATGCGCTTGGTACTTTGTTGGTCAAAAATCAACAAATGTTCGGCGCTGATCTTACAACCAACCTGATCGCCGACCTTCCATTTACTCGTCGGATCGGCCACCGCTTTAAACCGTACGTTTTCCGCCCGCAATGAAAATACCACGCGTTCACCTAGATATTCGCGCACCGCGATTTGGGCGCGCAACTGTTTGGCGTCATGATCCAACACGCAGTGTTGCGGACGAAAGCCCAATTTGAGCTCGCTTTTTATCTGCTGTGCAGTATCTTACAACCAACCTGATCGCCGACCTTCCATTTACTCGTCGGATCGGCCACCGCTTTAAACCGTACGTTTTCCGC
>JAZHEJ010000065.1:0-19170 GCA_036679665.1 Candidatus Tethybacter castellensis | reverse complement strand
TTCATCGGCGGTTCGCCGATAAAGCCTGCCACAAACAAATTATCCGGACGCAGATACAAATCCTGACTGGTGCCGACTTGTTGCAAACGGGCGTTGTTCATCACCGCAATCCGGTCTGCCAACGCCAACGCTTCGAGCTGATCGTGGGTAACGTATAAAGTGGTGCGTCCCACCTCCTCATGGACGCGCGACAGCTCGGTTAGCATCTTGAATTTGAGTTGCGAATCCACGTGGCTCATGACCTCGTCCAAGATGAACGCCGCCGGTTCGCGTACCAGCGCGCGACCTAAGCTTACCCGTTGTTGCTGGCCGCCGGAAAGCTCGCCGGGACGTTGCTCCATGATTGCCTCAATCGATAGCAGCGCACTGATTTTGTCAATCCGCTCGTTGATCTGCCGATCGTCAAGTTTGGCGATCTCAAGCGGAAAGCGCAGATTTTCGCGGACGGTAAAGTTCGGATACAAAGCATAGTTTTCAAAGCCCATCGCCACGTTGCGCTGCTGCGGACTCAGATCGTTTACCTCGGTACCATCAAAGCGGATCACCCCGGACGTTATTTGTTCGAGCCCGACAACCATGCGCAGCGTTGACGACTTGCCGCAACCTGAAGGGCCGAGCAGGGCCATGAACTCACGATCGTTGATCTGCAAATTCACGTCTTCGACCGCGTTTACCGACCGGTCGCTGCCGACATAAACCTTGCCTACCTGTTCAAAAACTATCTGCGCCATTTACAGCTTCGCTCCCAACGCGTTGCCGGCACCGTCAAACCACATAAACGCCTCTTTGTCAATTTGCACGCGCACCTGGTCGCCAGGCTTGGCCAACGTTTCGGCGGCCGCAATTACCTGCAACTGCACGCCCGCACAGTTGACACTGCACACCCCGTATGAGCCGAGCGACTGAAAGGCGACCACCCGCCCTTCGATCCCGTCCGGCACATCAATGCGCATATCCTGCGGTCTTATCCCAAGCTGGGCTGCGCCGTTGATTTTAGCCAAGCTAGGCCGATGTTTAGCCGCGACAAGCAACTCAAGCTGACCTGCGCGAGCAACTAGCTCGTCGTCTTGCCCACCAAATTCAACCTCAAGCAAATTAATGCCCGGCTGGCCAAATTGCTTGGCGACGGTAACCGAAGCGGGATTGCGAAAAACTTCTTCGGGCGTGCCGATTTGAATTATGTCGCCGTCGGACAACACGCCCACCCGGTCGCCAAGCGATAGCGCTTCAGCATAATCGTGGGTTACGTATAAAGTTGCGGTACGGCGAAGTTCAGCCAAGGTGTGGAATTGCTCACGCAACTCAATCCGGATGCGCGCATCAAGATGACTTAGCGGCTCGTCAAGCAAAAATATCTGCGGGGTAGCCACCAAAGTTCTTCCCAATGCGGTGCGTTGTTTTTGGCCGCCGGAAATTTCGCCGGGCCGTCGCTCAAGCAGATCGTCAATCCGTAACAATTTGGCGATTTTCTCAACCTGCTCTTTAATTTGATCAAAGGACAGGTTGCGGGCCCGCAACGGACTCGCAATATTTTCAAAAACGCTAAGTTGCGGATACAAAGCGTATGACTCGAAGGTCATGGCCGCGCCGCGCCGATATGGCGGCACGGAGGTTACGTCGATGTCGTCAAAAAAAACTTTCCCCGCATCAGGAGTTTCCAAGCCGGCCAGCAACCGCAATAGCGTGGTTTTACCTGCGCCGGAAGGCCCGATCAACACAAAAAATTCGCCTTCGGCGATATCCAACTCCACTTCGTCCAGGACCGGGAAATCCCAGCCTTTGCACAACTTGGCGGCGCGTAACTTTGCCATTTGTTATCCTTTGACCACGCCAAGCGACAATCCGCGCACCATGTATCGGCGCAGAAAAATAAACAACAGCACCGGTGGCAACACCGCGATGATCGAAAATGCCATCTGCAGGTTCCACAAGGTCTGACTGCCGTGCGTGAACGTCGGTATCACGATTGTGAACGTGCGCACTTCGGTGCCCACGAACAAGGTGGCGAACAAATACTCGTTCCAAGCGAATATCCAACACAGCATCGCCACTGAGATCATGCCGGGCAATACCAACGGCAGCGTAACCTTTCGAAACGCCCCGAACGGGGTATAACCGTCAAGATAAGCGGCCTCTTCCAGTTCGCGCGGCGCGTCGCGAAAAAACACCATCATCAGCCAAGTGGCCAGCGGCATGTTAAACACCAGATAAAGAATGATCAGCGAAATATGGCTGTCAGTGCCCCACGGCAACGCGTCAAACAGAAAAAACATCGGGATAATTACCGCCACCGGCGGAAACATCCGATTGGACAAAATCCAGAATGCCAAATTCTCACCGCCGGCATGACGCGGAAAGCGCGCGAACGCATAACCGGCCATGGTCCCTAGCAACAAGGATAAAAGGGTGTTGCCGGTGGCGATCACAAAACTTGACACTAACGCGTCAAAATTGCTGCTTTCGGAAAACACCGCGACAAAGTTGCCCGGCTGAAATTGCTCAGGCCAAAAAGTCGGGATGGTACGGTTGGTTTCTTCGGTCGATTTGAGCGCGGTGATCGCTTGCCAATACAACGGAAACAAAGTCAGTAACAGCCAAACGCCAAGCAACACCCACAGTAAGGTGCGCACCAGTTTAGGACCGCGAGCGGCAGTCATGCGATTCCTTTGGCTTTCAACACCCGTTTCAGGTACTGTAAAAACAACGTGATAATTACGGCTGAACACACAAAGATCACGATCGCGTAAGCTGCGGCCTCGCCGATTTCAAATTCCCGCACCCCACGCTGAAAAGCAATGTACGCGGGCAGTTCCGAAGACTGCGCCGGACCGCCGGAAGTCATAACGAACACCAGATCGACAAACTTGAACGCATCCATGAAGCGAATGATAAAAGCGATCGCGATAATTTCTTTGAGCAAAGGCAAGGTCAAACGTCGCATGATCTGCAACCCGCTCGCGCCGTCAACCCGCGCCGCTTCAAAAATCGCCGGCGGCAACGACACTCGCCCGGAAAATATGATCAATAACGGCAAAGCGGTCCAGTTCCAGACGTCGGCGATGATGATCGACCACAACGAAAATCCGCTGTTAAACCATTCAATGTGTTCGTTAATCAGCCCTAAATCCAACAGCGCCTGATTAACCGCGCCGTTGGACGGGGTAAGTAAGAATTTCCACAACACCCCGACTATGGATGGTGGCAGCATCATCGGAATCACCATCAGTACCAGCAACACGGTGCGCCAAATATTGCTTTTGACCAACTCATACAAAGTCAGCGCCAAAATTGTACCTAGGAGTACCTGAAAACAAGCTCCAAACACCAGATACTGCAACATATGGCCGGCCGAATCCCAAAACCGCGATGAAGTCAACACGGTGTGGAAATTGGACGACCCCACGTATTCCCAGTTTTCCTGGAACAAGCGCATCATATTGGTGTCGTGCAAAGCGTGGTAAAACATCCAGATCGTCGGATAAATCACAATCGCCAGCAACACCAACACCGGCGGCGAAACCAACGCCAACGGCACCCAGCGCCCGACCTGCAGATGTTCTTTACTTTTACGTTTAGCGTTAAACCACGCCGGATAAACCGTGGCGTCAGCTAATGCTTGTGAATTCAAATTTCTCTTTTCCTCTTTCTCTTTTTAGAAAAGCAAAATTATAAGCAACCCGTTGCGGCAATATAAGATGGCAGACAGATCATGTTGCTAGAGATTACCGAACACCTGCCTTGCTTGGCGTATTGGCGCAACATCTTATAACCGATTTTCATAAACAAAAAACTCAACCGTCGTCGGCGGATTTATGAATCGTTTGGCATCAATGGCGGTTCTTTGGCGCCGGTCATAAACGCCACCGCATCCGACATGCTGTATTCTTGCGGATCAATCACACACAGTCTGCGCCCCAAGCGGTGGATATGAATCCGGTCGGCCACTTCAAAAACATGCGGCATGTTGTGCGAAATCAGCACAATCGGCAGACCGCTGGCTTTGACTTCGCGAATAAGTTCCAACACGCGGCGCGATTCTTTTACGCCCAACGCCGCGGTCGGTTCGTCCATGATAACCACCTGCGATTTGAAGGCGACCGCGCGCGCAACGGCGATGCCCTGGCGCTGACCGCCGGACAAAGTTTCCACCGCCTGGCCGATATTCTGGATGGTCATCAATCCTAACGCGGATAGTTTGTCCCGTGCGCTTTGAGCCATGCCGGCGTGATCAAGCAGACGAAAAATTGAACCCAACCAACCTTTCTTGCGTTGCTCGCGGCCTAAAAACATGTTGTCGGCTATCGACAACGCGGGCGACAACGCCAGGCTTTGGTAAACCGTCTCGATGCCCGCCTTGCGCGCTTCAAGCGGCGACGCGAAATGGACTTGCTCTCCATTGAGGAAAATCTGTCCATCGTCGGGTTTGAGCGCGCCGGAAATTATCTTAATCAAAGTTGATTTGCCCGCGCCGTTATCACCGATTATCGCCAGAATTTCCCCGGCGCGAAGTTCAAACTCGCAGTGGTCTAACGCGACTACCCGGCCGAAGTGCTTGACTAAGCTATGCGTCTGCAAAACCGGCTGGATCATGCCGATACCTTCCTGATCCACTGATCGACTGTTACCGCGAAGATAATCAACATTCCGATCAGCAAAAAAGTCCATTGCGGGTCGGTGCCGACCATGCGCAGCCCCAGTGAAAACACTCCCACGATTAGCGCTCCGAACAACGAACCCAATATCGAACCACGCCCTCCAAACAGCGAAATGCCGCCGATCACCACCGCGGTTATCGATTCGATATTGGCCAGCTGGCCTGAAGTTGGCGAAACCGAGCCGATGCGGCCAATTAATACCCAGCCGGCAAAAGCGCAGATCAAACCGGCGAGCACATAAATCGACACCAACACGCGCTTAGTTCGCACTCCCGCCAATTCCGCGGCTTCCGGATCGTCGCCCACCGCGTATACATGACGGCCCCATGCGGTATGCTTGAGCGCATAGGTAAGTACCGCCACGATCAAAAGCATCGCCACGACTCCGTAAGTAAATACCGCGCCGCCGATTTCGAATTTCTCACCGAAAAACTGCAAAGCCGCCGCTTTTTCGGCTATGTCTTGCGAACGAATGGTTTCATTGGCCGAATAAAGAAAATTCGCGGCCAGAAAAATCTGCCAGGTACCCAAAGTTACGATAAACGGCGGCAGGCGCATAAAAGCGACCAGCACCCCGTTGACGGCTCCCATCAGCATCCCGGCGGCCAAGCCGCAAGCAATGGCGAATTCCGCCGGCATTCCGTAGCGAAATGTGAACTGGCCCATGATCACCGATGAAAAAACCATAATCGCCCCGACCGACAGATCAATGCCGGCGGTAAGAATAACCAGCGATTGAGCCGCGGCCACGATGCCCACGATTGCGACCTGTTGCAAAATCAGCGTCAAGGCAAACGGAGCGAAAAATTTCGCGCCGAGAAACAACCCGAATATAACGATCGACAATATCAAGACGATCAACGGCACCGCCGCCGGGGTTTGATGCAAGCGGTGCTGGAGGCCGGTTACAAAGCCGTGTTTTTGATCGTCAAATTCAACTACCGCCTCATCGGCGCCACCGGTGGTTTTAGCAAAATTTTGGGGGTCGGATTGCGGAGGCAAGATTCTCCTCCTTAATCAAGCCGGACACTAAAGAAGGCAGGTTAATCCCGCCTTCCATTCTCTAGATCAGTAAATAACTGCGCTTACCGCAAATTATCCCCAGCACAAATTGGTGCCTTCGGTGGTATCAATGGAAGGCACTCCCGGCACCGGCTGGTCGGTTACCAAACTGACGCCGGTATCAAAGAAATCTTTACCCGGGGTGGGACGCGGCTTGACATTGTTGTCGGCCCAATTTTTGATCGCTTCAATTCCCAACGACGCCATCAGCAACGGGTATTGCTGGGAAGTCGCGCCAATCACGCCGGATTTGACATTGGCCACGCCGGGACAGCCGCCGTCAACCGAAACAATCAACACGTCATCTTCGCGGCCGATCGCTTTAAGCGCTTCATAGGCGCCGGCGGCGGCAGGTTCATTGATCGTGTAGATGAGATTGATGCCCGGGTCGATGGCAAGTAAATTTTCCATCGCCCTGCGGCCACCTTCTTCATTGCCGGCGGTGACATCGTTGCCGACGATCCGGCTGTCGGTTTCGTCGCCCCATTTGTTCGGGTCGCCAAGCGCAATTCCAAAACCTTGCAAAAAACCTTGATCGCGCAACACGCCGACCGTAGGCTGGCTGATTGCTATATCCAGCATCCCGATCTTCGCATTGGCCGCATCCGCGCCTAATTTCGCAGCCGCCCATTTACCGATCAATTCACCGGCCAAAAAGTTGTCGGTGGCGAAGGTCGCGTCGGCGGCGTCAATCGGGTCTAGCGGCGTATCCAGCGCGATAACCAGTATGCCGGCGTCGCGGGCTTGGCGCACCGACGATACGATCGCCTTGGTGTCCGAAGGGGTTAACAAAATTCCTTTGGCGCCGTCAGCGATGCACGTTTCAATCGCGGCCACTTGACTGGCGTTGTCACCGTCAACCTTGCCGGCATAGCTTTTCAGATCAATGCCAAGCTCGCGAGCCTTGGCGGTCGCGCCTTCTTTCATTTTTACGAAAAACGGGTTGGTGTCGGTTTTGGTGATCAAACACGCCCCGACTTGGGCCTGCGCAACTGAACCGGCGACGATCGCCCCTAAAGCAATTCCTGCAACAATTATTTTTTTCATTTGAGTCATTCTTCTTTTAAAGTTGATATAAAGCTTGACTGATTATAAGCTAACAACCCCGCAATGATTGAATTGCGCTTATTGGTTTGAGCGCACCAAAAAAACGCATAAACGCCAAGCTTTTTTAGCTAAAAGTTTGCGCAAGATTTAGACCGGACAATATGTACAATATCAAAGTTGCCAAGATCGGATTTCAACGCGCCAAGTTCGCAAAACGTTAAAATCCGTATAAGCGCATTGCAAACATCTTATTGATACGCGTCCGGCCGGCAAGCGGCATATTTGCGAAGCGGACTGCGCCAGTTATAACTATTAGATCATGTCCGGGCTGTTAGCAAAAATTGATTCTCCTGCCGATCTGAAAAATCTGCGCCGCGACCAGTTGCATAAGCTAGCTGCTGAACTGCGTCAATATATCCACACCACCGTAACCCGGGTCGGAGGCCATCTGTCGAGCAATCTTGGCACCGTTGAGCTTACCGTCGCGGTACACCACGTGTTTGGCTCACCGGCCGACCGCATCGTCTGGGACGTAGGCCATCAAGCCTACGCGCACAAAGTGTTAACCGGCCGGCGCGATCAATTGGCGTCAATCAGACAGCTAGGCGGCTTGTCCGGATTTCCGCAACGCGCCGAAAGTTTGCACGACGCTTTTGGCACCGCCCATGCTTCCACTTCGATTTCCGCGGCGATGGGTATCGCGCTAGGCGGCTCAGGCCACGCGGTGGCGATCATCGGCGACGGCGCGCTGTCGGGCGGGATGGCCTTTGAAGCTCTCAATAACGCCGGCGCAAACAAAAACCTTGATCTACTTGTCATCCTCAATGACAACGACATGTCAATCTCGCCGGCGGTCGGAGCGGTCAGGCAAAACTTGGCCCGCATCCTTTCTTCGACTTTGTACGACAAAGTCCGCGCAGGTTCCAACCAGGTCATCCCGCCGACTTTGCGCGGTTTCGCCGCCAAGGCCGAAGAACACCTCAAAGGCATGGTGTTGCCCGGCACCTTGTTCGAGGAATTCGGATTCAATTATTTCGGCCCGATCGACGGCCACGATCTGAACGTGCTGATCGACACCTTGCGCAATCTGCGCGACCGCGGCGGACCGCGTTTGCTCCATGTGGCGACCGTCAAAGGACGCGGCTACCACGCCGCCGAACAAGACCCCGTCAAGCACCACGGCATCTCCGCGCCGCCGAAAGCGCCGCTGAAGGTCGAAACCGCGCCCGCGCCGCGCCCCACTTATTCGCAAGTATTCGGCCAATGGTTGATTGACGCGGCGCGGCGCGACACCAGGGTGTTCGGCATTACCCCCGCCATGCGCGAAGGTTCCGGAATGGTCGAGTTCGAAAAGCAGTTTCCGCAACGCTACTTCGATGTCGGCATCGCCGAACAGCATGCGGTAACGTTCTGCGCCGGATTGGCGGCGAGCGACCAACGACCCGTGCTCGCGATCTATTCGACCTTTTTGCAACGCGGTTACGACCAGCTTATCCACGACGTGGCGATTCAAAATCTGCCGGTTATTTTCGCGATCGACCGCGCCGGCTTTGTGGGCGCCGACGGCGCGACTCACCACGGCGCGTTCGACTTGAGCTTTTTGCGCTGCGTGCCCAATCTGACCGTCATGGTCCCCGCCGACGAAAACCAAATGTGGCAAATGCTCAACGCGGCGCTCGCTTGCAACGGACCGTGCGCGGTGCGTTATCCGCGCGGCGCGGCAACCGGCGCCAAATTGCCGACCGATCTTGCCTCTTGCTTGTCGATCGGACGCGGAATCATCAGTCGGCGCGGCAAAAACATCGCCTTGTTGGCGTTCGGGCCGATGCACGGCCTGGCCATGGAAGCGGCCGAGCAGCTTGACGCGACGGTGGCGGATATGCGTTTTGTCAAGCCGCTCGACCATAAATTGCTGGCTAAACTTGCCGTCGACCACAACGTTTGGCTTACGATTGAAGAAAACGTGATTGCCGGCGGCGCAGGCTCGGCGATCGCCGAACTTTACGCAGGTAAGATAAAGCCGCCGGTCATTGCGCATATGGGTATTCCCGATCGGTTCATTGACCACGGCACCGTGGCTGAGCAGCGCCAAGCGGCCAAGCTTACCGCGGCCGACATCGTCGCCAAAGCGCGCCAGTTGCGCAAACTAATCGCCTAAGCTAACTTAGCGGCGTTGGGTGGGGCGAATGATTAAATACCTGGCAATTATTTTAGGAAGTGTCGTTGCGCTTGGGGCGCTTGGAATTGTACTGTTGCAAATTTCCGCGCAACCGATAAATTTTGACCAGCAAGTCAACGTGCCGTTGCCCCCGGCCATCGGCGGACGATTGCCGATTCAGGTGCGCAGCGGAGTGTTGATCAGACCTTTGACGCTCGAACTTGCGGTAACCATGACGATGAGCATCGACGACGCGGCGCTGTCGCAGGTATTACCGATTGAAGATTTCAGTATTTTGGTTGACCAACCTGAACACCCGGAAATTGTGTCCATGCTAGGCCGCATTAATTTCGTTGCGGATTCGGTGCGCGTGCGCGCTGCGGAGCGCACCTTGGAAGTTAGCGCGATGATGGAAGGCGAATTCTACGTTAGGCCGCGCCGCGCCTACCGCCGCGACGAAGAGCAAACTGAAACCGGCGACATCCGGACCTTTGTTGGCAGAGTGGACGTGGTGATCGACAATCTTGCGATCCAACCGGACTGGAAGTTGCGTTTTGAACCTCCTGCGGCATCGTTCGAGGTAAATTCACTTACTAAAGTCGCGTGGCAAGACGCCTATGGTCCCGGCGCAGGTTTTACCGAATTAATCCAGCGGTTGCTAGCTGAACGCGCCACCACATTTTTGACCGACATCGGCATAGCTGAGCGCGACCTGCGCTCACCGTTGCTTCAGGCGGCCCAAAAATTTGACCAACAACTTAGTGAACTTGAAGAAAATTTGCCGGGCTGGCTGAGGTGGCCGCGCAAACTAAAAATTGTCTCGCTTGCCATTGACAACTGCCCTACTCAAACCGCCCCCGGCACAGTAATGCTTAGCCTTGGTATGCGACTTGACTTTAGCGGCGCCCCGGGTTCATTGACCAAATTGCCTAACTTGCAAATAGCTGACGGGCCCTGCGGGTAACCATGTGATGCGCAAGCTTAGTTGTACTCCTGACGATGCGTTCGGCAGTTTGTTGGCCGCTCCGGTGTCACGCGCCGGCTGCCGCCTGGCCAAGGGCAAAATCATCGGCGCGGACGAAATCAATCAGCTCAACGCCGCCGGCGTGGCAACTGTCAAAGTGCTGCGCGTCGGCATCGGTGATCTGCTCGCCAACGCCGTCGCCAACCGCATCTTAAATCGACTCCGCGGCGCGGGAACTCAATTTATCCCGGCCATCGGTGGTCGCGGCCAGATCCGCGCCCGCCGAAACGGTATCGTTGACTACGCTCAAAAACAGCTTGGCAAGGCCAACCAGAGCAACCTTAGTCTGCGGGTAAGCGCCACCGCTCCACTAACACCGGTCGCGGCCAAATCGCTGTGCGCCACCGCGCGCGCCAAAGAACCGGTGTTTATCGCCGACGAAGCCAACGCATACTGCGCACTAGTACCACCGATCAACCTGTATCCGTTTTACACCCGCAGCGCCGTCTTGGTGCACGTGCTTGCCAAGCACAAATCAGATTCTGAACGCGCGCAAAGATACGCGCTGATCAATCAAGAACTGTCCGCGACCGGCAACGCGCTTACCCAGATCATCAGTTGCACGACGCTTGACACCCGATTAACCGACGCTATGGCTCAAGCAATGACCGCATCGCTGGTCGTATTTTTGGTGGACGAAGCGCGCAAGCAACACTATGTCGCCTTGCGTACCAACTTGGACCGGCTAAACGCGCAGGTTGCCACGCTTCAACCGCCAGGTTCCGCCCAACCATGGTTGGGCTGCAAAACTGGCAACACCACGGTGCTTGTCGTGCCCGACGCCCACCCTAACATTTCCAAGACCACCAGTTTGTTGCTGAAAATTGCCGCAACGGATCTTGGTATCACCCCTGCGCTTTTCAAACGTATTGATGCCGACCAGTAATTGGCAAATGCGTTTTGTTTTTTATAATTCCATTACCAACACTTTGATAATTGCGCCAATCGGTTATATGTGCAACATAAAAACCGTCATAAGGTAGTCTCATCATGGCACACGCCACCACATTGGAACAACTCCAGCAACAGGTTGATGAGCAAGTGGCGAAGCTTTTGCCAAAAACCCCGGAGCAAAATTGCCGGGAAATATTTCTTCACGATGCGGTGTGGGGTTCGATCCGCATTGATGCGCACGAAACCGCTTTGCTTAACACCCCGCTACTGCAAAGATTGCGTCGTATCCGCCAGCTAGGCAGCGTTCATTTGATTTTTCCTTCCGCCCAACACACCCGCTTTGAGCACTCGCTCGGCGTCATCCATCTGACCTCCAGGTTTGGCGATGTGTTAGCCAAACAATCTTCATCGCAAATTAATCCGGAACAACTTGCCAATTTACGCATGGCCGCCTTGTGTCACGATCTAGGGCACGGGCCTTTTTCTCACTACTCTGAACAATTTTTTAAAACCTTGCAGCCATTTTCTGAGCAGCAAGACAACTCCTGCGACGCGGCTGAACAGCTGTCGGAAATGATAGTGCGCAGTGATCGCTTCAGACACTACATCAAAAAGCTAAACGACTCCTACAAATGCAAGCTTGATCCGGATTTCATCGCCAAGGCGATCACCGGTTCCTTGGATGATGACATAGCTTATCTAGGCGAAATTATTCACGGCCCGTTCGATGCCGACAAACTTGACTATTTGGTGCGCGACGGTATGTTTTGCGGGATGCCGATTCGCCTTGATACCGACCGCATTTTTACTCAACTTGTTATTACCTCAAAAAAGAATAAACCGAAACGCTTAGCCGGACGCCGAGGGGCTGTTGCCGCGCTGATACAGATCATCCAGCATAAACACCACATGTTTGCAACGGTTTATAACCATACCGTGGCGCGCTCGTTCAACGCGATGCTTAGTATCGCGTTGAATTTGATTTGTAAAAACAAAATCGAGGTGGCAGGTGTAGTAATCAGAAGCCCGGCGGATTTTCTGGCATTGGACGACGAATTAATGCTTACTCCCAACGCGGTATCTTGCGCTAAAGTCGCCGGTCTGCTAAGTGATCTGCGCAACCGCAAGATGTACAAACTGGCCGCATGGATCAACGAAGGCGACAAGCATGAAGATTCTCAAAGCAACGATTGGACCAAAGACAAGAAAGAATATGCTAAAAAAATCGCTTCGATTGCCAAGCTACCTGACACCGCGGTTGCAATTGACATATTCGATCGGCCGAATAACGCTGAAGCACGTAATATGCTGATGCGCAAAAAGGACCGCTTTGTGTCATTAGGCGAGATCATGAAACTAGACGACAGCGCGATCCCGCTACATAATTTTTTGGAACGACATCTGGTACTGTGTCCTGCGGAACACGTCGTGCAAGTCGCAGACGCCACGCGCAAGGTGCTAGAACCTGTGGTCAAAGATGCGCTGGTCTGCGCTGACCAAAATCAATAAGCTAAATTACCCAAGCAATTAGTCAGTCGGTTTTTTCAGCAACAGTAAATTTGTAACGATGCGTTGCTATCCAAAACTATACTAACAAAGCGCTCTATCCAGCGAATTTTTCATTTTTTCGGGCGTTATATCGTCGAGCCAAACGCTTGACAAAGAAGTAAGTAGATTAATCTGGTCGTTTTTGAACTTTTCGCTGTGATTGATCATTGCAAATCGGGCCGGCGGTGTTTTCAATTGCTTAACATCATAAAACTTAGCCACCGAACTATTTACTGAATTGGCAGATTTGTGCACTATGTCGCATACCGCAATTTTCTCGCTACCATTGGCCTTTTTTAATCCCACATCAAAATTCCATTTTCGGGTGGATGAGCCAATGTATGACATATCTTGTGTAACATTTTCGGTCGGATATAGCTCTTTGATTTTGTTAAACAGTTCGTCGGAGTATTTTTTTGTTTGATGATTGGTTATTTGAAACATTGATTCACGCACCGCCCTTTGCGAGCTGTTCGCGATATGCATAACCGCCCCTGCTAATTGTTCACGATCCACGTCGGTAAAACAAATTGCTTGGTCAATATATTTTGCGTTCACTTCCCTAGCGACCCTTTGAGCTGTTTTTTCAAACATTTTGATGTCATCGCAAGCTAAATCCGTCTCGAAACAGCCCATGCTCATATCTGAGACGAAATAAACCCCTCCGTCTGAGCGGATATGAACAACCACCGACGTACCGTTCGGATACATGACAGGCGTGTCAATATACATATTGACATCATCCGGTGTATCTATCGTCAGCAGTTGATGCCGAATTTGATCGGCTATCTTGGTCATCGATTCACGTTGCATCTTATTGTTTCCGTCCTTTGGTATTGGTTTATTTTAAAACCCGAACGAATTAGTTGCTTAAATATTTCGGTTTTTTAATTTAGAGAATAGGTTATTTTGTCTAGCGACAAATTTTTTGCTGAATGATTAATGTGTTTTTTTAATATTACATCTAGTTGGCAACATCAACTATGCGTTCATCATTTCCACTTCCTGGCTTATCGCAACGTTTACCCCTTGTTCAATCATGGTCGACAAAATCGCTATCACATCCTTTTTCCAATGCGCCACATGAAGTAATTGTGTCGGGAATATGCTATCAAGATTAAAAAGTTGTTCAGCAATCTGCTTCGGGTTGGCAATAGCCTTGATGCGACTGCTGATCTGTGTTTCTAGTGGATCACGCAACATATAAACTTGCCCGTCGTCATGCTTGCCCAAACAATAGCGCATCCATGCGGCCGTCGCAAAAGCGAACGGACGCAGATTCTGGCCTGCGCGATGCGCATCCACAGCCGGAATCAGAATGCGTAGGGGCAACTTCTGGGTGCCGTCCATGGCAATCTGATGAAGTTCATGCGCAATTGTCGGATTAGTAAACCTTGCCAGCAGATCGGCCGCATATGCGGTGTAGTCGATTGTCGCCAGCGGCTTTAATGTTTGGGCCGCAGCACGCAGATGTCGTTGGACCAATACCTTGATGTGGCTATCAGCTATCGCGTCGCGCACGTAAGTTAGGCCGCGTAAAAATCCCACATAAGCCAGCATTGAATGAGCGCCGTTTAGCATACGCAATTTCATGCGTTCATAAGGTACCACATCGTCGACAAAAATCGCTCCGCCGGCCTCCCAGTTCGGCCGACCGGTCGGAAACTCATCTTTGATCACCCATTGGCTAAACGGTTCGGTTTCAACTGCCATAAGATCTTCGACGCCGAGCATTCGTTTGGCATCCGCCAAGGTGGTCACAGTTGACGCCGGCGTAATCCTATCTACCATGGTTGCGGGAAACGCCACACAGTCCGCTATCCAGCTACCCAGATTGGCATCGATCTCATTTGCAAACGCAATTACTCCCTGGCGCAGGAATTTGCCGTTATCAGGAACATTATCGCAACACAATACGGTAAACGGATCTATTTTATTGTCGCGTCTTTGGGCTAAAGCCGCAACCAGAATTCCCAGCACCCCATACGGTTGATCCGGATATGCCAGATCATGAGCTATCGCTTCATGGGCAAGATTGATGCGATTGCCGCCATCAACGATGCCATAAGCTTTTTCAGTAACTGTAATGCTGACAATGCACACCTTGGACTGCGTCAACAAATCCATCATTTCAGCGTAATTATTTTTAGCCGCTATCGCCTTGGCGATGCTGCCGGTCACCCTGACCGTATCACCTTCACCATCTCTTTGCAATACCGAGTACAAACCATCCTGGGCGTTTAGCTTATCCGCGATCATTGGGTTACGCAAACTTATCCCGACACTGAGCCAGTCGCCTCCGGTGGTGGACAGCGCCGCATCGGTATATACCGCCTGGTGGGCACGATGAAACGCGCCAAGCCCAATGTGCACGATCCCTATCTCATGCCGCGCACGGTCGTAGCCGGGCAAAGTGACGCCAGCAGCAAGCTTGCAGGCGGAGCCTAGCCGCGCGGACATCGACTGCCAAGTTGACGATGCATCAACGCCGCGCTGATACCGCGCAATTCCGCCAGGCCTTTTAGGCGGCCGACGGCCGGATACCCCGGCTGGGTGTCGCGGGTAAGATCGTCAAGAATAGCTTGACCATGATCGGGACGAAACGGAATTGAGCTGTCAGCTTTACCGTCTTTGGCACGGCGTTCTTCTTCGGTCAAGATCGCGTCAATCAGCGCAACCATATCGGTATCTCCGCCGATATGTTCCGCTTCGTAAAAAGAGCCGCGAATATCTGATGTTTCGCGCGTAACATTGCGTAAGTGCAAAAAATGCACTCTTGAGCCAAGCCGCTTCATCATGCCCGGCAAATCGTTATCAGGACGCGCTCCCAACGAACCTGAGCACAAAGTTATGCCGTTGGCCGGCATATCTACCGCTTGCATGATCAGCCCAAAATCCGCCTCGGTTGACATGATGCGCGGCAAACCAAGCAACGACACCGGCGGATCATCAGGATGGCAGCACAGATTAATACCCGCTTCTTGCGCCACCGGCACGACCTGTTCTAAAAACGCGATCAGATTGGCGCGCAATTTGTCAGCGGTGATGTGCTGATATTCAGCCAGAAGTTGGCGCACGTCTTCGATCGTGTACCGATCTGCCGCACCAGGCAGCCCGCAGATAACATTGTCGGCCAGCTTTTGTTGCCGCGTTTGATCGATATCGGTAAAACGGCGGTGCGCTTTTTCAACTATATCGTCGGCATAATCCGCAGTTGCGTCAGCGCGCTCGAGGATGTGAATATCGAAAATTGCGAAGTCTGTCAAATCAAAGCGCATGCAGGTTGCGCCATTGGGTAATCGGTAAGCCACGTCGGTACGCGTCCAGTCAAGCACCGGCATGAAGTTATAGCAAACCGTCTTGATGTCGGCCGCGGCAAGATTACGCAAGCTAATAATGTAGTTGCTCACATGCTCGCGCCAGTTTGCCGATTGTTTTTTGATGGCTTCGGATATCGGCAAACTTTCCACCACTTCCCATTTCAATCCCGACGGTGTGCCGTCTTTCATGCAGGATATCTGCTGCTGGCGTTGCGCTATATCTTGCGGTTCCCACAATGCTCCGGTTGGCACATGGTGCAATGCCGAAACAACGCCTTGTACGCCAGCTTGCAACATATCGTCCACTGAAACTTGATCCGCAGGGCCAAACCAGCGCCACGTCGGTCTCATCGCATCGTTCTTCCTGGTTGCATATTAGCAAGCATCGTTAAGAAATTGTGTGCATTTCAATTTGCCGCCACATCATCTAATATATCAACATATCTGAACATAATAATTCTGTCGGAGTTAAACAAAGGCTTCCGAAAACCGCGATAACTTCAAGCTGTCAACCAGCTGGCAACTACCTCATACACTTTGAACGGATCATTATAATCACTTAGCTTGTCGTCGGCTTTTATAGTATCATTTTTGTATCACTATCACGGCGGATTTGCGCAATGCAAGCACAAACAGATCCTCTGGCGCGACAGTTAACAAGCAACAAAACAAACTCCTGTCAGTACTTTTTTAGCAACATTACACAAATTATTACAGACAAATCATCGTTAAGACAAAAAAAGAGCCGCTAACGCGGCTCCTTTTTCGACTTTCTCCTTGATCTATAAACTAGAAGTCTATCCGATAACGCAACAAGAACGTGTTTTCATCAAACGATAGCGTCGGGTCCCCCGCAACCACTGCGTCGGCCTCGGCTTGTGTATTGCCAGCGGCGTCTGTAGTAGCATTGCGACCAAGCACCTCGGTTTCCACCGTCTTGTAACCGATGATGATGAAACTTCTTGATCCCAACGCGTACGACGCGTCTACTCCGAGCGCCGTCTCGTCAAACGTCCGCTTCGGTACCGCAGCGTCAACGGTAGCAACAGGTACATCCGAACCATAGCCGTTTACTTCGGTTTCCGCTATGCTGTAGTTCGCCGATAACGTAACACGGTCCACCGTGGCTTGGATCGCCACGCGATGAACATTGTATTCAAGCAGACTATCAAAATCACGGTCTACGTCCACATTTGTTGTCGTTGCACCGGCGGCACTATCGCGTTGTCGTGAATTCGTATCCCAAGCTCCAAAGTTCTCGTATGTCCGATACTCGTACGCCAGCAAGTAGTTGTCTTGGCCGTAGCGGGCTCCGAAACGCCAGCCGCTCGCGTCATCCAGTCCGCTTGCCGCGGCGTCGCAATTGTTCGTCGCACCGCCATCTTCAAAACATGTTTTCGTTTCGTATGCCACGCCCGCTTCCAGTCCCAGCGGCAACGTGTACTTCGCCGCTATCGACCAGTCGTCCACCGTGTCGTCGTCCCCGGTTTGGTCTTCCATGCGCGCCGACACGCCAAACTCAAAACCGTTGATCGAGTTGGTCTCGTAGCGCAATCCGTTCGCGTGAGGGTCGGATGTCGGAGCCGCGTCGTTGCTGCCCAACGCCGCGTCCAGCGATCCGCCCGGCACCAGCCGTTCCGCGGTAGGGTTGATCTTGCCCATCTCGAACTTGCCGAACGGGCCTTCGATACCGATGTCATAAGCTTCGGTGAACACATCATCGCCGTTGTCGTCCTGCACCCGCAACTCCCAGTAGTAGGTCGAACGCAAGCCGCCGCCCAAATCCAAATGACCGGTGTAGAAAATACGCAACGAGTCGATGGTCGATTGGGTGTCCTGATTCGGCACGTCCGCCACCGTGCTATCGGTTGAGTCAAATGCTTCCGAATCCACGTCGTGGAAAATGTTGAAACGCATCGTGCCGCCCAAGCCTTCCGACGCCGAGATGTATTCCATACCCTGGTCGTCAAACGCCGCTTGAGAGATGCTCGGCAACGCCATCGCTGAGGCCACCGCAACTGTTAGTAATTTTTTGTTCATTATTTATATAACTCCTGATGAAAAGCATGGCGCTTGTGCCACGCTTTGACGACAATTATTGCATATATCAATCTATAAAATTCAATTGTGGTTGTTTTTAGTATATAAGGTTGTCTTTTTACAACAATCGCAGTATTCTTTTCTGACACGTCGCCAATCGCATCTGACCTGGCTGATTAGGAAATTAGTGGTTTTTAGTGGATTTGGCAGTTTTTTCAGTGCCAGCGCCGGTAATCTGCCGACGTATGGGTAACAATGGTGAAAACATCATACCTTTGCCCCGCGACAATATAAGTTCAATTATGACTGCCAGGTATGATCTTTATTCATATTATTAGGTTTAAGCTTCATACTTTCGTCGGATCGAACTCACTATAATTATGATATTCGGTTGCTAGTTGACAACGAAGGCCTCATGGTAAACGATTGAGCTACAAGCTGTTAGCTTCTGAGCGCAAAATCATCTTGCGTCTTTAACATGGTGTCCAGATCGGCCTTGATCGTCGGTAGCCCCTATATGCCTGAGCACAATGGTCCTGTCGGAGTAAATTCATCAAGACTTTCCAATACCGCGACGATTCCAAGTCGTCAGCCAGCTGACAACTACCTCATGCGCTTTTAATTATCAAAATCGCTTAGCTTGTCGTCAAATATCGTAATATCATTTTGCATCACTATCACCCCGGATTTGCACAATGCAAGCATAAATAAATCATGGGCGCGACAGCTTACACGCAACAAAGCCAACTTCATGAAAGTACTTTTTAAGCAACATTACGCAAATTATTACAGACAAATCATCGTCAAGACAAAAAAAGAGCCGCTTACGCGGCTCTCTTTCGACTTTCTCCTTGATCTATGAACTAGAAGTCGATCCGATAACGCAACAAGAACGTGTTTTCGTCAAACGTTACCGTCGGGTCAGTTGCGATCGCTGCGTCAACACCGGCCTGGTCAGAGGATCCGGCGGCAACGGTTGTATTGCGACCTAGCAACTCGGTTTCCACCGTCTTGTAGCCGATGATGATAAAGCTTCTCGATCCCAACGCATACGACGCGTCCACTCCAAGCGCAGTCTCGTCAAACGTCCGCTTCGGTACCCCAGCACTAGCAACACTTCCTACATTAGTAATTCTGCTTAAATCTGACGTAGTGTAGCCGTTCACTTCGGTTTCCGCTATGCTGTAATTCGCCGATAATGTAACACGGTCCACCGTGGCTTGGATCGCCACGCGATGCACGTTGTACTCCAGCAAACTGTCAAAATCACGGTCTACTGCCACATCGGCTGTACCGCGACTCCTTGAATTCGTACCCCAGCCACCAAAGTTTTCGTAGGTGCGATACTCGTAAGCCAGCAGGTAGTTGTCTTGTCCGTAGCGGGCTCCGAAACGCCAGCCGCTCGCGTCATCCAGTCCGCTT
>JAZHEJ010000056.1:0-7671 GCA_036679665.1 Candidatus Tethybacter castellensis | reverse complement strand
CCGGCGACGAGATTTCGCTGTTGTCAGAAACGGTCAAGTTACAAGTGATCGCCACGCCCGGCCACACCAAAGGCCACGCCGATCATGTTGCCGGCATACCTGCCATTCGTAAAGAATTTCCCGCCATAACCGTCTACGGACCGGCTTTTGAAGCCCGACAGTACTCCGATCACCGCTTGGCTGCCGGCGACGAGATTTCGCTGTTGTCAGAAACGGTCAAGTTACAAGTGATCGCCACGCCCGGCCACACCAAAGGCCACATTGCGCTTTACGGCAATGGCTTTTTGTTTTGCGGCGACGCTTTGTTTTCTTGTGGATGCGGAAGATTATTCACCGGTGACGCGGCGTACCTTGCTGAGACCATGCGTCAATTTGCCAATCTCGATGGTTCTTTGCAAGTTTGTTGCGGCCACGAGTACACCTTGGCTAACATCAAGTTCGCGCTGAGCGTGGAACCGGATAACGAGCAACTGCGCAGCTGGGAAACTGAAGCAACAAAACTGGTGGCCCAAGGCCTGCCCACTTTACCGGTAACCCTGCAACAAGAATTTGCCACTAATCCTTTTTTGCGTTATCGCGTGCCCGCGGTGCGCCAGGCGGCTAGCACTCACGCATCCCGGCAACTTAACGATGATGAGCAGGTGCTAGCCGAATTACGCAGTTGGAAAGATAACTTCTAACATTTTGCCAAGCACAAGACCAATAACGTCGGAGCATATTGAGCGTCGCGCGTTCGCTGAAACGGCCGCGCGCAGGCTATGTGCGGAAAATCTAAATCCGCTGCTAGCCGCGGTACTTGCCACGCGCGGCATCAAAACCAAAGCTGAAATCGCCTATCCGCCCAATCAGTTACCCAAGCTGAGCACCGGCGACGCGATGGAAGCTGCCAAGTTGATTGCCCGGGCCATTCGCAACCAAAAAAACATTTGCGTCATCGGCGACCATGGCACCGACGGCATATGCGCCACCGCGTTTGCGGTATTGGCGTTGCGTTCAATCGGTATAACCGCTTCGTGGTTGGTTACCAGCCCTAAATTTGCGCGGCGGTCAACGGCAGCGGTTCAAAGCCGACGCGATTGCTAATCCCATGCTGCCCAACAGCGGTCTTGCGACAACCGGTCTGTGCGCAAGCGCGATAATGTTTTTTCTGTTCAAACAGGTTTACCGGCTGATCGGCGCCCGCCATCGGCTTTACCGATTGCTAGATCTGGTTGCGGTGGCAACGCTGGCTGACGCTCGCCCGATGAACGATGCTTGCAACCGCAGTATCGTAGCTTACGGAGCCTTTCTGATCCGCTGCGGGCGATGTCGCAATATTTTTAAAGAAATTTTGGGCGAAAAACGCGACAACTTTAGTTTGACTACGCTAAAACGAAACATCATCCCTATCTTGAATTGCGCCCATATGCATCGCGACGGACATTTCGGCGTGCAAGCTTTGCTCGCGGATCGGATAGTCGCCGCGCGTAAGTTGGCAGGTGAACTGCAGCTGACACGCTTGCGCTTTACAAGATTGGCTGCCCGCATCGAGCGCCAGGCGCCGCAACTTGACAACACCGCTTCCAATCAGGTTATCGTGTTGTATCGACCGCATTGGATCAACGGCCAGGCTGAAATTGCGGTCGCGGCGCTCGCGGAAAAATTTGCCGTTCCGATTTTTATTGTTTGCGGCACGGAACCCAACTGCATCGGTACCGCGCAAGGCACGCCGGACATATCAGTTGCGCAAGTTTTGGGCGCGATGACCAAAGCTTTGCCGCGTCATTTTGGGTTTTGGCATGCCGACGAGCATGAGGGCAAAATTAAAGTTCGCACCCAAGCTCAAGAATGTTGCGATCTTTTTGCGAAGCTGTGTCGGCCTTATTTGCGCAACGCTTGGGAACAACTTGAAGTTGATGCGGATTTAACCGATACTGAATTAGATCAAACCCAACGGCAAAGTCTGCTTGATATTCCCTGGGGACCGGGATTTGCCGCGCCGTTATTTAGCGCGCGAGTGCGCATTGAACGCAACCTCACCTTGGCTAGCGGCACCAACTACGCGTATCTGATCAAGTTGGGTAACACCCGCCTGATTGCTCAGTGCGACCATCCACTCAAAGCGCAATCAAGCGGTGCGAAAATTGTGTTTTACTTTCAAGAAGACGCGTCTTCGATAGCCAAACACGACGTGAACATTGTAAAAATGATCGACGGATAACCGCACGCAGACCGCTAGCAGATTAATCGCGCCGGGTTTATGCTGCTTTAGCCTGGGTTTCGGCGCGTAATTTCTCGGCAATCGCGTTGGTGCGCCGGACCGCTGGACGTTGCTCCATCCGTCGCTGCCAACTTGCCACCGACGGATACTGCGCAATATCTATCTCCAGATTTTCCGTTCCTGCCAACCATGGATAGATCGCCATGTCGGCAATTGAATAATCATCGGCCACGTATTTTCTGCCAGCTAGCCGCCGCTCCAACACCCCGCACAATCGCTTGGACTCGGCCATGTAGCGCTCAATACCATAATCTTCTTGCTCCGGAGCGGAATATTTGAAATGGTACGCTTGGCCAAACATCGGGCCAACGCCGCCCATTTGCCACATAAGCCACTCTTTGACAACAGTTGCCTGGCGTAAGTCAGCGGGTAAATACTTACCGGTTTTTTCAGCCAAATAAAGCAGAATCGCTCCAGATTCAAACACCGCTATCTGTTCGCCGCCGTCTTGCGGATCGAGATCAACAATTGCCGGGATACGGTTATTCGGTGAAATAGCCAAAAACTCTGGCGCAAACTGCTCATCGTTGCCGATGTTAATCGGCTTGATCCGATACTCGAGTTTAGTCTCTTCTAAAAACAGCAGCGGCTTGGCGCCGTTGGGCGTAGTCCAGTAATATAGCTCTATCATCGCAAAAAAAAATTATTGAATTTGAAAAATTGTGCCCTAACCGTGATCGTACTACCGACCAGTTTATTTCGACTTTTATTAGCCGCAAGATGTCTATAGTAGCATAGCTTTTTTAAAAGCCCAATAAGTCAAAAATATTAATCATAAATGAAACAAAAATTTCAATGTTTATGTTGCGCAAAGATAAAAAATTTAGTTTAGCCACATACATTTTTTGCTTATGACTTGGCAATTTGAGTTAGACTAGCAAAACCTACACTATGGAAAAAATTATGACAACGAAGTTTTTTTCTCGAACCGAACCGATTGAATTTGTAGGATCCGATAGCGACACCGCGTTGGGCTACCGTCACTACAATCCGGCTGAAACTGTCGCAGGTAAAAGTTTGCGTGACCATTTGCGTTTCGCAGTCTGTTACTGGCATTCATTTTGCTGGCCGGGAACTGATCCGTTCGGCGGGCAAACTTTCGCGCGCCCGTGGTTTGGCGACACGATGGACGACGCCAAGTACAAAGCGGACGTCGCTTTTGAAATGTTCCGCTTGTTACAGGTGCCCTTCTACTGCTTCCATGATGCCGATGTGAGACCGGAAGGCGCCAACTTTGCGGCAAGTCTAAGCAATCTCGACCAAATGACCGACTATCTGGCCGGCAAGATGGAAGCCACCGGCACCCGGTTGTTATGGGGTACCGCCAACCTTTTTTCGCACCGGCGCTACATGGCCGGAGCCGCCACCAATCCGGACCCGGAAATATTCGCGTACGCCGCCGCGACCGTACGCGCTTGCCTCGATACGACCAAGCGCCTAGGCGGTGCCAACTACGTGCTATGGGGTGGGCGCGAAGGCTACGAAACTTTGCTCAATACGAATATCGGCCGTGAACTGGATCAGTTGGCCAAATTTATGCATCTGGTGATCGATTACAAACACAAGATCGGCTTTACCGGAACGATATTGATTGAACCCAAGCCTCAAGAGCCCTCCAAACATCAGTACGATTTTGATGTGGCAACCTGCGCGGCTTTTTTACATCGCTATGGTCTTGAAAAGGAAGTCAAACTCAATATCGAACAAGGGCATGCGTTTTTGGCCGGACATTCGTTCGAGCACGAAATCGCCCTTGCCAACGCGCTAGGATTGTTTGGATCCATTGACATGAACCGCAACGATCTGCAGTCCGGATGGGATACCGATCAGTTTCCGAATAACTTGGGTGAAGTCGCGCTGGCCTATTACGAGATTCTAAAAGCCGGCGGCTTTACCGACGGCGGCACCAACTTCGACGCCAAGTTGCGCCGTCAATCTTTAGACCCGGACGATCTTTTAGTTGCTCACGTCGGGGCAATGGACATTTGCGCGCGAGCGCTCAAAGCCGCGGCGCGGATGCTTCAAGACGGGGTACTTGAGGATTTCATATCGCAACGCTACGCCAGTTGGCAAGACGGCCTGGGAGCGCAAATTCTCGACGGCAACCTATCTTTAGATCAATTGGGCGACTTGGTGCGCAAGGACGATATTAACCCGCAACCGCGTTCAGGCAAGCAAGAATATCTGGAAAATATTGTCAATCGGTACGTTTGATCTGGAACCGTGGCATACGAAACGTTTTGAATTTTGAGTGCATCGAGCACATTGATTCGCTCAATACCGTCTTGCATTTGATAGACTTATACCCCGTGAACAAAAGCGCAATTGAGTCGTTCCAAATGCTTTTACCTAGCATATATCCGAGCTGTTAACGCAAGGAATATCTCCAAAACACAGGAGTCCCCAGAACAGCGAAAAAACACGAAACAGTCGTGTGGACTTCCGTTCTAGATAACGCAGCCTTTCCAAGACACGAGTGCGTAGCAAACGCTTAATTTAAGTATGGTTATTAACAACAGTACTTCCTTTTCATCGCCATCAGACGATGAAAAGTTGAAAATCAAAATCAGCGGTGTTTTGAAACTTACGCAAGAAAAAAGTTTCATTGTTGCCGCCCAAGAACTGCTTAACATACTCGGCTATGCAAGCAACAGGCGCCTTGATCTCTCAGGTACAGTAGATGAGTTCTTAAACCGCTTTCCAGCGGTTAATCCAGGCACCTCCACTGAAAAACGTTTTAAAGACAACGTTTGCATGGTCCATATCGTTTTCCAAATGTCTAATAAGGAAATAAAGCAGGCTATTCAGCGAACTAGTGAGAACCAATCAGCGACTGCTTCCAAACAAGCATCCAACTTTAATATCAATAGTTCAGCAAATAGTTTCGTGTTTGTTGCAGTAGAACTTAGCAAAGAATTATATTCTCGAGGCGATTACGTTGGATTTACCCGAGAAATTAACAAAAGAGGTTTTCCGCCTACCGTGGTGCTATTCAAGACCAAAAGTGGTCTTATCACAGTAGCGTTTGTTCATCGTCGCAGCAACAAACAGACGCCCCACCGCTATGTTCTTGGTAGCGTTTCACTGATTCACGAAATCTCACCCAAAGATCCTCATCGCGCCCATCTGGACATTCTTGCTGAACTTACATTTTCTAAGCGGATGCAGTGGATGGAAAGAAACGGCAAACAAAACAATTTTGATGGCTTGTTAGCTGCCTGGCTAGACACCCTGGATACTGAAGCACTGAATCAGCGTTTTTACAAAGAACTTTTCGGTTGGTACACCTACGCTTTGGACAAAGCATACTTTCCTTCATGCAGCCCACTAAAATCCAAAAAAAACATTATTCGACTTATAACGCGGCTGATATTTGTTTGGTTTATGAAGGAAATGAAACTGGTCGCTGAAGAATTGTTCAACGAGAATATCGTTAAAGCTTTAATAAAAAACTATGATGCTCAAGATGATTCCTACTATCGCACTGTGCTTCAAAATCTGTTTTTTGCCACCTTGAATATGGAAATTAACAAGCGTCGTTTTAGTCGGGAAAATGACACAGTGGCCCGCAACGACTTTTGTTATCGCTACAAAAAGGAAATGGTCGAGCCAAGACGCTTACTGAATTTTTTCCTGCAAACGCCCTTTATCAACGGAGGCCTCTTTGAATGCCTAGACAGCATTACATCAAACAGCAATGACAAATCGTTCATCGACTATTTTACTGACGACGTCAATCAGCGCAAGGGATACTCCATTCCAAATTACCTATTTTTTGGTAAACATGGCCTGATCACATTATTTAAAAGGTACAAATTTACAGTGGAGGAAAACACACCTTTGGAGACTGTAGTTGCGCTAGATCCAGAATTACTTGGGAAAGTATTCGAAAACCTCCTTGCATCATACAACCGAGAAACTCAAGATAATGATCGTAAAAAAACTGGCTCCTATTACACACCACGTCCGGTGGTAGATTACATGGTAAGTGAAACTCTAGTTGTTGCATTAGCCGAAAAAATTCAGGAAATTCAGAAAAGTCAAGTGAGTAATGATTTGCGCACTCGTCTGCAAAATCTGCTGGATTATTCTTACTCATTTAACGATATTCCACAGCCATTTTCGCAACCCGAAAAGAATAACATTGTGAAAGCAATCAAAAAACTTAAGGTATTAGATCCTGCCGTAGGCTCCGGTGCTTTCCCCATGGGTGTGTTACTCAAGCTTACCTTGGCCTTGCGCAGATTGGATAAGGAAGAATCTGATTTTACGCACAAGCTGTACCTAATCAAGAATAATATCTTTGGCGTTGACAACGATCCTATTGCCGTCCAGATTGCCAAATTGCGCTTCTTTATCTCCCTGATCATTGAGCAAAAACCTAACAAAGACAAAACAACTAACTACGGAATCGAGACGTTGCCTAATTTAGAAACACGCTTTGTTATTGCTGACACCTTGCTAGGATTGAATAGAACAGGACAGCGGGTTCTACAACCCTTAGAGATAGACGATTTGATAAAAGATCTTAATGGTAATCGCGAGCGGCACTTCAGCGCAAAATTGCAAAGTGTGAAACTATATTGCCGGGAGAAAGATCTGAGACTGCGTACTAAAATTTCCAAAGAATTAATCAAAAGCGGTGAGCTTGCTGACGAAGCAAAAAAAATTGCCGGTTGGGATCCCTACGACCAAAATACCATTGCCGATTGGTTTGATCCGGAATACATGTTCGGAGTAACAGATGGTTTCAATGTAGTGATTGGCAATCCTCCTTATCGCCAGTTACAAAAACTCAGAGGAGAACTATCTAAAAAGTACCGAGACAATGGCTATGATACATTTACTAAAACAGGCGACATCTATCAGCTTTTTTGTGAAAAAGGTTATAAGCTTCTTAACCCTAACCCTCAGCACGGGTTGCTGAGTTTCATAACATCTAACAGTTGGTTGAGAGCAGAATACGGCAAATCTCTCAGAGAATATTTCGAGCCTCACAACATACAACTAATTGAATTAGGTAAGGATACCTTTAAAAACGCTATTGTCGATGCTAGCATACTAATTTTAAATAAAGGAAACAATTTAAAGTGTCACGCAGTGGATATGGACTACATTGACAACAAAGATTTTCCTCCTGCAAAAAAACATTGGAAGCAATTACATCGTCAAGGAAAAGGGCCATGGCTTATTCTTTCACGTGAAGAAAAAAATATTTTAAATAAAATCGAAAAAGTGGGCACGCCATTGAAAGAATGGCATGATATATCAATTTACTACGGAATAAAAACGGGATGTGATAATGCTTTTGTAATTGATAATCAAACTAAGGAAGCACTAGTAGCCAGGGATGGCAAATCCGCAGAGATAATCAAGCCGGTTTTGCGAGGACGTGACATTAAGCGTTATCG
>JAZHEJ010000055.1:0-7689 GCA_036679665.1 Candidatus Tethybacter castellensis | reverse complement strand
AGCGACGGCGACGTCATTGAAACTGCTGAGAAACTGTACGAATGGGCAGACCGCAAGCGGGAAGTTTTACCCGACAAGCTCAAGCTACTGGAATTGAACCTCAGCCTCGCACAAGTCGGCCGTGCGATCGGCGCTCAAAATCATGACGCCTCCGTGGGCAAGTTAAGCGGTCTGGGCAATGTGCGCAATATTCGTGCCTCAACCAAATCTTCAGACCTAAGCAAATTACTTGAATTGCCGATTCTTGCCAACGATGACGGCAGTGTCGTGTATCTGCGTGATATCGCGACAGCCAGACGTCGCATTGTTGACGACCAAATAACTTTGCTTTATAACGGCGAGCCCGCGGTTACGTACACGATCACAACCACCAGCGACGGCGACGTCATTGAAACTGCTGAGAAACTGTACGAATGGGCAGACCGCAAGCGGGAAGTTTTACCCGACAACATCAAGCTGGTAATGCACCGTGAATCCTGGCGCCTAGTCCAGTCGCGCATTGATTTGCTAATTGACAACGGTATTACAGGAATTATGATCGTGCTTGCCGTGTTATTCATATTTCTGACCCCGCAAGCCGCTTTTTGGGTAGCGGCCGGTTTGCCGATCGCGATCCTAGGAACTTTGTTTATTTTTTATTTTGTCGGCGGAACGATCAATATGATCAGCATGTTCGCGCTAATTATGGCTATCGGTTTGCTCGTAGACGACTCGATCGTGGTATCTGAAAGCGCGCTGACGCGTTTTAAGCGCGGAGCGCCTCCGATGCGAGCGGTTACCTCCGCGGCCAAGACGATGTTTGTGCCGATAACCTCTTCGGCCTTCACAACCGTTGCGTCATTTTTGCCGTTGTTTTTGATCACTGGGCCTATCGGGGCAATTATTTTCGATATTCCGCTGATTATTGTCTGTATCTTAATAATGGCGACGTTGGAATGCTTTTTGGTGTTGCCTGGACACCTTTATCGTTCATTTGCCTCAGCACATCAGAAACCTAGCGGCAAAATTAGAGATTTTATCGATACCAGTTTTGATCACTTTCGCTACAAAATCTTTCGTCCCGTCGCTGAATTTGCGGTCCGGCACGCATTAGCAACCGTGACCGCGGTCATTATGGCCCTGGTTTTGTCCATATCACTACTGACCAACAATATTGTCCTGTTTCGCTTTTTTCCCAACGCTGAAGGCAACAACATGTATGCTGAGATTTCTTTCAACAGTGGCACCCATCGCAGCAAAATTACAGCCTACACTGACACTTTACTAGAAGCGATGCGCGCCACCGATGCCGAGCTCGACCCTTCCCAGCAACTAGTCGAACATGTTTTAGCGTTTACTGGCAGAGGTCCAGAATTTTCTGCTCCCGGAGATCACAAAGCACATATTGATATCGAACTTATTGATGTCGAAAAGCGTACGGTTACCGTTGATCAGTTCGTAGAAAACTGGCAAAATCGCGTTAGCGAGATTCCCGGCATTGATAACCTTGAAATAAGCGGTGAGCAAGTTGGCCCTCCCGGGCGCGACATTGAAATCAATCTGATCGGAGAAGATCCGCTGGTAATCAAAGAGGCTTCAGAGGTTCTCAAAACCGCTCTTCGATCCATTCCCGACTTGCAGACAATCAACGATGACACTTCATTTGGCAAAGAAGAAGTTATTTTTGAACTGACACCGCTCGGTCGTAGTTTGAATATGAGCATTGCCGACGTGGCCAATCAACTTAACTTTGCGTTTGATGGCTATAACGTCCAGTCGTTTACCGAAGGCGTCGACGAAATCGACCTCCGCGTGAAAATGGCGGAATTTAACGACGAAATGATCGAAAGTTTATATTTGCTTTTGCCCAGTGGCGAGTATGCTCCACTAAGCGAAATAGTAACTTGGAGTACCGCAAGCAGTTTTGATACCATTGTGCACCAATTCGGCCAGCCCGCGATTAAAGTATCTGCAGATTTAACCTTGACTTCAACATCCAATGTCGGAACCATTGTGGAGCAGCTAGAAGCCGGTATCCTGAACGAGCTTAGAAATACTCACGGTATCAACTATTCAATTACCGGTTTAGCATCGGATCAAGAGCAAACCGGGAAGGAAATGACGACCGGTTTGGTGCTGGCATGTTTACTTATCTACATTTCGCTTACCTTGGTCTTCAGTTCCTGGAGCATACCTTTGCTTGTCATGGTGACCCTGCCAACCGGCCTGATTGGCGCCATTCTTGGGCATCTGATCATGGGACTGGACATGTCGATCCTGTCATTTTTCGGAGTCTTTACTCTGATGGGAATTTTGGTAAACAACTCTATAGTTCTTATCACCAGCCTCCAAAGTCTTGGCATCGATATCAACGACGCCAAACTCTACAACGAGGCGATCGTTAAAGCTTCGGTGATTCGCCTGCGCGCGGTGATGGTAACCACTTTGACTACGGTGGGCGGTCTGTTGCCCCTAATGTTCGAAACTTCGCTCCAGGCCACATTTCTCAAGCCGATGGCCGCTAGCATCTGCTTCGGTCTGGGATTCGCTTCACTGATCATCCTGTTGTTTACACCTGCCTGTTTGGCTTTGCATGGCTCTGCACAACGAAATATGAGCAAACTAGGCTCAATACGGATTAGAATCCCTAAATTAATTTTAAAAGACAATTAAAATTAAATTGATGTTAGTTGAGTTTGTGCTTAACAATGCGTTCTTGACAGGCGCCGTCGCACTGCTTGGCGGCGCATCAGTTTATCTTTGGTCGCAACCTGGAACAAGTCTTGCCATTGATTCATTTGCCGTGGTCCAACAAATCAACCAGCACAACGCCCGAATTATCGACATTCGGCAGGAAAAGGAATTTGCCCAAGGCAGGATTGCCGGAGCTCAACGTATAAACGCTAGCGAAGTGGAAAGCAAAAAAGATATGCTGATCGGCAAACGTCCGCTAGTTTTAGTATGCGCAAATGGTCAACAATCTTTGACTATCGCCCGCAAGTTGCAAGAAGCCGGTTGCAAAGATGTTGCCGCTTTACGTGGCGGAATTCGCGCTTGGCGCGAAGCCAATCAACCAACATTGAGCAAATAATGAGCAGCACTACTTCACAATCTGAGCCGGTATACTCTTGCACAATCGTTAATTTGATTTTGGTTTCAGCCACTGTCACTCGGCATCAGGAGGAATTACCCGACGATATAGACTTTGACGAGCAACCGCCCCACGTGGAAGTTACCGCCGCTGTTACCAATGTGGAAAACCGCGATGACTTATATTTAGCCTCGTTGCGCATGTCGGTAACATTGGTTGACGACCGTAACGCAAAATTGCTGTCTACTCATGTTGAATATAATGGTTTTTTTGAAGTATCAGCGCCAACTAGCGAAGACGCTATTACGTTTTTGCAGCCCAGAGTAGCCGCGATAATCAGCCCCTATGCAAACCAGCTTGTCGCGGACCTTATCACCCGTACCGGTCTGCCACCTTTGTTTTTGCCTCCCTTGGAAGTATTTGCCCAAAAACAGTTGCAATTTACCAGCGATGAGCCCGCCCAGACTATCCAATGAAGCAATCACTTCGATGGCTAATAGCATTCTTTGCCTGTTTGTTGAGTATATCAACCATGGCAGGAAGAGTGGCGGGACGTACGCCGATTATCGTATACAGCGGGCCTTCAGAAAATAGTACTCCAAGCTTTTTGCTTAGCGAAGACTATCCGCTGGTGGTCATCTCCGAAACTAGTACCTGGCTGACGATTTGCATGCATGACCAAACTTCCGGACACGTCTTACTTCAAGACAGCAAGCCTGGCGATAATGTCGTTGTCATTCGACCCTCCACCGTCTACGAGGAACCTTCGTTGCAAGCTGCGCAACTGATGCTTGCGGGTAACAATTTGCTTTTGGCAAGTACCGGCGAAATCATAAATGGCTGGTTACCCGTCCGTCATCGCGCCGGTACAACAGGTTTTATTCTTGCCGATGACGTATGGGGACATTCCGGTTGCTAAAAAGCAACTATAATTTGTACCTATGCATATACTAGCATAGTTGCGTCCTTACTGGCATAATCATCGTATTTGATGCGGAATTTCCTAGATAAAAATTGGTATAAAAGTGTTACGTCAATGAAGGTAACCTTGGCATTTGCCAAGGACCGGAAAATCAACGAACCTGATAGTGAACAGAAAAACACGCCGCTAATGTATGCGGTTCGCTATAGCACTAATCCTAACATTGTCAAAACCATGGTCAAGCTCGGGGCCGAGGTAAGCGCGCGCAATGCAGAGGGTATAACCGCTTTGACTATGGCGCTTATCGAAAATGTTTCAATCAACATCTTAATCGAATTGCTAAACAGCGGAGCTGAAGTTAATTCGCGTGACGGAATGCATTCTAAAACCCCGCTCATGTACAGTTGTGAACAAGTTTCAGATCCTTTAATTATTGACCAACTAATAAATGCTAACGCACGCGCCGATATTATCAGTCGTGAAAAAAAATACACCGCACTACATTATGCCGCCAAACATCATCCTTCAGCCCATGTTATTGACCTTTTATTGACAGCGTCCGGAGCTGATCACAGCTTTGACTCCAGAGATGAAGACGGCAGAACCCCACTATTGCTTGCTTGCGGATACAACACTAATGTTCATGTTGCTATCACATTGCTGTCCAATAAATCCGATCCTTTAGTTCTTGATGCGAACAAGAAGTCGGCGCTTGATCATCTCAATGCTAATCCCGCCGCCAAAGAAAGCGATCCAGAAGCATTTGCGGTACTTCAGCAAACACTTGGCGAAATCATCGCTAAAGGAGAAATGGTTGAATTCGTTAAGCAAGAAGATTTTAAAGAGACATCACAGCATAATATCGGGCGCGTTATCATCTCTAAGGCTACTCCGAAGTCGACTGATATACCACTTGCCGAACAACTATTACAGGAAGATGGAGCTGAGGAAGAAAAAGTCGAAATAACACCCAAGCCAGCTGATACACCAAGCATTGAGCCGGAGCCAGCTGCTACGCCAAGCATTAAGCCAGAACCAGTTGCTAAGCCAAGCATTAAGCCTGCCGCTAAACCGCCAGTTGCCAGTGACGGTAAACTGAAACTCTCTATAGGTGCTAAGCCGGCTGCTCCAACACCTGCTGCTCCAACACCTGCTACTTCGACACCTGCTACTCCGGCAGCTCCTGTACCTGCACGTCCTGTTGGAGCAAAACCTGTTTTTGCAAAACCTGCTCCAGTAGCTCCCGCACCTGCTCAACCTGCCCCCGCGCCCGCACCTGCTCCGGCAGCTCCTGCACCCGTAAAACCTGTTTTTGCAAAACCTGCCCCTGTCGCGCCTGTGCCCGCACAACCCGCTCCGGCAGCTCCCGCACCCGTACAACCCGCTCCAGCAGCTCCCGCACCCGTACAACCTGCTCCGGTCGCGCCTGCGCCAGCCCAACCTGCTTTTACAAAACCTGTTCCTGCAGCTCCCCCACCCGCTCAACCTGCCCCGGTCACACCTGCACCTGCACAACCTGTTGCAGCAAAGCCCGCTTCAGTTCCAACGCCTGCACCACAAATGCCTGGAATGAAAGCTCCGCCATTTGCTACTTCTAAACCGCCTGTGCCTACCGCACCTCATGCACCTGATGCAAACCAACCCGGTATGAAGCCGCCTCCGTTTGCTACCAAAACCCCTGCTCCGGTGACACCAGCGCCTCCTCCAAAACCTCCGGTTGCCGCTCCAGCTCCAGCACCTACTCCTTCACCGCAACCACCGGCTTCTAATCAACCGCCGTTTGCCGCACCAAGTGACAGTAGCGATGAAAGCGATGACGACATCGGCAGACCGACGCTTGGCCGTAAACGGAAAAAAATTCTATAGCAATACTATCGCTTTTGCCTTTGTAATCTAGATTACAAAGGCAATGATCAAGCTCCTAGGAAATTCAGATCACGCTCTTCGTATGGTAATTCGGTACTGTCAATTTTTGCAAGTACTCCCTCATTCATTACGAGCACCCGACTAGCAACCGAACTGACAAAGGAATAGTCATACGCTAACAACAATATCGCAGAGCCTGAATCACGTAAGGCACAAAGTCGGTTTGCCAGCGACTTATTTGCCCTCATATCCAAGCCCGCATCGATGTTCTGCGCCACAATCACCGATCCTGGTTCAAGTAATTCTCTTGCGATCAATAATTTACGTTGATTACCTCCTGACAGCCACGCTAGAAAAAGACTTGCGTTCGATACGGCCAACTGCTCGCTATGTATCGCCCTCATAGCCATGGCATTGGCATAAGACCAGTTTATTAATCTGTCGCCAAGCCACAAGCTAGCTTTGCTACGTCGTTGATGTAACAATAGATTTTCGGCAACATTCATCTGAGCGATACACGCATCATCAAGTGTCGAAGCCGGTATGCGTCGTATCCCCCATTCGTAATACGTGCGCTTGTCGCGTAACTGTCCGTTTATTTTTATTGTTCCTGCTACGGATTTTTCCAATCCACACAATATCGCCATCAATTGCTCCGCGCTGTCGCCCGGCAAACCTACCATAGCGACGATTTCGCCTGCGCAAACCTGAAGATCAAAGACCCAGTCAAATTGCTTACCGTTACCGACTTTTAAACCATTTATTTCCAGCGCGGCATGCTGTTTGGTAAGCACCTCAGCAATGGCAGCAGATGCAGTTTTGCTTTTCTGGCGCTTTACCACCTCACCAAACATAGCATTGAGCATCTGTGGTTTGGTAATCTCGCCGCGAGCCGCCGATACTTGAAGTTTGCCGTGACGTAGTATATGTATTTGATCAGCCCACTCCCATACTTCAGCAAGCCGATGGCCGGTAATAATCACGGTTTGCCCATTTGTCACACCCGCGCGCAACTGTTTCATTAATTGTTGCGCATCCGTTTTGCTCATCTGCGCTGTCGGTTCATCCAACAACAACAACGAAAATCGCAGCCATTGCAATCGCGCAAACTCCACTAGCTGACGCTGGCTATGCGACAAGTTTGCGACCGGCATTGAGGTATCTAACGACACTCCCACGTTGCGTAACTGCTCATCCACTCGATCGCGCAACCGACTCCAAGAAATCTTCCCCAGCCCCGACTGTGCCAGTGCGAAATTGGCTAATACCGATAACTGCGGCAACAGCGTTCCTTGCTGACGCATCCAGCCGATTTGGTTTTTACCAGCCTGAACCTCCATAGCCGTTTTGGAGCAAATATTCACAATGCGCAGCTTGCCCGCGGTCGGCCGATTGACGCCCATAAGCGCCGCCAACAAACTTGATTTGCCGGCGCCGTTTTCACCAACCACAGCATGCAGTTGACCCGCGGTAAAGTTGATCGACACCTGCGATAACGCGGTAGTCGCGCCATATTTAATGGTGAGATCGCGCAAAGTTATCGCGATCTTGGGCTTTAGCGCAGAATCTGCCATTTCGGCTGAACCTTGTAGATCATGACGATTAAAGTGCATATAAAAGGTAGGGCATTGAGCAAATGGTAGCTTCCGGTTCCATACAATACCTGCAAAGCCGGCCCCAGCGCTGCCGCTGCCGCAAACATAAAAACCAATAAGGCGGTCAACGCCGGGCGACTGCCGGCTAAAAAGACCAAAGATAACGCGGTAGTCGCGCCATATTTAATGGTGAGATCGCGCAAAGTTATCGCGATCTTGGGCTTTAGCGCAGAATC
>JAZHEJ010000025.1:0-7841 GCA_036679665.1 Candidatus Tethybacter castellensis | reverse complement strand
ACTACTATCCTATATCCGGATCCACCCGCTTTTCTGACACGACCAAGCAGCATACAACTTACGCTACCGCCGGTGGCGGACGGCGCCGTCCAACTCAGATCAATCTCGCCAAACGCATCTCCCGTCGCCGCGCCAAGACCCGTCGGCGCATCCGGAGCCGCCAATGTGTTGATCGTGGTCTCCGTCGATGTCAACACCCCCAGATCAACACCGTCCGCGCTGGTATATATCACGCCGACTACTATCCTATATCCGGATCCACCCGCTTTTCTGACACGACCAAGCAGCATACAACTTACGCTACCGCCGGTGGCCGCACCCAGATTGGCGGTCGCGCAGCTTTCTAAACCGCCGACCACTTCCGTTCCGTCCACCGTGACCCGGTAGCCGCGCAGCGTCAAACCTGACACCGCCGAAGGCGCGGTCCACGCTATATCTATCCGACCCGCCACGGTCGCGCTTGCGGTCGCGGTCAAATCGGCAAGCTGACCCGGACGCGACAATGTGTTCGCCGACGCCGATACGCTTGCCACGCCTGCGTCCAAACTGTTTACCGCCGCCACCGTAACGTCGTATGTCGCGCCGTCGGTCAAGCCGGTCAAGGTATGAGTACACGCGACGTTAATACAAACGTCGGATGCGGTCACATCTTCGGTGATCGTGTCACCACCGCGCTCGGTTATCGTCAGCCTATATGACGTTATGGTCGCTCCGCCGTTGTCGGACGGCGCCGTCCAGCTCAGATCAATCTCGCCCAACGCGTCTCCCGTCGTTGCGCCAAGACCCGTCGGCACTCCCGGCGCCGCGAGTGGCGTTTCCCGCACCGGAGCTGACAACTTGCCATCATCGAACGTGTTGCTCCCTTGAACTCGTATCGTGTACTGGCGACCGTTGGTCAGTCCTCTAACAACTTGCAATGTTATTGTTGCCGACACCGTGATCGGACTACCGCTTGCATCCGCCGGAGCCACTCTGATTATGTAGCTTTCGGCCCTGGCCACCTCCGTCCACGATACCGTGATCATCCGGTCGCCGGGTACCAAAGTGACTGTTGGAACTGCGGTGGGCGCACCCTCTGGCAAAACCACCCTCTCGCTTCCGGTTGCCTGTCCACTACCGCCTTCTATATAAGTAGCGGTTAGCGTGATTTCGTGACGATCGCCGCCGGTCAAACCGGTTATTGAGCATTCTTCGACATCAGCTCCCAGAGTACCAGAACAGCTTCCGGCGGTCGGCACGACGCCGTCGATCAAGACCTGATACCCTTCCCTGATCAGCCTGTCATCCTCAACGGCCGGCGGACCCCAGCTCAAATCTATTTGCCCTACCACGCTTGAACTGGCAACGGCGCGAAAATCTGATGGCGCGCCGGGTTGCGCCGCGGGCGACTCGATCACTTCGGCCTCAAGGCCGTCGCCTAGCGCATTGATCGCGACCACCGTCAATGTGTATGTGACCGCATCATCCAGCCCCGCCACCGTACAACCTCGGGCGGTGTCATCCAGCGGGCCTGCGCAACCGCCTAGATCAGCTCTGTTGTCAATAGCGACTCGGTATCCGGATATGTCTGCTCCTCCATTATCTCTTGGCGGCCGCCAGGTTATTCTGATCTGCTCAATGCCTGGAATTGCCGTAAGACTTGCGACCGCGCCGGGGCTTGACAGCGTGGCCGCCGTTGCGATTGCACTTTCCGCGCCTGGACCCGCACTGTTTACCGCCTCCACTTGGACATCGTACGTCGTGCGGTCGGTCAAATCGGTAAGGGTATAAGTGCACTCGCCACCGATGCAATTGCCGGTGCTGGTCACATCCACGGTGGTCATATCACGACTAAGCTGCTCGGTTATCGTCACCCTATATGACGTTATGGTCGCTCCGCCGTTGTCGGCCGGCGCCGTCCAATTCAGATCAATCTCGCCCAATTCGTCTCCCCTCGTTGCGCCAAAACCCGTCGGCGCGCCCGGAACATTTAGCGACGTTACCGCGGCGGAGCCAACTAAATACCCAAGGCCTCCGGCGGTAAGCGTACTAATTTGTATATCATACCGTCGCCCAACAGTTAGCCCGTTGATAGTACAGCGCGTAGCGGTGACATCAACACCCAGGCTCGCGTTATCGCAACCGCTTCCTTCGTCTGGTAATATATTAACATTAAAACCAGCCAGGAAATCATCCGTTTCCGGATCAACAACCCAGCTAAGTTCAACTATTCCACCTGATACAACAGTAGCGGTAAACTTAGTAAGTTCCGGTTTTACCGAAGCTGTTGATGTAGTGGTGGCTCGCCCACCCGTACCAGCTATGCTGATTGCTTTTATAGATATTGTGTACTGCTGATCTTCACTAATCGGTCGTAAACCTGACAATGTACACGAAATAGAGTCGCCGGTTAGCATATTTGTTGAGCAAGGTCCGGTGGTAATCTCTGTGTCATCTAGCGTGACCACATAGTCGTTAATTTCCTTTCCATTGCCGTCTGGCTTGACCCAACTTAATTCAATGGTTCCAAAATCACCATCACTAGCCCCGGTAAATTCTTCAGGAGCGGCCGGCCGGCCGGGGGGCAACAACGGTATGGCGGTTTGTACAGCAGAGATCTCGCTAGGACCTAATTCATTTATGGCCACAACAGCAACAAAATATGTTTCACCATTGCGTAAATTCGACACGGTGCAAGTTGTCTCACTAGTGGTTGAACATCTGTCTACAATCACTACGGCCAAAGATGTCTGTTGCGCCACCCGTACGTCATAGCCAATTATTGGTGATTGAGTTGGTAATGTCTGTACCGGATCCCACGACACTATCAAAGCCTCATCCGCAACATTTATCATTACATTTTGTGGAGCAGGAGGTATGGTTCTAGGCGTTCTAACGATGCGTCGATTATCAACGCTTGCACCCTCGCGATTGAACGCTTGTACAATTATCGCGTAATCAATTCCTCCAATCACTCTTGTATCAATGGTACAGCTGGTAGGGCTGGCTCCCGTCGTTCTGCATGACAACGTTTGAGGCGAAGGGACATTTTGTGGTATAGCGTTTACTACATATTCAATTATCGGTAAACCTCCTTGCATATCTGGCGGTAATGGCTCCCAAGAGACTTCTATGCGCCCCGGCCTGTCTATAAAAATTTCAGATATCGTCGGAGCACTTGGAACCGAGGCGCTCAATCCCGGCGGTAACGTTACATTTATGACATGGGCATGACCAAAATCGCCATTGCCTAACCTGACAAATATTTGGATCTCATATCTTCTATCACCGGCAAGATGGGTCAATATACAATTTCCATCGGTAGGTTCAAATACGTTGGTCAAACCTACTCGTTCAAAAGCAGGCAGACCTTGACAGGTGCCTGCAGTGGAGAGAATACCGTCGATCCGAACCTCAAATACGGTGTTAATTATGGTGTTGAAATTATTTGGTATCGGATTAACTACATTCGGATTTAGCCCCCAAAAACCCCAGCGTAAATCTATCCGGCCATCAATTACATCGCTTACAGTGGCCTCGAAGGTAATCGGCGCTCCCACGTTCTCATTGAAGCTTTGCGCTTGTGCCAAACTGCACATCCAAACGCCAACTACGAAGACAAAACGCAACGAATAAAGTCGCATCAGCATATTTTGCTTGTTGAGCCTAGTAAATATATCAAGCGTACCGAATAACCACGCGTTGCAGACAGCCAGGTCGCTATAGCGAGAAAAATCAACATATGACAGCGGACTAATACGCTAGATCGCGTAAAACGCAGAGTAATTTTGCCCAAGCTTTATATTGCGAAACTTTTTGGATAATATATCCTTCACCTGGTCTGAATCATCCTGCTACTATCGGTAGCGATCCATTTCGCAAATTACTCGCGACCAAACTTTGCCTTTTACGATAACAACTAACCATCAATGTAACTATGAAATTCGGTCAATCAAGCTGCGAACGCATCACACCCATAGCCGGGTAACGTTATGACTGAAACCATATAAGGTATGAACAATCTTGGAGTTTCTCACCGCCTCTTTATTCCACAACTGGGGATTTTTGCACTATAGCACGTATTGAAAACGAGCGTGGCTTAAATAAGCTAAGTTTTCCATAAATGCACCAGCAAGTTGATCCAAAATTATCTGCTTCGACTAAAGCCATATCGTTCAGTAATCAAATGCGAACTGTAATAAAACGCGCGCCTCTTGGTTTTCAAAAGCGCGGTTCGGGCTGTTGAGCATATATTCCAATTGCGCCGCGGTCGCAACATGGGCGCCCATTTGACCACGCCAAGTCAAGCCCAACGTCGTCGGACGGCGCGCGCCGCCAAAATTTATCGTTGATACATCTTCGCGCAACACGCCTTCTCCGTCACCTCTACCGATCACCTGTACCCGTCTACCATCGGCCGCGATCGACCATTCGTTGTCGCCATTGCGGTAGCCACCCACTGATTTGATACGCAAACCCCCGCTGGTTGCGGCCAGCGGTCGTGTTGCAAACACCTCCCAAGTCTCGTTTCCACCCAGCTTGCCTCCCAAGCCAACTCGCAACGCATTGTAATCGGTGGATTCGACACTTTCCACATAGCTTCCCTTCGCCGGCTTGGCCTGCGCTTTTCCTTGGGTGTAACTACCGCGCAACGCCAGCGCGCCCGGCAACGCCGCAGTAAGTTGGGTGTTGAAATAGCGGCTGTACGCGCCCGTCACCCCCAAAGCGCCTTCAAAACTACTGCCCAAAAAAGTATCAGGCTCACTCAGATAACCGGCTTCCGCGCCAAGTCTTACGTCACCAAAATCGTACCAACCGTGAAGCGCACCCAATTGATAAACCCGTTTACCGCTATCGGTGGAACCGATCTCCGCCACCGCCATGATCTGTTCGCCCAAACGCGTGGTGCCGCGCGCCATGTTGGCCACATCGCTTATTAAACCACCCGGTGCTGTCTGTCCATGACTGACACATCCATCTTGGCAACGTTCCAGATTTAAACTGAAACGGCTGGGGGAAATAAGGTGCGAACTAGGGGTTGAATCGCCATTTCGCAACGCCAATTCAACTTGTTCAAGTTCCGCGTTCACCACTTGCGCCCGCGTCTTGAGCGATGCTTGCGGCAAACCGTCGTTTAGCTGTAAGCGGCCGGTTACTGTATGTAAATATGGTCGTTGATGCATATCAAACATGCCGAAAGTCGCTTCGGTACTAGTCAGTGCTCCGGCCAAAGCCGTACCCGCACTAACGCGGGTTTCAGCCAGACTGAAACCGCTCGAACTGCTCAACGTGCCTTGCGCGCTCATCGCGTTGACGAAATCAAGCATGCCCCAACCAAATTCGTCATCAACAATCCTCTCGCCGTTACTATCACGCGGACCCAGGTCCAAGGATGTGGTCAACAAGATGGTGGAGACCGCGGAAACATCCAAGTTGGGAAAAGTTGACATCAGTGCGGCGGCCGCGCCAGCGACATAAGGACCGGCGAAAGAAGTGCCGGCTGCTGGATCTAATTCAGGATGATGCACGATTCCGGGAGCTGTCAGGCAATAAGCTTTGGTCACGCCGCAAGCGTTTGAATAGCTGGCTAGCTTGGCCTCTTGCAACCTAGTCGTGTCACGATTAAATTCCTGATCAATTGCTGCGGTCGTAAGCCAATGAGGCTCATGTTCCGGGTTGCCCAAAGGAAAAAGTCTAACCCCACCGCGTACCTTGTATATTATGTCGTTAAAAAATCGATCAGCGGCACTATCTCCGAATCTATTTCTGAAATCGCTGACCGAAACCGTTAATGGATTTTGGCCTGCGTATCTAGCTGTCACCACTCCATTGTTTTTATTAAAACCATCATTACCCAAAGCCAAAATCACTAAGCGATCGTCGGACACATAAAATTCTTCTGTGGTATCTTGAATACTTGGTAAAGTCAAATCATCATCAGGCCCTTCGATAAAAAAACGATTTCCGCCTTTATCGGTAAACTCGTGGTCTATGAGCCTTCCGAATGATTGAACGATAATTTCAGCGTTTACTGAAAGCGTTAGCCTCGCATATTCATATATGCTTACGGCTAGCGAACTGCCTCCAGCGCGGTCTATGGCGATAATTTCTTGATCCGCCAGATGAGCGGGACCATAAACAGTCTGGTCTACCTTGCCAAAAACGGCCCCTGCCACCCAAGTGCCATGTATATCCGAAGAAGGTTGGTCAGCGGGCCTTGTGGCTTGGACATCGAAAACAAGCGTTTTATCAACATGCGCTAAAAAAGATATATCTTGAAGTGGCTTACTATCCACAATCGCAACCGTCACACCCTGACCGGCAAAACCCAGTCTGGGATCAAAGTTCATCTGCCGTAAGCTTTGCCCTGCAAAAGTATTTGCCGGGGGTAAAACCAAATTTGCATTATCAAGCAGACTTGGTACCAAGGTGGTTAATACGAGGCCCGCAATGGCTTCGCCTGCAGGCGTAGGGTCCACTGCAACTGCTTGTATATCAGAACTAATTCCGGAGCCAGACGACGCGGCAGGAGAGGATCTGCCGCCGCAAGAACTTAACGCGGTAGCGGTGATTAATCCTGCTGTCAGTATCTTTAGTATCCGCCAAATCAGAACAGTACAGTAGGTCTTTTCATTCAAAAATGCACAGCCCATATAACATTCTGATTATACTCAAACGGCACTTTTTAGGGCACGTGCGTCAGCTTTGGCCGGAAAGTTTCACGCCTTGCTTTGTTTTGTCAAAGCACATATGCCGCAGTCGTGCGTCTTATGCTACGTTAATAGAGGCTCGCCATGACCGCACGAACCATACTGAATGAAACCAGCCGATGTACCGTAAATACGACAGCTCAAAACAAAAAAATCGCGCACCGCAAGCATTCCAATGTGCGTTAAAATCAAACGCATGAGAGGACGGCGGCTGTTTTGCGTAACCTGTGCGCAATGCGTAGCTTGGTTTTGCACGCCAATACCACTACCCGCGTTCACATCTATCGAATCGAAATCGATAAGATTGGCCAACGCCTGCAGCGATGTCCGTCGTAATTTCACTTTATTCGGCTTGTCGCGCCGTTGGGCAGGTTTTTTTTTCAAGGTTGCTAAAAAAGCCAACATTGACAGTTCGTATTTTGTGCTACGATATTTTTGAGGTGCGGCCATGACCGATATCCTGGTACCGGACCTAGGCGACTATCAAGACGTTGAAGTGATTGAGGTGCACGTCAAGCTTGGCGACGCAGTTGCCATTGACGATTCTTTAATTACCGTCGAAACCGACAAAGCGTCCATGGATATTCCTGCAACCGCCGCCGGCGCGGTGGCATCGCTTGCCGTCAAGATCGGCAGCAAAGTCAGTCAAGGCGATCTGATAGCAGTACTTGATGGCGCTAAGCGCTCGCCGGAGCCTAACCAACCTACCGCGCCTGAACCTGTTGCTGAGACGCCGGCCACAAGCCAAGCGGCACAGGATTCCCCTGCTGCTAATAATCAAAGTGGCGCTTCGGTCACCTTGTCCGTACCGGATATCGGCGATTTTTCAGAGGTGGAAATCATTGAAGTCCATGTCAAGGAAGGCCAGCAAATCAACAAAGAAGACAGTTTGGTTACGCTCGAAACTGATAAAGCTTCCATGGATGTGCCCGCCAGCGAAGGTGGCACGATCAGCAAAATGTTGATTGCGTCAGGTGACAAAGTTTCGCAAGGTACCCCGCTTGCCTTGATCCTCCCTTCAAACAATGAAGCTCCAACTCCTGCTTTACCAACTACCATCCCTGCGGCTCAGCCTCGTTTACCGGCTGCCGATGATGTTAAGTTGGAAACTGGCGTCCTGGTGGGACCTGCGGCTCAGCCTCGTTTACCGGC
>JAZHEJ010000024.1:0-8144 GCA_036679665.1 Candidatus Tethybacter castellensis | reverse complement strand
TCGGCCGTATCCAGATCTTTTGATGGACATTTAACGGGTGCGAGGCCGCTAAAGCAGTAAATACGATCGGCTTTGCGCAGTTTCTGGCAAGAAACAAACAGCACTGATATAAGGTGTTCAACGATAACACGGCTATGGGGATCTTTCATTTATATTTCGCCATTAATGATAGTTGGCAAAGCGGAACTAACAAGCGAATTATGTATAATCAATTCATAATAATATATGTGATATGACAGAAAATTTATCAGACATAAATTCTTCAACGCGAGCTCAAGGTGGAAGCGTTGGTAACGACAAAACTGTCGTATTCATTGACACGGACGTCGGCTGGGATGACTGGTGCGCCATTGCGCTACTCACCCTCCATCCGCAAATACATGTGGCGGGAATCAGTGTCAACGGATGTGGCGAGGCTTATTTCTCAGACGGCTATAAAAATGCCCGGAACTTACTGCAATTAATTAATATATTAACTATACCTGTCGCAAAAGGGCAAGGTAATCCTTTGAGTTACAGCAATGTGTTTCCGGCTGATTTTCGCAAAGCGGTAAGTAATGTTTATAACTATCCATTGCCGGAGTCCAAGGCTCCTGAGACCAAGTTTTCTGCGACTGAATTACTTCAAAACTCCTTGGATTCGTATCCGGATTTAACCTATCTTGCCATCGGCGGCTTTACCAATTTCACAGAATTTTTAAACTCCGGCCCGCCGGCTCAACCCAAGCGAATCGTAGCCATGGGAGGTGCGGTTGACGTGTCAGGTAACGTCGCTGATCTTTTCGCCCAGGCTTATCCCAACAATATTACCGGTGAATGGAACTTGTTCGTTGATCCGGAAGCGGCTGCCAAGGCAGTGGCAACTCGGTCGGGCTTTTTGACTTTCGTTCCGCTGGACGCTTCTTATAAGGTGGAATTAACTCAAAGTGTGGTTGACATGTTTAAAGACGAGTCAACACCTGTCGTAAAGTTTATTCACACAATTTTGCAAGATAAACTTGAAGAAGCCCAAAAGGGCGGGTATCAAGAATACTTTTACGACCCGCTCGCGGCGGCTACGATCATCAAACCTGATCTGGTATCGAGATCACATGCTAAATTTACTGTGCTAACTGATTTGGAAGAGGAAAATAACACTCAGGGCCAATTGAATTACCAACCCGATGCTAGTGCGAATTCAGAATATTGTCACGACCCGGATGCGGACGGTTTCTACCAACTTTTCTCCGCGACAATTCATCAGCAGTTATAATAGCTTAACCTCAGGAGTAATACGATGAACATCAAAACAAAATGTTTGGTTCCATTGCTTTGCGCAGGACTGGTATTTAGTGCAGCCGCAGCAACCGCAGCTGGCAAGATAAGAGTCGCCGGCATCTATACCCAGCCGATTCAGCAAAAATGGGACGCGCGCTTGCATTTGGCGCTAGAACGTGCTCAAAGTGAAGGACGGATCGACTACGTTTTTTCGGAAAAGGTCGCGAATACCGACTATGTGCGCGTGTTGCGCGAATATGCTGACAGCGGAGTGGATCTTATCGTGGGTGAAGCGTTCGGTATCAGTCGCGAGGCCCACACGGTTGCGGATGACTATCCGAATGTGGCTTTTCTGATGGGTGATTCGTTTCCTCCCTACGGCAGTAATTTCGCGGTGTTTGATAATTACATCCATGAGCCGTGTTATTTGATGGGAATCTTGGCGGGTTCAATGACTAAAACCGACAAGATCGGGATGGTCGGCGGTTATCCGATCGGCGAAGTCAATCGTCTGTTTCACGCGTTTATCGCCGGGGCCCGGTCGGTGAATCCGAACATTGAGTACAAGGTGGATTTCATCGGTTCTTGGTATGATCCGCCCAAGGCTAAAGAGGCGGCTTTTGCGCAGCTTGAATCCGGGGTTGATGTTCTGTATGCCGAGCGCGCCGGCGTAGTCGATGCGGCTAGGGAAAAAGGTATTGTGGCCTTTGGTAATGTAAACGACATGAACAAAGAAGAAAATGGCGAGAATGTAGTGGTAACTTCCGCATTGTGGCATATGGAAAACGCGATCAACCACGCGATTGACCGGGTCATGGAAGGCACGTTCGAGGCCGAGGACTACAAAGAATGGACGATGATCGCCAAAGGTGGCGCATCATTGGCTCCCTACTACGAATTTGACAGCCGCCTACCTGCTGAACTCAAAGATTTGATTGGTGTTCAATATCGTCAGATACTGGCCGGTACGCTTGAAGTCGAAATTAACGACGAAGAACCCAAGTCGTCCTTCTAATTTAAGAAGCGGCCTGGCTTTAGGAGTCGGTTGCGATCTAACAAGGACAGACCGCAAGGTGGCGCGGTGCCGATCGCGCTGAAAATGACCGGCATCACCAAGCGCTTTGGTGCTTTGGTGGCCAGCGATCAAGTTTCGCTGGAGCTTGGCGAAGGTGAGATTCTTTCGCTGTTCGGCGAAAACGGCGCCGGTAAAACCACCTTGATGAATATCTTGTTCGGCCACTACACCGCGGATGCCGGCAACATTGAAGTTTTCAGCAAGCCGTTAGTCGGCGGCAACACCAAAGCCGCGCTTGACGCCGGAATCGGAATGGTGCATCAACATTTCGCGTTGGGCGAGAACCTGACGGTGTTAGAAAACATATGTCTCGGGAATGAACCGCTGTGGTCTTTGCGGTTTGGCGGAGTGCGTCTGGCCGATAAAGCCAGACAAATCGCCCAACGTTGCGGATTTGAGGTTGATCTGGATCGTCCGGTGCATACTTTGTCGATCGGTGAAAAGCAGCGGGTGGAGATCGTAAAGGCGCTTTATCGCGACGCGAAAATTTTAGTGTTGGACGAACCGACCGCGGTGCTAACGCCCCAAGAGGCCGAAGGACTTTTCGAGGTGTTGCGCCATCTTTCTACCGAGGGTTTGGCGGTTATTTTTATATCGCATAAGCTAAAAGAAATCATGGCGGTCAGTGATCGGATTTGTGTACTTAGACACGGGCGTGTCGTTCTTGAAGTAACTCGCGCCGAAGCGGATCCGGACGAGATCGCAAAAGCGATGGTGGGACAAGAACTAAAGCCTGCGGTACGAACCCGGCTTGAACCCGGTTCAACATTGCTAAGTCTTGAAGCGGTTGCGAAGAAAGTGGATCAAGGAGCTCTTGGCCTTCAAGAAGCAAGCTTTACCTTGCGCGAGCGCGAAATACTCGGTATCACCGGCGTATCAGGTAATGGCCAACAGGAGTTGGGGGATATCCTAAATGGCATAACCAAACCCGATTCAGGGCATATCGATTGGTCGGCTCTGAACACGGCCGGCGGCGACGGTGATCAATTGAGACGCGATGGCGTGGCGCGCATACCGGCTGACCGCCATGCTGAAGGCGTGATCAGCGGAATGACCGTGTGGGAAAACGTTATTAGCCATTCGTTGGGTAAATTCAGCAAGAACGGTTTGTTGAGTTTTGATAGCGCGCAAGAACACTCGCAACAACTGTGCACCTCCTATGATGTCCGCTACGATTCGCTTCACGCCGAAGTGCAACAACTGTCCGGCGGCAATATCCAAAAGCTTATTCTGGCGCGGGAGCTTTCCGATCAGCCGCGGGTGATCATCGCTGTTCAGCCGACTCGGGGGCTGGATGTGGGTGCGGTTGACGCGGTGCACCGGCGTTTGCTTGAAATGCGTGAAAAAGGCGCCGGCGTGTTGCTCATAACTGAAGATCTTGATGAGTTGTTCGCGTTGTCTGATCAGATCGCGGTGATTTATAAAGGCAAACTCAGCCCCTTTTATTCCGCTGAACGGCTTACACTCAAAAATATCGGCCGCATGATGAGCGGTTTTGAAATAGCAACCCCGGCATAATAACGATGCGACTTGAGCTTAGAAATAACACTTCGTATTGGTTGATACCGGCAATGCTAGCCGGCGGGTTGGCCGCGGCTTTCGCGCTAAGTTCGGTGTTAATTGTGTGGGCTGACGCCGGGGTTTGGGAAGCATACGGACTGATTTTCAAAGGCGCGCTGGCGTCGCGGTTTGGTATCACGGAAACGTTGGCGCGTTCAACACCGTTGATTATGACCGGTTTGGCAGCCGCGATTGCGTTTCGCGCCAAGCTGTGGAATATCGGTGGCGAAGGTCAGTTTTATATGGGAACTTTAATGGCCACGTGGCTAGGCACCGGTTTTTTAACTTTGCCGTCTTATTTGCTGGTGCCGACTTTGATATTGGCCGGCGCGTTAGCCGGCGGTTTGGCTTTGTTGCTGCCCACCTTGCTCAAAGCGCGCTACAAGGTCGACGAAGTGGTCACCACTTTGTTGCTTAATTTCGTCATTATTTTGTTTGTCAGTTTTTTACTCGAAGGGCCGTTGAAAGACCCGGTGTCGTTAGGCTGGCCGCAAGCGTCGCCGATTGTCGATAACGGGGTATTACCTTTGCTGATCGCTAAAACCCGCTTGCACAGCGGCTTTGTGGTGGCGCTTTGTTTGGCGGTTGGCTTATGGGTGCTGGTTTCGCGAACCAAGCTCGGTTATGAAATCCGGGCGGTAGGCCATAGCCCGCAGGCCGCAGGTTTCGCCGGTATCAATACCCGCGCGACACTGATCAAAACCGCATTGCTAAGCGGCGGTGTCGCCGGCATCGCCGGCGTGTGCGAGGTCACGGGACTCAAAGGCTATCTAACCTTGGATATTTCGCCGGGGTTCGGCTATACCGGTATCGCGGTGGCGATGCTTGGCCTGCTGCATCCGCTCGGCGTGGTGGTGTCAGCTATTTTTATCTCCACAATTTTTGTCGGTACCGATTCAATGAGTCGGACGCTCAATATTCCGACTTACCTTGCCGACGTGATAGTCGCGCTCGCTATATTGTTTGTGCTAGTTAGCGTGTTGCTTACCCGCTACCGAATCGTGACCCGCTAGCCATGTTGCTTGATATTTTTATCCAAGCGGGATTTTGGGCCGCGCTGATTCGGATCGGAACCACATACTTGTTCGGAACGTTGGGAGAACTGTTGTGCGAGCGCGCCGGCGTGCTCAACTTGGGGATCGAAGGCATTATGACGTTAGGCGCCATGGCTGGTTGGATGTATGCTTTTGAAGGAGGCAGCCTGTGGGGAGCGGTCGCCTGCGCGTTTGTCGTCGGTGCCGTCGCCGGCTTGGTACATTCGATTTTTACCGTAATGCTCGGCGTGTCGCAACACGTAAGCGGCATCGGCATGACCTTGTTGTGCTCGTCGCTTAGTTATTACGCTTTTCGTTTGCTACTGCCAACATCGACCACGCCGCCCAAGATTGAACCATTTGCGCCGTTGATTATTCCGTGGCTGTCCGATATTCCGGTGATCGGCCCGGCGTTGTTCGCGCAAACGCCGTTGACATATCTTGCTTTTGCGACCTTGGTAATCGTAATATATGTTCTATATCGTACCCCTCTTGGCCTTGCGGTACGCATGGTTGGAGAAAACCCCGCCGCAGCGGATAGTCAAGGTATTCCGGTTTATGCGGTGCGTACCGGCGCGGTAATGGTCGGGAGCGGCTTGATGGCGATCGGCGGCGCTTTTTTGACAATTTCACATTTTGACGCGTTTTACTTCGGCATGATTAACGGTCGCGGCTGGATCTGTCTGGCCTTGGTCATATTCGCGTCTTGGCGCCCCGGCAAGGCGTTCTGGGGCGTGTTGTTATTTGCCGGCGTTGAGGCGTTTCAGCTTCGCGCCAAGCAAGTTACCGGTGGTATTCCGTATCAGTTTTACCTGATGCTACCTTATGTTATCAGTATTATTGCGCTGATCGTATGGTCAAAAAATGCCGCTTATCCACAGGCCTTGCTCAAGCCCTATCGTAGTACGGAGCGTTGATCGATCATGTTTGACCTGATTGTCCGCAATGCCGTCATCCCCGACCAACTTAGCCGACAAACGGATATCGCGTGCGAAAACGGCAAGATAATTCAACTTGCACCGAATATTGAAGGTTCCGCGACTGAGGAGATAGACGCGAAAGGGCAACTGGTCGCGCCACCGTTTGTCGACAGTCATTTCCACCTTGATTCGACGCTTTCGTACGGTAAGCCGGTTGTGAATCAAAGCGGCACACTGCTCGAAGGCATCAATATTTGGCGCGACTTGAAGGCCGAGCAACGCCAAGAAGAGATCGTGGAACGCGCGTTGCGTCTTTGTACCTGGTCGATCGCCAGGGGCGTGCTTGCGATCCGTAGCCATGTCGATGTCAGCTGGCCCGGCACTCAAATCATCGAGGCGTTGCTAGAGGTCAAGCGGCGGATGAGCGCGTATATTGATATTCAGTTAGTGGCGTTTCCGCAAGACGGCTTTTTGCGCGACCCGCAAGCTGAGCAACTGTTGGTGCGCGCGCTTGATATGGGAGTTGATGTGGTCGGAGGCATACCCCACTTTGAACGCAGCATGACCGAAGGAGCCAAATCGGTGCGCGCCCTGTGCGAAATCGCCGAAAAGCGGGCGTTGTTGGTCGATATGCATTGCGATGAAACCGACGATCCGCTTTCACGTCATATCGAAACGTTGACATTTGAAACCCAGCGTTTGGGCATGCAGGGGCGTGTCACCGGCTCGCATTTGACCTCGATGCACTCAATGGATAACTACTATGTCAGCAAGTTGAATCCGCTGATCAACATCACGCTCCAAGGACGACACGACAGCTATCCCAAGCGGCGCGGACTTACTCGAATCAAGGAAATGTGGGATGCCGGCATACCGGTGGCTTTAGGCCATGATTGCGTGTTGGATCCTTGGTACCCGCTTGGTTCACACGACATGCTTGAAGTCGCGTCAATGGGAATCCACGCCGCCATGCTTACGGCGCCCAAGCAAATGAACAGGGTGTTTGAAGCGATAACGACGGTTGGCGCGCAGGCGATGCACTTGGAAGGTTATGGACTCAAAAAAGGATGCAACGCTGACTTTACGGTTCTGCAAGCGACTTGTCCGATTGAGGCGATACGCCTTCGCGCAACCAGGTTGTTTGTGGTACGCCGCGGCAAAATCATCGCCCGCTCGCAAGAAGCTAGAACAATGATCGAATTGGATGGTGAAAGTTCGGAAGTAAATTTCAAGATACCGCCAAGTACCAACGAAACTTCCTGATCAAGCGTGCGCAGGGCGCGATCTTGATGCTAAATAAAGTAACACGAAGATGTGGCGGGCAAAGTATGTAAAGTGCCGACATGCGTTATAAATAATCATGAAGCCGCGTAGGTTATTGATACCTCTTACCTTGGCGCTAACTTTGCTGGCGTTACTTGTCGTCGCCATTCAACCCAAGCCGGCCAAGCTGTCCGCTCCCCGGTTTGCGTTACCTGAACTCGAAGGAAATGCGTTGGTATCCAGCGCTGATTTTGCCGGCCAGCCTTGGGTTATCAACGTGTGGGCATCGTGGTGCGTAAGTTGTCGCGCTGAGATTCCATTTTTGCTCGCGTTGCGCGAAACCGGCACGGTGGTGGTCGGCCTCAATTACAAGGATGATCCGGCCCAAGCTAGTGCGTGGCTAAACGAATTCGGCGATCCGTTTACAGTGCTTGCGGTTGATGCGAATGGCACGACCGCGGACGGTTTCGGGGTTGCCACGGTGCCAGAGACCATTGTGATAAGCGCCAACGGCAATATTGTGTTCAGGCATATGGGGCCTATCGACGATCAAGGCGATCTGGATACCATGTTGACTGTGCTCGAAGACGCAAGCTGATTGCGCACTCAGAAGTTAACAGCCTGTAGCCCAATCGTGCTGAGGTCTTCTGTCGTCTGTTAACAATCGAATATCGTAACGATCGTGACTGTGATTTGGCGAAAGTTTCGAACATTAACCTTAAATAACATGAGTAAAAAATGATGTTTTTACTTTTGTTACTACCGGCGCTGGCACTAAAAAACTGCCAAATCCACTAAAAAACTGCCAAATCCACTAAAAAACTGCCAAATCCACTAAAAACCACTAATTTCCTAATCAGCCAGGTCAGATGCGATTGGCGGCGTGTCAGAAAAGAATACTGCGATTGTTTTAAAAAGACAACCTTATATACTAAAAACAACCACAATTGATTTTATCGATTGATATATGCAATAATTGTCGTCAAAGCGTGGCACAAGCGCCATGCTTTTCATCAGGAGTTATATAAATAATGA
>JAZHEJ010000023.1:3233-8649 GCA_036679665.1 Candidatus Tethybacter castellensis | reverse complement strand
GGCGCCGGCATTCGCCAAATTGCCGGCGCAATAAGGCTAGAATGATATTTTGACAGGATTTTTACTGACAACCCGTGCCTCCTAGCTTACAGCAACACTTTGCCAATACGCCGACAGAACGGCACCATGAGCTGGCAAGCAAGTTGCTGAACGTACTGGTTGATAAGCTGGTCGCTTCCGGATTTGATATTCATTTTTACACGCTCAATTCGGTGACGATGCTCAACGAAGCCTGGCTTGCCGCAACATCCGGGCGCAAACTTAGTTACTGCTAAAAGCGGCGCCGGCATTCGCCAAATTGCCGGCGCAATAAGGCTAGAATGATATTTTGACAGGATTTTTACTGACAACCCGTGTCTGCTAGTCGCATCTATTTTGATCATAATGCCACCGCGCCGCTGGATCAAGACGTACTAAAGGCCATGCTGCCTTTTTTGCAAAGTAATCACGGCAATCCGGCTTCGCGCCACCACGAAGGACGCGTGGCGCACGATGCGGTGGAAAGGGCGCGCCATCAGGTTGCCGCCGCGGTTAACGCGCGGCCTAGCGAGGTGTTTTTCACATCTTCTGGCACCGAAAGCAACAACACGATAATCAAGGGAATCGCCGGCCGCAACGGTAAGACCCGTATTGTGACCAGCGGCATTGAACACCCGTGCGTGCATTGCGCGGCGCGGGCCATGGTGCGGTTGGGTTGTGAATTTATCCCGGTAGCGGTTGACGAACAAGGCCGGCTTGATTTCGCGGATCTGGAAACCGCGGTCGCCGGCGCATCGCCGGCGGTGGTATCGATAATGCTGGCCAACAATGAAACCGGGGTCGTCTTGGATGTGGCACGTGCGGCGCAAATCGGCCACGCCGTCGATGCCGTGGTCCATAGCGACTGCGCTCAGGCGCTGGGCAAGATACCGGTGGATTTTCAAAAACTGAATATTGATGCGATGACCATTTCGGCGCATAAGGCGGGTGGTCCGATGGGAATTGCCGCACTGATAGTCAAAGCGCATGTTGACTGTCTGCCGCTTCTTGAAGGCGGCGGCCAAGAAAACGGCATGCGTTCCGGAACCCTAAACGTGGCCGGAGCGGTCGGTTTTGGTCGCGCCGCTGAGCTTGGGCGCGAGCGACTAGACGAATATCAACGCCATACCGGCAAATTACGCGCCATGCTGGAAAGTCGGTTGCTTAGCGCCGGGGCGGTGATTTTTAGCGGTGAGGCGTCGCGCCTGCCCAACACCAGTTATTTCGGTTTTGCGGGCATTGAAGGTGAGGCGCTGGTGGTGATGATTGACCAAGCCGGGTTCGCGGTGGCCTCAGGTTCAGCCTGCGCGAGCACCAAAAACGAACCAAGTAACGTGCTGATGGCAATGGGTTGCGACGAAGTCACCGCCCGCACCGCAGTCAGGGTGTCGCTGGGCCTAGACAACACCGAAGCGCAGATTGAGGCGCTCGCAACCGCAATCTGCGAGATTACCCAAAGTTTGCGCTCCATGAGCGCGGTGATGAACGCGTAAGCAAGCCTCGCGGTATTCTGGCGAGTATTGTGACAGGGTAAAACACCACCGTTGGGATAAAAAAATTGCAGATCAAAAGCGAGTTTGTCGGCAAAGTTATTTTGGTGAAACTGCGTTTGAGGAGCTGCGGCAAAGAGTTTCCAGATGCTAGCTAAGCACCTTATATCTTAGCGCTAGCTCGCGCTAGGTAATGATATAAAATGCTTATATCAACCTGCAAAACATATGAAACTTCCGATTTATTTTGACTATTCGTCCACCACGCCGGTAGACCCGCGTGTGGCAAATAAGATGATGGACTTTTTGACGAACGAAGGGGTATACGGCAATCCGGCTTCGCGTTCCCACGAATTTGGCTGGGAGGCCGAAGCGGCGGTAGAGCAAGCTCGCAAGCATGTGGCGGAGCTCATCGGCGCGGATTCGCGTGAAATCGTCTGGACTTCCGGCGCGACTGAAGCGAACAACCTGGCCATCAAAGGTGCCGCGCATTTTTACAAGAAAAAAGGCAAGCATCTAATCACAGTCAAGACCGAACACAAGGCGGTGTTGGACGTGATGCGCGATCTGGAGCGGGAAGGCTATGAGGTTACCTACATCGAACCGGCCCCCAACGGTATTGTTTCGCCGGAAAAATTTGCCGCCGCTATCCGCGACGACACCATTTTGGCTTCGGTGATGTGGGTAAATAACGAAATCGGCGTATATCAGGACATTAAAAGTTTTGCGGAGATTTGTCGTGAACGGAAGGTGATTTTCCATACTGACGCGGCGCAGGCCACCGGCAAAGTTCCGATTGACGCTCAACAGGTGCCGTTTGACCTGATGTCAATGTCGGCTCACAAGTCGTACGGACCCAAAGGGGTGGGCGCTTTGTTTGTGCGTCGCAAACCGCGGGTGCGGCTTGAAGCGCAGATCCACGGCGGCGGTCATGAGCGCGGCATGCGTTCAGGCACTTTGCCCACTCATCAGATTGTGGGAATGGGTGAAGCGTTTAGGTTGTGCAACGAAGAGATGGATGAAGAGCTAACTAAGACCCGGGCGTTGCGCGACAAGCTGTATGCGGGTATCCAGGATATTGATGAGATTTACCTAAACGGCGATCTTGAACAACGGGTGCCGCACAACCTTAATGTGAGTTTTAACTTCGTTGAAGGCGAGTCGCTGATCATGGCGATCAAAGACGTTGCGGTGTCTTCGGGCTCAGCTTGCACATCCGCGAGCCTTGAGCCTTCGTACGTGTTGCGCGCGCTAGGACGCAACGACGAACTCGCTCACAGTTCGATCAGGTTTTCTATTGGCAGGTTTACCAACGAAGAGCAAATTGACTATTTGATTGATCTTTTGCATACTCGCATCGACAAGTTGCGGGAACTCTCGCCACTGTGGGAAATGCACAAAGAAGGAATTGATCTTGATACCGTTACTTGGGCTGCTCATTGAGTTATAATCAAAAGTACATCTAGCGAGGCAAAATATCATGGCATACAGCGAAAAAGTACTTGACCATTACGACAACCCGCGTAATGTCGGTTCGATGGACAAAGACGATCCGTCGGTGGGGACCGGCATGGTGGGTGCGCCCGCCTGTGGCGACGTGATGAAACTGCAAATCAAAGTTGGCGACGACGGAGTTATTCGGGATGCCAAGTTCAAGACCTACGGTTGCGGATCGGCGATTGCTTCGTCGTCTTTGGTGACCGAATGGGTGCGTGGCAAAACCGTGGATGAAGCATTGGGAATTCGCAATACCCAGATCGCTGAGGAACTTGAGTTGCCACCAGTGAAGATCCATTGCTCGTTGCTCGCTGAAGACGCGATTAAAGCCGCGGTTGCAAACTACAAGGATAAGCACGGCGAAACCGCCAAGGCTACGCAGGCCGCCACAACGGCATAGCTGCAAGGCCTATCTTTTAGACTATGTCCGCGGTGACCGTCGCCGCTTTAGAAGCCCCGGTCGACACTGACGACACGGCTCGGATCACGATGTCCGAGCGGGCGGCGCAACATGTGCTCAAGTACGCCAAGGCGCATGGTAAGCCCGCCGCGATCAGGATCGGGGTGCGCACTTCTAGTTGTTCGGCGCACGCTTACACTTTTGAGCTTAACGACTTGTACGATGCTGACGACTACGTATGTCGGTCGCGTCAGGTAACGTTGATAATTGACCCGAAAAGCCTGGTTTTTCTAGCAGGAACCAATATTGATTACGGACGTGAAGGTCTGCAAGAAGGATTTCGTTTCGTTAATCCGAACGTGAAGGGTACCTGTGGTTGCGGCGAAAGCTTTACTGTCTGATTGTTGCGGGTTGTTATTTCTGATCTTTACGCGCAAAATTACTTTTCCCTATATGGCATTGCTGAGCGGTTTGCGATAGATCAGACCGAACTTGCAAGTCGCCATGAGGCGTTACAACGGTCGGTACACCCTGATCTTTTCGTGGACAAACCGGCGAGCGAGCGTCGTCGCGCGGAACAATACACCGCCACTTTAAACGCCGCTTTTGCGGTGCTTACCGATGATTTGCGCCGCGCCGCCTATCTGCTTAGCATGCGCGGTTGCGATCCGTTTGACGAGCATGGCGGCAGTCAGTTGCCGGTTGACTTTCTCGAACGTCAGCTTGAACTGCGAGAAATCCTTGAGGAATTGACTGCGAGCAAAGATCGGCAGGAGTTGGACAAATTGGGCGCGCAGCTGCGTGCTGAAATTGACGCTGAGTTCGTAGCCCTAGGAAAACTGTTGGATGATACTCCGCAACAAAACGCCGCCGCCGTCGCGGCTGCGCAGCGATTGCGTTATTTGCAAAACTGCAGCGCGCAGATAAGCTTGCTGGCCGACGTCAACTAGAACTGTGGGCTTAGTCCAGTTGACCTTGCCGGATGATCCGGCGCCGCAACGCGAGCGGCGCAATGTGGTCGGTATTGATCTGGGGACCACCAATTCGTTGGTCGCGACGGTGAGCGACGGCACAGCCAAGATCATCAGCTCCGCGGACGGAGAGCGGATCATGCCGTCGGTGGTACGTTGCGGCAGCGACAAACTGACCGTTGGCAGCGCGGCGGCAAGCGCCGCGATCAAACACCCTGACGAAGTGGTGTGGTCGGCCAAGCGGCTTATCGGCCGCAGCTCACAGGAAGTGAAAGAAAAATACCCCTTTGCGTATACCGACGACGATGGGCCGATCAAAATTGTGACTTCTCATCGCACGATAACTCCGGTTGAAGTATCCGCGGCAATTTTGCTTGAGCTAGTCGCGCGCGCCAACGCGTTTTTAGACGGTCCGGTCGAGGCGGCGGTGATCACGGTGCCGGCTTACTTCCATGACGCGCAGCGTCAGGCGACCAAAAATGCCGCCGCGTTGGCCGGCATCAAAGTGCTCAGATTACTCAATGAACCTACCGCCGCCGCATTGGCCTATGGTTTAGACAGTGGCGAAGAAGGCGTATATGTGGTTTATGACTTGGGGGGAGGAACGTTCGACGTTTCGGTGCTCGAATTGCAACGCGGATTATTTAAGGTGCTGGCTACGGCCGGCGACACTAAAATAGGCGGCGATGATTTTGATGCCGCACTGGCTCAGGCGGCGTTGACGCAGACCGGCTTTACGCAACCTGAAGGAGCACCGTGGCGTAATTTGGTACGGGCGGCGCGAACCGCCAAGGAGCGACTTAGTGGCGCAAATGAGGCGCAACTAGACTGGGATGGCGGTGGTACCAAGGTTACCGTCGCGCAGCTGAACGCGGCCGGCGCGCCGTTGGTAAAGCGCACGATAGAGATTTTGCAAGACTGTTTGCGCGAGGCGAAAGTAGGCGATCGGATTCGCGGAGTTATCGCGGGCCATGGTGCGGTTGGGTTGTGAATTTATCCCGGTAGCGGTTGACGAACAAGGCCGGCTTGATTTCGCGGAT
>JAZHEJ010000023.1:0-3217 GCA_036679665.1 Candidatus Tethybacter castellensis | reverse complement strand
TGGCTGTTGCTGGATGTTACTCCGCTGTCGCTTGGCATCGAAACAATGGGTGGATTGGCCGAAAAAATTATCACGCGCAACAGCCCGATTCCGATCGCGCGAGCGCAGGAGTTTACCACTCACCGCAATGGTCAAAGCGCCATGTCGATTCACGTGGTGCAAGGTGAACGCGAGTTGGTTAGCGATTGCCGATCGCTGGCACGGTTTTCAGTGCGTGATATACCGCCGATGGCCGCCGGCACGGCGCGAGTTAGGGTTACCTACCGATTGGATGCTGACGGAATCCTGATCGTGACCGCCAAGGAACTGACCACCGGCGCTGAGCAGAGTATCGAAGTCAAACCATCTTACGGACTTAGTGAACAAGAGATTGCCCGGATGCTTCAAGCGTCGCGACTTCATGCTGAAGAAGATGTGGCGGCCCGCAGGCTGGCCGAAGCTAAAGCCACGGCCGAAAGCTTGCTTCAGATGCTAACCCAGGCGCTGCAAGAAGACGAACAGCTGATCGGCGACGACCGCCCAAGTTTGGAAAATGCGTTGGAAGAATTGCAAGCCAAACTGATTTCAGGCGATGCGGAACAATTGCGAGAGGCAACCGAAAAGCTTGACAAGACGAGCGAAGGATTTGCCGAACGCAGGATGCAAGCGGCGATGGTGCGCGCGCTGGCGGGACGCAAGGTCGATGAGCTGGGTTGATTTCATAAAATAGGCGGTTATGCCCAAGATTAAAGTGCTGGCGCATATCGAGGTGTGCCCGGAGGAGATTGTCATTGAAGCCGAAAAAGGTTTGTCGGTGTGCGACGCCTTGCTGGCCAACGATATCGATATCGAACATGCCTGTGAAAAATCCTGCGCGTGCACCACTTGTCACGTGATCGTGCGCGAAGGGCTCGAAAGCCTCAACGAAGCTACTGAGGACGAAGAAGATTTGCTGGATCGGGCTTGGGGACTTGAACCCGAGTCGCGCCTATCTTGCCAGGCCATTTTGGCTGACACCGACTTGGTGATTGAAATTCCCCGCTATACGATCAACCACGCCAAGGAGGAACACTGATGCGCTGGACCGACATCCAGGAAATTGCGATTGCGCTGGCCGATCTTTATCCGGATTTGAAACCGACTGAAGTGCGTTTTACGGATATGCACCGCATGATTTGCGAATTGGATGGATTTGAGGATGATCCGCAAAAATCCAACGAACAGATTCTCGAAGCTATTTTGTTGGCTTGGATTGAGGAAACCGACTAGGCGGCGGAAGCCGGACAGCCTGGAAGCGGGATAAGCTGATGGTCTGGCAGGCTATATACCTAGGTGTGTTTGTGTTCGGCAGCGTAGTCGGCAGTTTTCTAAATGTGCTGGTTTATCGTCTGCCTTCGGTGCAGGTTGCGGATATCCGTCCCGGCGCCTCCCAAAGCCTTTTTTACCTGGCCTGGCCGCTGTCGTTTTGTCCGTATTGCGCCACGCCGATCAAGCCTTGGTTAAATATTCCGATTATCAGCTACATTATTCTCCGCGGCAAAAGCGCCTGCTGCAATCGTAAACTTTCCGGGCGTTATCTGGTTTTGGAATTGCTCGGCGGTTGCGTGGCGATTATTTGCTTGTATCGTTTCGGGTTGACCGCGCAGTTTTTGGCCGCCTGCGTGATATGCTGGATTTTAATCACGATAAGCTGGATTGACGCCCAGCGCTATGTTCTGCCGGATATCCTGACGATGCCGTTGCTGTGGATCGGGGTACTGGTTAATTTATACGGCGTGTTTGTGCCGCTCGAAGATGCGGTAATCGGGGTAATCGGTGGTTACGCGATTTTGTTTGTGATTAGCGAAGGGTCGGAAATGGCGCTTAACCGCCGAGTGCTAGGCGCCGGGGACCCCAAGTTGTTTGCCGCGATCGGGGCCTGGCTGGGCTGGGAGCTGCTACCGGCGGTATTGTTTATCGCCGCGGTTACAAGTTCGGTGTACGGAGTGGTGTCGCATTTACATCAACGTAATCTGCGCTCTGGCGCGTTGGTCGCGTTCGGGCCACATTTGGCTTTTGGCGCGGTGGTGGCATTGCTGTTTAGTTCATACCTGACCGGTTTGTATTTGCGATGATCCCGTTTGTTGGCTTGACCGGCGGCGTGGCCAGCGGCAAGACTACGGCGGCCGCACACTTTACCAGCTTAGGCGTGCCGGTGGTTGACGCGGACGACATAGGTCATTTTTTGTACGAAGCCGGCGGTAAGGTGGTGCGCCAGATCCGCCGCGAGTTCGGTGCCGAGTTCATTGCCGAAGGCGGTGAAGTCGACCGCGGTCTGTTGCGGCAGGAAGTGTTTGCCGACGTGCGGTTACGCAAGCGGCTTGAAGCGATCACGCATCCTTTGATCCGCAAAGAATGTATGTTGCAAATGAATGCCGCGCGCGGCACTTACGGCTTGCTGGTCGCCCCGTTGATGTTTGAAACCAACTTTATGCTTGAACATTTGCAAAGAGTGCTGGTGGTCGACTGCGACGAACAAACCCAGCTGGCGCACGGTCTGGAGCGGGGAATTTCAAGCGAGCATATGGAATTGGTGATGAAGGTTCAATATAATCGCGCCGCCCGCCTCAAGCGCGCCGACGACGTGATGATAAACAATGGTAATCTGACCGAGCTTGATGCGATGGTATCCGATATGCATCAAAGGTACATCACGATGTTTACCAACTAGCGCGGGCATTTGCGATTATGGCTACAATTGATTAGTCGTAAATTGTAAATCCGGCACCTTTAAGGAAAAAAAACTATGCTGAAGAATATTGATGCTTTGCTTAACGCCGACGTGTTGTGGACGTTGCGCGCCATGGGCCACGGCGACCGACTGGTGATCGCCGACACTAACTTTCCTTCCGATTCGGTCGCGCGCTGTACCGCGCTTGGTGAATTGTTGCGCATTGACGCACCAGCGGCGCGGGTCGCAGAAGCGGTGCTGTCGGTCATGCCGCTAGACACCTTCATCGACGATCCGGCCTCGCGCATGGAAGTGGTCGACGATCCTGAGCAACTTCCCGCGGTGCAAGAGGAGGTCGCGGCGGTGGTCAAACAACACGGGGCATCCAAACTTGTCGGGATCGAGCGTTTTAGGTTTTATGATCTGGCCAAACAGTCTTACTGCGTGATCGCCAGCGGCGCGGGTCGCAGAAGCGGTGCTGTCGGTCATGCCGCTAGACACCTTCATCGACGATCCGGCCTCGCGCAT
>JAZHEJ010000022.1:0-8813 GCA_036679665.1 Candidatus Tethybacter castellensis | reverse complement strand
TGCGATCGCGACGAATAAGCTCAGCAAGCTGGTTTTGCGCATCTTGGTAGGTGGCGTGATTGGCAAAGTCGATCGCCGATCTTCAGCTCATCATGATTTACCAGGCATGCCGCCGCAAACAGCCGCGACGGATCCAGCGCGCGGCCGGCCGTTATCAGCGCGCGCATAAATTCCAGGCGCGAATCGCTGTCCGGATTTTCGTTGCCGACCGACCACACAATCACGCTCGCCCGATTGCGATCGCGACGAATAAGCTCAGCAAGCTGGTTTTGCGCATCTTGGTAGGTGGCGTGATTGGCAAAGTCGATCGCCCAGTACACCGGGATTTCTTCCCAGAGCAGCAATCCTAGTTCGTCGGCCATTTTCGCGGCATCCTCATGGTGCGCGTAATGAGCTTGGCGCACAAAATTGCCGTTGAGCTCTTTGACGTGCGCAAATCGGCGGGCAAGATCGGCGCAGGTCGCAACCTTCCCCAATTCCTTGTCATCCTCATGCACCGCGATGCCGCGCAAAAAAATCGGTTTGCCGTTCAGTAAAATTTCATCGCCTTGGCACTTTATCTCCCGCAAGCCTATTCGGTCGGTATATCGATCCTCGCCGTAGCTAAGCGCCACGTCGTACAACTTGGGTTGGTCGGGCGACCATAACTGCAAATCGCATTCGATTTGTGTTTTGGCCCAGCCGTCCGAGTTTTTTTCCAACGTGACTTCGAGGCCAAGTTCGTTTATTGCAAAAACCGCCGTTGGATTATTTCCTTCCAGCTGCGCTTCGACGCATACGGTGCGATAGCGCCCGTCGGGCACAAGATAAACAAACAGATCGCGGATGATGTGCGCAGCGGTTACGGTAAGCTCGACATCGCGGTACAGACCGCCGTAATTGAACCAGTCGATATGACGCATCGGCACGCGCGTCAAAGTTCGTTTGTTGTCAACGCAAATCATCAGTTGATTTGCGCTTGCGCGCAACTGGTCGGTGATCTCGACCGTAAACGGTGTCGAAGCGCCGCGATGACAACCCAGATACGCGCCGTTAACAAATATTTTCGCCTCATACGCGGCGGCTCCGATGCGTAAAAAGACCCGTTGCCCCGGGGCAAGAGGAGGTAAATCGATACTTTTCGCGTACCAAGCCGAACCTTCGTAGTAAAACCATTTTGCTTCGACCATCTGCCAGCATGACGGCACGGTGATTTCTTCGGCGGCATACGGATCCCAGTCATACGGCAAAGCGCGTTGCTCCGGCGCGCACGGACGCATCGCGTACCATTTCTGGCGCAATCCCTCGTCGTGCATATCCAGGCAAAACGCCCAAGGCCCGGCCAAAGAAATTGTCTGGCGACCGCGCGATAGCAACCAGTTGTCGGCGCCTAACCGCGGCGTCGCGAAGCCAAGCTCGTAATCTTCGTCATGGAGCAACGCGGGCATGTCGTCAGGCTTGGCGGGCTTATGTTTCATGGGCTTGGGCGAAGCGGCGTAGCTTGCGCAATTATAAAACTGTCATTGGCCGCATCGCACGTTGGCGACAGCATTTTGCGCTGATTTTAAATACCGATTCTTGCGCCGACGATCAAACCGATACCGACATAGTAAAATACATGTTAATGCAAATGCATGCTATTTATAGCAAGGGATACAAAATGAGTAACTATTTAACACGATTGATCGTAGCGCTGATTAGCGTTGTTCTTGCGGGCCCGGCGATCGCCGACGCCGAACTGCGCATTTCTTGGTATAACGACGGCAACGAAGGCGAAGTGATGCGCGGCATCCTTGATAAGTTTGAAGCCGCCAACCCCGACATCAAAATCAATCTGGACATTGTTCCGTACAAGGCCATCATCGAAAATCTGCCGGTGCAACTGGCCGCCGGCGACGGACCGGATCTGGCCCGAGTGACGGATTTGGGCGGACTGGCGGATTATTATCTGGATTTGCGCCCCCACATTTCCAACGCCGCTTATTGGGAGCAAAATTTCGGCCCCTTTTTGAATTGGCTCAGGCAGCCCGGCGATAACTCCATCGCCGGTTTCATGACCCAGCTTACCGTGACCGGCCCCTATGTGAACAGAACGTTGTTTGAACAAGCCGGCGTACCCTTGCCCGGGCCGCAAGCGACTTGGGACGAATGGGCGGCGGCCGTCAACCAGGTGGCTTCGAAATTAAACATTCCCATTCCGATGGCCTGGGATCGCTCCGGCCACCGCGTGTCCGGACCGGCGATCGCGATGGGAGCCAAGATGTTTGACGCTTCCGGCGAGCCGGCATTGGTCGACGACGGCCTCAAAGCGATGACGAAACGACTCTACGACTGGCATCAGGACGGTACCATGTCCAAGGAACTTTGGGGTTCGGTTTCCGGTTCAACCTACCTTGGCGCCAATGAGGATTTCACCAACGCGCAGGTGGTCATGTACATGAGCGGCTCTTGGCAGATTCCACAGTTCGCCGACAAAATCGGCGACGCCTTCGACTGGTGGGCGGTTCCCGCGCCGTGCGGCCCGGCGGCGTGCACCGGCATGCCCGGTGGAGCGGCCTTGGTCGCCATCAAAGACACCCGGTACCCCGAGGAAGTCGGCCGCTTGATGGAGTACCTGTCGAGCGAAGCGGTTTTAGCCGAGTTTTACGGCAATACTTTGTTCATTCCCGGCCACCTAGGATTAGCCGAAGGCGGCGTTAATTTTGCGACCGACGATCCACGCGCCAAGCATGCGTTGGAAACGTTCTCCGGGGCGGTACCGGGCATTTCGCCGACCGCATACGACCTGCAAGGCTACGTGCATAACCGGGTGATGTTCAACGCGCTTATCTCCCGCTTGGGTGAAGCCATCGTCGGCGAACTGACCTTGGACGAAGCTTATACCCGGATGACCACGGACATTGAGCAACAGATCGCCGAGAAAAAACGCGGCGGCTAAGTAACTATGCTGATACGGCCTGCGGCAACCGACAGGGCGTATCGTAATAATGATAATGCGACCTTCATCGCGGTGATGGTACCGTTGGTTTCGCTAAATCAACAATACTGCAGGCGCCGCGATCAGGCGACATGGCCATGGTAATGTTGCTGTTCAGGCTAACCGAGTACCCGTTCAAGGCCATCCAACGATGGTTCGGCACCGGGTCGATGCCGTATGTCTTTTTGATCCCGAATTTGCTGTTCTTCGGGGTTTTCGTCGCCATCCCGCTGATTGTCAACTTCGTGTTCTCGCTTACCGGCGGAGCCAACTTGTTTTTGTCGGACCGGGTGTATACCGGGGCTGAACAGTACAACTATTTGTTAGACTGCGCGTCGTATCTCGACTCGACATCCTGCCGGGAAGATCGGTTCTGGCGCGGTATTTTCAACACGGGAATTTTCGTCTTTTTTCAAGTTACCTTTTTGGTATTTTTCTCGCTGGCCACCGCGCTGGTCCTTAACCGAAAAATCGTCGGGCGCGGATTTTTTCGTTCGATATTTTTCTTTCCGGTGCTGCTGTCGCCGGTGGTGGTCGCCTTGATCTGGAAATGGATCTTGCTTCGCGACGGTCTGCTCAACGCGGCGTTGGTTGGCTTGGGTCTTGACAAGATTTTGTTTTTAGTCAGTCCGCAGTGGGCGATGTTCTGGTCGATCTTCGTGTCAATCTGGGCGCATATGGGCTTTTACACTTTGATTTTGCTCGCCGGCCTGCAGGCGATCCCGACCAATTTGTATGAAGCCGCGGAAATGGACAGCGCCAGCCGGGAACGGATATTCTGGCGCATAACCTTGCCGTTGTTGTGGCCGAACCTGCTGGTGGTCATCGTCTTGGCGCTGATCAAAAGCGTCCAGATCTTCGACGAAGTATACGTGCTGACCGGCGGCGGGCCGGGTACCGCAACCCAGTTCATCGTCCAGTACATCTATACGACCGGCTTTACCAATCAGATCAAAAACTTCGGGCTCGCCGCGGCGGCTTCGATGATTTTGGGCGCGCTGTTGTTCGCGCTTACGTTGATGCAACTGCTGGCGGCCAAATGGAGGGACAATGGCTGAAGCGAGCATCGCGCGCGCGCGACCGGCAATCGGGTTTTTATATCGGACCCGCCTGCGCGACAAACTGCACTGGACGGACATATTTTGTTACGGGTATCTGCTGTTGGGTGTGGTAATCATGTTGGGTCCTGCGATCTGGCTGGGACTTTCTTCGTTTAAGACTCCGGCCGGCTTGCTAGAATTTCCGCCGACATTTTTACCGCTCGGTCAGGTGACCGAACAAATCGCAGGCTACGATGAGCCGTTGCCTTTGTACGAAGTTACCGATGAAACCGGGCAAACTCGCACGCTGGCGCAGATCAGACGCGTCGGCATCATCGCCCAGATGGTAGACCCGGCAAATCCGGACACCACGATTAAAGTTCCGATCGCCGACCGTGAACAAGTGCGCGAATTTCGGGTCGCGACCGAAAACTACGTCGAGCCGCTCGAACGTTTCAACTTTCTGAAATTTTTCCGCAATTCGGTGATTGTCACCTTCGTGGCGACCATCATCACTTTGCTTATCAATTCGATGGCCGCGTACGGCTTGGCGATTTATGAATTTCGCGGTCGCACCGCGATCATGCTGTTCGTGATCGGCACGCTGATGATTCCGTTGACGGTGATTTTGGTGCCGGTCTATCTGGTGGTGACGGAAATGGGGTTGGTAAATTCTTTGTGGGGAGTGATTTTGCCCGGCGCGGCAACACCGACCGGAGTATTTTTGTTGCGTCAGTATATGCTCACCATCCCCAAAGAATTAATTGAAGCGGCGCGCATGGACAATGCCAGCGAATGGGCCATTTATTGGCGCGTCGTGATACCGCTGGCCGCGCCGGCGCTGGCGGTGTTGGCGATTTTTTCGATCATTTGGCGCTGGAACGAATTTTTGTGGCCGCTGATCGTGCTCAACCGCAGTGAAGTCTATACGTTGCAGGTCGGCTTGAACGCTTTTCAGGGCGAATTGGATGTGCAGTGGCACTATATGTTGGCGATGACGGTCTTGTCGTTGATTCCGGTGGTGCTGATTTTCGCGTTCTTGCAAAAATTCATCGCCACCGGAATCGCCAGCACCGGAATGAAATAGGCATTGCTCGGGTCGATGCAAGACGACACGCGGATTATCTTCTTGGATCCGTTTCCCAGGACGCAAGCGATGGTATACACGCAAGACGTCGCCGCGGAACTTGCCGACTTGGGCAAAGTGATCGCCCATTTCGGCTCGCGCGCCCCTGACGATCTGGTCGAAGAGCATCTTGGCGACATAAGCGTTTTGATCGGCCAGACCGCGATGCCCGAAGAGCGGCTGATAAAAGCTGAAAATTTACGCGCGATCATCAACGTCAAAGCAAACTGGGAGCCGAATATAGATTACGCGGCGGCGCACCGGCTAGGCATCCATGTGCTGTCCGCGGCCCCGGCCATGGCGCCGGCGGTGGCGGAACACTGTTTGGGGCAGGCCATCGCGCTAGCGCGCGGTTTTTATCGGGCCGGCCGGTTGTTCAATCAAGGCGAAGAAGCCTACGGCATCGAAGGAGCCGACGATTCGTACAGCCTGTACGACGCGCAAGCGGGCATCGTCGGCTACGGCAACGTGGGCAAATGCCTGCTTTCTTTGTTGCGGCCGTTCGGATGCACATGCCGGGTATACGATCCGTGGCTGTCGGACGATTACCTGCGTTCAAAAAGCTTGCAACCCGCCTCTTTGGATGAAGTGTTATCCACCAGCGACTTCATTTTTTTACTTGCCGGGGTTACCACGGAAAATGAGAATTTCCTCGGTCGCGAACATTTGGGCAAAATCCGCAAGGACGCTTGCGTGATCTTGGCCAGCCGCGCCGAGATCGTCGATTTCGCCGCGTTTACCCACCTTGCGTCCACCGGGCGTTTGCGCGCGGCGATCGACGTCTATCCCAACGAGCCGGTTGCGGCGGACGCCTCGTTCCGACAGTTTGAAAACATCGCTTACACCGCACATCTGGCCGGCGCCTTGCATGCGTCCTACCAACGCATCCGGGACATGATGATCGACGATGTCCGGCAGATTATGCGCGACTTGCCGCCGCTTAGATTGCAACGCGCCGAACCCGGATTGGCCGCGAAAATGCGCAGCAGATAGGAATCATAACCATGACGGCAAACACCACCTTAGAACTAAAAAATATCTGCAAATCTTATAGCGAAGTCGATGTTATCCGCGATGTCAGCCTTGAGGTGAACGAAGGAGAGTTCATCGTGTTTGTCGGCCCGTCCGGGTGTGGTAAATCAACCTTGCTCAGGCTGATCGCGGGGCTCGACCGGCCGACGAGCGGCGATATCGTGTTAAACGGTGAAGTGGTCAATAAAGTGCCGGCGGCGCGGCGCGGCCTGTCGATGGTGTTTCAGTCTTACGCGCTCTACCCGCATATGAGTGTCAGAAAAAATCTGTCGTTCGGACTTGAAAATCTGCACATTGAAAAAGCGGAAATCGCCCGACGCATCACCGACGCCGCCAACCTGCTGCAGATCGAAAACTTGCTCGAACGGCGCCCGGGCCAGCTGTCCGGCGGTCAGCGTCAGCGGGTTGCGATCGGCAGATCGATCGTCAGAAAACCGATTATCTTTTTGTTTGACGAACCGCTGTCCAACCTTGATGCCGAACTGCGCATGCAAATGCGGATTGAAACTAGCACCCTCCACGCCAAACTGGGCAACACGATGATCTATGTCACCCATGACCAGATTGAAGCGATGACAATGGCGGACCGGATCGTGGTGTTGCGCGACGGCAAAATCGAACAGATTGGCCGGCCGCTGGAACTATACACCGCGCCGGCGAACAAATTTGTCGCCGGGTTTATCGGCGCTCCGAAAATGAATTTTTTAAAAGCGCACATCAACGGCAACGAGGTGGAAGCAAAAATGGGCTTGAAGTTCACACCCGAGCTTTTGGAGCGCCCAAAAAACCAACCGGTTACGATCGGGATCCGCCCCGAATCGATCAACGTGGCGTTGGATAAACCCGGCGCCATTACCGCGACCATCGAAAATTTCGAACAACTTGGGGCCATTACCTACATTTACTGTCGCTTGCCTTCAGATGAAATGCTGACCGTACAGCTGACGGGTCGGCCCGAACTGAACCAGGGCCGGCAAATGGGCGTTTCACTGTCTAGCGATGCGATTCATCTGTTCGCGGACGATGACGGCCGCGCTTTGCATTAATGAACGCGGTTCAACAACCCGCCCGCCAAGTTGTGCTGGTCGGGTTGGGAATGGTGGCCAAGGTGTATATCGAGGCGCTGCGCCAGCTCGCCCCGGCTATCACCCTGCGCGGCGTGCTAGGTTCAACCGAAAAAAGCTCCGCGCAATTTTGCCTGCGGCAAAGATCCCAATTCGACCATGAACTGATTGCCTATGCGGATATCGAAGCGGTCGCCGCCGATGACGAGGTCGATTTCGTGCTGGTTGCGACCCCTCCGGATGCTCGTTTGGCACTAAGTGAAATCCTAAGTCGGGCCGGCAAACCGGTTTTGATGGAAAAACCGGTGGAAAGAAATCTTGCCAACGCGACTAAGATCGTGGAAACCTATGCCGCCAAACGCGTGCCTCTGGGAATTATGTTCCAGCACCGGACGCGCCCGTCCTGCGCGGCGCTGCAAAAGCTGTTGCGCGAACGAGCGCCGGGCCCTTTGGTCACGGCGGAAATATCGGTGCCGTGGTGGCGCGACCAAGCCTATTACGATCAGCCGGGCCGCGGCAGCTACGCTCGCGACGGCGGCGGCGTGTTGATTTCCCAAGCCATCCACACGCTTGATTTGCTGTTGTGGTTTGCCGGACCCGTAACCAAAGTTCAGGCGTTTTGCGCCACTAGCGGCTTTCATCAAATGGAAGCGGAAGATTTTGTCAGCGCCGGCTTGGAATTTGACAACGGCGCGGTCGGAACGTTGTTCGCGACGACGGCAAGCTATCCGGGCCGCTCTGAAGAACTGATCTTGCACTATCGGCACGTAACAGCGCGCCTGCAATCAAATTTACTAAAGATCTGCTGGCATGACGGCAAGCGTGAAACTTTCGGGGCCCAAGCCGCCACCGGGGCCGGGGCGGACCCGATGGCTTTTTCTTGTGATTGGCATAAAGCGATGATTGAGGATTTCAATATGGCATTATCGGCCAAACGCCCTCCGCTGGTGGACGGCCGGTCCGCCCTGACCGTCCATCGGCTGATCGAAGCGCTTGAACAATCAGGCAAATCCGGTCAAGTTCAACAACTATAAAATACTTGTCCAAGTAAAGGAGCAACTAGCAAGATGGACGGAATTAAGCTTGGCGTTTTGGGCATAGACCACAACCATATTCTGGGTATGTTAAGCAATATGCTCGCCAACGGGTGCAGTTGCGAGCACTGGTGGACCAAGGACGCGACGGCCACGCAAGACGAGTTCGAAAAGCGCTTTGCGCAGATCGAACGCGTGGACGACCAAACGCGGATCATTGAAGATCCGTCGCTTGACATGATCTTAATCTCCGCGATACCCGCCGATCGCGCGGCCCTGGCTATCGCCGCGATGCGCGCCGGCAAAGATGTTATGGTGGACAAACCCGGTTGCACCACCCTTGAACAACTTGACGAACTCAAGCAATGCGTGGCTGCGACAAACCGTATCTGGACCGTGAATTTTTCCGAACGATTCGAAGTGCCCGCGGTCACCAAAGCTTCGCAACTGGTCGCCGACGGACTGATCGGCACGGTCAAACAGACCCTGGCTATCGCCGCGATGCGCGCCGGCAAAGATGTTATGGTGGACAAACCCGGTTGCACCACCCTTGAACAACTT
>JAZHEJ010000021.1:7787-9035 GCA_036679665.1 Candidatus Tethybacter castellensis | reverse complement strand
GCGACTATGCGCCGATAACCCGCAGCGATGGTGCGCTCTATCAAACCTTCGATTTCATCGTGTGTACGCCCGGCGCCAGCTTCTATCTTGGTAATTAAATGTCGCAGATCACTATCTGCGGAACGCGCGTCAGGATGCACATCAGGATAACCGCCGACCATGATCTCGTCAAATTTACCGTACCCGCTTAACATCTTGACCAGTTCCGCAGTGCTGCTCACAACGCGATCACCGTTATTTTCCGCGGTCACATCACCGCGCAACGCGACTATGCGCCGATAACCCGCAGCGATGGTGCGCTCTATCAAACCTTCGATTTCATCGTGTGTACGCCCGGCGCCGACCAAATGCGGCGCGGTCTCGTGACCTGCCGCGCTTATCCGTTCGCACAGTGCCAGCGTCGCTTCATAATCCAGCTGCGTACAGGTAACCGACACAAAACTCGCAACGCCCGGAACAAATGAATTTGCCGCCTTCAGCGCGCTGTGGTCTTTGCCGTCACTTTGTGGATATACCTCCAAACTTACTATGCTCATTACCGCCTAAACCCGATGCCTAGCGATGCAGTTCGCGAAAACGTTTGGCCGCGGCCACCATATTGTGTAACGAAGACCTGCTTTCTTCCCAGCCGCGGGTTTTGAGGCCGCAGTCCGGATTAATCCACAACCGTTCTTTGGGAATCAACTTAAGCGCTCGCTCTAGCAAATCAATCATGGTGTCAACTTCCGGCACCAACGGGGAATGCACATCGTAAATTCCCGGGCCGACTCCTCCGCTGTGTTCATTTTCAACCAACGCGGACAGTACCGACATATCGGTGCGCGAAGTTTCCAACGAAATCACATCAGCGTCCATCGCCGCGATCGCAGCGGCGATATCGTTGAACTCGCCGTAACACATATGGGTATGAATTTGCACCTCGCAACCTTCCACAATCCGATTAAAGGCGGTGACGGCCTGACGCAGGTAGCTTTCTTGTTCTTCAACGGCGGGAGGCAAACCTTCGCGCAACGCCGGTTCGTCAATCTGGATAACCGGCAAGCCGGCTTGGGCCAGATCATTTACTTCGTCACGCAACGCTTCAGCAAGCTGAAAAGCGGTGTGCATCCGCGGCACGTCAGCGCGCGGAAACGACCAGCAGATGATCGTCACCGGTCCGGTAAGCATTCCTTTCATCGGCTTGGCGGTAAGGCTGGCCGCATACTTGCTCCACTTGACGGTCATTGGAGTCGGGCGGGCAATGTCGCC
>JAZHEJ010000021.1:0-7777 GCA_036679665.1 Candidatus Tethybacter castellensis | reverse complement strand
GCAACGCAGTGCTTGATTTCTTCGCGCATCCGCTGTTCGTACTGCTCATCGTCCAATTCGCCTTTGCGCCATAGCTTTGCACCCAGCCGTTGACCGAAGCTTTTACTCCGTCTAACTGATAGGCGAAATATTCGACCATATCATTGCGCTCGCATTCACCGTGCACCAGCACGTCCAATTCAAGTTTTTCCTGTTCAGCAACGCAGTGCTTGATTTCTTCGCGCATCCGCTGTTCGTACTGCTCATCGTCCAATTCGCCTTTGCGCCATAGCTTGCGGGCTTGGCGGATTTCCGAGGTCTGCGGCAACGAGCCGATCGTCGTGGTCGGAAACAATGTGCCCGCCCAGCCGGTCTTGCCTTGGCGGGTACTGGGCAACAACTCCGGTTGCTCATGATCAGGATCGGTCCAGCCCAGATCATAAATCGGAAAATCCGGGGCGCTCGCGAACAGCTTTTTATCAGCGTCGGTATCTTGTCCGCCCAAGGTGCGGGCCAACGCGGTTATCTCATCAAGTTTTTGCTGGGCAAACGCGATCGGCGTACCTGAAGCGTGCAACTTGGTTTCAGAACCGGCATCGACCGGAACATGCAGCAGTGAACATGACGAACTCATCCACAATTGTCCATCGCGATTTGTGAGCGGTTGGAGTGTTTGAGCCAGTTTAGGCAGGTTTGCGCGCCAGATATTGCGTCCGTCGACCGCACCTACTGAAAGTACCCGACCGCCGAAACACGCGTCGGCGATTTTCAAATCGTCGGGACCGTACACCAGATCGACATGATACCCATCCACCGGAATATTGCCAACCTTTTCAATTTTGTCAGCCGCATGACCGAAAAAATTAGCGATCATAACCTTGGGACGCTCGCCTTCAAGAATCGACTCGTACAACGATCCCATCGCCTCAAGCCATGCCGGTGGCAGCTGCATCGATAGTACCGGCTCATCAAACTGTATCCATGAAACTCCGACCGCTTGCAAGCGCGCGATGATACCTGAATACGCGGTGGCAAGTTCATCGCTTAGCGCCAGATTCGATTTGGCAAATTCTCCTTCACCTTCAAGCTTACCCAGATACAAATAGGTAAGCGGGCCGATCATCACCGCTTTGACGGGAAGGCCAAATTCCATCGCCTCGCGACACTGTTCGACCACATCCGGCGGAGCGGCTCCGGCCGCCGCGCTGGTAAAGTTCTGCTTGCGCTTAAATTCCGGCACAATATAGTGGTAGTTGGTATTGAACCACTTTTTCATCTCGCTGGCCTTGCCCCCGCTACTGCCGCGCGCGATCGCAAAACAGCGTGCCAGCCGCTCTTGGACGTGATCATGGCGATCCGGGACTACGCCCAGCGCTTCTGATAACTCCAGCACATGGTCATAATAGGCAAAATCGCCCGCGGTTAAAAACGCAACCTTGGCGTCGATCTGCCGCTGCCAGTTAGCGCGACGCAGTTGCGCCATCTGCTCATGCAGTTGGGTATCGTCGCGCTCACCACGCCAATATTTTTCGAGAATCCACTTAAATTCCCGGTGCGGACCTAAGCGTGGCAGGCCAAGTACATGAGCCGGTATTGTTGTCTGTGACATGAGCTAGTTGCTCCTTACATTTCTGATTTGCAAGCACGGGATTTTACCTTCCTTGCCAAAATCAAACCGACTCACGGGAAAAAACGCGGTACCGGTGGAAGTACTTGAAAATTTTTCAGATAGATATTATTTTCTAAGCAACCAACCAAATTACCAACCCGAAATTTTACTAACCATGAACATCAACACCAATTTAATCGACCTGCTTACCCCGCCACTGCCGGCCGGTGGAATTTCACGACTGTGGGATTACGCTCCGGCCCAGATGCAAGTCGACGTGAAAGAAGACGCCAAATCGTACGTCATCACCGCCGATGTGCCCGGCGTATCCCGCGACAACTTGCAGGTTGAACTAGACAACAACGTGTTGACGATCTCAACTAGCGTTAACGAAAGCAAAACCACAGGCGACACTGAAGCCAAGGACGCTGATGAGCGCTTTATCCTACGCGAACGCTACTCCGGCCGCTTCTCGCGCTCGTTCAAATTTTGTCAGCGTGTCGACAAAGACAGCATTGATGCGAAGCTTGATGAAGGCATCTTGGAAGTCAAGATCACCAAGCCCGACCCTGAGGTGGTGCAACAGGAAAAAACTATCGCTATTAAATAACGGCAGCGTCAGCGATCTTTGCGCTAACTTTTTCCAACAGCGATCTTCGGATCGCTGTTGTGGTTTAAGACTTGAATTTATAATGCCCTAGCAGCTTGTATTAACAAGCTAACCAGCAGCGGGGTATGGCGCAGTCTGGTAGCGCGCCTGCTTCGGGAGCAGGAGGTCGTGAGTTCAAATCCCACTACCCCGACCAGGAGCATGATTTAAGCGCGGTGAGCGTCAATGGCGCGACTGATCGCCTTTGCGCTGAAACCGCGTCCGGTTAGAAACCGCCGGCAACGTAGTTCTTGTTTGGATCTTGCCACCAGCGGCTCCGGATTTTTTTGGCGCAGTACCGCAAGCGTCCTTGCGACTTCGTCATCTTCGTCAACATTTGCCAACACGTCCAAAATCAGCGCTTTGTCAATCCCGCGTTGCGCCAATTCATATTCAATCCGCCGGCGTCCCCAGCGTCGCAAGCGCGATCCGACGAACTGTTCGGCAAAACGACGATCAGACAAATAACCGCTTTGAACCAGCTTGGTTAAAGCTTCATCAATCTGCTTGGAATTGAATTTGCCTTGGCGGCCAAGTTTCTGGCGTAATTCGACCCGGCTGTGCTCGCGGCGCGCGAGCAACTTGATTGCGGTCGGCAGAATTCCCGGAGCCTGTTTAGGCACCGGCAGCCGACTTGACGGCACCTTGGTCGGGCGCTGGCATGCCCACCGCGGCCATCACTTCGCCCCGCAGCTTGTCAGCGACCTGCGGCTGCTCCACCAGATAACGCCGCGCGTTTTCGCGGCCTTGACCGATACGATTTTTGTCATAACTATACCAAGCCCCGGAGCGCTGCACGAGCTTGTGCTTCATTCCGAGCTCAATCAGTTCGGATTCTTGGGATACCCCCTGTCCGTAAATGATGTCGAACAACGCGGTGCGAAACGGCGCGGCAAGCTTATTCTTGATCACCTTGACGCGGGTTTCGTTGCCGACCATTTCATCGCCTTGCTTAATCGCGCCAATTCTCCTGATTTCCAGCCGCACCGAAGAATAAAACTTTAGCGCGTTGCCGCCGGTGGTGGTTTCCGGATTACCATACATCACCCCAATTTTCATGCGAATCTGATTAATAAAAATCACCAAAGTATTCGAAGCGTTGATGGTGCCGGTAAGCTTGCGCAAAGCTTGGGACATAAGCCGCGCTTGCAAACCGACATGCGAAGCTCCCATTTCGCCGTCGATCTCAGCTTGAGGGGTGAGCGCGGCGACCGAATCAATGACCACGATGTCAACCGAATTGCTGCGTACCAGCGCATCAACAATTTCCAATGCCTGCTCGCCCGAATCCGGCTGTGACAGCAACAAATTAGGGATATCGATACCAAGCTTTTCAGCGTAAATCGGATCCAACGCGTGCTCGGCGTCCACAAAAGCCGCAAATCCCCCTTGTTTTTGCGCGGCGGCAACCGCCTGCAACGCAATTGTGGTCTTGCCCGATGCTTCAGGCCCGTAAATTTCCACGACCCGTCCGCGGGGCAAACCGCCGATCCCGAGCGCTATATCAAGCCCGATTGAGCCCGTGGAAATAACTCCCGGCGCCTTGTCGCCATCAACGGTTCGGTCCCCCATGCGCATGATTGCGCCTTTGCCGTGTTTTTTTTCCAGCAGATCCAATGCCTGCTTCAGAGCTTTTTCCTTATCAATGGTCGCCATAATTTTCTTTATCCGTATATGTATCTATATTCCGACCGACAAGCAGTTATTATCCTACCATCTTTGTCAACTCGCGCAAACCCTTTATCTAAAGCAGGTATCATGCGAACTTGTCAGCGTGCGCGTGTAAGAATGTGCTTATTTATGGGTAAGCGCTTGGTAATGAAAGGATGATATTTAGCCACCTTTTATTTCCGAATTATTTCTTAGCGGTTGAGCTGTAACTGTATTTGCATAGGGGTGCGCGGTCATATTAGAGTTTGCTGGCTTTGCAATATTTATCGTGTGCTCCATTGCCTCTCTTTTTTAAATTTAGAATAGAAATTAAAGTAGACAACCCTTTTGTTCGTAACCGACACATCTATGCAGTCCTTCATTGACGCTAACACTTTATGCATAAGATTTATACCACCTGAACAACAAGCATAAATTCAACTGTTACTATTAGTATGGATATTGTTTCAACACAACAACGCAGTGAAATAATGTCCAAGATTAAAAGTCGCGACAGCAAAATTGAAATCACTTTTCGCAAAGCGTTATGGCGTCACGGATTGCGCTATCTTAAAAATTCAACCAAGTACTTTGGCAAGCCGGACATCGTTTTGCCCAAACACACAACGGTGATTTTCATCGATTCGTGTTTTTGGCATGGTTGCTCCGAACACTTTCGGATGCCGAAAACTAGAACGAAATTCTGGCGGGAGAAAATAGAACGGAACAAACGACGCGACATTGAAGTTACATGCCATTACCAAAAGCTTGCTTGGCAAGTTATCAGAATTTGGGAGCACGATCTAGCGAAAAATAATATGCAAATTGTGGTTGAGAAAGTTAAGGTTGATATTACATCTCATAGTGGTGATTCGCGCTAGATTCGCGCACCACCAGTTTGACAGGCAGTCGTTCAATTAATGCCGGCTTTTTGCCGTGCCGGCACCAACCAAGCAATTTTTCCGCAGTCAGTTTGCCTAATCGCTTGACATCGTAGCGTACCGATGTTAGTTGCGGATATACCTGCTGGCATTCTTCGATATCGTCAAAGCCCACTATCTTGATTTGCGGGCCGACCGCAATTTTGTGCTGCGCAAATCCCGCTATCATGCCCAACCCCACCAGATCGTTGAAGCATATAACCGCTTCAATATCTTGATGTCGTGTGGCAATCAATGCCGCCAATTCCCGTCCGAACTTACGCGTCGCCCGGCCGTGAAACGCGATCGGTTTTAACCGGTTATCTTTCATCACCCGCAGATAACCTTCCATCCGATCATCACATACCAGTTCACCGGCCACCCCGCCGGCAAAAGCGATTTTGCTTACACCGCAAGACAACAGGTGCCGGGTGGCCAATTCACCTCCCGTGGCGTAATCCATCGTAAAAAAAGGCACTTTGTCGCTGTTGTGATTTACCCTTCTTAGCACCTGTAAAGTCGGTATGCGCATGTCGCCGATAACGTCGAACTGCGCTTGGCCGGTACCTATGCACGGGCAGAGTAATATGCCGTCCACGCCGTGTTCGCGCATCGACGCGATGACCTGAGTCTGGGTTTGTAAGTTTTCATCCGTATTCGCGATCACCGTGGCAAAACCCGCTTGCGACAGGCTTTCTTGAGCACTGGCGGCAAACTCGGTAAAAAAAGGATTGCGCAAATCGTTGATCACCAAGCCGATCAACCTGGTGCCCGCACCGCGCAAATTAGCGGCGGCGCGATTATAAACATAGCCCAGCTCCTTGCTCGCGGTTAACACCTTGGCTCGGGTTTGTTCTTTAACCAAAGAACTTTCTTGCAGCACCAGCGATACCGTCGATCTGGACACTCCGGCGCGCCGCGCTATATCAACAATAGTCGGACGTTGCGGCAGCTTGCGTTGCTTACTGTTCAATTCCGTACACCTTTAGCAGTGCAACCATCCGCCGCGAAGCCAGCTCCGGTTCAACCAGCAACCTTGCTTGATCAGCGAGGCGAAAGACTTCCGCATAATGGGCGATTTCCCGGGCCGACTGCATGCCGGCGGGCATCACAAAATGTCTTTGCAGTCCGTTCAACCAGGCCATAAAGGCAATCCCCGCTTTGTAATACCGCGTCGGCGACTTGAAGATTTCCCGCGCCAGCGATACGGTAGGTTCAAGCAACGCGTCATAGCCGGCTATATCATCTGCCGCCAACATCTCTAAAGCTTGGGAAGCTGCCGGCGCAATCGCGGCAAACACCCCCAACAACGCGTCAGAATGATACTTTCCGTCGCCTTTTATTAATTGGACATAATTGAAATCGTCACCGGTATACAGCCTGACCGAATCAGGAAGAAGACGGCGCAAGTCGATTTCGTGGCGAGGCTCCAGCAACGATACTTTGATGCCGTCAATCTTGTCGGCGTGCTGCTTGATGATCGTCAGTACCGCGGCAGCCGCCTGGTGCAAATCTTCGCTCCCCCAGTAGCCGGCAAGGGCCGGATCAAACATCGGTCCTAGCCAGTGCAAAATCACCGGTTGCCGCGCTTGGGAAATCAAAGTGTCGTAAACGCGTTGATAGTCAGCCGGCTTGGCGGCGATGGCCGGTAGCGCGCGACTGGCCATGATGATGCACTGGCCGCCGGCCGCTTCAATCACCTCCATCTGCGTGGTATAAGCATCGATCACGTCATCGATTGTGCGCAGGCTTTCTGATTGCTTGTGATCGGTTCCGGCCCCGCAGGCTACGCGCGGCTTTTGCGGATGCGCCGCGGCATCGCGCAACGATCGTTGGATAAGCTCCTTGGCAATCGGCCAGCCCACCCCCATTCCACGTTGGGCAGTATCCATCGCTTCGGCCAAATCCAGGCCTTGCTCCCAAAGATAGGCGCGAAACTTGAGCGTGGCGTCCCAGTCCACCGCGCAACCTTCCTGCCACGGATCACGTTCGGCTATCGGGTCCGACACCACATGAGCCGCCGCCAACGCACGGCGGGTAAAAGCTACTTTTGGCGCATGTGGTACCAGCGGGGTACCGCGCAGCTGATACTGCTCAATCTTGCCGTCATAATCAGGTAGCAGCATGCACCGCTTCCTAAAGTTTATGGTCGCGACAAATCAGTTCGGCGGCCTTTTCGGCGATCATGATCGTCGCCGCGTTGGTGTTGGATGAAACCACAAACGGCATCACCGAACTGTCGCACACCCTCAGTCCCGCCACACCCTTGAGTCGCAAGTCGGAAGTGACCACCGCCTGCTGATCATCTACCGCGCCCATCTTGCAAGTACCCACCGGATGATAATCGGTTTTGGCATGCTTAAAGGCATATTCTCGAATCTGTTCATCGCTTTGACACTGAATACCGGGCGAAGATTCCTCTTTGATAAATGGCGCAAAAGCTTCCTGCCGCAAAATATCACGCACCAATTTGAACGCGGCGATCGAGCAATCGACATCATGTGAATCCGCCCAATAATTAGGATCAATCAGCGGGGCTTCAAGCGGATTGTTCGATTTCAAGCGCACCGTGCCGCGCGACTTGGGCCGCAAATAAGCCGAATTAAAAGTCACGCCGTTGCGGATTTTTTTCAGGCCGTGCTCAAGGCCGCTACCGGGCAAAAAATGAAACTGCACGTCCGGCGCCGGCGCATCAGAATCCGTATACCAAAAGCCGCCCCCGTCGCAGATATTCGATGCGACGATGCCGGTGCCGAACATAAGATATTGAGCAAGCGCCCAGCCGCCCATATACCAAGGCTTGTAGCGGTCAAAACTATAATTGCCGGAACATTCAGCGACGGCAAAAATATCCATGTGATCATGTAAATTGCGACCAACTCCCGGCAGATCGAGTACGCAATCGACACCTATTGTGCCTAGGTCGGCAGCCGGGCCGATACCTGAATGCAGCAATGTGCGCGGGCTGCC
>JAZHEJ010000064.1:39512-40835 GCA_036679665.1 Candidatus Tethybacter castellensis | reverse complement strand
GCGGTGGATCCGGTTGAACAGTTCGCGGCGCAACAGCAAGCTCCGGCTGCGGTGGATCCGGTTGAACAATTCGCGGCCAAACAACAAGCTCCGGCGGCGGATCCGTTCACAAAGTTTGCGGAAAGACAAAGCGGAGGTTCATCTTCATCTGATCCCACCGCGCCACCGCCACCGTCGTTCGAGCAACCTGAAACTCGCCCGACTCTATCGGCAGCGAGTTTTCCTGATTACGATAGCGAACAAGAAGAAGAGGTAAAAGAAAAAAGCAATACTTTCTGGTATTTGCTTGCGGTCGTCTTGCTCGCGTTGCTAGGCTGGGCCGCGATTACTTTTCTCAATTAAATAAAGCCCCAGATTGCAGGGAAAGGGCCTATAGGCTGGTACCCCATTTGCCGACGAAGAAGTTTTCGCTGAACGCAAGACGCTTGCGCTCGCCTTTTTCCATATCAAGCATCGGGCCTTTCGGAAGCGTTTCAGGGGAGGCTTGTTTACCGACCGCTATCATGGCGATGCAGTTGTAGCCGTCAGGTACGGCAAAGTCAATTCTGGCTTTATTTTGGTCAAAGCCGCCCATCTGATGAGCGCGCAATCCCAACGCCTCAGCTTGCAGCACCAAAGATATGGCGGCGGCTCCCGCATCGTAATCGCCGTGGCGATTGGGATTGTCTTTGGTGCGGAAAACCTGCTTGGCCGCCACCAAAATCAGTAAGCTGGAGTTGCCCGCCCAGGCTTGGTTTGGTTCAGCTAGGCAGTCGAGCGCCCGCTTAAATCCCGGTTCATCGCCATGACGGTTGCACAGCACAAATGCCCACGGCTCATCCCCATAGCATGAAGGCGCCCAGCGCGCGGCTTCAGCCAGTGCGATCAACTGTGCCGAGCTTATTTGCGCGCTAGGATCAAAAGCGCGCGGACTCCAGCGCTCAGCGAGCAACTCATGAATGGATTCGGAAGTTTGAGCGGGCTTATTCATGATGGTTTTCAGGGGGCGAAAATAAACAAGTAATATATCACTAAGACCATGAGTGCTGTGCCAAAAAACCGGATGGACAATGCGCTGCAGCGGTTGCAAACGACAATCGCCGCTAGCCGATTTAGCACCGTTGTCGCGGTGCGGGTCGCCTACGCCACTGATTCAAGTCGGCGCAATTTTGTTCCTGACGTGGTGGTCTGGCCCGAATCCGCCGCCGAAGTCGCCCAGGTGATCGCGATCGCCAACGAAGGCCCGGTACCGGTTTATGTACGCGGCCAAGATCCGCTTCGGGTATGACGACAGCGCGGACGTGTTCGGCATTCACGGGATAGGCGGTATCGTCGGTGCGGTTG
>JAZHEJ010000064.1:38766-39502 GCA_036679665.1 Candidatus Tethybacter castellensis | reverse complement strand
AAAATTGCGCCGCCGAAGTCGCCCAGGTGATCGCGATCGCCAACGAAGGCCCGGTACCGGTTTATGTACGCGGCCGCGGTTCCGCCACTACCGGGGCAAGTCTTGCCGAACAAGGCGGGATATTGATGTCGACCGAGCGCATGGATAAGATTATTGCTATTGATACCGCGACTCGTACCGCAACCGTTGAACCCGGGGTGATCAACGCGGATTTAAACCAAACCCTGCAAAAATACGGATTGTTTTGGCCGCCTGATCCGTCTAGCCGCGCGTATTGCACGATCGGCGGCAATCTCGCCACCGCGGCGGCCGGCCCGACCGGTGTCAAATATGGCGGCGTGCGCGAGAACGTTTTGGCAATCGAAGCGGTGTGCGGCAGCGGCGCGACGATCGCCTGCGGCGCGAAGGTGCCAAAGTTGGTGGTCGGCTACGATCTGGCCCGGCTGATCGTCGGTTCCGAAGGGACGTTGGCGGTGGTAACCGCCGCGACGCTCAAACTGTGGCCTATCCTAAACGCGCGGCGCGCGGCGGTCGCGACATATTCGTCATCCGATGCCGCCCTAAGCGCGGTTGCCGATTTAATGGCCGGCAAAAGCGAGCCTGAATCGGTTGAGTTTTTGGACGAAGGTTGCTGCGGGCTGGCGCGCGACGCCGGGGCGGATTTACCCGCTACTGTAGGCGCGTTGCTGATGTTGTCGGTGGCCGCCGAAGAAGATGCGCAAGCCCGAGCGCAGCT
>JAZHEJ010000064.1:23259-38753 GCA_036679665.1 Candidatus Tethybacter castellensis | reverse complement strand
GTTCGCTATGGCAAGCCCGCAAGGTCATGTCGCAAAAGCTAAAAGATGTCGCCGCCGAGAAAATTAACGAAGATGTGGTGGTGCCGGTCGGGCAGTTGGCCGGCTTGGTCAAGTTCATGCAAAGCAGTTGCCGCGATACCGGCATAACCAATCTTAACTTTGGCCATGCGGGGGTCGGCAATCTGCATGTCAATTTATTGTTTGATCCGGCTGACCGGAAAGTTGCCGAAATCGCACAGAAGATAGTGGCCGATTTGATGGCTGAAGTGGTCGCCAAAGGAGGCGGTATTTCCGGGGAGCACGGTGTTGGAATAACCAAGCGCGAATTTTTACCCGCGCAGTACGATTCGTCCACGCTAAAGCTGATGCGCGCGATCAAGCAGGTGTTCGATCCCAATCATATTCTCAATCCGGGCAAACCTTGGTAGCAGATTTACCGATGCGCGATAAGCATAGAATAAAGCGTACTCAAAAGGAGGGTATTGATAATGGCGAGCATTAAAAGACATGGCGTTGCAGGCGCGGGCCCCGGCGGCCACAAACTGCCGTTTGCAAAAGCGGTTGAGGCGGGCGGTTTTTTATATGTGTCAGGCCAAGCTGCGCTAAACGCCAAAGGCGAGGTGGTCGGCGGCAATATTGAAGCCCAGGCCCGTCAGACCATCGACAACTTGCAAGCGGTGTTAAAAGAGTGCGGATACGGTATGGAACATGTCGTCAAGGTCAACGCCTGGCTGGACGATCCACGCGATTTTGCGGGTTTCAACCGGATATTTCGCGAATATTTCGGGGACCATCCGCCGGCCAGGTCAACGGTGGAATCGGCGATTATGGTCGATTGCAAGATTGAAATGGATCTGGTCGCTTATAAGGATCCGGCCGGCATCCGGCCACCCCCACGTTGTGCAGCGGGATTTTTGTCGCGTTACGCGAACAAGCCGCGGCTGAAAATTGGGAATTGATCGAAGGTACCGCGGCATGGGCTGATCCGGCCGGTTTGCTTGGCACCGGCGCCTACGAAAGTTTGCGCGACGAGATTCTGGATCAACTAAAAGCGGCTTTGCCGGTTGACGCGGTCATGCTAGGGTTGCACGGGGCGATGCAAACTTGCGATTACGACGATTGCGAGGGCGATCTGCTTGAACGCGTCCGGGGGTTGGTCGGGCCGAACGTGCCAATCGGCGCCACTTACGATCCGCACAGTCACCTGACGAAGAAACGATGCGCCAACACTGATTTTTTCACGGTTTTCAAAGAATTTCCACATACCGATTTTGTCGATTGCGCCCGTGACGCCACCGCGCTGTTGGCTAAAGTGTTGCGCGATGAAGTTAGGCCGCATATCGCGACATTCGATTGCCGGATGCTTGATATCATGCCCACCACCCAAGAGCCGATGCGCTCTTTTGTCGATAAAATCCGCGCGCAAGAAGCGCAAGATCCGCAAATTTTGTCGATTTCGGTGATCCACGGATTTTTAGCGGGCGACAATTCGCAGATGGGCGCGCATGTGGTGGTTATCACCGACGACGCCGAATCAAAAGGCAACCGGTTGGCCCGCGATCTGGGCATGGAGCTGTTTGGTTTGCGCGGCAGTTTGCAGATGAAGCTTGAATCGACGGACGCGATAATTTCACTTGCGAAAAAGCATAACGTCAAGGCGCCGCTGATAGTTGCCGATGTCTGGGATAACCCGGGCGGCGGGGTACCCGGAGATTCGAATTTAATGATGTCGCGGTGATCCTAACTTCAGAACGCGCTCAAGCGTTTGACCCTGATCTGTTTTCCAACTGCGGGGTGGATCCGGCCGCCCGCCAAGTGGTGGTGGTCAAGTCGACCAATCATTTTCGGGGCGCGTTTATTCGTCTGAGTGACAATATTGTTTATTGCGACAGCGGCGCTCCGTATCCGCTTGATCCGCGCACCACTTCGTACCGTCGTTTGAACAGGCCGATCTGGCCGCGGGTCGAAAACCCTCATCAGGACGACTGACGTCGTAAGTTGTATAGCGCATAAATCATGGTTGCCAAAGTCGCGGTGGAAAAACTTGATACGCCATGTGTGCTTATTGATGTCGCGATAGTTCGCCGCAATATTGACCGGTATCAAAGTTACTGCACCAAAGCCGGACTGTCTTTACGGCCTCACATCAAAACCCACAAGCTTGAGCAAATTGCTCGCTGGCAACAAGAAGCCGGCGCGGTCGGGATCACGTGCCAGAAAATCGGCGAGGCCGAAGTGTTTGCCGCCGCGGGGTTTGCGGATATTTTGGTTACCTACAACATTGTCGGACCGGCCAAACTCGCCCGGTTGGTCAAGCTGGCCGGCCAAGTCGACAACCTGGCGGTAGTCGCCGATTCTGAAACGGTGATCGCGGGTTTAAGCGCCGCGTTCGCCGATGCGCCCAAACCGTTGGAAGTACTGGTGGAATGCGATACCGGCTTAGAGCGTTGCGGGGTGCAAACTCCGGCTGAAGCGGCTCGGTTGGCGAAGCTGATCGCCGCGACGGACGGGTTGGATTTTGGCGGACTGATGACTTATCCGCCCCCCGGCGCCATTGCCGAAGTGGAGGAATTTTTAGTCGCGGCCAAAGCGCAATGCGAGCAACTTGGCTTGTCGTGTCGCCGCGTCAGCAGCGGCAATAGTCCGGATATGTGGAATATGGCCGGCCAAAAAGCGGTAACCGAAGTTCGTCCCGGCACCTATGTTTATAACGATCGCTCAATGGTTGCGTTTGGAGTGTGCGGACGTACGGACTGTGCGATTAGCGTGCTTGCCACGGTGGTGAGCACTCCGGCGCCGGGGCGCGCGGTGATTGACGCCGGTTCTAAAGTTTTGACCACCGATTTGCTTAATCAGGCTGATTACGGCGGATTGTTTGATTACCCGCAAGTGCGGGTCGCGGCGCTTAGCGAGGAGCATGGCCATCTGCTTTTCGCTTCCAATACCGCCCCGTTCAAAGTCGGCGCGCGGGTGCGGGTGTTACCCAACCATGCCTGTGTGGTCAGCAATATGTTAGACAGCGTGTATTTGCTTGACCGCGACGGCTATGCGCAACAAGCGCCGGTGATCGCGCGCGGCAAAGTGGCCTGATTGGTACAGGTTATAATTGCCTTGACCTTTATCCCGCAGGTAATTTAACCATGATCGCTATTTCAAGAACATTTTTATTTCGTACGTTGCTAGCTTGTGCTACGGTGGCGATGGGAGCGCAGGCCGTCGCCGGTGATGTGCGTTTTACCGTCGCGGAATACAGTCCGAAGACCGGGCCTTATTTTGAAAGAGTCGCCGCGGATTTTGAAGCTGCCAATCCGGGGATCAACATCAACGTTGAAGTTGTTCCGTGGAACGACATGCAACAGCGTCTGATCACCGATCTGTCCGCCAACAACGTTCCGGATATCGCGATTATCGGTACGCGCTGGCTGGTTGATTTCGTTGCCAACGACGCGGTCGAAAACTTTGATGATTACATGAGTCCGGAGTTTCGGCAACGCTTTATTCCCGCGTTCTTCGGGCCGGGAGTGTTAAACGGCAACACGTACGGATTGCCGGTGGCGGCATCCGCGCGCGCGATGTTCTATAACAAGGACTTGCTGGACCGCGCCGGAGTTTCGGTACCACAGACCTGGGAACAACTGGTTGACGCCTCGCGCAAAATTTCCGCCTTGGGTGGCGGGGTGCGCGGTTTTGGCATGCAAGGTAAGGAAATTGAGACGGACGTCTATTATTATTACGCCTTTTGGTCTCACGGCGGTCGGTTGATCGACAGCGATGGCACCAGCGGCCTAGACAGCGCCGCGGGTTATCAGGCGGCGGAGCTGTATAAATCAATGATCGACGAAGGCATTACGCAAGACGGGGTAACCGACTATACCCGCGAAGACGTGCAAAATCTGTTTATCGAAGGTAGGCTGGGTTTTGTATTCTCGTTGCCTTTTTTGCCCAATCAGATTAAAGAGAAAAACCCGTCGTTACCGTATGGTGTCGCGGCCATCCCGCGCGCCACCGACCAGGTGACATACGGCGTAACCGATTCGATTGTGATGTTTTCCGGCGCCAAGAACAAACCTGAAGCCTGGAAGTTTCTAGACCACGCGTTTTCCGATAAATGGCGGCGCGAATTTACCGTCCTGGAAGGCTTTTTACCGGTCAACGCCGCGGTGTCGCGCGATCCGCATTTTGTCAACGACGCAGATCTGAAGGTGTTCTCCAGCTTGCTGCCGAACGCGCGGTTTGCGCCGACCATCGAAGGCTGGGAGGAAATCGCCCAGAATGTGGTCAACGCGTTGCAACGCGTTTATACCGGTGAACAAGATGCCAAAACCGCACTTGACGACGCGGCGCAGCGCATAGATCGCATCTTGTAAATCTGTCGCGCGCCATATGGCCGCCTAAAACTCGCCGATGGCCTCGCCTCGTGAACTGCCGCGCTACGTGTTGTTCGCCGGCTTGCCGGGGTTGTTGTTGGCGATGTTTATTATTGCTTATCCGTTGTGGCGGGTACTGGCGCTGTCGGTTGCCGATGTAAGCAGATTCGGTAAAGTGCGCGGCTTTGTCGGTCTGGAAAACTACACGAATATTCTCACCGACTACGAGTTTTTAGCCTGCGTTGTGCGTAGCCTGGTCTGGACGGCCGGCGTGGTCGGCGGCACGATATTTATTTCGATTCCGGTAGCGATAATCCTGGCGCGCGATTTTTACGGCCGGGGCTTGGCTCGGGTGATCGTGATGTTGCCATGGGCGGTTTCGCTGACGATGATGGCGATTATTTGGCGCTGGATTCTCAACGGTGAATTTGGCATGCTGAACCATTCGCTGCGCGGTTTGGGAGCGCTTGACAACAATGTGGTGTGGTTGGCTGAAGCCGCCACCGCGTTTCCGTTGCAGATCATGATCGGCGTACTGGTTTCGGTACCTTTTGCGACTACGATTTTGCTCGGCGGATTGTCGTCGGTGCCTGACGATTTGTACGAGGCGGCCGCAATCGAAGGCGCGTCGGACTGGCGTCAGCACTTGACTTTGACGCTGCCGCTGTTGCGGCCGTTTATCAAGATCGCGATCGTGCTCAATGTTATCTACGTGTTCAACTCATTTCCGATTATTTGGGTTACCACCCAAGGCGGGCCGGGCAACGGCACCGATATTTTGGTTACTTATCTGTACAAATTAGCCTTCCGGTTTGGCAAAATGGGCGACGCGGCGGTGGTTTCGCTGGCGATGTTTATTTTGTTGATGGGTCTGACCTGGCTATATGTAAAACTCACCACTAAAAATGAGCCGGCGCAAGCTTAGACGCACGTGGTTGTCATGGCTGGCGCTAAGCCCGCTGGTGGTCGCGAGCTTGTTTCCGTTTGCCGTGTTGCTATCGAGTGCGCTCAAGTCGCCTGAAGAAATCCATGATATACCGCCGCGCTGGATTCCGCTTGAGGTGACGTGGGAAAACTTCATCACGATGTGGGATGATGTCGGCTTTGGCCAGGCGCTTGTAAACAGTTTGGTGGTGTGCGGGTTGACGGTGTTGTTTACGCTGATCCTGGCCGTGCCGTTGGCGTATGTGATGTCGCGTTCACGTTCGCAAAAAACTAAGTTTGCCCAGACTTTTTTATTGCTTACCCAGATGGTGCCGCCCATGGTCTTGGTGCTAGGCCTTTTTCAGCTGGCGATCGCGTTGGGTTTGGTTGACACTTTAAGTTCGCTGATACTGATTTATACCGGATTCTTTTTGGCATTCGCGGCCTGGATGATGCGCAGCTACATCGATTCGATTCCGTACGAGCTGGAGGAAGCCGCGATGCTAGAAGGCGCATCCAGGCTTCGTCTGCTGATCCAGATCGTGGTGCCGCTCGCTCTTCCGGCGATCGCGGTTACGGCGATTTTTACTTTCATCAACGCCTGGAACGAGTTCGTGCTCGCTTTGACCATGCTGCGTTCAGATGACAAATACACTTTGACCATCCAGATTTTTTCGCAAGTCGGCGGTCGTTATGTTATCGCATGGCACCACGTGATGGCCGCCACCGCCGCCGCGGTGGTCCCGGTGGCGATCGTGTTCGCCATGATTCAAAAATATATGGTTCGCGGCCTGACGATGGGCGCGGTTAAATAAAGCCGGTCAGTTGAAATTTAGTTCAAGACGCTTGTCGTCATCGCCGAACAAGTGCAATCCCACCCCGGCAAACGCCACCACAAATTTTGCGGTGGCAGCTGGAATTCTTTGTTTGGATACGGCGCACAGCTTGATTTCATTGCCGACTAAATGTAGGTGAGTTTCCGGCCCGGTATGTTCGATCAGATCCAGATCAAGCGTTAAGCCCGCCGCCGCGTCAACGATAACCGCTTCTGGCCGAATGCCAAGCATAATTTGCTCCGGGACGCGCGTGGAGTTATGGCGCAACAGATCAACTAGCGGGGTAATGTTGTTAGCGGCGTCAGCCACCAATATTTGCGCGTCAGAGCCGTCCGCCAACATAAGTTTATTGTCGTGGAAACGTATTGGAAAGCAGTTTAATTGCGGCGTGCCGATAAACTTGCCCACGAACAAGTTGGCCGGCTTGTCATAGATACTCAGCGAATCGCCGATTTGTTCGACTTGCCCGTCGGACAGCACGACAATGCGATCGGCGAGCGTCATCGCCTCAATCTGATCGTGGGTGACGTAGATGGTGGTTTTACCGAGCCTGCGGTGGATGCGTTTGATTTCAACGCGCAGCGAAGTTCGTAGTTGCGCGTCTAGATTTGACAGCGGCTCATCGAACAAAAACAGACTCGGATCGCGGATCATCGCTCTGCTCATCGCCACGCGCTGGCGCTGGCCGCCGGAAAGCTGTTCGGGACGACGTTCAAGCAGTTCTTCGAGCCCTAATAATCCCGCGGTCTCGCGGACCGCGGTGGCGATCTGTTCGGCGGTGTTGCTACCGCGAACTTTGAGGCCATAGCCGATATTTTGGGCCACGGTCAGATGCGGAAACAGCGCGTATGACTGAAATACCATCGCGATGTCGCGATTTTGCGGTTGAACGTCGTTGCAAGTTTTGCCGTCGATGATCAGCGTGCCAGAACTGATTTCCTCAAGTCCGGCAATGAGGCGTAACAAAGTTGACTTGCCGCAACCGGACGGGCCGACGAGCACGATAAATTCGCCGGCTTCGATATCAAGGTCGATACCGGCCACCGCCACCTTTTCGTTGTATTCTTTGCGTATGCCGCGCAGACTTACTTGCGCCATGTTCGCTATCCCATATCTTCCATGGTTAGTTCTGAAGCGAAAGGCGATATGCCGGCCATCAAGCCACAGTCGACGTTCAATGTCGCGCCGCTAATCGCCGCCGCCTCGTCCGAAAGTAAGAAGCTGGCCGCTGTGGCCACAGTGCCGGGCAAAATTATGTTGCTGCGTACCGCGTTGCGACCGTATTCCATCGCCACGGCGCGGGCGAAGCTGACCAGGCCGGCCTTGGCGGCGCTGTAGGCCGGATGGCCCAAGCTAGTCAAAGCGTTAACTGACGCGATGGTGACAATCGAACCTCCGGTTGTGGCCAGTTGCGGCAACAGCGCCGCGGTTACGTTATAGGCGCCGTTGAGATTGGCGTCAATCTCATCGTGCCATCCTTCAGAGGTGGTTTTGCGCAACGAACCGATATCATAAATAAACGCGGCGTTGTTGATCAGACCGTCAAAATTGCCGTGGCTGCTTTGGTAATCCGTCAATTTGCCGGCCAGTTCTGCCGGAGTGATCAGGTCGGCCGCCAAAGTTCCAAGCTTGTCGCCAAGTTTGGTTGCCAGTTCGCTCAGTCCGTCCGTATCGCGGTCAAGCGCGCAAACTTGCGCGCCGCGCGATGCGATATGTTCACACAGCGTGCGGCCGATTCCGCCGGCCGCGCCGGTTATGAGAATATGCCGGTCTTGCAGCTGGGCCGGTGAAGAGGTATTCATCTTAGGTAGGCTATGCGTTCGGCACCAGCGGATTGGGTAAATAGCCGACAAACCCGCGAATTTTCCAGCCGGCTTCGACCTTGCGACACAAATACAGCGTCTGCCACAACAGTGGGGCGGACGCGGTGCCGTCGCTAAGTGGAAAAACCCCGTCAAATTTCTTGTGAGCGACGGCAAAATCGCCGCTGATGTCAATTTGCTTTAGGCTCGACGCCGCCAATAAGGCTGGCACCAGCTTATCCATATCGGCAGTTTGCGCCGTCTGTTTAGCCTGGTCCAACCACGATCGACGGTATGCGTCCAAGGTGGCGAAAGCCGGTTTCCAGTTGGTGATGTCGCGGTCATAATTGCCGCTTAGCCCAAAAAATTCGTCGGCGAGAAAATCGTCGGCGACCATGCTCCAGTCTTGGGCGGCAAATGCTTCAAAGTCGCGGGTCATCAGCATTTCCCAGATTGCTGCGCGGTCCGCATCGTTAGCATAATAATTGGGAAACGCGCTCATATCTATCTACTTCGTGTCCGTATGACTATACCACAGCACAATCGGCAAAGTTGCAATTTACGCCGGCACATTATGTATGACTTATCAGTCAAGATCCAATGCCACCCCGGGTACCGACATCGCTTTGAAGCAGGCTTCGACCAGCGCCATGGTTTGGTAGGCGTCGGCGACTGAAGTTAGCAAGGTGTCGTCCTCGCCGGCATCAAAGCGTTGCACATTGCGCATCGGCCCCATGAAGGCGTCGACGAACCAGCGACCTTGCAACTCGATTTGCGTCCATTCTTCGCCGGTGCGGCCCAACCACAGTTCGTCTTCCACTCCGTTGGGATAGTCGTATAAAACGCCGAGTTTGGCCCACATCGCGCCTTCGGTACCTTCAAAGCGAAACTCGGCCGCGTGTAATTTGGAACCGAAGTTGTGGTTATGGTTGATGGACATAATCGCGCGCAGCGGTTCAACATAATCAAGAATAACCGAGGTGCGGGTCTGGGCGAATTCGGCGGCGCGCGGGTCGGCGATACTGCGGGCGAACACGCCGCGCGGATTACCGGTTAGGGCGCGAAACAAATCGAGGTAGTGAATCGAATGCACGCTGATTTCCACGCGCGGCATATCTTTTAAAAATGGAAACAAGTGCCACGGGGTAAAGACGTTCAGATGCACTTCGATTTCAAGCAGTTCGCCAAGCAGTCCGCGCGCGACCGCTTCGCGCACCGCCATCATCATCGGCGCAAAACGCAACTGAAAATTAATCGCCGCTTTGAGTTTTTTGTTGTCGCAGTCGGCTAATATTTGTCGCGCTTGGTTTTGATCCGCACCCATCGGCTTTTGGATCAGTACCGCTGAGCCGTCAGGCAGGTGCGGCAGAATATCCGTAATCACATGCGGCGGCACCGCGAGGTCGTAGATCGCATCGGTACCGTGCTGTGCGGCAGCTTGCGCCACGGTGTCAAACACCGTTGCGATGTCCCAGTCGGCGGCAAGTTGCCGGGCGCGATCAGGAGCAATGTCGATAATGCCGGCCACGTTAAAATCGGCCTGGCGATAAGCCGGCAAGTGCGCGTCGCGCACGATACCGCCGGCGCCTACGATCACAATCGGTTTGGGAGCCGTCGGCGCCGCCCAAAACTGGGCGAATTGTTCGGTCATGAAACCGGTTTCTTTTCCACCAACAAGATGTGCTCGCAGTACATCACCGTGGTGCCGTCAAATTTTTTGGTTTCGCATATTTCCACCACTTTGCCGTGGCCGGGACGTTTCGCGTCGGTCTGCATATCACCGATGGTTACCGTGGTTTGCAAAGTGTCGCCGGGAAATACCGGCGCCGGAAAGCGTAAGCGTTCGTAGCCGTAAGTCATCGCGCGCGGATTAATTTGGGTTGCGGTCAAACCGATCCCGATTGCGAAAGTCATCGTGCCGTGCGCCATGCGCTTTTTAAACGATTGCGTCTTGCAGAACTCGGCATCCATGTGATGCGGAAAAAAATCGCCGCTGTTGCCGGCGTGGATCACGATATCGGTTTCGGTTATCGTTCGCCGCCCCGTCGTGCGCGTAGCGCCAGGTTCATAATCTTCAAAATACTGCTCAACTTCCATCGCTACCCCCTAGCTGTTCGTCCGTTTTTCTGTATCAACGGCAATCTTTATTATAGTCAGCAAAGCAAGATTGGGTGGGGCAAGATGATAGGTATAATTGTTTTGCGATAACAAGAGGCGTTTTAGCGAGACAAGATTATGGCCAAGATTGGACAAAGCGCGCGTAAGGCACCAGGCATGCCGACGGAGCATTCGGATATTCCGGTGTGGAATTCAGAAGATTGGTATTACGAAGACTTTGCGGTGGGCGACAAGATTCGTTCCATTCGTCGCACCATCTCGGAAGGCGAAGCGATGCTGTTCAACACATTGGTGCTTGACATGCACCCGTATGTGGGCGATCGTTATTTCGCTGAACAAGACGGTATCTTCGGTAAACGGTTGGTGGCAGGCGCGCAAGTGTTTTCGTACGGCTTAGGCCTGGCGGCCACGAATTGTCTAAACTCGTTTTCGTACGGCTATGATCGTTTGCGGTTTATCGCGCCGGTGTTTATCGGCGATACCATTTACACGATCCGCGAAAACCTCGCCAAGGAAGTCAAGAACGAAAAGATGGGTAAGTTGCGGGTGAGTTATTCGGTGTACAAAGAACAAGGCGAAATAGTTTTGTACTGTGAACACTTGATGACCGCCTTGTATCGCGATCCGGCCACATTCGCGGATCAAGTCGCGCAAGAAAAACCGCCTGATGGCTAAAACTTGCGTGTTGCGCGGCATGACTTGGGATCATAGCCGCGGCTTTGACCCGATGGTTGCCACCGCCCAACGTTACGCCCAAGAGCATAACAATGTACAGATAAACTGGGAAAAGCGTTCGTTGCAGGCGTTTGCCGATCGTCCGTTGGAGCAGATGGTGGGCGATTACGACCTGATGGTAATTGACCATCCGCATGTCGGCGCCGCCGCTCGCAGCGGTTTGTTGCTGGCCTTGGACGGTATCGGCCGCGACGCTGAACTAAAACAGCTTGCCGCGCAGACGGTGGGAGCGTCGCACCGTTCTTATGAATTTGACGATCATCAGTGGGCGTTGGCGATCGACGCCGCGACGCCGGTCGCGTCGTTTCGCGCCGATCGTATTGAAGCGGCGCCGACGCGCTGGAACGAAGTGCTCGAACTAGCGCGCAATAATAAGGTGGCGTTGGCGCTGATTCCGATTAACGCGCTGATGGGATTTTTCGGCTTGGCGCGTAATCATGGCTTTGCCGTGGCCCAATCGCAAGATGAGCTGATTGAACGCGCTGCCGCTAAGCAGGTGCTCAACGAACTCCAAGAGCTCGCCGGGTTGGTTGCGTCGCGCTGTCTTAGCTTGGATCCGATTGACGTGCTTGAATGGATGGGACGCAATGAAGACGCGCCGGTCTACTGTCCATTCGGGTACGGCTATACAAATTACAGCCGCGCCGATTATTGCGCGTACCCGATCACATTCGCTGCCGCGCATCGTGACAGCGCGGTCGATTACGCATTTTGGATCGCAAACGCTGAATGTCAGGCCGGACTGTATTTCGCTTCGGGCGGCCAGCCGGGCAATGCGGTAGCTTGGGATAGTGATGAATGTAACAACGCCGCGGGTAATTTTTTCCGCAACACCAGACGCACTTTGGAGACCGCGTGGTTACGCCCGCGCTATGCCGGTTACATGGACTTCCAGGACGTGGCCGGCCAAATCGTGCATGATTGCATCAGCAAAACCATCACCGATGAGGTAGCGCTTGATCGGCTTCAGAACGCTTATGTCGCGAGCCGGCGATGAGCGGCTACCCGGCTAAATAAAAGCAAAAATCGGTTGCGCAACGCAGTTGGCTACGCTTGCAGGATACGGCACAGTTCCGCCAGTCCGATTGCCTCAACGCCTTCGGCCATCGGATAGCGGTCGTTGCCTGAATAGACCACATAACAACGCTCAGGTCGCAAGGTTTCGCGGGCGTGATGAAAGCCGCGGCGCAATTTGGGAGACCAGCCGTATTTAATCTCAATAGCCCATAATCCGAGGTTGGGAATATCTAACAGCAGATCAATTTCCGCTCCCGCTGAGGTACGGTAAAAATGCGCCAGTGTTCGAGCCGGGGCGACATTAATAATATTTTCGACCACAAAATTTTCCCAACTGGCCGCCACCAGCGGATGACCTAGCAACATTTCTTGATCGTCGATCCTCAGCAAAGTATGGGCGATACCGCTGTCGCGCACATAAATTTTTGGCGCTTTAACTAGTCGCTTGCCGACATTGGCGCGATACGGTTGCAAACGGCGAACCAATAACAGATCGACCATCAGGTCCAAATAGCGCGCTATCGTCCCGCCGGTGACCGCAAGATTGTTTGCCAGTTTCGCGGCGTTGAGCAATTTCCCTTGCCGATGGGCGAGCATCGTCCAAAAGCGCCGTAAAGTTGTGGCCGGGACTCTAGGTCCCAGTTGGGGAACGTCCCGTTCCAGATATGTCGTGATGAAATTTTCCCGCCATCGTACGCTGTTTCTTTCGTTAACCGCTAACAAGCTTTCTGGAAATCCTCCGCGTACCCATAAGTCAGTTTGCTGGCGAGGCTGTATTTCCAGGATGTCAAACGGGCTAAGATCGACAAATGCAATGCGACCGGCCATCGTTTCTCCGGACTGTTTCATCAATTCGATTGACGCTGAACCAAGAATCAAAAAGCGTCCCGGGCGGCGTTTGCGGTCAATCGCGACGCGCAATTGCTGGAACAACTCCGGCATATACTGAATTTCATCAAGAATTACCAGCTTGGTTTCATGTTGCGCAAAATAATTGGTGGCATCAGCAAGTTTGTTGCGGTCGGATATATTCGCTAAGTCCAGATACAGGGTATTGCGCTTGCTAGGTATATCAGCCGTAGTAGCAGATTCAACTTCAACGCAAATCACGCTTGAGTCTGCGGTTTCTATACCTAGCATTTTTGCCAGTGTAGTTTTGCCGGCTTGACGCGGTCCCAATAACGCTACCGCTGGAAATTGACTCAACAAATCAAAAACTGTTTGCAGACGCCGGCGTTTAATTAAGCTTGTAATTATGATATGTTATCGCAGATTTACGCTATTATATGTTAACATGCTCAAATTAAGCTTGTAATTATGATATGTTATCGCAGATTTGCATTGTTATGCGTCGACATATGCTCAATTTGGCTGGTTTTAGCGTTCATTAAGATGAAATTCAGGTGCCAAAAAGTGGTTTAGGACGGTTAATAATTTTCACCTATTAGGTTGCGGTAATACTTGGATAATGATTAAGATGCGCAAGCGCCAAGACCAAGTTGTGCGTTGTTTTGATCGCGCATGTTTTGGCGACATCGTTGGCTTGGGCTAGGGTATAGTGTAAAAATCAACTGTTGATGCTTGGGATGCAAGTCAAATGAATAATTGCCCGGATCAAGAACGGCCGCTGCACGGTATAGTCGTTGCCGACTTCAGCCAGTTTCTGTCGGGCCCGTTGTGCAGTTTGAAGCTTGCCGACTTGGGTGCTCGCGTAATCAAGATCGAGCGCCCGGCAACCGGCGACTTGTGTCGCCATCTGTATATTTCCGACACCGACATCGGCGGCGCCAATTCTTTGTTCCACGCGATTAATCGCAATAAAGAAAGCTTTGTCGCCGACTTGCGCGACGCCGACGACCAGCGCCGATTGCGCAAGTTGCTTGGCAAAGCGGATGTGGTGTTGCAAAACTTCCGCCCCGGCGTGATTGAACGGCGCGGGTTTGCCGATGCCGATGGGCTTGGCCGCCGCTGATATGTTGGCCGGCAATGCGCTGGTGCAAGGAGTGCTGGCCGGTTTGGTAAAACGCGCCGCGTGCGGTCGCGGCTGCAAAGTTGACACCAGTTTGCTTGAGACGCTGCTTGATTTTCAGTTTGAAGTGCTGACCACTTATCTGAACGACGGCAATCGTCCGCCGCAACGCTCAGCGATCAACGGCGCCCACGCCTATTTGGGCGCCCCGTACGGCGTGTATAAAACCGCCGACGGTCATCTGGCTATCGCGATGACGCCATCGTTGCTCAAGCTTGCTGAATTGATGGAGCTTAGCGGGCTAGAGCAATACTATGACGATACCGCGGCGTTGATTACCAAGCGCGATGCGATCAAGGAGGTGTTAGTCAAGCATATCGCAACGCGTACCACCGCCGATTGGTTGGCGGTGTTGCAGCCCGCCGATATCTGGTGTTCGGAAGTGCTTGATTGGGAAGCGTTACTTGCGTCCGAGGCGTTTGCGAGTTTGGATTTCACGCAAACGATCCGGCGTGGTAACGTTGAGCTAAATTCAATCCGCGGACCGTTGCGCATTGACGACGCGTTGTTAAAGTCGCAGGTTGCGGCTCCTGAGTTGGGTGAGCATACCCAAGCGATTGTCGAAGAATTCGCGCTTGATAACCCGTAGCGAATATGACTGCGGCAGGTTGGATATAATCGTAGTAGTGGTTTATAAGTTATGCGGCGACGCATACTGATCATAGGAGGAAAAAAATGATTAGCAAAAATATTTTTAAAGTAGGCGCGATAGTGATTGGCGCGGCGGCGACTGCTTTGGCCGGCGCGCAGGAATACGGATCGTTTCCCGGTTACACGCTCCGGGCCAAACTGATCGGTGGCGCTCAATACGAACCGCTGTATGCGGAAATCGAAAAATGGGAAGCGTTGACCGGAGCCACGGTTGATATTCTGTCGCGCAAAAATCACTTCGAGCTTGATCGCGAGATTAAGCAAGACATCGCCGCGAACACGATCAACTGGTGTGTCGGTTCCAACCATACCAGTTTCGCGCCGCAATACGGATCCCTTTACGAGGATTTGCGCGATCACATTCCAAATAGCGTGCTGGCCGAGTTTGTGCAGTTAACCTTGGAGCACTCCACGGTCGACGGCCGTTTAGTGCAGTTGCCGCGGCATTCGGATGTGTCCAACTTGTTTTATATCAAGTCGCTGTATCAAGACGCGGACAACCGTAATCGGTTTCAACAAGAATACGGCTACGAGCTTGCTCCTCCCACAACTTGGGAGCAAGTGTCGCAACAAGCTAAATTTTTCGCCAATCCTCCTGATTTCTACGGCACCCAATATGTGGGTAAAGATGAAGCGATCACCGGACGTTTTTACGAGTTGTTGATCGCGGAAGGCGGTCAATTGTTTGATAACAGTTGGAATCCGACGTTCAATTCGGCCGCCGGCGTTCGGGCGCTGTCGTGGTTTGTGGATCTGTATGAAGCCAAAGCGGTTCCGGTCGGGGTACCCAACTACCTGTGGGACGACACCGGACTTGGCTTTGCCAGCGGCACGGTGGCGATGAACTTGGACTGGGCCGGATGGGCGTCATTTTTTAACGACCCGGAAAATTCCAAGATCGCCGACGATATCGGCATCATCCGCGCACCTAGGGGAACGTCGGGCAAGCGCACCGGCTGGTCGGGTTCGCACAGTTTTTCGGTGACCGACGCCTGCGACAACAAAGAAGCGGCGG
>JAZHEJ010000064.1:22102-23249 GCA_036679665.1 Candidatus Tethybacter castellensis | reverse complement strand
AGCTTTTCGGTGACCGCCGCCTGCGACAACAAAGAAGCGGCGGTGTCTTTTGTCACGTTCTTGACCGATCACGACCGGCAGATGGTCGAGGCGCGTCGCGGATTGTTGCCGACCCGCACGCAGGTTTGGGTCGACGCCAAAAATGAATTCCAGCGCGACGGCAACGATTTTCTGGTGGAGATTTTTGACACCTATCAGGTTTCAATGTCCGAAGATGCGTTTACGCCACCTCTGATCCCGGAATGGATCGAAGTTTCGAACGTGTTGTGGCCGCGTTTGCAAGCTGCGATCGTCGGCGAAATGAGTGCCGAAGAAGCGCTGAACGAGGCGGCTGAAGAAGCGCGTGTCGTTATGGAAGACGCCGGTTACTTATAGACTGTAACTTTTGATCAGGACCGCGCCGATGTTGCTAGGTGCGGTAAACCGCGAGCGGCTGGTTCCGTACCTGTTGCTCGCACCGGCGATACTGACGATCGTCTGCGTGGTGGCGTTGCCGCTGATATTCTCACTTTATACCAGCTTTACGCCGTATCGCTTGACCAAACCCGAATCGCTGGAGACGTTTATCGGGCTGCGCAACTATATCCGGCTGTTTGGCGACGCCAATTTTTGGGGCGCGTTCGGGCGCTTGATCATTTTTTTGCTTTTCGCGCTCAATTTGGAGTTTCTGCTCGGGTTGGGTATCGCGTTGTTGATAAACCGGATAACCTGGGGCCAACGCGCCTTGCGCTCGATCATGATGTTCCCGATGATGTTTTCACCGATCCTGGTGGGTTTCATGTTCAAGTTCGCGTTCAACGACAATATCGGCATTCTCAACAACGCGCTTCAGTCGCTGGGCGTAACCGACCAAGCGATTCCTTGGCTGGTGCAGGGCAACCTGGCGATGTTTTCAATCATTTTCGCCGAAGTGTGGATGAGCACTTCGGTTTTTGCGATTTTGTTGCTGGCCGGACTGTTTTCCATTCCGCGCGAACCGCTTGAAGCGGCTAAAGTCGACGGTTGCAATCCGTGGCAGGCGTTTCGCCATATCACGTTGCCGTTTTTGATGCCGTTCGCGTTTATCGCGATGACGATCCGTTCCTTGGACGTCGCGCGCGCGTATGACATCGTCGATGTGATGACCGCCGGCGGGCCGGCGCGGCGC
>JAZHEJ010000064.1:0-22092 GCA_036679665.1 Candidatus Tethybacter castellensis | reverse complement strand
GAATGGATACCTGATGTTGTAAGCAGTACGGCTCCGCTGGCCAAGCTAGTGTCGCCCTTGCCGGCGAAGCAGGCGAGAAAGCGATGTACAGGCGGTAAAGGTTGAAGGCGACGACAACAGTTTGCTCAATTCAGACACCTGGCGGGTCCGCGCTTCGGTTGAAGGCTCCCGCGTTCATTCGCTGGACGTGGGACTGCGTTATGATGGCGGAGACACGCAGACCGGCCTGGGTCTGGTAGTTGGCGGCGCGGTGCGGATGGAGGCCGTGGCCGCTATCTGGCAACGCATCGCTCGTCGGCGAAGCGCTATTGGCAGGCCAGTGCGCTGCTGGGCTTCGATCCGGGCAGCAAAGGACGGGAGCTGGCGCTCACACTGGAGCCGAGCCACGGCGCGGCTGTAGCGGACGCCAGCATCTGGCGGGACAAGCTGGAACTGGACGAACAAACGTACAAAGGACGGCTGCTTGCGACGCTAGGTTATGGCACGGGCACGCTGGGCGGCCGCGGCGTGCTTACTCCGTACGGGAGCCTGGAGCTAAGCGACGGGTACAAATTGCGCAGTGAGCTGAAGCTGGAGCTGCCTGGTAGCGGCATGCGTTTGGATACGTACGTTGAGCGAGCTGCGGATGTCGCTTACCAAACACCTGAGTACTCGTTCAACTGCAAGCTCGCAATTGATTTTTAAATTATTTTCTGCGTCCTGCAGCACAGCGCTACCTGAACGCCGCACCCGGTGCGTGAATATAGAGAAATTCGCTAAAGGAATGGGGATTTTATATACATATCTAGCCACTACCTGCTACCACTGGAAGGGGCGTTGGTCCACCCGCCACCGGAAGGTCTGCCGGTTTTGGAAGGCTAGCCGCCTTTACCTTTGGGAGGGGCTTTGGGAGGGTTGTTGTCCCGCCCTTTACCGGACTTTTTGCCGGGCACTTTGGCAGGCCAGCCGCCTTTACCTTTGCTCATGAGTTTGTTCGTCATCTTTACATTATAAGTTAATTTGGTTCAATATGTATTTAATACCTATGGTTCCGAGAAAGTCAGGGGATTGTTGTATCTAATTCCCAAAGGAATGGATACCTGATGTTGTAAGCAGTACGGCTCCGCTGGCCAAGCTAGTGTCGCCCTTGCCGGCGAAGCAGGCGAGGAAGCGAAAAAACCGCGCGATGGTGCACCTTTTCCGCAACTGGTGGCGATTATGCGTAGCAGTATCAATGTGCAGGAATCGGTCGTTGAAGCGTTACTTACCGAAAACAAGCAGCACCTATATCATGCTGCAATGATGGATCCACATACCGCAGCTGAGCTCGAACTGGATGTAATCTGTTTGCTGGTCGACAAGCTCATGGCCATTGGTTACCAAGGCGGTGCCATAAGTAGGCAGCATTATCTTTGTGTAAAGCGGTCATGGGCGATTGGTACAGTATGCCGATATGCGAGCGCAGCAGTGTCCCAACAAAATTTGCCCCCAAGAAGCAGTTATTAAAGTCTAACCTTGAACTGCATTATGTGGTGTATAAATATATTTTCTGCACAACTAAAATAACACAGACCAATGCTTAATCAATTAAGAACGAAATTTGTAGAAGATCTGCGTCGGCATCTTGTTGGTCCAGCAGGAGCTCCAGACGAAGTAATAAAAGGAAGTCCGCTCTGGCGCTATCGTTGCGGTGTGTTATTTCCATCCGATACGCAGCAAAAAGATCTAGGGATATTGGATGAGTCGGATGAGTCGGATGAGCCGGATACTGAATCCGGGATTGAAGAACAGACTTTGGAAATGTACTATGAAAGACTCCAATCGGCAATGGGCATCAGCTTTTTTATTAAAGATGTCAACCAAATCAATTGTTATGTCGAAGCTTCAGTTTACGAGCAAGACAACAAAGACGCCAAGGAAGACGGGTGGCGCCGGCAAGAGCTAGCGGGAGCGGATACCCCGGCTAAAGTCACCTTTCAGATTGATCAAATAGGTAATTACAAGAGCCTTGACCTTTTTGACGGGAGATGTAAGATCGTCATAAAACCCAGAAAGCGCAAGGATGGTTTGCTAGTTACCATATCGATGGTAAACCAGCAACAATATGAAAAAAACAAGGGGCAATTGCAGCTAGTTCCATTAATGTTGTTTCAATGTAGATTTAAGATAGAGATAGAAGGAGGAACAATTGGTGAATACATATCGGCCGCAAGAAGGGTTCGTCATGAGGAAGACGAAGAGCTAGAGCTATTATTTCGCAACCGCAAGGTTTTTGGGATCGGGCATGGTTGCGCGGCAAAATGGGTTCAGGATGCTCCGGGCGGCATTCGCGAAATATTTGCTGAACCGCTGCCGGCCACGGAAGTGCAGGGCCTGACGAATGAAATTAATTTACCAGAAGAGACGCAATCAGTGCTATCTTTGCAATATCTCGCGCAAAAAGACATCCCCGCCGCCGCCTTACGGGACGCTTTACTGAGCTTTGCTGATGAATACCGCGATTGGATTGCGAAACAAGAAGGACAGATATCGAACTTGGATAATCGCTATGTATCACCTGCAAAGCGCATTCTGGAGCGGCAGCACAAAGCAGATCGGCGCATTCGTCGTGGTATTGAAGCGCTGTTTGACAAAAAGCGCGATGTCCTAGCTGTTTTTCGCCTCGCGCAAGAGGCGATGCTGAGGCAGTTTTTATGGAGTAAGAGCAATTCTGAGCCCCGAGACTTAGGCGACGGAAATCTCGCGCCGATTGATATTTGCTCGGGGGAACATGCGAAGGAGCCTAGATGGCGTCCTTTTCAGCTAGCATTTCAATTGCTGGTTATCGAATCGCTGATTGATCCGACCGCAGAGGAAAGAGATGTCTTGGATCTGTTGTGGTTTCCGACCGGAGGCGGTAAGACCGAAGCCTACTTGGCTCTTGCCGCATTCGAAATCATCCTCAGACGCCGAACAAATCCTGATGCCGCAGGTGGTACGGCGGTCATAATGCGCTATACCTTACGGTTGCTCACCGCGCAGCAATTTGAAAGATGTGCAACGCTGATATCGGTTCTCGACTGGATGAGACGCTCTATGCCTAAGTTGATGCTGGGAGAAGAACCTATCGGCTTGGGTCTTTGGGTGGGTGCTACAACCACGCCCAATGAACTTACCCGTAAATTAGGTCTCGATCCGGGTGCGAAAGAGATTTTCGATGAACAAATTCTGCAGGATGATCGGCCTGAGAATCCATTTCAATTGCTTAAATGTCCTCGTTGTGGCACGCGGATTGTGCCTCAAAAAAAGAGCAACAACAAAAAAGAGTACGGATTAAAGATCGATGATCATCGCTTTCGCATGAACTGCCCTGACCGTCGCTGTGAGTTGCACCATGGTATTCCTGCATCCGTGGTAGATGAGGATCTGTACGCCGCGCCGCCGACAATGCTTATCGGGACGATCGATAAGTTTGCTAGGATGGTTTGGAAACCTAAGTCGCGAGTTTTTCTGGGCCAGGGAACGGATAATTTACCGCCCGGCCTGATCATCCAGGATGAGATGCATTTGATTAACGGCCCGTTGGGAACGATAGCCGGCGTATACGAAGCGGCTATAGAGACTGTTATCACAGCAGGTAAAGTCAAACCAAAGTATTTAGCTGCTACAGCAACTATAAAAAGAGCCGCGGAGCAGTCGCGGTTGCTCTATGGTCGTACCGCAGAGATGTTTCCGCCACCAGGTTTAGATAGTGATGACTCTTTTTTCAGCCGCATAGATCGCAAGGCGGCAGGCAGAATGTTCATCGGTATATTAGCAGGAGGCGTCTATTCGGGACTTGAGTCGCTTGTGCAAGTATCAGCTGCGTGCGCCGCCGCTTCGTCCCGTATTTCCCCCAATGAAAAACTCCCGGGAACAAAGTCGTCCGCGCAAGATTCCTATTGGACACAGGTCGTCTACCATAACAGTCGCCGCGAACTAGGAAAGACAACTACGACGTTGATGGAGAGAGTCAAAGAGGTTCTGCAAGGCATCCAGAGCGACGATGTCTCCTCGCGTAAATTTATGATAATGAAAGAATTGTCCGCTAATTTAAACAGCATTGAGATAGCAACTGTTAAGGAACTGATGCAAGTGGAGACTCCTAAACCAGATGCCATTGATGTGCTAGCGTGCACTAACATGATTTCCGTAGGCATAGATATCAGTAGGCTTGGTTTGATAATCATGAAAGGACAGCCCAAAACCACTGCGGAGTATATTCAAGCTACTAGTCGCGTCGGCCGGGATGCTATGAGGGCACCGGGCATTGTTGTTACGGTGTATACCGCCGGTCGGCCGCGTGATCGCTCCCACTACGAAGCATTCCAGTCCTATCACCAGTCGCTTTATCGAGCAGTGGAGCCTGTTTCGGTGACGCCGTTCGCTCCGCCGGCCATGCATCGGACGGTGCATGCTGCAGTCGTGTTAACGGTAAGAGCCTTGAACGGCTGGGTGGATGACAATGACGCACGGAAATTTGATCCAGAGGATCTGATAACCAAATACGCTCTAGAGACTCTCAAAACCCGGCTGCGACATGCTGCTAGTGATGATGGTGATGCGAGGCAGGTAGAGCAAAGATTTGATGAGGTGGTTGCTACATGGAAGAAAGCAGCTAAGTCGGATCCTCCTTTAACATTTGCTAATCGCGGAAAACAATTTAACAAACTTCTTACGCAGTACAATGAAAAAGACGATGGGATGTGGCCGACGCTCAACTCCATGAGACATATTGACGGCGAAACTTCGTTTCGGGTAAGAAGACCCAAAAAGCAGCACTAGTGGAAGGCAAAACAATCCGCAGATCTCACGCGATTGCACCGTATGGTCCCGGCGCAATTCTCGACTGGAGACAGGAGTGCTTTGTGGTTTTGGATACTAGCTGGGGCGCATGGGATAAAGCGGAGCGAATCCGGCTGGAGAGATTGGAAAACCACCCGGAGCTACGCGTTAAACATTTTAGATTGCCTCCTTTGGACAGCTTGCAGGGGACGGGCAAAAGTATCATGACCCAACGTTTTCCAGCCTGGTTGTTTTGCCCTAGGTGCAGGCGTATCTGGTACTGGCTGCCACCAGATGAACTCGGAGCGGACGGAAAGCCTCCGTCTTGCAAGAACGTAGAATGTGAAAATGCGGTGTTAAGTCCAATGCGGCATATAGCTGTCTGTGAAGACGGTCATCTTGCTGACGTGGATTGGTGGCGTTGGGCTCACTCTGATCAGCCTGAACACAGCTGCGAAAGAGGCGATCCCATGCTTAATTTCGAGGTTCGCTCGGAACAAGGCTTGTCGCTTGATGCGCATGAGATTAAATGCCTGCGATGTAATGCAAGCAAAAGTCTAAAAGATTTTGTGTTTCCAGGTGCCCTTCAAAAAATCGGTCAGCGCTGCCGCGGCAGGCAGCCGTGGCAGAGCTGGGAGCAAGAAGTACCATGCGATAAACCGCTGGAAGCGATACCACGCAGCCAAACGGCAGTTCATTTTTCAGTCACCATTTCGGCTTTGGACTTGGGCTTGGATGCAACCGCAAATTCCCAAGTTCAAGAAATGGCAAAGGATTTTAATAAAATTATTCTGCCGAAACTAAAGTCGAGAAATTTATCTTACAGCGACGCATGTCAACCTAAGTATTTGGATCGGTTTACCAGCAAGTTTCAAGAAAATTTTCCGCGCTGTGATAATGTGGCAGCACAGATCAGACGCTTGCTTGACGAGCACTACAATGTCAGCTGCGCTTCACGGCTCATATCTACAGACGCTGACATCCTAGCCGAAGAATGGACTGCGCTGACAAAGCCGTCGAATTCCATTGATCTGAATTCGCCGCTGTTTGTTTCTAAACGAGATTGGCCATCTGACAACGAAGCAGATATTGAATTAGCAACCAAAATCAAGGCTGTTTATCTCATTGAGAAGCTACGGGTAGTTAGGGCATTGTGTGGTTTTCGCCGCCTCAAGCCTGATAGCGGTCAGATGATCTCGCCGTATTTGGGTAAGGACAAATGCGATTGGCGTCCAGCTATCGAAATCTATGGTGAAGGAATTTTTATAGAATTTGCCCAAGAAGCGCTTCAAGAATGGGAGGAGCACAATGGGAAAGCCCTGCATAATTGGACGGAACAGTCTAAAAAGCACATGGAACAAGCAGGGATGGCTATGAGGTTTGAGAAACTCGAGCCGGTTTTCCCCAGGTTTGCTCTTATTCACACTTTCTCTCATATTCTAATGAGGCAATTATGCTACGAATGCGGTTATAGCGGGGCTTCGGTGGGCGAGCGGATTTATGTGTTCGAAGATAAGGCGGGTGTGCTGATATATACAGCGGATGGCGACTCGGAAGGTTCTTTAGGGGGGCTAATTCGGCAAGGAAGGGAAGACCGGTTGGGCAATTCCATGATTGAGGCATTAGAAAGAGCTGAGTGGTGTTCCAATGATCCTATTTGTAGTGAACTAGCTCATGCAGCTTGCCATGCCTGCGCCTTGGTACCGGAAACTAGCTGTAGTCACCAAAATTCTTTGTTGGATCGACAACTCCTCATCGGCGCGAAAGATGGCCGCTTCGTCAAAGGTTATTTTCAAAGATAGACCGTTGCCATGAAAATACCAAACGAGGCAAGCTTAAGTGATGAGCAGAAGGTGGTTATTTTTGCACCGCTTAAACAGAACATGCTGATTACTGGCCCGCCTGGTAGCGGTAAAACAATAGTGGCAATATTTCGGTATCGGGCTCTCGATAAAAATAATGGGAATGCCATAGCTGTGGCTTACAACCAAGCCCTAAAGCAATACGCTCAAATGGATGCGACGTTTCACAGTTGGATATTGACATTGTGGAACAAACACTTTGGCAGGAAGTTCCCGATGAAAGCAGGCAAGGAGAATGACTTTCACTTCGAGAAGGCTTTAGAGGAAGTCAAAAAAGATGAGAAGAGCGGTGCCCGTACATGGGCGCATGGATTACAACATTTCATCATTGACGAAGCTCAGGATTTTTCGTGTGATGTTCACTCTCTCATCGACAAGATAAAGGATTTGGGAAACTTTAGCATGACTGTTCTCGCTGATGAAAATCAGCAATTGGATCCTGACAATAATGTAACGATAAAGGATTTGGGTGAAATTTATTTAATGCATGATTTGCAGAAGTACATCCTCAGGAAAAACTACCGTAACACAAGAGAAATAGCCGAATTTGCCAAGAAATTTTATTGTGGTTTGCCAACAGGAATACCTGAACTCCCCGATGAACATGGTGAAAAGCCCCAATTAATTGAAACTGACGACTTGGACGATGCAGTTGACAGAATTTATCGTCACGTGCAGCTATACGAACATGAAGAAATCGGCGTTCTAGTAAAGTACAAACGGGAGAGGAAACAGATTTTTAAAAAACTTTATGCTCGTCTTGGTAGCAGTAATATAACAGTTCAAACCTACGGTAGTGCAAAAGAAGAAAGGAATCATGGTCTTGTGTTTGATAAGCCAGGCATCGTGACCGTACTATGCTTCAAAAGCGCAAAGGGGTTGGAATTCGATACGGTTTTTCTTCCTGAACTACAGACAGTGCAGGTCGATGGTACGGCAGGTACGAATACTAAGATGGATCTGTATGTGATGACTTCACGCGCCCGGACCAGGCTTTTTCTCTTGTTGACTGACCCAAAGCGGCAAGCACCGATTCGGAAATTAATGCAAAGCCCGCACTTGATTAAGCACAAGGAAGCCTGAACATAGGAAATGCTCTCGCACCATGAACAGAAAATAATGTCAAAAAAAAGAGCTTCACGGAAGAGGTCTAAGACGGGGTCGGCACCGCTTTTTGATAGTAAGAAAAACTACTTGTTGTCGAGTAATTGGACCATTGCGAGATTGTTCTCGCGAGGATGTATCTTTTCGTCGAATGCGGATGATCATTCACAAATACCATCCATTGCGAGACTTGGCGCCAAGCTTCCGATTTTCTCGGAAGGCATCCCCCCAAAAGTGGTTAACGAAGTTGCACAGCTATCCATAAATGCTTTTCCGATCGCGTTACAGATTGCTGACGGTGTCAAGCCAGCTGCTTTCAAGTTTGAGAATGAGAGTGTTGAGGTCTTGGAATTCAAAGATGTGCAGAAGGTGATCTTCAGAACGAAGGAGGATAGGCAGGAGTTCGAGAGCAGGGATTTTGAGAACTACGATGTTTCGGCCAGCGGTATGCCGTTGTCAGTAGACGAAACTGTATTTACCGCCAAATCGCAAGGTCCCGGTAACGGGAAGGAAGCGGAAATTCTCAAGCCGATGAAAGAGTTAGAGGACAAGCTTGAACGGGCTGAAGAGTTCGGCGCTTTGATGGCGGTGGTTATCGGCAATACCCCAGCAGTAAATCTCTGGTTCCAAGCATTAACAAAAGGGCCGCCAACAACGCGCATAAAAACCAGCGAACCAATTACGCTCACAGAATGTTTACAGCTGATGAAGCTAGGAACTATAGGTAGCAGTCCTGCCAAGTTCGACGACATTGAAAGTTTGTTGTTGTCTAGCGCAGTTGATGTACTGCGGAATTACCCGCTATCGGCGGGTTGGCCATCTGAACAGGTATTGGGGGATATCGTTAAGCAGGCTTTGGCCACCAGCCAAAGTAATGCTCAATTAGGCAGGGGTATCAACAAATGGCGACGCTGGTGCGCTGGGATTCTAAGCCACAGGAATACAGCAATTAAATTGGAAGACAATGAACCTGAACGTATGGTCCGTTTCGCGATTATGTATTTGTTGCTGAGAGGAGATATGCAGTCGGTAGCCAGTTTCATGAATCACAACGGCGGGATGCTATTGCCAGTAGGCAAAAATGTAGGCACGCTGGCTAGTTGTCTGGCGGCGATTAGAATCGGGATTAGCGCTATGCCGAGTTCCTATAAAAGCAATGGTGACGCTTCTGTTTTAACGGCTCTTGGCTCTTTGGTGACTTATGCCTTTGGTTTCATGTCATCAAAAGACGGTAAGACAAAGTGGCCCTTGCAGGTCAAGCGTTTGGATAAAGAATGGAAAATCACTGCCAATAAAAAGACTGTGGTGGAATGCCCGGTGAAGCTAGCGCCACGCATAGATGAATTAGCTAAAATCGCAACATCTTGCGAGTGTGAGGTGCAACGCACCAACGAACACTCAATCGAAATTGAGACCCCGCTTGGTACTGACAATAGAACAAAAATCGTTAGAGTACGATCGGTTTTTAATCCATCTGGGGGAGATTTCACCCGTTTTTCGGCAATTGTCGAAAAGGCAAGCAAAACAAAGTCAGCTCAAAAATATCAGCCCTTATCGACAAATGGAATGACGAAGACGCAACTTTGTCAGCTGGGGAGGATGTTTTCACCCGATAGTGTCCCCTTTAGCTATTGTGTTAATAAAAAAAACCATCTTGAAATAAGAAGCGATCTATTTGGTGATGTTCCGAATGCCAAGCAGAAATTCAAAAATCACCTAGCGAATGTAGCTAAATTTGCGATTGTTGTTGAGCATATCCTAAAAAAATAACGCTACGCCACAAGCTTTGCTAGTAGGTAAAAAAAACCGCTCGCGTATGCTGGTGGTCGGTTAGTATTTTGGATTATCCGGTATCGCGGTAATTCTGACTCTATGTGCATCCAGTGGCACAACCGAAGATATCCACCGACAAGAGTGAACAATGATAAGCGGTTATTAAAATAACTACTGAATGAAAATCCGTATAGAGAAAAATCCCCAAAATCTTATCAAGCTATTGAAACAGATCTCATGTCTAGCTGACTCAGAAAAATCCGCGCTTGGATTTCTGCCTGAGAAAGTATTTCAGGTAGCCATCTCGAAGCACCAGTTATTTGCCCTAATCAGAGGCACAGCCTCCAACCCCAAGCTCGTAGGATATCTTCTTTGGGGAGGCATTTGGCCTCATGCAAAAATTCAGCAAATCGCTGTTGCAGCAAAATATCGTAAACAACACGAGGCTTCAAGACTGATGCAAGATTTTGTTTCTGAAATGGATCAACGGGGGTACACGGATATTACTGCCAAAGTGGCGTCTGACCTCAATATTGCTCAGGCATTCTATAAAAACCACAAATTTGAAATTGTCCAAAAGCTACGCGGCGGAAGAACTACAAAACGGCATATTTTGGAGTACTTTCGCGTACTGCCTAAACCAGGTTTGCTTCCAGCGCCTGGCAGGGTTATCCAATTGCTAAACGCGGATCGCGAGCCCATTTATGCAATCGATCTCAACATCTTCTTCGACGTTGCTCGTGACAGGGATCAGAGCGCTAACAAACTGATTAGCGCTTGCTTTAATCATCTCATACGCCTAGTGTTAGCGGACGAGTTCCTAAACGAGCTTAAGAGAAATCGCAAGCCAAACGATCCAGCTTTGAAGTTTGCGCTGGAACTTCCTAAGCTCCCAGATGTCGACACTGAGAAATTGGAAAATCTTGCCAAAAAAATTTATAAATTGATATTTGCTCGACAAGATCAAAGTCCCGCTGATTCAGAGCAAGCAATTAGCGACACGCGACATATTGCACATGCAACATTAGCGCGCGCAACCGCTTTTATTACGCGAGACGGCAAAATTCTCGATGCACAAAGAGATTTGCTGGAAAATTTTGGTATCGATATTGCCACTCCTGAACAAATCATTGAGTGGTTTTTTCAAGAAACACAGACAGCTAGAAGTGAGGAAACAGCTGGTAGCGGATTTAACGTCAAGGATGTATGTAGCGAGCAGCTGCGAACTTATTTAGATTCGCAGCACGTGGAGAAAGCTCAATTGATTGAGCAGTTTTGTGCCCCTGGAGAATTTACCCAGCGTCAGGCCGTGTTCGAAGATGGAAACATAGTTGCTGTTGGCGCTTTGCAAACTCCGCAAGCCGTTGCAGGGCCTGCAAAATTGTTAATACACGGGTTGCCCAGCAATCCGCATTATGTTCGGAACATAGACCATTTGCTCACCAAGTTTGTACGAATCGCATGCAAAAAATGTCCAGCAATGGTAGAACTCGCTTACATTCAGGGCCAGGCTGAGCCACGCAATCTCGCTACAGCGCATGGTTTTACTTTGTTGCCTGAGCAACGTTATATAAAGGTTGCGGCCGGTCAACCTCTCACCAATTCAAACTGGCAAAGGGTTATTGACAGCATGCGTCGCCATACCGGTTTAGTGTTGCCAAACTCGATGCTTAAGCATTGGACCAAAAAGATCACTATCAAAGATGCCGCTGATAAGAAAGTTCTTTTCACTCCTCCTGAGCTCGAAGAATTTCTAAGCCCGACGCTAATCGTTTGTGCAGGACGAGATGCGGTTGTTGTACCTATCCAAAAGGATTATGCTGATGAACTGCTAGAAACAAGCGATCAGTTGAACTTTGATTTTCTAAAAAAGAAAACCGCTGTATTGTTTGCACGTCGCCGTTTCGTGAATAGCTCGCGGTTTGCCAAAGTAATACAGCCAGGAAACCTTATCTTGTTCTACGAGTCGCAAAGTTCAAGTGGGCGGGGAGCCATCGTTGCGGCGGCGCGAATTGTCGACACTGTCGTACAGCAAAAGGGGGATATTTCACTGAAGCAATTAGAACAGGCAGTTGTTAACAATGTTGAGAATTTTTCTGCGAGTAATCAAGTGTTACTGACGACTTTCGACAATTTATTTCGTTTTTCCCGTCCCGTAGATCTTAAAAAATTACGCCATTTGAAAGCTGACAAGGCCAATCTAGTCGGTCCATTTCAGATTGACAGCGGGAAAACTGCCGAAATTTTTTCATTGGGATGGGAAGATGAATAATTGCGCTAACGCGATTATTTCCATTCGCCCGGTTTTCGCCGCTAAAATTTTATCTGGCGAAAAGACAGTGGAGCTTCGTCGACGCATACCGCAACTCGATAAAAACACCCGGCTTTGGATCTACGCAACACGCCCCACCGCGGCGGTGATCGGCTCGGTCGTATTAACAAAAACCATCACTATGACTCCAGAGAAACTATGGGAAGATTGTGGAAAGAAAGCCGCAGTAACCCGTAAGGAGTACGACGCATATTTTGTAAACTCTACCCGTGCGATAGGCATGTTTTTAACTGAAATTCATCGCGTGCTAGAGGTCGATATTGAACAGCTGCGCAAAGTGCGCAACTGTTTTCATCCGCCGCAAACCATTACAAAACTCACGAGAGAAGAATCAGATATTCTTATATCGTACGTACGTCCTTGCGCCGCCAAGCCATAAAACCGAGAATACTTTCACTCGGTAGCCAGGGAGCTTCTCCGGCCCGGCAACGAAGTGCTAGTTAGTTGCGTCCAACACCGCGGCAGGCCGATCGGCTCCAGCTAGAATCAGTTTAGTCTATGCTAACTTGGCTATGCTACCCTGACGCAGCACTGGGTTATGCACTTTCGGTTAATATGTGCAATCAATGAATATGGGTGTACAGTTGGGCCGGCGACAGGAGTTGTCATCGCAACGTATCCATAAGGTAGGCCATAAACATCAAAGGCTGTATTAAACCTGTAGCATAATAAAACGCAACGATCGTATCGAATAGGATTGATTACGCTGCCTTATTGTACGGATTGGCACGCGCGGCATACCAGAAAAGCATCTTATGAACGGGATTGGCAGGTGTCGGTTTGCGTCGCGTAAAACATCTTGACGACGGCATGGTTATTTCTAGCCAAAAGCGCAATTTGCGCGAACCGCATTTTTGTTCAAGCAATGTTGAACATGCATTAATGTACATGGAATTTTAATGATTTACGATGCCTGATATTTACCCTTTTACAGCAATGTTTAGCTTGGTACGAAAATTCAGCGATAAACGGCATGATTTCATATATAACTATAATAGTATTACGAATTTGCAGTCGAGAAATTGCAAATTTTTAGCGCATAAACTACAAATAATATTGCTTTATAAAGCGAAAATTTTTCCATCCAAAATCCAAATATTAATGTAGCATGTATGCACATCGCAACATGAAAGAGTTTTTCTTTTTATTGCTATTCGGTGGCCAAGTAACGCGCAAGTTGCAACCGAGCTGCTGTACTGGTACATCCGCAGGTAAAGCAAAATTGCCCCGCATGAATATGTAGAATTACATTGAAGAATTTTGACCTGTTATAAAACAGAGTTTACTAAATTTATTAAATAGCTAAATTACAATATGTTATTTCAATACTAATATAAAAAAATAGAAAAATATATCACGTAAACTAAAAATAAATAATGTAATAAAATACGATTTTTTGCACACAATCTTAATGTTGTGACGAAGCCTAGGCAATTAATTCCCCGCTCTATGACGCACGTGGTCAAAGAGCATTTGAAAAACTTTCCGATTATTCTGGTCGAAGGACCCAGACAGGCGGGGAAAACTACCATGGTCACAGGCTTGGCACGAGATGAAAATCTCACCTACCTCTCGGTTGACGACGAGGTAGTGAAGCGCGACATTGACGCAAGCGCCAAAGAATTTGTCGCCAGACTGGATCGGGCGGTTATTGATGAAATCCAGGAACGCCCGGATTTGCTCAAAGCACTGAAGTTAGCAGTGGATCAGCGTGGTGGCAATGGCCACTTTATCTTGACCGGCTCAGCTTCGATCAAGGCGCAGCGCAGGATTACCGACTTGCTGGCCGGGCGGATGTGTGTTTTGACATTGTTGCCGCTTGCCCAGTCGGAATTGCGCACTGGGCGTACCAATTTTCTCAACTACGTATTTAGCGCTTCGACTGACCGGATGGATAGCGACCTGACCAATGAGGATTTGCAAAAGTTAATCATCTGCGGCGGTTATCCGGCGTTGCAAAGCAGGCCAACCCGTCGCCAGCGCTCAGCATGGCTGCGTCATTATCTTGCAGCGCTAAATCTGCGCGACATTCCCCATCTGCGCGACCAAAAAGTGCGGGTGAATCTAAAACAGCTGCTTACGATTTTCGCCGGCTGGAGCGGCAGCAGGCTGAACATCGATAAAGTAAGTACCGAGCTGAAGCAGCAGCATGCTACCTGTAAAAATTACTTAGAACTGGTAAAAAATCTCTACATAATCCGCCGACTGCGAGCGTTCGATCCGGCTAGAGACGGATTTTCAGATGCCAGGCAAAGAAAGCTGGTGTTTAATGACACGGGCTTATTGTCCATGCTGCTGGGTGTTTCCGAAGGTGAAGATGCCAGGTACCGCAAGCATGCCGGCCAGCTAATGGAGACGTTTGTCTACAGCGAGATAGCTAAGCTGTGCTCATGGGCTGACGATGGTCACAACCTCGGGTACTGGTTTGATCCGCAGTACGAAGTGGATCTGGTTATTGAACACCGAGGCAGTTTTGTCGGGATCGAAACCAAACATACCACAGTTCCGCGCCCCGATGATTTCAAAGGTCTGTTACGCATGGCTAAACAACTAGGTAAGCGCATGGTACGCGGCATAGTGATTTGCCGATGTCAGCATATGCTTAATTACGAACAGTTAAGTAGCCAAACTTCGGTGCCGATGCAGACTATGCCTGTAGCGACGTTATGGGCGCGATGGCAAGGGCAGCGCAGCTTGGATTTGGAATAAACAACAAGTGAGCGGCGGGCGCGCAAGCTGGCACGCCGACGCCATTGCCGCTCCGGAAGATGCGGATCTGCAAGCGACGGTGTATTCGGTCGAGCCGACGGGTGAGGCCACTTTGGTCGTCGTTAGACACCAGGAAAACCGACTGGTGGTAAAAGTCGCCAAGTTGCTGCGCCCCGAAATTGACAGCGCGGTGGGGCTGAAGTTCGCCGAAGCCGGGCTGCGGTAATTCGACATTGCGGACGGACTGCGGCTGAGCATCGCGCAGGAAGTCATCTCCAAGCTGACCGCAAAGCGTTATTGTATGTAATCGCTAATTCGATGCTGCGGATCTAAGGCAGTAATAAAGGCACTGACAGACATCGGATAGTTATTCGTGTCCACATCATGACTTTAGGTGACCGAATCTACCGCGTGTTCAAGCATGCCTATATTGGCAAGCAGATCAAGAATTGTGTAGCGGTCGCGCAGATAGCGACTGCGTAATATTAAGCGGACATAATCGGTATGGTTTACGCCGATGTCTCCCGGTGCGCAAGGTGCGCCGGCCAAACGCAGCATAGCTGTAACCTCTTTGCTTGTCAGCAGCCGGCTGCGCAGTTTGGTTTGCAGTTCTGGCCAGACCGATTTGAGCAAGTCGATGCGCTCGCGTAATTGCTTGAGTGTCGGATGCTTGTTGGTGATCTCTTGTTTAGCTTGTTCGATGATTTGCGGATTGGTAAAGCTCAGTTCAATCTGCGCAAAATGATGGTCAAGATCAGGCGTGGTGGCGATGATGCGATCGGTGTCCAAGGTGGTCAGATCCTGACGCAGCAACCATTCGTACAGCTGCAAGATGGCAATGGTGCCGACCGCCACGCATGCGCCATGCGCCACTTTCTGGCTTTCATAGGTCAAAGATTCCATCTCCCAGCAGTGGGCGATGTTATGTTCAGCGCCCGATGCCGGCCGCGAGCTACCGTATCTTTCCATCGCTAACCCAACTATGACCAAGCCGCCAAACAGCAAGGCGGTGGCACCCGGATCGCCTTCGCGCAATTGTTCTGGTTGGGCAAGCCAGCGCGCCAGATTGTCCTGCACCAAAGCGAATATATCTTCATCGATAGCTTCAATACTGAGACTGTCGGCGATCATCCAGTCGACGCCGCCGGTGATTTTGCCGGCGATGTCACCATAACCGTGGCTGTTTAACTTTGCCGGGGCGGCACATAAGATATTCAGATCACCGATCACCACCAGCGGCAAGCGGCCCGGAAACACTGTTTTAAAGCCTTGATTGGTTAACGAAGCAATTGGGGAGACGTAGCCGTCCATTGAAGCCGCGGTCGCGACCGAGCAATACTGCTGGTCGTTTTGCAACGTCGCGTATTTGAGCAGATCGTGGATAATCCCGGAGCCTAAAGCTATCGGTATCAAATCTTCGCCGGCAATTTGGGGGCAAAGTTCTTTGGCGATTTCAACGGACGCGCTAAGGTCATGGTGTTCGTCGACAACCAAAGTTTCGACCGTAAAGTCCGCGTCGCGCAGACTTGCTCGCAGCAAGTCGCCGGCAATTTGATTGCAGATGGTGTCAGTTACGATTATGGCCTTGTTGCCGGTAAAGTGACGCTTGAGCAACTTTCCGGTTTGCGCGATCGCGCCATGATCGATTATTACTTCTTTTACGATCTGCGAGCGTTTTACGGCCGGCGTTATCAAATCGCTTAGCTCGGTTTGCCAGTCAGACACGCAACAAAAAAGCCATGATGATGGCGCAGCGGAAGAAATAAGTTGCCAAAATAATCAAGTGCAATTGTAAAGTAAGCGCTTAGGCGCTACCTGTAGAATTTTGCCCATATGAACACCAAGCCGAACCGCAAAGTGGTTCTACGTTACGGCTAAGATGCGACCGCTGGCACAATTTCCCGTCGCAGAGCTGGCCCGGCTGGATTATTTACTGTGCGACATCGACGACACGGTTACCGTTGCCGGACGTTTGCCGGCTGCCAGCTTGCAGGCCATGGAACAGCTTGAACAAGCGCAAGTTTCCGTTGTACCTGTAACCGGCCGGCCGGCCGGATGGTGTGATCATATTGCGCGCATGTGGCCGGTTAAGGCGGTGGTTGGAGAAAACGGAGCGCTGTGGTATGCCTACAATCGCGCAACGCGCCTTATGCAAGTCGAATATGCCAAAGACGCGGTTACCCGCGCCGAAGATCGCGTGCGGCTAGATAAGTTGGCCAAGCAAATCCTGGCCGCGGTGCCCGGTTGCGCACTTGCGTCCGATCAGTTTTGTCGCATCGCGGATCTGGCGGTGGATTTTTGTGAGGATGTGCCGGCGCTTGGTCACCGCGAGATCGACCGGATCGTGGAAATGTTTAACGAAGCCGGTGCGAACGCGAAGGTGTCGTCAATCCATGTGAACGGATGGTTTGGCAAATACGACAAACTGTCCATGACCCGTCGCTGTTTAGCTAGTATTGCCAAAGTTGACATCGAAGCTGACAACCGTCGCTGCGTATATATCGGAGACAGCCCCAATGACCAGCCGATGTTCGCTCATTTTGTCAACAGTGTCGGAGTTGCGAACGTGGCTAATTTCAAGCTTGATAATCCGCCGCGTTGGATAACTAGCGCCAGTTCAGCGGCCGGCTTTGTCGAGCTTGCCGAGTTGGTGCTGTCGGCGCGTAAGCAAAATCATTGATCACACCATATTGCTTGTTGGTATCGGGTAAAGATTACCTAAGTAAGCTATGGCAATATCTGTCGCAAAAGAAATTGCTAACTTGCGATTTTGAAGTTCGCGTTGTTGTTGGCCGATTTGCGTACCGTTTGCCATTCAATATGCAAATACCTGAGATTGGCGGCGATAATGATTAGACAACCGGTAATTGTCCAGCCGTCCGGCAAATCGCCGAATACCAAATAGCTCGCGACGCTTACCCAAATAATCTGGGTGTAGATATACGGCGCCAGCACCGGCGCCGGCGCGTGGCGATGAGCGGCCCCGAATAATCCATGGCCTAAGCTTGCAAAAATCGCGCCGACCGCAAATAGCATTACCCACGGCAACACGGTATCAGGCAGTTGCCATTCGCCTGCGCCAAAAAGCCACACCGGAATTGCGGTTCCGACCAAGCCTGAATAAAAGGCGCTGGTAATCGAGCGGTCGCGACGGGCGACCAAGCGGGTGGTGATCGCATATGCTGCGACCACAAACGTGCAAGCGAACGAAATCAACATCGGCCACGTAAAGGCGATTGTGCCGGGGCGCATAATGATCAGCACGCCGCCAAAGGCCAACACCAAATACAACCAGCGCGAAGCCGGCAGTCTTTCGTTTAGCACCAGCGGCGCAAAAGCCGCGACGATCAAAGGATAAGTAAATAAGATCGACACCGTGATTGATAAAGGCAAGTAGGAAAGCGCCCAAAAATTCATCATCGTGGCTAAAAATAACAACGTTGAGCGCAGTAGTTGCAGGCCTAAGCAATTGGTTTTCCAAAAAGAGCGCTCGCCTAAGACGAACGCGATACCGCAGTGGGATGTAAGCTGGCCGGCAAACCGTAACCACAGCACCAAGTAAAACGGAAAAAAGCCCAGCAGGTATTTGGTGGTGGTGTCGATGCCCGCGAACATGATCACCGCCGCGATCATCAATCCGACGCCCAGCAGACGATGTTCTTCATAATTGGCGAAGCGTTCAATCATTTAATCAAGGTGGCATTATTTGGCGCGTGTAATTTCAATCGCCAAAAAAACGTTTGCGTTGGGGTATTTTCCGCTTCTTTTGGTTAATCAGGTTTCCAGATAGTTGGCTATATAGCGCTCAACGATAGCGTCCAGATTTTTTTCCTTTGGCAGCCCAAGCTTTTGCGCGCGGGTATTGTCAATCTTTTTGGGCCAAGTGGCGCAGATTTGCGTTATGAACTTATCGGGTACGACGCTAAGCTTGCCTAAGCTTGGGCGCTTAGGTTTAAAACGCGCCAGACAGTCGATCATTTGTTTTACCGTAACGTTGAGAACCGGCAAGCCGATTGCCCGATTTGTGCCGATCAACTCAGAGGCAAGATCATGAATTTTGATAAGTGAGCCGATCGCCGCGTTATAGCCGGTCAGCGGCACCGACGTGTCCGGCGCGACCGGAAGCGCATAGTCGGCCCCGGCCAGCGGTTCGCGGAACATCGCTGAAGCAAAGCTTGAAGCGGCCAAGTTGGCTTTGCCGGGGCGGACAATGACCGTGGGTAAGCGGGCGCTGCGCGCGTCGACAAAGCCTTTGCGCGCATAGTCGTTTATCAGCAGTTCACCGATCGCCTTGGTCATCCCGTAGGTGGTCTGAGGGCTCTGCTTGGAATCATCGCCCAGCATGTTGGGCATGTTGGCGCCGCCAAACACCGCGGTGGAGCTTGCGAACACCAGCTTTACGCCGCCGACACTGCGCGCGCATTCAAGCAAAGTTTGGGTTGCGGTCACATTGGTGCGAATGGCCAGCTCAAAATCTTGCTCCGCCGCGCCGGATACCACCGCGGCCAGATGGAAAATACTCATATCTTTGCGTACCAGTTTGGCAAACAGTTTCGGGTCGTTAATATCGCCTTTGACGATCTGACAGCTGTTGGCGATGTCGTAAGAAAGCTTGGCCGGCACACTGCGGCAGCATAAAACGATTTTGTTTATCGCTTGGTCACCGAGCTTATTGGCGGCGATTAGTTTTTGCGCAAGCTTACCGCCCAAAAATCCGCCGCCTCCGGTAATTAGCACATCCATCGGTTTATCTTAGCTATGTTTGCGCAGTCTATTGCCGGAAGATGATTTTGTACTCAAGTTGAGCTTGGCAGGTAATTGTCTAGAATCTGATTGTCATGGATAGCAACGCGGCGCGGGTGCGGTTTTTAGAATTTTTTGCCAAGCACGGCCATCGGGTGGTGGACTCAAGCTCGTTGGTGCCCGGCAGTGATCCGACTTTGATGTTCACCAACGCCGGCATGATTCAGTTCAAGGACGTGTTGCTGGGATTTGAGAGCCGACCCTACGACAAGGCGGCGACTTCGCAACGTTGCTTGCGCGCCGGCGGCAAGCACAACGATCTGGAAAATGTCGGCTACACCGCGCGCCACCATACCTTTTTTGAGATGCTGGGCAACTTTTCGTTCGGCGACTATTTTAAAGCAAAGGCGATACCTTTGGCTTGGCAACTGCTGACCGACCCGGTTGAAAAGGGCGGCTACGGTTTAGATCCCAAGCGGCTGTGGATCACGGTGTTCGGCGGCGGCCAAATATTCGGCGCGGACCATGAAGCGGTGCCGGCCGACGACGACGCGTACGCGATTTGGGCAAAGACGCTTCAACAAAGCGGTTTTAGCTCGCAAGAAATCGCCAAGCGCATTACCCGAATTCCGAAGATGGATAATTTTTGGATGATGGGCGACACCGGCCCGTGCGGCCCGTGCAGCGAAATTTTTTATAACCGCAATGAAGACGCGACGCGTTTTGAAGGCGAAGATCCTGCCAAAGAAGACGCGTGCGTGGAGATTTGGAACCTGGTGTTCATGCAGTTCAATCGCGACAATCAAGGCGTTTTGCATTCGTTGCCCAAACCGTGTGTCGACACCGGCATGGGTCTTGAAAGACTGTGCGCGGTATTGCAGAACAAAACCAGCAACTTTGACACCGATTTGTTCGTCGCGCTAATCAGCGAGGCCAAAGCCGCGATTGAAGCCGCCGGCGGCAAAGCTGAGCAAGACAGCGTGTCGTTGCGGGTGATTGCCGATCATATTCGCGCCGCGGCCTATCTGGTCGCCGACCAAGTGTTGCCTTCGAACGAAGGGCGCGGATATGTGCTGCGGCGCATTATCCGAAGAGCGTTGCGCCACGGCCATCAACTCGGGGTTAGCAACGCGTTTTTTGCAGGCCTTGCCAGGCCGCTGGCCAAATTGATGGGAGCCGCTCATCCGGCATTGCCGGCGAAGCTTGAGCGGGTGGTCGGCATCTTGGCCAAAGAAGAAAAGCAGTTCGGGCGCACTTTGGATGAAGGTATGAAAATTCTCACCCGCATAGCGGGTGAACAAGCCGGCGACACAATCGACGGGGCGACCGCGTTTAAGCTGTACGATACCTACGGTTTTCCGATCGACCTTACCGCGAGTTATGCGCGCGACCGCAAATTGAAGCTGGATATGGAAGGGTTTGAGGCTGAACTAAAAGCGCAAATTAAACGTTCGCGGGCCGCGGCTAAATTTGCCGTCGACGTGCAAACCGTAGATTATGACGGGGTTGCGACTAAATTCGAACGCGATCCTTACCAACAAATCGAAGCGCAAATTGTCGCGTTGTTTGATTCGGCAGGTAAGCAATGCGCGTTGCTCGAAGAAGGGCAACAAGGCTTGGTGGTCTTGGATAAAACCACTTTTTATGCCGAATCAGGCGGGCAGGTCGGCGAAAAAGGCGAACTGGAAGGGGCCGGCGGCGAAATCGTCAAGGTGGACTACACCGTCAAGGTACGCAACGATGTCCATGGCCATCAGGTAAGCGTTACCGCCGGCGAGCTGCGTATCGGCACCCGAGTTAAATGCAAAGTTGACGGCGGTTTGCGCCGGATGTACTGTCGCGCGCATTCGGCGGCTCATTTGCTGCATGAAGCGTTGCGACGCCGCTTGGGTGATCATGTTGAACAGCGTGGTTCGTTGGTTGAGGCAGATCGGTTGCGGTTTGATTTTGCTCATGATGGCAGATTGAGCGATGCCGAGTTGCAAGATATCGAGGCGCAAATTACCGAACAGATTTTGCAAGACGCGACGGTGGACACCACGGAGATGCCTTATGACGACGCCCTCAAGCTTGGCGCCCGGGCGTTGTTCGGCGAAAAATACGGCGCGGTGGTGAGAGTGGTTACGATTGATCCTGAGTATTCCGTGGAATTGTGCGGCGGCACTCATGTGGCGCACGCCAGTCAGATCGGTTCGGTTTATTTGCATGCGGACGAGGCGATCGCCGCGGGTATCCGCAGGATTTCAGCGCATACCGGGACACTCGCTCAAAACGCAAGTTGGCGTGACAACCAGATCGTTAGCGACATTGCTTTGATGCTTAAAAAACCCCGTCCGGCGTTAGCGGACGAAGTGGTGAATCTGCGTGCCCAACTTAAAGTCGCGCACAAGGAATTAGCCGCCCAGCGCTCGGCGCAGGCTCAGTCGCAGGCGCAAAAGTTGAGTGGCCAATTCGAAGAACACGCCGGCGGCAAATTGCTGATCGCCGAAGTGGAGCAGACCGATATCAAGGTGCTCAAAGAACAGGCTCGATCGCTGGCCGGCAAGAAAAAAGACGCGGCGGTGCTTTTGTGCGGCTTCGGCCCGGCAACCGCGGTTATCGTGGCGGTGGTAGCCGCCAAGTTAAGCGAAGCGTTGGGTGCGGATCAGTGGATAAAAGAATGCTCGGACGTATTGGGCGCGCGCGGCGGCGGCAATGCCATAAGCGCTCAGCGCAGGCTCAGTCGCAGGCGCAAAAGTTGAGTGGCCAATTCGAAGAACACGCCGGCGGCAAATTGCTGATCGCCGA
>JAZHEJ010000054.1:0-10088 GCA_036679665.1 Candidatus Tethybacter castellensis | reverse complement strand
GGCAATCCCGTACATGGTGCTAGACATCGCGATTCGGTTAAATCAAGCCGCACCGGAGTTGTAATCGAGCGGCGCAAAGACCGCGGTCACAAAGTACAAAAACCTGTTGAAGAACCGGTCAAACAGCAAACTAGTGACAAAGAAGAGGGAGTGTCCGCTAAACCTCAACGATCAGCACCGGTTGTCGTATCTGCGCCTAGTAAAGCTGAAACAGAGTTACGAAAGCAAGAAACGCAAATGATCGACCAGATCTATGAGCGCAACTTACTTAGCAAACCAGCAGCGGAACAGTCCGCCATCGATGACTCCAAGGATAAAGACACTAAACTTGCCGCGGAGCCCGAATTACAAACCAAAGAAACGCCGAAACCCGCGGGAGACGGTGTGAACTTGCGTCCGGTGGGAACAATCAGCATCGATAAGGGAACCTTCGATAAACGTATTCGCAAGCAACGCCGTCGCGCGGCACGTAATAAACCGCGTCGCCAGGAATTCGTCCAGCCGGTAACGCGTAAATCTTTTATGGTTGACGTTCCTGAAACAATTCCAATCAAAGAACTAGCTTACCGCATGTCTGTCAAAACATCAGCGATTAACGAAATTATTTTGGCTGTTGATGATTCGATAGAAGAAGTGCCAGCAGAAATTGATCAGGAATTCGCCTGCTTGATTGTCGAAGAACTAGGACACACGGCGGTCAAGGTTTACGAAAATCAAGAAGCAACCTTTATCACTCAAAGTCGCACGTCGAAGGGCGAAAATATTGTCATCCGTCCGCCGGTGGTTACTATCATGGGGCATGTGGATCACGGGAAAACTTCGTTACTTGACTATATTCGCAAAACGAAAGTCACCGACAGTGAATCAGGTGGAATCACGCAGCATATCGGAGCTTATCAGGTTGCCACCGCATCAGGAGACAAAATCACTTTTGTCGATACTCCCGGCCACGAAGTGTTTACCGAAATGCGTGCCCGCGGAGCCAAAGTCACCGATATTGTCGTGTTGGTGGTCGCAGCCGATGATGGAGTCCAGCCCCAAACTAGAGAGGCGGTGAGCCATGCTGAAGCCGCTGAAGTTCCGATAGTGGTCGCGGTAAACAAAATTGATTTGCCTGATGTTAATCTTGACAATATCAATCAACAGCTTGTTAGTATGGGTCTGCAATCCGAACAATGGGGAGGCCAGACGCTAGTAGTGCCAGTGTCGGCTATCACAGGCGAAGGGATTGATAAGCTACTTGACGCTATTTTGCTGACATCGGAGGTGCTTGAGCTTAAAGCTCCGCTTGATGTGGATGCTTATGGTTCGGTCATTGAGGTGCGTACTGAAAAAGGGCTCGGTCCGGTAGTTACGGCTATTGTTCGCGCTGGTATATTGCGTAAAGGCCAGTTTTTATTGTGTGATACTGAATATGGCAGAGTTCGCGCTTTGCGTGATGAAAATAATCAATTGATTAATGAAGCCACTCCTTCCGTGCCGGTACAGATCCAAGGGATAGCCAAATTGCCCAAAGTGGGTTGCGAATTTTTTGTCGTAAAAGACGAAAGCTCAGCACGGGATCATGCGGAGGATAGGCGGTACCGTTTGCGCGAGCGTGATCTGGCTAGCAAGCGCACTGTGATTGAAGCAACGGATTTGGATGAATTATTTGCGCTGAGCGACGCTGAGGATAAAAGCAAGTCACTGAATTTGGTCATCAAAACCGATGTTGCCGGATCTTGCGAGGCAATGGAGCAGGTGATTGCGAAATTAGGTACTGAGGATTGCAAACCCAAAATCATTCACAGTGGCGTGGGTGCCATTGCTGAATCGGACGTATTGTTGGCTGAAGCAAGTAAAGCGTTGTTGGTGGGCTTTCGAGTTGTTGCCAACCCTAAAGCGCGGCGTATGATAGCAGACCGGAAAATACCCATAATTTACAACGATGTCTTTTACGGGATTACCGATACGATCAAAGAACGTTTACAAGGTATGCTCGAGCCTGAGCAGACGGTAACTGTCAAAGGAACGGCGGTGGTTAAGGAAGTGTTTTATATCAATAAATTGGGTAAGGTTGCTGGTTGTTCGGTTGAAGACGGTGTTATCGCCTCGAATTTACCGGTGCGGATTATTCGCGACGGTAAGGTGATAGCCGATAAAGTGAATCTTACCGAGCTTAGGCATTACAAAGATAAGGTACAGCGGATCAATGCCGGATCGGACTGTGGAATATTTATGCAGCGTTTTGGCGATTGCAAACCGGGAGACAATATCGAATCGCTTGAGATTGTAAATACTATTCCTACGCTAACATCCTAGTTAGGTACGCTATGAAACATCCTTTTCCGCGGCATGTGCGCATTGCTCGCATGGTTCAAGAAGTGATTGCCCCGGCGTTACAAAGATTACTCCCTAATGCGCTGATTACCGTGGTACACGTTGAGGTAAGCAAGGATCTTTCATCGGCAAAAATCAGGTATGCGCTTATTGGCGCATCCGCTGCGGTCGCAACAGAAAAATTGGACGAGAAAATGTCCGAGTTGCGTACTAAATTAGCCAAGTCAATGCCCACCAAACGTATACCCGATTTGATATTCGAACCTATTGATAATAAGCAAGATGATCTCAAATGCATGGCTTTATAGCCATCAACAAACACCTTGGTGTAAGTTCCGCACATACGACGTATAAGGTACGCGAAACTCTGGGAGTAAAATCGGCCGGTCATACCGGTACCCTAGATCCGTTGGTTAGCGGAGTGTTGGTGGTAGGATTTGGAGCATCAACACGCTTTTGCGCTTATTTGTCTGAAACTAAGCGTTATCAAGTCGATTGTCAGCTTGGCATTGTTACTTCGACATGGGATTGTGAAGGTGACATTATTTCGCGTGAACACATACCTGGTGACTACAGCGACCGGGTCCCGGCAACATTAGCCGGTCTTACCGGCTTGATTCAACAGCGCGCCCCTGTCTACAGCGCTTTGAAGCATAAGGGTAAGCCTTTGTACCATTATGCTCGCGCCGGCATTAAGGTGCCAGATAAGGTGCGAACCGTGGCAATCCATTCGATTGAGGTTCTCAACGATGATCATCAAGGCAAGCTGAAACTGGAAGTGGTATGTGGAAAGGGGACTTATATGCGTAGTCTGGTAGCGGATTTTGGCGAGAAAATTGGCTGTGGCGCGACGATGACCGGGCTGGTGCGAAGTGAATGCTCCGGCTTGCATTTGGATGAATGTGTAAGCTCCAAAGCTGACAAAAAAGAGTTGTTGGCAGCAATTCGTTCACCTGATGAATTGTTGAAGCATCATGCTCAAGTCCAATTGTCTGCGTCTTGCGAACAGCGCCTCAAACATGGCCAGCAAGTTGCATACGAGTCGCCTGCTGGATTAGTACGGCTATATGATCGTAAGAGAGCTTTTTTTGGTTTGGGGACAAGTGACGGCAAACAGCTTTCAGCGAAACGTTTATTGCCGTCTGTTGTCGATACTGAACAGGAATCAGAATAAGTCATGTCGCAAAAGCATCTGGTCTTATTGGGCGCCGGCCATACTCATGTGTTGGCTTTAGATAGTATCGCAAAACAGATTAAAGCTGCCAATCAAAAAATCACTTTGATCTGCGGCGAGCGCGTTACGCCTTATTCTGGAATGTTACCGGGGATGATCGCGGGTTTGTATAAACGCAACGATATCGTCATAGATGTTGCCGGAATTACTCACCGCGCCGGGGTGGCGTATATTCCTGAGCATGCCAAGTCGATAGATTTGGCGCGCAAAAAAATAGTACTTGTATCTGGTAAACAGGTAGGATACGACTTGCTGTCGATTAATATCGGTGGCCATTGCGTCGATTCAATTGCTGAGAATACCGATAATGTCAAGTCGATAAAACCAGTGCTCCCTTTTCTGGATTGGCTTGCAAATTGGCAAGACAAGCACAAACTAACTTGCGCGATCGTAGGCGGAGGGGTAGCAGGTGTGGAGTTGGCATTATGTGTAGATCATTATTTACGCTCTCACAAGCGCAGCGGCGGCGTGTTTCTAATCGGCCACAATTCTGAATTGATACCGAAGTTTCCGCGGTTATCCAAGGAGATCAGCAAGTTTTTAATTCGTCGCGGTATTTCTCCATTACTGGGTAAAAGTGCGACCGCGGTCGAGTCAAATTTTATTAAGCTGGAAAATAACGAGCGTTTTTATGCTGACAAAGTTATCCTATGTACCGGGGTTAAAGCCTGGTCCGAATTGAAACAATCAGGGTTGGCAGTAGACGAAAAAGGCTTCGTGCAAATAAAAGATAATTTTCAAAGCATATCTCATCCGGAGATTTTTGCTTGTGGAGACTGCGGTACTATCGTCAGTAGTAAGCTAGCCAAATCAGGTGTCTATGCGGTACGTCAAGCACCGATACTTGCCCATAATTTGCTTGCCGCGTTAGCGGGTGAAAAAATGCAGTCATGGCAGGCGCAGCAAGAAACGCTGGCGATTATCTGCACAGGAGATCGGTACGCGATTGCCCACCGCAACAGCATGGTTATCAAAGGCCGCCTGATGTGGTGGCTCAAAAACTATCTGGATCAGAGTTTTATGCGTAAATTCAAAATCGAATCTAGCTAGTCGAGGTTTCTCATCGACAGCCGGACCCGACCGCGCTCAGCCTGAATTACTTTAACCTTGACTTCTTGGCCTTCAGAAAGTACATCGCGTACATTTTCAATTCGTTCCTGGGCAATCTGTGATATGTGTAATAAGCCGTCGTTACCGGACATCAGATTGACTATTGCGCCGAAGTCTAGAATTTTGACAACTTTGCCGTCATAAACTTGTCCAACTTCAGGTTCCTCGGTCAGCCCTTCAATCTGGCGTTTGGCATGGTCACATTGTTCAGCGCTCGGGCCGGCAATGGTGATCGTGCCGTCATCGGCGATATCAATCTTAGTGCCGGTCTCTTCGGTTAATTTGTTGATAGTCGCTCCACCTTTGCCAATGACATCACGGATTTTGTCAACGTTAATTTTGATGCGAATTACTTTAGGTGCGAAAGCAGAGACGTTTTCTCGCGGCGCATCTAGCGTTGCGTTCATTTCGCCAAGAATGAATAAGCGGCCTTCCTTGGCTTGAGCAAGGGCCTGGGCAAGCAATTCACGCTCAATGCTATCAATCTTGATATCCATTTGCAGTGCGGTAATTCCTTCGGAAGTACCGGCAACTTTGAAATCCATATCGCCAAGATGGTCTTCGTCACCAAGAATATCCGACAACACGATATGATTGTTGTCGCCTTTGATAAGACCCATCGCAATGCCGGCAACCGCAGTGCGTATGTTTACCCCGGCGTCCATTAAAGCGAGCGAACCTCCGCACACCGATGCCATGGAACTAGAACCGTTGGATTCAGTTATTTCTGAAACTAGACGTAATGAATAGCCAAATTCATCAAGATCGGGCAGAGTAGGGATTAAAGAGCGTTTGGCAAGCCGCCCATGGCCGATTTCCCTACGCTTAGGAGACATCATACGACCGGTTTCTCCCGTCGCATAAGGAGGCATGTTGTAGTGCATGATGAAACGATCAAAAGTTTCACCGGCTAGCGAATCAATTTTTTGTTCATCGCGTCCGGTACCTAATGTACAAACAACGAGGGCTTGGGTTTCACCCCTGGTAAACAATGCCGAACCGTGAGTGCGAGGCAGAACGCCGGTCCGAATTGCTATGTCGCGAACAGTGGCGTAATCTCGGCCATCGATGCGTTTACCACCGCTGAGCATACCTTCACGGATAATTTTCTTTTCAAGTTTTTTGATCGCCAGGTCGAACAAGTTTTCAGTGGCCACATCAGGATTTTCGCCAATGATTGACGAAAATAGCTCGCCACGCGCGTCGACCAAAGAAGTTTGGCGTTTTTGTTTATCTTGCTCCGCATAAGCTTTTTGAAGCAACGGGGTGCCTTGTTCGGTTAATTGAGCAAGTAGTTTTTCATCTAGCGCAGGATCAGTCCATTCCACTTTAGGTTTGCCAGCTTTTTCATTTAAACGCTTAATCGCGCCGATAATTTCTTGAATCGCATTATGGCCGAATTCAAGTGCGTCAATCATTTTTTCTTCGGGCAAGCTTGCCGCTCCAGCTTCAACCATCAAAATGCCTTTGGATGATCCAGCCATGACAAGATCAAGCGGTGAGGCAGCGGTTTCTTCGGTGGTCGGACACACAATCAGTTTGTGATCTTCATCCATGGCAACGCGGACAGCACCAAGCTCTGCGCTACACGGGATGCCAGATAAAGCGACTGCGGCGAAACTTCCAATCATTGCAGGAATGTCGCTATCTACGTCGGGGTTGTAAGACAACACTGAGCAGGTGACATTAATTTCGTTGCGATATAAAGCCGGGAACAACGGTCGAATTGAGCGGTCAATTAATCGGCAAGTCAAAACCTCACGTTCAGTAGGCCGACCTTCGCGTTTGAAAAAGCCGCCGGGAAAGCGGCCTGCCGAGTAGGCTTTTTCCTGATAATCTACAGTAAGCGGCAGGAAATTTTGCGAACTTTCTCGTGAACTATAGGTTACGGCACATAATACTACTGTATCGTCTACATTGCAGATTATGGTTGAATGCGCCTGTCTGCCAATTTCACCACACTCAAGCGTTACGTTACGGTTTCCGAGCTTAAAGCTCTCTTTAGTAGCATTGATTTCCATTTTTATTTACTTTTTAGGTGAATTGAAATTTTGTCTAAATGACTTGGCTGAGCAATTTTCAGCGTAATTTCAATGTTGATTTGATCGCGGTATGTTTCTCGGGTTGAGTGTGCTCAAGATAAGTAAGCAATTTTTTCCGCCGCGCTACCATCTTGCGCAATCCATAATTGGTATGCTTGTCTTTCGGATGGTTTTTTAAATGTGCGGTCAAATGCAAAATACGGTCGGTTAGCAAACCGATCTGTACTTCTGATGAACCCACATCCTTGCTATGGCGTTGCAGTTGTTTGATCCGAGCTTCGCTGGTAAGGATATCAATCGGGCGTTTTGATTTGACTTTGTCTACCGCGGGGCTAGCCGGGGTTGATACCGGAGTAAAAGATTGCTCAACCTGACTAACATTAGCTTCATCAGCTACAGCAGGTTCGCTGGTCATGGTTTTTGCAACTGAGTCGGCTTCTTGTTGATTGATCATGTCAATGTGAATTAGCGATTATAACTTAGATAGCAAGTTAAAATTCATTGATGGTTTCCACCTCGCAAACCGACAAAGAGATTCGTGCTGAACGCAGAGCATACCTTGAAGAGCAACGCGAGCAACAAAAAAATGCGTATCCTAATCGCGGGGGCTTCGATCAAATTGTCAGTATACGAAGTGCGCGAAAGCTAACGGAGGCAAATCAGCATGTGGTACTTGCAGGGCGGATAAACTCCAGGCGCAAAGCGGGCAAGGCGACATTTGCCGATTTGGCAGACGGTGGCGAACAGCTTGGCGATGGAGAAGACGACCATAGCAACAGCATTCAGCTTTACGCGAGTTCGCAAAATAAGGATTTGCTCGCTTGGTTAAATCATTTGCATATGGGCGACATTATTTATGTGGCCGGAAATTTGTTTATTACCCGCAAAGGCGAGTTAACCGTAAATCTCACCGAAGGACGTTTGCTGGCCAAATGTCTCGAGCCTTACACGATCAAAGACAGTTTGGCAGAAACAAGGCAACGCAAACGCCGCTACCTGGCACTCGCCGTACAACCTCAGATGCGCGCTCAGTTTCGAGCACGTTCAAACATAATCAAATCGATACGCAAGTTCTTTGACGACAAGAAATATCTTGAAGTGGAAACTCCCATTCTTCACGAAATCCAAGGCGGCGCGTTGGCCAAGCCGTTTAAAACCCGGCATGCGGCATTGGAACGCGATTTTTATTTGCGTATCGCGCCGGAGCTGTATCTCAAACGATTACTGGTCGGAGGATTTGATAAGGTATATGAATTAGGCAAGACGTTTCGCAATGAGGGGATGTCTGACAAACATAATCCGGAATTTACGATGCTGGAGTTTTATGCCGCCTATCAAAGATACAAGGATTTGATGGAACTTATAGCAAATTTGTTGCGGTATCTTATCGCACAGGACTGGTATGAGTTGTACCATAGAAGCAAACTTACTTATGAAAGCTCAAACGGTTCGCCCGTGGTTAAACAAGGCAAGCTGTTGATTGATAATAAGCTTGTCGATGCCAGCGACGCTTTCACCATTATTACGCTTCGCGACTGTTTGCGCGAAAAACTTAAACTGAGTGAAGAACAGTTGGATGATAAGAAGTTTTTGTTACAAAAGACCGCGAAGCTTCGTGGCGGTAAGGCACAACGGGCGGATGACGCCATCGAAATTGGTTATCTGCATACCTTGCTATTTGAAAAGCAAGTGGAAGCCAAACTGATCGAACCGACTTTCGTAACCGACTTTCCGGCCTGCGTTTCACCGCTAGCCAGACGTAAGGATGACGCCCAGGATTTAGCGGAACGTTTTGAACTGTTTGTCGGCGGCAAGGAAGTCGCAAACGGGTTTTCGGAACTCAACGATCCGGATGAACAAACAAAGGTGTTTCAACAACAAGTCGAAGCGGCCCAAGCCGGTGACGATGAAGCCATGCAGTACGATGCGGATTTCATCAGAGCGTTAAGCTACGGTATGCCCCCGGCAGCCGGGGCGGGTATAGGGATTGACCGGATAGCTATGTTATTGCTCGGTCTGGATTCGATTCAAGACGTGATTATTTTTCCCCAACTACGGCGAGATATCGATAAGTTTTCTCATTCGATTAGTTGCGTGAAATAGTCGCCGGGCTGGAGTTTTATCTCCATATGCGCCAATAAACTTAATTGGCCGTTGAGCGCCGGTTCGAGATACGAAGAACCAGGAAAACTATCTTGCATTGAACGAACACTATCAGTTAGTGCGGGCTCTGCATTGATCTCAACCAAACTTGCAATCATGATAGCCAAAGTGCGCTCCAAAGCATCGCTGTCCGGATATTGCGTTATCAGGTCGGCGCACCTGCGAATGGCAGCCGCGTAGGCGCTGATGCGGAAATAATGAATCGCAATTTCTAGATCGCTCTCCGCAAGTCGGTTTACGATTTCAGAAATCCGCAGCACGGCGTCAGGACCATAGCTGCTTAGCGGATGCAGTTCAAGTAGTTCAACATAGGCTTCGTAAGCTTGTACTTGCGAAGTGCGCTCTTCGTTGGTTTCACCGGCCAAAATTATGCGTTCAAGCAAACCGTGATTGTCTTGTTGAAGCGAAACCGCCCTTAGGTAGCGGGCATAATCAACATTGGGATGCGAAGGATAATCATGAATAAATTTTTCCGCAGAGTTTACCGCTTGTTCAAATATGCGTTCTTGGTAATGCAGGTAAGCTAGATTGAGCAAGCTTTGTTGCGCGTAATCGCCGTAGGGGTGTACCGCTTGAATTTCCTCATATAAAGTTACCGCACCTTGATAATCGGCATTGGCTTGCTTTTGCAGCGCGCTTTCAAACATCTCCGGGGCGCTGGTGACCACCGGGTCCGTGCTACAACCAGCCAATGCTACTAATGCGCTGACCATGATTAGTTTGTGAAGTATCCGCATTGCCAAGATTATAATTCTTATTGCCTCTATAAGTGTACGCATTCAACTAATGTACCCTTTTGTTTCAATAAGATTCTGATCTATGTTTGCTGATACCGTAAAGGATGCGCAGCTAGCTGACGTTGAGCAAACGTGGACGGTTCCGGAAGAATTGACCAATCAACGATTAGATAAAGCAATTTCGGTGCTAGCGGAAATTTCACGCAGTCAAGCGAAATTTGCCATTGAAGCAGGGCAGATAAGCGTGGATGGCAAATTGATTACCAGCGCCAGACATGCGGTAAGCGCGCCACAACGGCTAAGCGCGGCTTGTCTGGCGCGAGCGGTTAGCAATGAAGAAATCGTTCCGCGCGCCATAGCTTTAGAATTTATTGCGAAATACCCGGAATTTTTTGTAATTGCCAAGCCACCGGGTCCGTGCTACAACCAGCCAATGCTACTAATGCGCTGACCATGATTAGTTTGTGAAGTATCCGCATTGCC
>JAZHEJ010000053.1:0-10146 GCA_036679665.1 Candidatus Tethybacter castellensis | reverse complement strand
GAAACACCCCCGTATGCACGGGGAAGACAGCAACATTATGCTAAAAAAACCAAAATACACACAACATATAGTTATGTCTTAAATTCATTTCTTCAAAAATTTTTCTGCTACTAACTGTAACTTAGAAATCTCACATATAGTTTTTTTTGTATCTCCCACACCTCTGATCTCGTATCCAGGAGGAATAGGTATCGATCTAAACGACATCAGCCCACTATTCTGAGGACAATATTTATGGAGATATTCAACTACCTTTAGTGCTACGTGATCAGTGACACCAGAAACAAAAACATTTGGTTTTGACTCTATAAACCATAGTTTCATCCTCCCTCTAACAGCCGGTGGTAGGTCATTTGCAACGACAATTAATATTCTATTCTCCTAATAAATTTTGAATGTCCGCTACCGCAATTTTAAGTAAATTCATTTTTAACACTCGGTTTACAAATGCTTCAGCAACCTTATATTTATCATATTCACCGGCCATTTTTTGCGTTAGTTCAAACGCCAAATCAATACACAATTCTTCCTTGTAAAGATCTGCCATATCATATACAAAAGGTAATGGAGACCCAGAATGAATGAAACCTAAATGTGGCGAATATCCTAAGCTATGAATAACAGATGAAAGTATTCCATATAACGCCGCATTAGCTGATGTTAATATCTGATTGGTAATATCACCAAGATTGAATTTTCCAGGTATATATCTTCTCCCGCTCCATCCTACCTGGTAATGTTTGGCCTTTTCCTCATATAGTTGCCTGACACGATAACCTTCCATTCCCATCATTTCTTTTAACGTTTTATCTTTAACATCAACATTTGAAAACCGTCTGGCAAACATACGTCTTGCAATCGCTATTGATTTTTTCGGATCAGTAGTTAATTTAATCTGCCGTTTTAAATTACGCGTATCGGATGTGGGAGTTTGCCCTGCGGCATAAAAAAGCAAACTGTCTTGGCCTACCCAACAAAGGCCGCAATCCGCCGCGGCCATAACCTTCACTGCTTCGTGAGTTATGCTTGTTCCCGGCCCTAAAAGTAAACAGTTGATAGTTGCGATCGGTAATCTAACAACATTGGCATCCGCGTCAATCCATTTAACACTGCTATCATCTATTTCAAGCCTACCGCGTTCTAAATAAATAAACGGGTATTTGTCCTTAACCTGCGGCAGCGTATCGCGAGTAACTTTTATCAGTAAACGCTTACTTCCAACAGACAATCATCACTCCATTTCAGTATCTATTTTGGTTACCCTTCTGTCGCGATATAGCTTATTTTGACCAAACCGAATCGGAATGTCATTAAGGGTAAGTACTTCCCCATCATCATATTCGCCCTTGAGTACACGAAAACCCTCAGTTAGCTCCTTACATTTTGCAAGCTCCTGAGCCTTTGCTTTTGCATCCTCAACATTTTCAAACTTGCCTTGAAAAATAAATTCTGTCGGAACACAGCACTTTCTGCCAAGATAGAGATCCCATACCGGACTCTTAACAGCATCAGCGACATTATCAGCGTGGGTAGAGGGTACCTCCAACGCAACGGCAAACGCCATGTTCTGCAAATAATATCTGTAAGTCAATTTAGAACCTGAACCAACCGGCCTTTTTCCATCGCTTTTTTTCGGAATCAGCAAACTTTGCCATTTATCGCGTATATCATATCCATTACCAACTGTATGAAAATCACGCAGAAAAGGATCTTTATTCTGTTTGGATTTCGTATAGGCAACCACGGACATGTCCATGTCGGAAAAATCCGCCAGAAATTCATCTTGTCCGCCGCTTCTGCCCATTGCGCAACAGATCAAACCCAATACTCCAGAAAATGTCGGAAAGTTCAAAGTATCTCTTCTTCCAAACTTGGAGTCATAACCCCATGATTGCAATGGAGCCTCAAACCACAATAGCAAATAAGGATTACTACTCATTTGGAACACGGCTCACAAGCTTATCAACCAAATCGTCAATAGTAAGATCGCTACCGCTACCGATTTCAAATTCATCGATTTTGCCAAACATTGACCCGGCCATCTCCTCTTTAGCTTTCAGTTCGTTCTTTAAGTGTTCAATGCTCGGCTCCAAAAAGCCATTGCCTTTCGCTTTGACCGGCTTATCAAATGATGCTTGCAAACGTTGCCCTTTGCGTACTAACACCTTCGCATAATCCCAGAACGACGCACCAGATTGGGTAGTCTGTCGCGCCGTTGGAATCGCTTCAAACAGTGCCTTAGTAAATGATGCGACCGCATTGTCTATTGATTGACCTGAAAGTGATGTCCACAATTGACCCAAGTCAAGGCTTATATACCTATAATAAGTGGCTGAATTGAATTCCAATGAACCCATGTGGGCAGAGCCTTGCTCATCTTTCTCATCATCTAAAGCAGTAAAAAAATCTACTTCGTTGCTGATTTTGTGAGTTGAAATCGCATGCGCAAATGATGATGCGGCCTCGATATTGAGTTCTGGCGCTTTGGCAACCATCCTCCCAAATAGTGCAATGTCAAGCCCATCAATTTCAGGTTTTAGCGCCTGTTTGGAGATTTTGGCAATCTCCTTTTCCATACTCTTTTGCTTTAGTTTTTCGATATCAAACTCAAGCTCTTTGGCACGCTCAACAAAAGCGTCAGCCTCTCGTGTAGTGAAAAAATGCAAGGTGTCTTTGGTAAGATAGCCCGCGATAATATCGCCACATTCCTTGGCCTTATCTTCATTGGCACCTGCTTCTAGACAGCCTTTTTCAATGATCTGCGCCACTTTCTTTGTTCTCATCGCAAGCTTGACGCCCAAGTCTTGAAGCGCCAAGCGAACCGGTCTTTTCCATGCCTGCGAACTAACTCGCGCGCGTAGAGCTCCTCCGACAATCGCAGTCTTAGGTGCCCCTACATCGTCGCGATTCAAACAAGTCACCGGGAAAGACTGCAATATGTGATACTCGATGCGAGTTTTAGTTAATGGATTACTCATGTTAAATTCCTATCTCTATTAGATGTCAGAGGTATTGGAGAACGGAACCAGTTGCAGAAGTCCTAATCCGAACGCACGACCTTTCCCGATTCCTTTTTTAAAGCTTTTGATGAATTGTTGACGATTCGTTACTGTCAAGTGTCCTTGGATAGACGCTGTTCCCAAGGTTACGGTATGTTTTGCATCGCCTACTTTTTTGGTAAATTGTTTTACCGAAATACCGTTGATTTGTAAAGTTTGCTTAACGACACTAAAGCCCCAACTTTTTGATGCTTTGTCAACAAACCATTTTTTTACCGCTTCCCTGCCTCGTACCGGCTTGATCTTGTTACTTGTTCCACAAGTGGTTACCGGATTGATAAGCACTTCAAAGCGATAGTGCTGATGGTTTAGAAAATCTTCGGAAACAGGACGACTTTGTATCGTGCCGTGTTTTGGCTTAGCGGGCAAACGATCTGCCAGAATTAAAATCCTGCGCTCGCGGTGATCACCTCCTTTATCCACAAAGAGTATTCCGCTTGATGCGCCATTATTTTTCTCAGTCTCACTGCGTACATCTTCGAACAGATCATATACAACCCGATGTAGCGAATATATATCAGTGATCCTCAACTTCTTGACATCAGAACGAGTTAGAATCAACATTGCCGCGATCACGATTGAGTATCTTTATCAGGCTGCTCAGCCGACTGGCGACGGTAAAAATTCTCCGCCCATTGCTCTTTTGTTCGCTCATTGAAAAATAGTAGTTGCGTAAGCAATTCTTTGTAGTTGATATTGCTACTGCCATCTTTATTCTCTAATAAGCTAAGCAAAGGCCTTATTATCCTGCAAGCCTCTTTAACGTCCTGGCACGCTAGCAAGCGAAGTAATTTTGCCTTCGCCTGGTCTGCCTTAGACAAATCCGCCGACTTATCATTTTCACCTTGCTGATAATATCTAAACAACGCACGTCCTAAACCGATCCCACCATTTTGAGTAGCTTTCGATTTCGCAATCGCAGCCCCGATTGTGGCGAAGGGAAGACGTTTGTAAGGCTTCGTCAGGTCCATACAATACCTTGACAACAAATCCCAACATTGATATTCGGTATCAGGATTATCCGCCCGACGTAATGCGGCAGCCGCACCCTTATCTCCTTTTTGTTTATCACAAATGCCAAAAACGTCATCAACAAAACGATCGGCACTATCGGCAATGAAATGTCGTTTAGACTTCATGTCGGTAATTTTAGGTACTTAGAAAAAATTGGGCTGCATTCTGCCCAAGCATCCAATTGTCGCGCAGTTTCCTTTGGACAGCACAAATTGTATGCCTGAAAAGCATAACTGACAAATGTCTTTTTCATCTCAATCAACTTATCAGACTTTTGAGTCTGTATTATCTCCCCGCATAATTCAACTAACTGCTGGTACTTATTCATGGCCAACTCCCAAAAAAAACGTTTCGCCTGATCTGCTTTTTGGTTGGCGTTAGATTCATTTAGCTTCTCAAAATAACGTTTCGTTGATGCATATACCCCAAAAGATACTTTTTCCAATGCTTCTACCTCAGATGAAAACTTCACGTACCAAGGTTCACCAAAAAAATCGCTGTGCAGATGGCATACTGACTCAACAAAATCATTGGAACCTGAAACATATTGTTCTCCGGCATTTGAGCTTACTTTTAATCCGCCTGACCAAATTCCAAACTCCTTCAAATGTTCTTTTGCACGTATAGTTGCATACTTGAGTTGTTGGCACTCAAACCCTGTGGTGTTTGACTGAATAAGAAAACTAAGTAGTGCCGTCAACCAATGCCATGGTCGCTTTTCCGGATCTACCCAGATCGCAGTCGGTGCTTTTTTAGCGCCATAATTTACCGCGATGCTCGGATCACTGTACCCATCCTTATGGCTTTGATGCGTAATCCCACCGGAAAAATGAATGCCTCCGTCTTGAGCCAACATACAAAAACGACTCAACGGAACAAGGCGGCCCATATAGCTTTTTTTCAATGCTTGCGCTATGTCATCGTCTTCGCCGGCCGGCATTTGCTCCCAAGGGGCAGTGCCGATGACATTGATATTAGGTAACGCGGAAATATTTTTTTCGCTAAGTAAATTAATCCAAATGGTCTCGCGCAAATATTTAGTGGTCACGAAACTATGCAGATAACCTGAGAAACCCATCGAAGGCGCAATTTTTGCCGACTTCTTTTTCTCATACCCTGCGGACAGAACAATACTATTGTCAATATTCTTGCCCGATAGCGCAAAGCCCATCATTGAAACAACTAATATCGCCTTTTGGGCATCAGACAATTCCCTTGCTATGTTGGATTGAGTAAGTACAGTTTTGTTTCCTGTTGAATACTGAGGAACTAACTCAGAACAATGCTTGATAATTGCCTTTCCCATCGCCGGGAACTGTAAAAAGGGTTCATCGCCGTAAAGCCAAAACTTGTCGCGCCACTTTTCCAAGTATGCGAGAACATTTTTACCGAACTCTTCTTGTGACAACTGATCCCACTTATCGTCATCTACGGGAGTAAATGTAGCTTGAGCAATTGCCAGCAACAACTTGGTGATCGCGATTTTCTCCACTGGATTGCCGCCCAATGCCCTATATTTTGGATTGCCAAAGATATCTGTAAGACTAGTTAACCCTGATTCAACAACGGGAATCCACGGTTCTTCAATAAGATTGAAACGATTTGGCACCATTAATTCAATTTTTCGGCGCGATAACCTAGACGCCGGCTGTAGCTAAGCGAAAATCTATCTGACGCTTTGCTACCGCATGGTAATGTGATGCGATCGTCCGGTTTTACAATTCCTATTCGAACCCGCTCGTCTTCCTCAGTACCTAGATACAAAAAGTTGCCTAGCCATCTGATCGATTCTTTGGATACCGGCTTAGGGGCTTGATGGCATTGAATATTCGTAATTTGTCGCATCAATTTAGTTGCGATTGTACTATCTTTTTTATTTTTGACAAGCTTTAGTTTTTCGTCATTCAACAATACCAAATTAACAGCTGAATTGCTGGTATCAATACTCTTGACCAACAATAACTGGACCGTCTCCTGCTCGCTGTAGCGAGTGGAGGCTTTGTTTTCCGACATGGTTTTGCCGCCTTTTGTCAACCCGACACAAGCTAACCCCCGCATACTATTTATTCCTTTACGCTTGTTACTACCTTCGTAAAGTTCGTTGTACCATTTTGCCATTGAGCCTTCTTCGGACCGATCAACATATGTGTCTTCAATAAGTTTGCGGATATCTCCGGGAATAGCGATCGATTTTCGCCCTGTCCAAATCTCTAAACTGCGACATAACACATAGGGGTTATAAACATATGCTGAAGAACCGAATTCTTTGTCAGGATTTGCTTTTGCTTTTTCAAGATCAGGAGCCATGATCCACGCTTCATGACGGGCACCGTCAGGACGCGGTATGTTATGCCTCCACAATCTTCCTATACGTTGCAGCATCATATCCGTCGGGCAAAATCTCGTGATCAAAAAATCCGCATCAATGTCCAAAGACTGTTCAAGTACCTGTGTGCCCACTAAGATACGCCCTCTTTTTGCTCGATTAGCCTCGCCTTCCTTGCCAAACAAATCCACCCAGTTGTCTTCAAGCTTATCGCGGTCTTCTATGGTGAAACGACTATGTAACAACCCGCAGTCGATATCCATACCGTCTGCGCGACTAGCTAATATCCTAAACACTTCTTGCGCTTTTTTCACGGTATTTTCGATCCAAAGTACCTGCTGCTTTAGCTCAGCTCTAAGCAAAGCCTCTTCATACGCTTGTTCTTGTGCACATTCAGATAGCGCAATGGTTCGGTCAGGATCAGGACGAACAGCAATCTGTTTTGGTACTGAAGAATCCTGCGGAGAAGCAGTAATAAGCGGAAATTGATTGTCGGCAACTAGATTCGGATCAATTAATTCAGATCTGCGAGATCTGGTTAACGTGGCGCTCAAAATTATCACCGTACACTGCAAAGCCCGTAAACCGCTAACCAAGCGGTCGAGAATGGTACCCGTATACGCATCATAACTATGCACCTCATCCAAGATCACCACCTTGCCGGCTAACCCGAACGAGCGCACAAACCCATGCTTCACATTCATCACCGCCATCAACGCCTGATCAATTGTTCCGACTCCGAACGGCGCTAAAATGCGGCGCTTCGTGCTTGAAAACCATGAACCGCCCGGTGTGGCGTCTTCGCCCATTTCTGTGTTCCGCAACCAAGCCATGCCGTGTAGCAACAATGCATCGCGACTAGCACAATCAGGCGCAAGTATTTTGTCTAGAAAAACATTTACTCTTAAGTGGATTTTGTCTGATGTAAGCTGAGTGGGAAGCGCAAAATAAATACCTGTTGCATCCCAAGTTGCCAAGGCTTGATACGCCGCAAACAATGCCGCTTCGGTTTTTCCCATTCCCATCGGCGCTTCCAATATATAAACTCCCGGCCCGGTAACAGCTTCAATAAATTTGAGTTGCGCATCATGTGGTGCAAACTCAAAAATATCAGTAAATTGCAGATTTGGCAGGATATCCGGTCTAATCAACCCCGCATGATTTACCGCATTTTCAATTTCAGCCTCCCAATTTCCGGCGGGATCATCAAAATTTGCCCCTGAGCCTATCCAGTCTGATACGGTTGTAAGTCCTGAGATCGCACTCATCATATCTATGTTGTCAACCGTAGGCCAATCACTGCCAAAACGTTCTTTGAGTTTGGCGATCAATTCACACCGTATATTCTGCCAAGCAAATCCCCCGAATATTTCCATCGTAGCATCGTTATTCACTCCGAGCTCAGGTGAAAATCCATGATGTTGCCCAACAATTTCGGGAATGAAATTCCCTACTTCAAGTTTACTTAACGTAACCTGGCTAACTCCAGCATGTCCACTCCACTCGCTTTCCAAATTAGGATCGACAATATGTTGCAACGATGGATTTTTTTTGCCTAAGTTTTTGTATATCTTTGCCTGAAAATATGGGCTTACCTTACCTATATCATGGCACGCCGCCACAAGCATCACCGCTTCAGAAAACAAAGAATTCTTCACAAATTCCGGCATGCGCTTGCGTATTTCCCGCGCCACCTCACCCACAATTGAACAGTGACTCAATACATCGCGTCCGGGTTTAGGTTTGTGATTGCGATCTCTAGTTTTAGCCAGGCAATCTTTTAGCGGCAAGGGGTCTGTTTCTACCTTGTTGATTACATTCTTAGGGCGGCGAATCAATTATGCAACCTGATTACTTTTTTAGGTTTAGTCATAACGATGTCCATAGGAATGTTGCGCCTAATAGAAAAACGATTATGGTGACTGCTATTATCCTTATGAAAAACCATAGAGTTTTATAGTAAAAGTTTTGCTTAGCTACTTCCCAGCCCAGCTTTTTATAATTGATATCCTTTTTGTTCATTTGATCTTGTTTGGCATTGTACGAAAGATTTATTGTTGTCCGCTCCGTAGATTTGTCCAGCCGTAACCGACAAGTTAATAACAATCAATGGAATCGCATTTTAGCAATCAAAAAAAGCGAAAGGGATTAACACTAACTTACTATTTGATCAGCAATTTACTGTTACCGAACATGGAGCGAATTCACGCTCGTTATATTCAATAGCTTGCGCATCGTAATTAAACCAAATACAGTGCGACGCGGTTTCACGTTTACGAAGCCCTCCGGGTAATTCCTGCACAACCAACCCCGCTTCAGTAGCAAGATTGCTCAAAATTCTGCGCATTGCCGCGACATCCGGCCAGCCGCCCAGATAGTAACGGTTGCGCTCTTTTACCAAAGCGGGTTTGCCATTGACGGTCTTTTCGACAATTTCCGCTTCAGTTTCCAAATTTTCAACCCATTTAATCAAAGCTCCGCCGTCTTGCAAACCGATTTCACAGCCAGGCCTCAAGCTTTCAACCCGGGTTACCTGGCATGACAGTTTCGGCATTGCCGGCGGCAAAGGATCCGGAATAGCCATATTCTCGGTTTTGGAACCGGTGCGCGCCAGACCCAACACCACCGCTTCACAATCGCTTATCGCATCAGCTAATTTTTCGTTCCAACACATCAGTGCCGGGATAATCACCAGCTTGCGCTTGGTGAAATCTTTGCAATCGGCGGACACAAAATCCACCGCGATGCCAAGTTTGCGCAATGTCGCGTAAATCTCAAAGCACAACCACGGATAGTCAAAATCAGCCCCGTGCGGTTGAATCTGCCACGCCCACCAACTTTCATAGTCGAAGACCAGCGCCACATCGGCGTCGCGTTGCTCAATCGCGCCGTATTCTTCTAATTCCTTGGCCACCACCCGCGCCTCGCCCAAGGCCGGCGCATCAACGTCGTCGCGGCGCAACAGGCCGGCGTGCATCTGCTCTTGGGCGAACGGCGCTTGGCGCCAGCGAAAATAACTGACCACTTCAGCTCCGTGCGCGATCGCCTCCCAAGTCCACAACCGCACCATGCCGTCGTGCGGGGCGGGATTCCATGGCGCCCAGTTCACTGGACCGGGTTGTTGCTCCATCACCCACCAGCGGCTGTTGCCGACCGTGCGGTACAAGTCGTGATGGAACGCTTGGAAATCCGGGTCGCCTTGTCGGACATAACGTTGTTTGTGCTGCTCGGACCACTTGGTGTTCGTGTCTAAAGAACCCAGCGGGTAGCTGTCCCAGGCGGCTATATCAAGGTCTTCGCCCACCCGGTAATGGTCAAAATCGCCATGGCGGCCCATGTAGTTGTGAATCAGCGGCCGATCGGTAAGCTCGCGCAACGCGGTAGCCTGAGCCCGGTTGAACGCCGCGACTTGGTCGGAGCTGAAACGGCGAAAATCCATCACATGCGCCGGATTGGGTTCGCAGACCGTACGACCCGGCAGCTCGATTTGGTCAAAACTTGCGTATTCCATCGACCAAAACACGTTGCCCCACGCTTCATTCAACGACTCTATAGTCTGGTACTTGGCGGCCAGCCACTTGCAAAATTCGTCTTGAGCGCTCAAGCTGTACGACAACGTGGTGGCGTGGCAGCCGTACTCGTTGTCAAGCTGCCAAGCTTGCACATGCGGCGGATTGGGTTCGCAGACCGTACGACCCGGCAGCTCGATTTGGTCAAAACTTGCGTATTCCATCGACCAAAACACGT
>JAZHEJ010000020.1:0-10161 GCA_036679665.1 Candidatus Tethybacter castellensis | reverse complement strand
CGACCAGCGGCACGTCGATATCGCGAGATTCGCGGATCGGCTTACCGTTGTTCAATGATTCAAGCACCGCGAACAGGAGCGCGGTGAGCGGGGTTTGCTCGGCCGGTTTGAGGACCACCGTGTTGCCCAGCGCCAGCGCCGGGGCCACCTTCCATGCCAGCATCAGCAGCGGAAAATTCCACGGCACGATCTGGCCGACCACTCCATGCGGCTCAAAATCACTAAATTCGCGCGGTTGCAGTTGTGCCCAACCCGCATAGTGGTAGAAGTGACGCGCGACCAGCGGCACGTCGATATCGCGAGATTCGCGGATCGGCTTACCGTTGTTCAATGATTCAAGCACCGCGAACAGGCGCGCGTTGCGTTGCACCATCCTTGCCAGCGCGTATAAAACCCGAGCTCGCTTGTAGCCGCCGATCGCATACCAGCCGCGTTGGCTTCGCCGCGCCGCCGCCACCGCTTTGGCGACATCTTTTTTGGAACCTTGCGTGAATCTGGCAAGTTTTGCGCCGGTCGCCGGATCTTGCGACCTAAGCAGCTTATTGCCCGGCGCGGTGAATTTGCCGTCGATAAAATGTCCGAAACCCGCCTTGTGCGACTGTAACCACTGTTGTGCCGGCACCGCGGATTCGGGTGCCGCCGCATAGTCAAGCGCGGCAAAATGTTCAGCAAGTTTGAAACTCATGCCAGCGGGTGTCGGTGGGCAGCTGAGTATGAACCGGTGAGGCGATGTTCAAGCTGACGTTCAATGTCGCCAAGCAACGTCGATGCGCCGATCCTGAACAATTCAGGCTCAAGCCAAGGACGACCCAGTTCTTCGCGCATCATAATCTGGTACGCGATGGCGGCCTTGGCCGTGGATACGCCGCCGGCCGGCTTAAAACCAACCTTATATCCGGTATCTTGCTCATAGTCGCGAATCGCCCGCGCCATAATCAACGCCACCGGCAACGTGGCGTTTTGGCGTTCCTTGCCGGTTGAAGTTTTGATAAAGTCAGCGCCGGCCATCATCGCCACCTGCGCCGCCGCCGCGACGATGCGCAAGGTGCCCAAATCGCCGGTGGCGAGGATTACCTTTAGATGGGCTGGGCCACAAGCTTCACGAAACGCCGCGACCTCGTCGTATAGTTTGCGCCATTGGCCGGCCAGCGCGTATTCGCGGGTAACCACCACGTCGATTTCCCGGGCGCCGGCGCGTACCGCCGCTTTGATCTCGCGCAACTTAAGCTGATGCGGAATTTGTCCGGCCGGAAAGCCGGTCGCGACCGCGGCCACCGGAATCTCGCTGCCGGACAATTGTTCGACGGCGAGTTTTACCTGCCGGGGATAAACGCATATCGCGCCGCAACACAGCGGTACATCCAAGCCCAGCAGTTTTTCCAGCTCCGCTCGCAGCGGTCGACGCGCTTTGGCGCACAAACGCTTGATGCGGCCGGCGGTATCGTCGCCGGCCAACGTGGTCAGATCAATGCAGGTAATCGCCTTGGCCAGCCACGCGGTCTGGGCGTTTCCTTTGACGGTGCGCCGCGCGAGCATAGTCGCAACGCGCGCGGTTGCCGCGTAATGATTCAGCCTGATCGGCATAATCCGCGCGGAAGTAAATTCGATTCCCGGGTTGCGCACATACGCGACGCGCTTGGGCTCGGACACCTTGGGTGGGGCCGGATCTATGCGCAAATTAACCATCTAACACCTAGTTTGTCAAAGCAAATATGTATCACTTTTTATTCCACAAGCACGGCTAGGCCGCTTCAATCATCATTGTAATACTGAAAACATGCGTTTGACAATGATTTGCGCAACCAAGCTCTTTAGCGTGATACACTAAAATTGTAAGCTTTTTGAACCTGTCATCACCACTTTGTTGATATGCGAATTTACTTAGCCGGACCTGAAGTTTTTTTCGCCAACGCAACCACTCAAGCGCGGCAACTAAAAGATATTTGTCGCAAACTCGGCCTGATCGGTTGCTTTCCCACCGATTCTGGGCCCCACACCGGCGCGACCAAGCATGAGATCGGCAAAAACATTTACCTAGGCAACGTTAAGCTGATCGACAATTGCGATGCGGTGATCGCCAACATGATGCCGTTTCGAAGTCCGAGCATGGACATTGGCACCGCGTTTGAAATCGGCTACGCGATAGCTTTGCGCAAGCCGGTGTTCGGCTGGAGTCCGGTCAACACCACCACCTATACCGAACGGGTCAAAGACATGGGCATCGCCGACGAAATGATCGTCGAAGACCATGAAATGTACGACAATCTGATGGTTGCGGTTCCGTTGTTCGACGGCACCGTCCATCCAAGCTTTGAGCGCGCGGCTAAGGCGGCGAGCAATTATTTTATCGACCGTGAAAACCCGCCGCATACTTGATCGTTTTATTTTTTTTTACCCCCCTAACTCGCGTCATGTCCACCCAAACTATCCCGTCTTTCAATAGCACTTCGCCTGCGGCGCAACTGCAACAAGCATATACCCGCGACGGTTTTTTGAAAATTGAAAATTTATACAGCCGCGACGAATGCGCCGCCTTGCAATCGCGCATGAGCGAATTGATTGAAAACTACGATCCGGCCGCGCAAATAACCGTGTTTTCCACCACCGACCAAAAGCATGCCGACGACGAATATTTCCGCACCTCCGGCGATAAGATTCGTTTTTTCTTGGAAAAAGACGCGCTGGACGACGCCGGTAATCTTACCTGCGCCAAGCATCTGGCGATCAACAAGGTTGGCCACGCTTTGCATGACTTGGACGAGGTGTTCGACAAATTCTCGCGGAAACCGGAACTGGCCGAACTTGCCGCGACCATCGGTCTTGCCAACCCGTTGCTGTTGCAGTCGATGTACATTTTCAAGCAAGCGCATCACGGCGGCGAGGTCGGCGCCCACCAAGACAGCACCTTTATTTACACTGAACCGCAATCGTGCGTGGGATTTTGGATAGCGCTTGAAGACGCGACGGTCGCCAACGGGTGTTTATGGGCCACCCCCGGCGCTCATAATGAGCCGCTGCGCGACCGCTATCGCTACATTGACGGCAAACTGCAGATGGAACAACTTGACACAACCCCGCTTGCCGCCGGCACTGCTCCGCTTGAAGCTTCCGCCGGCACCGTCATTGTGCTGCATGGCCGCTTGCCGCATAACAGCGGCGCCAATTCTTCCGATCGTTCCCGCCAGGCTTATGCGCTGCACTGCATCAGCGGCGCCAGCCGCTACGACGCCGACAACTGGTTGCAGCGCGACGCCGCCATGCCGTTGCGCGGTTTTAACGGCTAACACCGCAAGTTTTGCTTATTGGCGCAAGCGAGCACCGATGGTAACCATCGTCAACGACCAGCAGTTGCCGACGACGCTTGCCGAACGTTTAACCAGCCACCAATTTTGCTGTCTGGGCGCCGCCCACACCGACCATATCATGACCTTGGCCGCGCCCGCTCGATACCAACGCACCAATCCGGTCAGCAGCTACCGCATACCGGGCGGGGTTGCGCTCAATATCGCGGTGGGACTAAGACTGTTTGATTTGCATACCACTTTGTGCAGCGCCCCGCCGCCGCGCATTTGCACAGCGTTGCTGCGCAAACTCGGTATCAATCGACGCAACCTGCCCGCCCCGCGGCACGATAGTTGTTATATCGCGGTCATCAACAACGAAGGCGATCTGGAACTAGGCCTGGCGGCGATGGAAAGCTATGAGCGCATCGACGCCGAATTTCTAACCGCTGATTTTCCATTTTGCCAAAACGGTACGGTAATCATTGACGCCGCTTTTACGCCTGATCTGATTGCCAAAGCCGCCCAGGTTGCCAAATCGTCCGCTTGCATGTTGGTCGGCGCCGGTACCTCACCGGCCAAGGTGAACAAGCTCGCCGCGATCAAATGGGATTTGTTCGTGCTCAACGAAGCGGAGGCCGCCGCGTTGTTAGGCGATGCGCAAGCCGATCATCTGGCGATCAAACTTGCCGGCCAAACCGGCGGCGCCGTGGCGGTTACCTGCGGCGCCCAGGGAGCTTTTTTAGCTATCGACGACCAACTGCTCAGGCAGGCACCCCCTCCTTTTAGTTCCGACAACCCCAACGGCGCAGGCGACATATTCACCGCCGCGCTGCCCCTGGCCACCGCCGCGGCCACCGCAACGATCGCCAATCCGGCTCGCCATTTACCCAATCAAAGCTCATTTAAGCGTCGCGGCGAGTCCTTCGCCGCCATGCTCACCCATTCCTACCGGCACACCCCGCAAGGCATGCGCCTCAAACACGGCTCTTGGCAAACCATCCGCCAAGACGAGTACTCGTACTAGATTAGGTGAGCGGTCATCAGTTCAGGCGTTAAGTCGGAAGTTTCATTATTGACCGCGTTGGCTACAATGTGATTGCGCCGATGCCGATCAACTTGCCTGGCCGATTTGAACTGTCTGATGAAGTGACTGCGGCGCTAAGCGCCGACTTACCAGTCGTGGCGCTCGAATCAACGCTTATCAGCCACGGCCTGCCTGCGCCACATAATCTGCAGACCGCGCATAATGCCCAACGCGCGGTGCGCGACGCCGGCGCGGTGCCGGCCACGATCGCGGTTATTGACGGCGTCTTGCGCGTCGGACTTGATGATAAGCAGCTTGACCGTTTAGCTAGCGATAAAGCGGTAACCAAACTATCTCGCCGCGACTTACCGTGGGCGATCGCGAGCAAAGCTTGCGGCACTACCACCGTCGCGGCCACCATAATTGCCGCGCAAAAAGCCGGCATCAAAGTTTTTGCCACCGGCGGAATCGGCGGAGTGCACCGCGGTTTGGCGCAAACTTTGGATATCAGCGCGGACTTGGCTGAGCTTGCGCGCGGCGACATCCTGGTGGTATGCAGCGGCGCCAAAGCCATTTTGGATCTCGAGCGCACCCATGAACTGCTTGAAACACTGGGGGTTGCGGTGCTGGGCTATCGTTGCGACTTCATGCCCGGGTTTTGGACCAAAGACACCAAGTTGCCGGTTGACCGACGTATTGACGAGCTTGGCGAACTGGCCGCGATCGACACTTGTCGTCGCGAGCTTGGCATCACGTCCGGCATGTTGTTGTGCAATCCGGTACCCGCGGAACACGAGCTTGATGCGGTCGTGGTTGACGGCTGGATAGCCGCGGCGCTGGCCGCGGCGCGCGCGGCTAACGTTCACGGCAAAAAAATCACCCCGTATCTGCTGGCGGATGTCGCCAAACAATCTGACGGTAAAACGTTAAAATCCAACATCGCGTTGATTGTCGCCAACGCGCAACTTGCCGCCCAAGCGGCCACGGTGCTTACGGCCCAAAGCGACTAATCGTCTTTTTTGTTCGCGTTGTGGTCGGCGTTGAAATCCGGCGGAGTTATTTTCATCATTTTGACGGCGTTCTGGGCGATCGACTGGTTTGCCTTGCCGAATACTTCCATGTTGCGATTGATGTATTCTTGAAACGTGTTGCCAAGCAACAAACCTTGTAATGCCGCGACATGATCGCGGATGTGTTCATTGGTCCGCGACGATGCGTCGACGCCGCCCAAAGCCGAGTTTTGTTGCAAGGCGGGCAACATATGTTCCAAAAAGCTCGACATTGAACCGCGCATGCCCGAACCGGAAAACAAGATGATTGAGCGCAACGCTTCTTCGGTAAACAAAGGCACCCCCATAATTTCCTCATCGAGGATGATGTGCAACAGCACCGCGCGGGTTATGTCGTCGCCGGTCTTGGCGGTGATGACCCGAAAACTTATCCCCTTGCTTACGTAGCGTTTAATCTGGTCTTGGGTAATGTAACAGCTGCGCTCGGTGTCGTACAACCTGCGGTTTTGGTACTTTTTGATGATGCGCGGCTTGGTTTCATTCATGACGCTTAACGCTCCGCGACGGTTAGCCTACGCAAATTTTCCACCTTGGCGGCGAATTCACGCACGTTGGCGCCAAGCCTGCGGCTTGCGGCCGGGTCGGGCAAAATGCCGCTTTCTTGGGTCAGCCAGTGTGCAAATTGTTCACCTAAACGCACTTTTACGTCCGCGCCGAACCGAGTTGCGGCCGAGCTGACATTTTGAGCCGCGGAACCGGCTTTGGTACCGTACAGCTTTTCAATCAGCGCGACAAAGCCGATATCTTCGTTTTCAACCAACGCGGCAAAATCTTTAAGCAGCTTGCTGTCGCCGGACGATTCGTACACCGTGTCACGATCGCCGCACAGACGGGCAACCGGCATTTTGACCTGCGCGTTTGCCCACACTTCAGGATGCACCAGTTCGATTTTGCTTTGCTCGTCAACCCGCAACGCGCGGCGTACCGGGCCTACGCAAATGCGTATCACCTTGCCTTCATGACCGCGCAAATAGTCAGGCGCACTGATGAAAATCTCGTCGCGTAACAGTTTGCGCAAGCTGACATAAAATTTCATCCGCATGCAAAAAGCATATTGTTATGCATACTAATTTTAACCTGCTTCGCCAAGGGTCGATCCTGATCGGCCTGATCCTGACCGGTTGCGCGCCATCTGAAGACAGGTTTACCCAGATGCCGGGCTTTGATGAAATTCTGCGGTTGCAAATCAGTAATGTCACCACGGCCCGGGAACGCGCTTTGCTTGAGCAATATAAGCCGATCCTGTACGTGGCCGCCGGCGAGCCCAAACCGCTGGATTTTTACGCCGACTATATCGCTTCAGGTTGCCTGCGCAGCTTAGCGACGGCAGAAGAAGACTGCGAAGTCAGCCAGACCAAACTCAACCAAGTAAAACTGCTCCCTGACGCCACCTTTACCCACATCCCCACCGACGCCCCCACCACCGCGGTCGGCTACGCGAGCGTCTATCGCGGCACGATTGAACTAGAAGGGCTGGAGCCGGCACGGCGCGACTGGCTTTTTTTGCGCTACAACTTCGCCTTTCGCTATTCGGGTATCGCCACCGGGATCACCATTTCGCAGGCTGTGGTTTTGGAATTGTTCGGAAATTTGCGCGATTGGCATCAACTTGATCATTACACCGCGGTGTTTGTGGCCTTGGACGAGCAAGACGAGCCCGTTGCGGTCATGCTCCAGCAACACAACTATCTGCATACTTATTTGGTCGGCACCGACCCGGCCTTTCCGCGCGGCGGACCGTTTCGCGTTGATGTGGCCAAACGATCCAACGAATATTATCCGCACCGCGCCCAACCGACCGGTCATCGCGCCGCAAGCTTTATGTCCAAAAATTATGTCGACTGGATTGCCGGCGACGGTACGCGCCCGTTGCTCGGTACCATCGATGAAACCTCCGGTGACGAACAGGTTGATTATCAGCTAAAGTTTCTGCCTCCTGACGATGCTTTTTATATTTTTCAAGGGCGTTTGGGCACCGAGCGCCTTTTGCCCGGCCGCGACGGTCCGCCGGGGGCGATTTACTATACGTTGCCTTCTTTGTGGCGCTTTGAAGACGCGATGGCGATGTTTTATTGGGAGCAGCCGGATGAGGAATATATCGCGAACATGCAAACATTCAGCTACGATTTCCCCGGCCCGACGCTTATCAAGCAACGACGGCGGATAGTGGCGCGCATGCTGGAACTGGGGCTTGTTCGCTGAAGTTTCGCAACGGGCGCTACTCGCACTGATACTTGGAATCAGTTGCGTTGCGGCCGGGCAAGACACGTATATAGCAAATTTTGACTGGCTTATCGCAACGAATGGCAAAGACCGTTTCGCGACCGGGCTAATCACATTAAACGAAGCGGATCTTGAACGTTTCGTGCCCACCGGCAGCGTGATCGGAAAGTATCAGATAGGGCCGTTGCTTGTTGAAAACCGCGCGGGGATTTATTACAGCAACAGCGAATTCCCGGACACCGAGCTTGACGTCCCGGCTTCGGTGCAGATCAGCTATAAGGATCGGGTGTTACTTGGCGGCAAAGGGTACTCCTTCGACGTCAAACTTATCGACAACAATATTATGGTCGAACACTGGAATGGCAACATCGGATGCTCTTTGGCGCGCTGGTACCTGCAATATGATTTAAATCCCGCGGTGCAAGTGGTGGAATCCGAATATGCGGATCTGCTTACCGGCGAGCGTTGTAAGTACGAATGAAAGCCGCGGCAACAATCTTGCTTGCGGTTGCCGGAACACTGACTTGGGCGCAAAGCTTGCCCGCTATCCAAATGGACGGCGCCTTGATGCTCGATCACGAACAGTTGCGCGCTTTTCGGGTCGCAAGAGCTCCTGATCAGGTTACAACTTACGGTGCGCTGGCCATTGAAATTCGCAAAGCCGTGATGCACGCCGACACCGGGTTGGTATCAACCGCGGGTTCGGTCGCGGTAAAGTATCGCAATCGCCTGATCGCCGCGGCAACCGGCTATCGTCTAGGCGCCTTTCCGACCAACAACGGTGTCGTCATTGAGCACTGGGACGGCAATGCCACCTGTGTGTTCACGCGCTGGCAGCTTAAATTCGCCGGTGAACGGTTAGTGTTGGACGACGACGCCACGTTGCGCGACCAAAACTGCCGCGAGCGTAAGTAAATGCGCGCGGTCGTCCAGCGCGTTTCGCGCGCCGCGGTAACGGTCGCGGGAAAACCATTGTGCTCATGCGAGCACGGACTGCTCGTGCTTTTGTGCGCGATGCAAGGCGATCGCACCGCCGAGGCCAAGCGCATGGCCGCCAAAATAGCGCGCCTGCGCATCTTCGCCGACGAGCGCGGCAAGCTGAACAAGTCGGTGCTTGACAAATCAGGTCGTTGTTTGGTTGTCAGCCAGTTCACCCTGAGCGCCGACTGCAGCGGCGGCAACCGACCTTCATTTACGACCGCGGCGGCAGGGCCAAACGCCGCACAACTTTGCGACGTTGTGGCCGCGGAGCTTACCAAGCTGGGCGTAGCGGTTGAGACCGGGCGCTTCGGCGCCGACATGCAAGTTGAGCTTGTGAACGACGGGCCGGTCACCATCTGGTTGGATTCGGCCGACTGGTAGGCAAGTTTGGTTGCAAACCCGCGTTTGGCGCGACCAAATTAGCTAAAAAAATTTATGCCTCAGCAACTTTGGCGCGGCGAGCGCGCTTCGACTTGATCAGCTTTAAAACGCCATAAACGATCCAGGCCGGCAAGCTTGCGATCAGTACCGACACCACGATTCCCAGCGGGCCCAACAGGCCGCCGACCAAACCGTACAAAACCGTAAGCGGCATCAGGATGACCCCAAGTGCCACGGTGGTTTTTTTATACCCTTGGCGCCAGATGGCACGACATGCCAGCGGCAAAACAATACCCATTGGCCCCAAGGTGAAAAATATCAGCCATTCGCCCAAGCTTTGATCCGGGATAGCGAATCCGCGCAGCAAGGTTAGCGCGATAATACTCAGCGGCAGCCAAAGCAAAGCCGGAAGGTAAAAATAAAGCCGGGATATACGCATAGCCGCAACACGCAGGACAAGCCGCAACACTTAACAAGCATTCTAAACGCCCCATCCTTAGGCGCTACTTTTATAATGACCCTATAATCTTGCGCCGCGATGGCGTAAGCTGCTTCAGTAGTAAACTAGCGCGATGTCCCAGCCAACCGTTCTCGTAACCGAACCGATTGATCCGGCCGGACTTGAAATTTTGCAAAATGCGCCGGTGGAAGCGGTATACGGCTGGCAAACCGATTCGGCGCAGATGCCTGAAGTGTTGGCCCGTACCGCGGCGATGGTGGTGCGAATAGAAAAAATCGACGCCGCCAAAATGCGCGCCGCGCCCAACTTGAAGTGCGTCAGTCGGCACGGCGTGGGTTGTGACAACATCGACTTGGGTTATGCCAAGGAACACAATATCACCGTGGCGATCACCGCTTCGGCCAATTACGCGTCAGTGGCCGAACATGTGCTCGCTATGCTTCTTTCGCTAACCAAAGACTTGCCGTCGATGGACAAAACGGTGCGCACCGATTACACAAACCGAAAATCTTTTCACGCGGTGGATATTGAAGGACGTACGATTTTGGTTTTGGGGTACGGCAGAATTGGCGCGCGCGTCGCCCAACTGTGCGCGGCGTTCGGCATGCGGGTTTTGGTCTGCGACGTGATGATACCGGCCGACCGCAAAAAGGTCGACGGTCAAAACGGTGCGCACCGATTACACAAACCGAAAATCTTTTCACGCGGTGGATATTGAAGGACGTACGATTTTGGTTT
>JAZHEJ010000040.1:125023-126751 GCA_036679665.1 Candidatus Tethybacter castellensis | reverse complement strand
TTTTGACCGTGGATGGTACTAAGATGTCTAAATCCAGAGGAACGTTTATTACCGCACATAGTTACGGACAGCTCGGCGAATGGTTTACCAGCGGTTTGCAGGATTGGGATATTTCCCGTGACGCGCCGTATTTCGGTTTTCGAATACCCGGTGAAAAAGATAAATATTTTTATGTGTGGCTTGACGCGCCGATAGGTTATCTGGCGAGTTTTGCGAACATGTGTGAGCGCGAAAATATCGACTTCGAAGAATTTATGCGTCCTGACAGCGATACTGAGCTTTATCATTTTATCGGCAAGGACATCATGAATTTTCATGGACTGTTTTGGCCTGCCATGCTTGACGCTGTTGGCTATCGTACTCCGACGCGCCTGTTTATTCACGGATTTTTGACCGTGGATGGTACTAAGATGTCTAAATCCAGAGGAACGTTTATTACCGCACATAGTTACGGACAGCTCGGCCTTGATCCAGATTGGCTACGCTATTATTTCATTTCCAAACTCAATAATCACATTGAGGATGTCGACTTGAATACGGAAGAATTCGTTTACAGAGTTAATGCTGATTTAGTCAATAAACTGGCCAATATTCCAAGCCGGATTGCCAAAATAGTCGCACAGAAATTCGATAATAAATTGGTTGCTGATGCGCCAAGATGGATTGATCCTGATTGGGACGAATTGGCAGAATTGTACGAACGGCGCAAATTTAGTGAAGTTACGCGCAAAGTCATGACGCTGGCTGAACAAGTAAATCGCGAGCTTGAAAACGCCAAGCCGTGGGTTCTAACAAAACAAGATGACCAACACATTTATTTGCATCAAGTTTGTACCAGCGCGATTCAGTCTTTTCGGATATTAATCGGGTTGTTGAAGCCGGTTGTTCCGATATTTGCCAAAGCAAGCGAAAAGTATTTACAGATTCCACCGCAAAGCTGGCAAGACTTGGCGAAACCGTTACCGCCGGGCCATAAGTTGGCCGATTTTGCTCATTTGATGAATCGGGTAACAATGAAACAGTTAAAGCAACTGCAACAATTGAACATAACCGATTGATCGGGATCGAAATAAATTAACGCGATCGCAACCAGAATATTTTTTCAACTTGCATGACAAATCTTACAGATTTTTGTAGTATAGTCAGTTGCGAGATCTGTCAAGCAGATCAAGCTTAAAGCTGGTCTGGTAAATGGCATAAGTTGCCTGATATCAAAATCACATAATTTGAATATACAGATAGCCAAAGGTCGCTTATTTCGGTCGAAAAATTGCGTTTGTTATCGTGAGTGAACGTTGCGGCGCGATTTTTGTAACCGGGTACTTCTAACATCGCTTAGATTTTTTTCAAAATGAAACAATTACAATATTGCGTATGCAAGTAACTGTAGTATTTGGGGGTAGCGGGTTTGTCGGCCGCCGAGTTGTTGCCAAGTTTGTGGCGGCGGGGCATCACGTCATTGTGCCCACTCGGCAGCGCGAACGCATCAAAGAAGATTTGATCGTATTACCCAACACCGATGTGGTTGCGTGCGATCCGTTCGACCAGTATTCGCTGGCCAAGCTGGTGGCACGCGCTGAAACCGTGGTCAATTTGGTTGGTATTTTGCACGAAACCGAGCGCGGCGAGTTTGATAATGTACATGTCGAATGCGTCAAGCATGGCAGGCCAAAACAGTCCATGAAAATTCATGATGTCCTTGCCGATAAAATGATAAAGCTCAGTATC
>JAZHEJ010000040.1:97349-125013 GCA_036679665.1 Candidatus Tethybacter castellensis | reverse complement strand
GAGCCAGCAACGTGCGCCAGCTTATTCATGTCAGCGCACTCAATGCCGTACCAGGTGCACCGAGCCGTTATCTACGTAGCAAAGGTAAAGGCGAGGCTTATGTAACCAAAGTGGGGCTTACTGAGCTGACGATTATCCGACCGTCGGTGGTGTTCGGCGCGGGCGACAATTTCGTCAACCTGTTTGCCAAACTGTTGCGCCTAGCACCGATATTGTTTGTGCCCAATGGTGAAGCGCGTTTTCAACCGATTTGGGTGGATGATCTAGCGGATATGATTGTCGCTTGCATGCACAATCCTGACTGCTACGGCAAGGTGCTGTCAGCCGGAGGGCCTGATGAGCTCAATTTGATGGAGATCGTCATGCAGTTGCGTGACGCGATGAATATCAAGCGCAAGGTGTTTTCGCTGAATAGTTTTGCCTCCACTATGCTTGCGACATTTATGGAATTCATTCCTTTTTTACCGCCGCTGCTTACCCGTGACAATTTGGCTTCAATGAGCGTGCCTAGCGTTTGTGACGCTACCAAGGGTAACAACGCTGAAGCTTTGGTCACCAAGCCACTGACTAGACTACGTGATTATTTGCAGGCCACGTGCGGTGCCACTTCGTCTTCTAACTCTTACAACGATTTTCGTCATCAAGCACGACGCAATTAGGCTTTGGCCATGCGGTTTTACAAGGTGGGTGGAGTTGTCAGGGACAAAATTTTGGGTCGCCAGTCACATGATGTCGACTATGTGGTAGTCGGAGCGACCCCAAAACAGATGATTGCCGCCGGCTATCAGCCAGTCGGCAAAGATTTTCCGGTATTCATCCATCCTGGCAAAAGCGATCAGTATGCGCTTGCCCGCACCGAGCGCAAAAAGGGAGTGGGACACCAAGGTTTTGTGTTCTACGCCGATCCGGATGTGACGCTTGAACAGGATCTGTTACGGCGCGACTTTACCATCAATGCGATGGCCAGAAGCGATACCGGCGAATTGATTGATCCATATGGAGGACGGCGTGATATATCTTTGCGCACATTACGTCATGTCTCTGAAGCATTCAGCGAAGATCCGTTGCGCGTGTTGCGCGCCGCCCGCTATTGTGCCGATCTTGATTTCGAGATTGCTCCGGAAACCCATAAGCTAATCTGTCAGATTGTCGCGAGCGGCGAATTAACCGAACTTTCCGGCGAGCGAATTTGGAAGGAATTTTCGCGCGGCTTGGCAGGCTGCCGTCCCAAATTGCTGATTGAGACTTTACGAAGTTGCGGTGCGTTGGGCCAGATTTTGCCTGAAATTGAAGCGTTGTTCGGTGTTGAGCAAAATCCGCGCATGCATCCGGAAGGTTGTGTCGGCACGCACACTTTAGAAGTATTGCATACTGCCGCGATCAATTGGTGGCCACTCGAAGTGCGCCTTGCGACGTTGCTACATGATGTAGGCAAAGCGGTTACACCTGCCGAGAAGCTGCCCAATCATCCTGGCCATGAAGAGGCGGGAGTCCCGATCGCCAAAGAAGTTTGCGTGCGGCTAAGGGTGCCGACGCAGATCACCAAGCAAGTACTTGTTGCGGTCGCGGAGCACGGCAATGTGCATAACTTCGCCAAGTTTGATGCCGAACAGATTGTTGAGATGTTTGGTCGCCTTGGCGTTTGGCGGAATGATAGGATTCTCAAGTGTTTGCTTGCAGTCGCCGACTGTGATTACGCGGCCAATCCGCAGGTTGATTCATATGCGCTTCATCCTAACCGCCGACTGATACAGCGGCTCTACCGGGCCAGTATGTTGGCTGATGTCGCCAAGGCCGCGCAATCTGATCAACAAGCACCGGCCGCAGCGGTGCGCAAGTTGCGAATCTCGATAATCGAAAAAGCTCTATCACAGCATACTGACGCATAGCAGGAGAAGAGATCCTGACATGGAATTCGCAACGTAGCGATGAAATAAAACCGGGAGGTAGATTAGCTGCGAGGGCCGTCTGGGGCAACGAGGCAAAATTTAATTGCTGGCTAGCCCGGAATGTGGTACTGAAAAGACTAGGTGACGCAATCGGTCTGGAACTTGAAATGCTTGATCGTGAGACTTTCTCTGACGCGGGCCGATGCGATTTACTGTGTGTGGAACAAGGTGACGCGGCGGTAGTGATCGAATCGCAATTTGGAACCAGTGATTTAGATCATGCTATGCGTCTGCTTGGTTATGTGCTAGAGCATGACGCCGCGCACGGTGTAATGGTAGCTGAAAGTTATCCAGAAAGAATGAAACATTTTTTTCGCCTTATCAAAAGTGCTTGTCCGCAGATATGCTGTTTGCATTTGCTTGAGGTACAGGCGGTCGCTACAGATAACGATGTTCCGGTGGCCTATTTTTCTAAACCGCAAATCAGTGCGAAACTAGACAGTTCGGTTGATAGTCCGTTGGTACTCAAGCAAGACAGCTTGCACGGTGATGATTATGTTGGTGCATTTATCACGTGGATCCGCAAATTACAACCAGTTTTAACTACCGTGCCACAATCAGGTTGTGAGCTTTGGGTTGATCCGCAACTTGGTACCAAGCTGGGAGTGGTTAAATCGCCGGTCGCGATATGCTTGCCGGCGCGACCAAGCGTTGAGCAACTGGTGGAAATTTTAGAGGCCTCTTTGCGGCCCAAAACCAAACAGGTTTATGTGGTGATCGCGAACTGGCAAGCCTCGGTGAAAAAACTGCTCGCGGTTTTGCTAGGCTGCTTGGCCACCGCGAAAATTACGATCATTCACGCCAAATATCGTGCACCGCGCACCGCAAGTGTCGGTACTATGCGTTTAACCGTTGTTCCGACCGGGCAACTCGCCGCCAAAGCCAGCACATGGGAACGTCAGCGAGCGCGGCGTATTTTTTGGGCGCATGTAGCCAAGAAGGTGGTCGCAGTATCCAACCAGCAGGTGCGCAAGCAAAGAGCTTTGGGCGCAGGTTCGCGCGGTTTGCTATTCGGACTAGGGCGCCGTGGCATAAGAATGGCGGTTTTATATCTGATTAGTCAGCGCGGTTTTTGTGTTGAGATTCGCATTCATCATGCCAATCACGCTCAGGCCGCCAATCAGTTTGAACAATTGCGCGCACATCGGGCACGACTAAACGAGCTGTTAGCCGATAAGTTTGATTTTGATTGGGCGAAAAGCAGGTTGCGTGTTAACGAACAAGTATTGCGCCTGCGCTGGCGCAAGACAAGTGATCGAAATCCTTATGCCGATCTTAGTTTAGCCGACGAGCTTGGCGACGCGACTGCGTCAGCATGGGGTGTGTTCTTGCCGATAGTAAGGCGGATGGAAAGTTTTCGCTGGTGATAATGCAAAGTAAGTTCAAGCAGATATTTTTTTGGCTGCTTCAATAATCCGGGCGGCCGGATCGCTATTGGTCTGATCACGCACGACACGCAACCCGGTCGGGCAGGTGATGTTGATCTCGGTCAATTTACCGCCGATGATATCGATACCGGCAAATAAAATACCCGCATCACGCAGGTGGCTTCCGATCGCGGCCACAATGGATTTTTCCGGTTCGCCCAGTTGCTTGGCTGTACCGATGCCGCCGGCACCCATGTTACCTAGATGAGAACCTGCGGAGGGAATGCGATTTATCATATAGGCGAAAGGCTCACCTTCTATAACCAGTACTCGGCGATCTCCTTCGCTGATCTCGCGCAACCGTTCCTGGGCTAACACGCTGTGCCCGTTAGCTAGCAAAGAATCCACCGCGACTTCCAAGTTGCTGTCGTTGGCTGCGAATGAAAATACGCTTTGACCGCCGAAGCCCCCAAGCGGTTTGATCATACTGCCGCCTTCCAATGTTGCAACAAATTCGATTATTCGAACGCGGTCGTTACTTACTAAGGTACGTGGACAAAGTTGCGGAAAACGTAGCGCATTTAGCTTTTCTTCGCCAGTGATCAGTGTGGCTGGATCATTGACTACGGATACTCCGGCACGTTGAGCGAACATAAGCATCTGGCAAACGGTTCGATAGGCGCTGCCGACTGGCGGCTCAAGCCGCATAAATATAAGGTCGATGTCCGCGATAGTAAGATTCTGATAATTCCCACGTACGTTAAACCAGTTCCGGTCATCGTCGTTGAGTTGAACCGGTTGGGCAATTATTTCCAAATGTCCGGACACCAGGCTCATTTGGTTGGCCAATGCAAAAAAAACGTCATCACCAGCGCGTTGCTGGGCGCGCATTAATTCGATTGTACTGTCGCTATGCGCGTTTAGCGTAGCTGGCGGGTCAATTAGGTAAATAACCCGCATTAGGCGCGTTACGCGGTTATCTTATAAAGTGCGATCTTCAAGAATTTCTGCGCTTATGAGGATGTCGACCTCCCGGTCAGGCTTGTAAGGCAAACGGCCGACAAACTGCAGTCCGTTGTATTCGTACCTGACATCATAGCCGGTAATCACATTGCGCGACGTAACGTTTCTGCCGCAAACTCTATTGTAGCTATCGCGATTGCGCGACAACATACCGCTAGCTAGGGCGTTTCCCAACACCGCACCTGCTGCGGTGGCGGCAGTTTTACCTGTGCCTTCCCCAACCGTGTTGCCAATCGCGCCACCGGCAATCGCGCCTAACAACTCTTCGCCGGTCAATTGCCCGCCGCCTGCAGCAAGATTACCACCTAGAACTGCTCCCAAAGCGGCGGCGGCATCCCGGCCTGAACCTTTGCCGACTTGCGCGCCGGCTACTCCACCTAGCAAAGCTCCGAAAATAAAATCACCGTCATTTCTGGCTTTTCTGTATTGCGGATGATCGCATTTTCTGGAAGGCGCGTATAGTTTTTCGATAACAGGGGTGGTACCAACCACCCGTGCAGTAGCCAAATAGTCGTCTTCGGCATACGAAAAAGGTTGAACAATCATACCGATAATAAAAATAGGTAAGAGTTTGATTTTGTTTAGCATTTGTTGTTTACCATTGATAAATCTATAGTTAATCATAGGTTATTTTAATAGGTTTTTCAATAGCTATATTGATTATTTGGATTAACGGTATGAATATGTTATTAAAATGTGTCATATTGTGGGATTTTGTGGTATAGTAATTTATGCGTGACTTTAGCCAGCGATTTAGAGGAACACTATCTGGCAAGGTTGATGCCAAAGGAAGAGTGGTTATCCCCAGCCGATTTCGTGAAATTTTTGAACGTAACGAATCTGAGCAGCTGGTGGTTACTGCCAACCCCTATGGTTATTTGATGATCATGGCCAAGGCTGTATATGAGAAGCTTGAGAGTAGCGTTAGCGGAATGCCTGATTCTGGGGGGCATTCAGAATATTTTAAACAAACAATTATCGGTATGGCCGAAGATGATGTCGAATTCGACAGCGCCGGACGCATCAAGATTGGCAAAGCGCTGCTTGAGCACGCGTCAATCATCAGTGAGGTTACGTTTCTGGGGATGGACAACAAGATTCGGTTGTGGAGCAAGCAGGTTCTTGACAACCTGAACTCCAAATATCGGCATGATATGCTCAAAGACGACAAATGGCAGATGCCGGATGGATGGGATGAAACCTTCCGGATTTGAGCTGGAGGCACAACCTGAACATCAGCCGGTTATGGTTGAACAGGTCATCAAAGGCTTAGATATTGATCCTGCCGGCACATATATAGACGCGACTTTCGGCGGTGGCGGCCATAGCCGGGCAATTCTGCGCAAGCTCGGGGCAGACGGCAAAATTATCGCGATTGATGCGGACGCCAACGGCGCGCGCAGCGCCGCCAAAATCGCCGATGCACGACTCAGTTTTCATCATGCGAATTTTTGCGATCTAGATGAAGTGGTTTCGTCGGATCAGCAAGGCAAAATCAATGGAGTACTGTTTGATCTGGGTATTTCCTCCTTGCAATTAGATAGTAGCGAGCGCGGCTTCACGTTTGCTAAAGCGGCTCCGCTTGACATGCGCCTAGATGTAAGCAGCGGCCCATCTTTGCTGGACAAACTAAGCAGGGTTTCCGAAACTGAACTTGGACGCGTGCTGCGTGAATACGGTCAGGAACGACGTTGGAAAAAAGTGGCGCGATTAATTTTGCGGCGCCGACGCGAGGGCAGGCTTAACGATACCGCTGATTTGGCCGCCGCCTGCGCGTCCGGTCCGGGTTGGAAGCGAATTCACCCAGCAACCAGGACCTTCCAGGCATTACGAATCTGGGTCAACGATGAACTTTCAAGTCTGGTCGCGGGGTTGGCCAAATCTGCGCGACTGTTATGTGTGGGAGGCAGATTGGTAGCGATTAGTTTTCATTCGCTGGAAGACCGCATAGTCAAACACTTCTTACGCGCAGTTGATGACGGTTACAGGCAAATGAAGCAGCTTGGCAAGATGCAAAGGCCTGACAAAGATGAACAGCAAGACAACCGGCGCTCGCGCAGCGCATGTTTGCGAGTCGGGGTAAAGCTGTGAAGGACACCATTTCAGTTAAGTTGTTGCTGATCTTGGCGGTGATGTGTTGCATCGCCGCGCTGATCTTGGTAAATGTTCGTTATGAAGCTCGCAAGTTACAGGCGGAGCTAAATCGCACAGCGGAACTAAATATCGAGTTGCGTGCGCAAAATCGACGCTATCAAATTGAATTGGCATCATTTTCCGACTATGCCGAGCTTCATGCGCAAGCCAGTGGCGAGCACAACATGATATTTCCTAGTGTTGACAATGGGACGTTGCGTTCGCTGGCACCGGAGTATACGCGATGATTCGGATGCTTGAACGCTCGACTACTTGTCCGCCGTGGCGCATAAAGCTAATTATCGCGCTGTGCACGACTGCTTTGCTGGTATTGTTGGCTGGAGCGCTGTGGCGAAGTTTGGTCCAAGGCGACATGTTGATCCAGCAGTCGGACAAGCGCTATATTGACAGCATAAATCTGCAAGGAGAACGCGGGGTAATCTGGGATCGTAACGGTCGGCCATTGGCGATAAGCGCAGTGGTTTATTCAGCGTTCATCAATCCTATTTTGTTCACGCGGTGGGCGAGAGGCAAAAGTACCAAAGCCCATTCCGAAGCGGTCGCGAACATTGCCCGTTCAATGCAAATCGACGATGAAAAGCTACGCGGAATTTTGGCGCGTAATATCGGTTTTGCGTATTTGCGTCATAGCATTTCGCCAGAAGAAATGCAACTGATAGGTAGTCGTAAGTTACCTCACCTGCGATTCGAAAGACGTTACCGCCGCTTTTATCCCGCTGCGCAAGAAGCGGCGCACATCACCGGATTTACTGATCACACCGGCAAAGGCCAGGCCGGCATAGAAGGAGCTGAACACGGAAAGCTTGCTCCGCAAGAAGGTGAATTATTGGTGTTGCGTACCGCTAGTGGCGAAGTGTTGGAACAGTTCAAAGAAGTCCCCGCCGTCAACGGTCGCGATGTGGTGCTGACCATCGACGCGCGCTTGCAATATTATGCTTCAGTTGCGCTTAGCCGCACGGTAGAAAAACATAACGCGACTTCTGGCGCGCTGATTTTGATGGATGCCTTAAACGGCGAAATCATGGCAATGGCCAACGTACCGACTTACAACCCCAACAGCGGTAAAAGCAGCACCGTAGAACGTCGCAATCGGGCGATCCAAGATTTGTTTGAACCTGGATCGACCATCAAACCGTTGCTCGCGGCAATTGCGATGGAAGAAGACCTGATCGAACCCGGCACCGTTTTGAAAACCGCTCGGCCGATACGCTTTGGTCGATACACGGTAAAAGACAAAAAAATCGACACTGATTTGTCGGTTGGTGAAATTCTAATGCGTTCAAGCAATGTCGGAGCGGTGCGAATTGCTGAGTTGCTAGACGACCAGAAGATGTACCAAGGCTATAGTAATTTGGGCTTTTCTCCTCAGGTGTTGCTAGGATTGCCCGGCGAAATCACGGGAGTGTTGCGTGACTATGAATCATGGCGTCCGGTGGAAAAAGCAACAATGGCTTATGGCTACGGCTTGTCTGTCAACTTGCTTCAGCTAACCCGCGCATATGCGGCGATAGGCAACAAGGGCTTGCTTCCGCGTCCGACCATCGTACGCGGCGGCCCCGGCTCAAATCCGAAGCAGGTATTATCAGCAGCGACTGCCACGTCGATACTGCGCTTACTTGAAAACGTGGTATCCACCAAGGGCACAGCGCCGAAGGCCAGTATCAGCGGCTATCGCGTAGCCGGTAAAACCGGAACAACCCATAAACGCAAGGATGGAGTTAAAGGCTATGATCAAAGTCGCTATCAGTCAGTTTTTGTGGGAATGGCTCCGGCCTCAAGCCCGCGCTTTATATGCGCGGTAATGATTGATGAACCAACGCAGAATGGTTACTACGGCGGAACGGTTGCGGCACCGGTATTTTCTGAACTGATGAGTCATGCTTTGCGAATGTACTCAATCCCTCCTGACCAGCAAAATGAGCCGATAGACGTAACAGACACGCTCGCTTTGGCTGACTAATGGAAAAGGTTGTGGCTTTCTTGCATACGCACGCAAAGCCAGGCTCAAGCCTGACCAGCGACACACGCCGGTTGTCAGCCGGCGATGTTTTTTTGGCGTGGCCGGGAGCTCAAGTCGACGGTCGCACTCTGATCGGTCAGGCTGTTGAGCAAGGCGCGATTGCGGTACTGTGGGAAAAACGTGGCGGAAATTGGGATCAGTCTTGTCAAGTGGCGAATATGGCGGTGACTAACTTGGCCGATCAAGCCGGTCTGATTGCCGCGCAATACTATGAACAACCGAGCCGAAAGCTAAGCACCGTCGCGATAACCGGTACCACCGGTAAAACCACAGTGGCGTTGTGGTGCGCGCAGTTATTACGCGACGCGGGAGTGAATACCGGTTATGTCGGAACGCTAGGCGCAAGCGTTAGCAATCAGCAATTTGACAAGCTTGATCTGACTACTCCGGATGCGGCCGAGTTGCAAAAACTGCTGGCGAAATTTGTGGCCGCGGGGGTCGAAGCTACGGTGTTGGAAGCTTCTTCGCACGGACTGGTACAAGGTAGATTTAACGGATTTGATTGTGATGTGGCGGTCTTTACCAATTTAGGCCACGACCATCTCGACTACCATGATAATCAAGATTCTTATCTGACTGCCAAGTGTTTGCTTTTTCAGCGTCCGGAACTATCGTCCGTAATCGTAAATGCCGATGATGATCATGCGCAACGCATCATTGATGCTAGCGTTGCGGAAGTTACGCTGTGTGGCACCAACGAAAAATGCAAGGTGTGTTGGGAGTATCACGGCCAAGGCGCTCGCGGCGCTCGCGGCAGTTTACACTTTCAAAACAAGAACGTCGAATTCGAATTGCCGATGCCGGGTAAGTTCAATGTTGCCAATGTCGCGCTAGCTGCAACCGGGGCGTTGCAGCTGGGGGTTGCTTGGGATAAGCTGATCGAAGGCATAAAGCGACTGTCGGCGTTACCGGGACGACTTGAACTGATAGGCGAAGGTAACCCGGCTGCCTATGTTGATTTTGCGCATACCCCTGAGGCGCTAAAGAACACCTTGGCCGCGTTGCGTGAAGCTTATCCGCACCGTAAGCTAATTTGTGTGTTCGGCTGCGGAGGCAACCGCGATTCGACTAAGCGATCGCAGATGGGACGCGTTTCGACGCGCTATGCTGACACCGTAATTATCACCTCGGATAATCCCCGGGATGAAGATCCCGTGAAGATCGCCGCCGAAATCGCCGCACAGGCTCCCGGGGCAAGTACTATTCTTGATCGCCGCGCCGCGATAATAGCGGCAGTGGCGCAGGCAAAGAGTGACGAAGTGGTATTAGTCGCCGGCAAAGGACATGAAACCACCGTTATCGGACCGAACTTGCGTAAAGAGCATTTTTCCGATGCGGAAGTGATGCGAGAGGCACTAGCCCAGTGACGCAACAAACAGCACAACTTAGTTGCCTTACCCCGCAACGCGCGGCGACTATAACCGGCGGTCGCTGGCTACGTGGTAACCTTGAACAGTTCGGCACATTGCAGTTTGACAGTCGCAAATTATGCGCGGGCGAAATTTTTATTGCTTTGGTAGCCCGCCGCGACGGGCACGATTTTGTTAAGGCAGCTTGCCAAGCCGGCGCTTCTGCCGCGATTGTCGCGCACGAGATCGATTGTGATTTGCCCCAGCTCATAGTGCCCGATACCCTGTCAGCGCTTCATGCGTTGGCAAAATGGAAGCGCGAGCAATTTAACGGACATGTGGTACTGATAACCGGTAGTAACGGTAAATCGACCACTCGGGAGATGTTGCGTATTATCTTGGAACAGTACTTGGGTTCGGATCGTGTACTGTGTGCGACAGGAAACCATAATAATCATATTGGTTTGCCGTTGACTTTGCTCGGCTTGTCAGACGACAAGCAATATGCGGTACTGGAGGCGGGAATGAATCACGCCGGCGAAATCGCTGCTTTGACTTTATTGGCTCAACCCACTTTGGGCATCATTACCAACGCTGGGCGCGCTCATCTGGGCAGCTTTGCTAGCGAAAAAGATATTGTGCGGGCCAAAGGTGAGTTGCTAGAGAATATCGCGCCACAAAGCCCGGTGGTGCTAAACCACGACGATAAACATTATTCGTTGTGGCTGCGCCAGGCCGCCAAATGTGAAGTGCTGTCGTTTTCGTACGCTGGCAATCCTGACGCTTTGTGTCGTAGGTTGCAAGATCGGGATTTTTACTTTTGCTTTGATGGTTCAAGCCGACCGCGCGAAGTCGCGTTACAAGTAACCGGGGCCCATAATCAGGCTAACGCGTTAGCTGCGGCGACTGCCGCATGGCGATTGGGAGTGCCCAATGATTATATTTACGCGGGACTGGAAAATTTTGCCGGGGTGCCGGGACGGCAGGAAGTCGTTATGTGTCCTAAGATGGTACTTATCAATGACACTTACAACGCATCGCCGGAATCTTTCGAAGTTGCGATTAATGCGTTGGCCAACCGCCCGGAACAAACCAAAATTTTGGTAATGGGCGACATGCTTGAATTGGGCGACCAGGCCCAGTGTTTGCATGATCAGACGGTAACCAAAGCATTTGCGCAGCAGATTGATTACGTACTTGGCTACGGTGAACATAGTACCCAAGCAATCGCGGCGGCAGACAACTCTCATGGACGCGCGTTCGCATCGAAGACGGAATTGGCAAACTGCGTCAGAGATTTGCTAGGTTACAGCAGTGCGGTATTGGTCAAAGGTTCGTGCGCGATGGCAATGCAAGAAGTAGTACACCTTCTTACTCAGGAGTAGCGGTAAATGTTGTATCTGTTGGCTGAAGCGTACAAAAGCGATCTTGGCGTGCTTAATTTATTTACTTATGTAACCTCGCGCGCAGTGTTCAGCGCGCTAACCGCGATGGTGATAGGGCTGATCGTTTATCCGTATTTCATACGCTGGCAGCGTGGCCGTGCGGTCGGTCAACATGTGCGCACCGACGGGCCGGCTTCGCATCTGGGTAAAAACGGCACGCCGACGATGGGAGGAATCGTGATTTTAGGCGCCCAGTTGGTTGCCACCATATTGTGGGCGGATCTGACCAACAGTTTGTTGATGATACTGTTGCTGACGACCATCATATTTGCGGTCATCGGGTTTATCGACGACTGGAGCAAATTGCGCAGGGCAAGTAGCAAAGGCATATCGGCCCGGGTTAAGATCATGTTGCAGACGCTCAGCGGATTGTTGATTTTGACGTTGCTGTGGCGTTTTACCGCTGTCGGCGATCATTCCGGCATACTGGTTCCGTACTGGAAAGATCTGGTGTTGCCGTTTGGAGTTATCGGTTTTTTTATTGTCGGTTGGGCTTGCATCGTCGGGTCGAGCAATGCGGTTAACCTTACTGATGGTCTTGACGGTCTGGCGATTTTGCCGGCCGTGATGATTTGTTCGGGTCTGGGAATGCTAGCTTACGTGGCAGGTCACAACGTTTTTGCCGGCTACCTTGACGTGCCTAATGTGGGCGGCGCGCAGGAGTTGGTTATTTTTTGCGCCGGCTTGGCTGGAGCGGGTCTGTCGTTTTTGTGGTTTAATGCGGCGCCGGCTCAAGTGTTCATGGGTGATACCGGTTCGCTGGCAATCGGTGCGTCGCTGGCCACGGTCGCGGTGGCGATAAGACAAGAACTGGTGTTCGCGATTATGGGCGGGTTGTTTGTTCTTGAAGCCGTCTCGGTAATTTTGCAGGTGGGTTCTTACCGTCTTACCGGTAAGCGAATTTTCCGCATGGCACCGCTACATCATCATTTTGAGCAAAAAGGTTGGCCTGAAACCACGGTAGTGGTACGGTTTTGGATAATCACTATCATTTTGGTGTTATGCGGTCTGGCGTCGCTGAAAATACGATGAGCAACAGGGTGTTGGTCGTGCATCTGGGTAAAACCGGGATGTCATTCGTGCGTCATTTCGTCGAGCAAGGCTGGCAGGTTGATATCGTTGACGAAAGAGCCTCGCCGCCGGAACAAGACGCATTACATGAAGAGTACCCTCAGCTTACGGTGCGCAAAGTCGCCGGTTATGAACAACTGTCCGCAACTTGCTATGATAAGGTGGCGGTGTCTTCGGGCATTGCTTTGTCGCGCCTACCCGCGCAACTACCGCTGTGCGGAGATCTTGAATGCTTTTTGGCAGGTATGCGTCAGGCCCGGCATTGGCCGCGCCTGGTATGTATCACCGGCACCAACGGCAAAAGTACGGTTGCTCATCTGGTCACCCGGATGATACAGTCCGCCGGATCAACCGCTGAGGCGGTAGGCAATATCGGCCGTCCGTTACTTGACGCCCTGGGCAACTGGCGGCGTAGCAAAAAGCAGCCCGATTGTGTGGTTGCGGAATTGTCAAGCTTCCAGCTAGCCGCGCTCAACGGCGACCTAAACGCAGATGTCGCCTGTTTGCTCAATGTTGCCGCTGATCATCTTGACTGGCACGGATCATTATCAAAGTATGCAGCCGCCAAAGCGAAAATTTATACCGGCGCGACAATCGCCATATACAACACCGGCGACGCCATAAGCAGTCAGGCCGCTACCCAGGCAAAGACGCAAATAGGTGTTAGCGCCACTGATGCCGAAGTATGCTGGCAGATTAAAAACCACAAATTGATCTGTCGTGATTTGGATCTTGCGCCGTTGCCTTGTGTTGATTTGCTAAGCGCCGGAATCATGCCTGATCTTGCTTGCGCGGCGTTGACGATAGCCGGTCAAATAATGCCCGAACACGATTGTGTTTCGCATCTGGATTATCTGCGCAAAGCCGAAGGATTGCCGCATCGCTTTGCCACTATAGAACGCGATGAAAAATTAGTGTACGTGGATGATTCCAAGGCAACCAATGTCGCAGCCACAGTTGCGGCGCTCAACGCGCTTGACAAGCATTGTGTGTTGATCGCAGGTGGCGTCGCCAAAGGACAAAGTTTTGATGAACTAAATGATGTGATAGCAACCAAAGCGCGTGCGGTGATACTGATCGGCCAAGACGCGTCCTTGATCGCTCAAGCGCTCAAAAATAGCGATACACCAGTTTCGTTCGCTAGTGATATGCAAAGCGCTGTGGAGTTGGCTCACGCTGAAGCTTTGCGACTTAACGTCGATTACGTGCTGTTGTCGCCGGCCTGCGCAAGTACCGACCAGTTTTCCAATTACGCCGCGCGAGGAATGGCTTTCCGGCGTGCCGTGACCACCTGTATCAAACATGTTGACGCGGTTGCATAATTACTGGCGCAGTATTCCGGTATTGCGATCAGGTATTGATGGTTTAGACAAGCTGTCACTGGTGGCGTCAGGCGCTTTGTTGGCTGTGGGACTGATCGCAATTTATTCGGCCACTATAACTAATGCTGCCGGTCAGCTAGCCTGGGCGTTTTTACTTAAACAGCTTTTTCATGCAGCGATTGGAATTGGTATCGGCGTAGTGTTGTGGAAGCTGTTGCCGTTGGCGGTGTTGAGACAGTACTCGCTTGCGTTGGCAGCGTTGGCAGTCGGATCGTTGTTGCTGGTACACCTGCCGGTTTTGGGAGTTGCGACTGATAAAGGAGCCGCGCGTTGGATAACTTTGGGCGTGGCAACGGTGCAGCCTGTTGAATTTACCAAGGTACTGGTACTCGTGTACGCATGTTCATATTGCGCGGCGATGCGCGACTCGCTTTCGACATTCAGAGGATTTGCACAACCGCTTATGGTGGTTTTGGTCGCGGATGTGTTTTTACTTTTGCAGCCGGATTTTGGCTCGGCCGTGCTCATTACCGTATTGGTGTTGGCGGTGATGTTCATGGCCGGCACCAACTTATGGCTGTTCGTGGTAGCAGGCGGCTTAGGTGCGGCCGCGGCCGGCATGTTGATTGTTGCCGCTCCGTACCGAATGCAAAGACTACTGGCGTTTGCCGACCCGTTCGGCGACCCGCTAGGTAGCGGTTATCATCAGACTCACTCGTTGATGGCTTTTGGTCGCGGTGGCTGGGTGGGGCGTGGATTGGGCCAAAGCGTGGAAAAATGGTCGCACTTGCCTGAAGCGCACACCGATTTTATTATTTCAGTGCTGGCTGAAGAAACCGGTTTTTGGGGTTTTACCGTGGTGATCTTGCTGTATAGCATCATCATGACCCGTGCATTCGTCATTGCTGCGAATGCGGAAAAAAACGGGCGGTTTTTTTCAGCATTGCTAGCCCGAGCGATAGGGTTATTGCTGGTCGTACAAATGTTCATTAATATCGGGAGCAATCTTTCGTTATTGCCGGTCAAAGGCTTGACGTTGCCGCTGCTGTCATACGGCGGTTCGAGCGTGGTGGCATGGCTGGTGTCAATTGCGCTGTTGCAGATTTTGGCGTATGAAAATATTTCAAGCAAAAATTCACAGCTGACAAGGCTGACTAGAGCATGAGCGCTCAGGTGGTTATTTGTGGCGGTGGAACCGGCGGTCATATTACCCCGGGTCTTGCGGTGGCCGCTGAACTTCGTAAGCTAGGTATCGCGGTAGCTTGGTTGGGGACACAAGGAGGCATGGAGGAAAACCTCATTCCCAAACAAGATATCGAATTGCGGACTGTACGCTATGCGGCGCCGACCGGTGGTAAATTCGGTTATTTCAAAAGCATGCTAAGGTTGCTGCCGGCAGCATTGGCGGCCAAGCGACATCTGACTGAACTCGACGCGCGGTTGGTACTAGGGATGGGCGGCTATCCGTCTTTACCGGGTATGATCGCAGGATATTTGCGTCGTATCAGGCGTCTCATCCACGAGCAAAACGTGATTCCCGGTCTTGCCAATCGGATGCTTGCGCCGTTGGTGCACGAGATCATTACCAGCTATCCGGCTACGTTTACAAATCGTTCTCCCAAGCTAGTTGGTAATCCGGTCAGACTGCAATTTGTCGATTGCATCGATCCGACCAAGCGTTTTGCCAAACGAGACGGGCCGTTACGGCTATTGGTGATCGGAGGTAGTCGCGGTGCGGTGTCGTTAAATACGGGTGTTCCAAAAGCGTTGGCACAGACTCGAACGCACTGGCAAACAAATCACTTGGCAGGAAAAGAAAATGTCGCGGCGACTCAGCAAGCATATGCTGACGCCAAACTTCAAGCAACGGTGTTCGCTTATACAGATGATATTGCCGACAAAATGCTCGATGCTGATTTGATTATCTGCCGAGGTGGGGCATCAACCATTGCTGAGGTCGCGGCTGTTGGAGTGGCAGCGGTGATTGTGCCGTACCCGTATGCGGCCGCACATCAAAAGCGTAACGCTCAAGTGTTAGTTGAAGCAGGCGCGGCCGCAATGATCGTTGATTCTGAGCTTGGCGATGCAGAAAATCTGGTGAAGGTACTTGATCGTCTCAGCGCGCGCGAAACCCTAAAAGAAATGGCAAGTAAGGCTTACCAGACTGCCAAACCTCAAGCAGCCGCGCATGTGGCGCAAGCTTGTCAGCGGGAGTTGACTAATGCGGCATAGGATCAATTGCGTACATTTTGTCGGCATCGGCGGCGCCGGGATGAGTGGTATCGCTGAGGTTTTGCACAATTTAGGATACGCGGTACAAGGTTCGGACATCGTTGATGGTCAAACCCAGCGGTTTTTGCGCGACTTGGGAATCAAAGTTACGATCGGACACGCGCAAGATAATATAAAAGGCGCCAACGTCATTGTGGTGTCGTCGGCGGTACCGTCGAGCAACCCTGAAGTGCGGGCGGCGATACGCGACGGAATCCCGGTCGTGCCAAGAGTGAAGATGCTCAATGAATTGCTGCGTCTGCGTCAGGGTATCGCGGTGGCGGGCAGTCATGGCAAAACTACGATTACGAGCATGACTGCGAACGTGTTACACGAAGGTGGGTTGGATCCCACATACGTGGTTGGAGGACTAGTGCGCCGCTTCGGCTCAAGCGCCGGACTTGGCAACGGCGATTTTATTGTGGTCGAAACCGACGAGTCCGACGGCTCATTTTTGCACCTGTCACCAGTTATCGCGGTAGCGTCGAATATTGATGCGGATCATTTACAGCAATACGGCCAGGATTTGCGTGAGCTCAAGCGCGCGTTTATTGATTTTTTCGAAAACCTGCCGTTTTATGGCGTATGTGTCTTGTGCGCGGATGATCCCCAGCTCAACGATGTCAAAAAACTCATTTCCAAACGGGTAATCAGCTACGGTCTCAAGGACCCGGAAGCTGATTTTCACGCCCACAATATCAGGATCGCCACCTCCAGTACCAGCTTTATTCTTGAAGCTCCTTATGGCACCCACGAACTGAAACTCAACACCATTGGAGAACACAATGTTGCCAACGCCCTTGCCGCGCTGGCAGTGGCACACGAGGTTAATGTCGCTCCGGAGCCTTCTTTTGCCGCTTTGGAAAATTTTGCCGGGGTGGGCAGGCGTTTGGAAAGTCATGGCAAGATCACACTAGGCAAAAGCGAAGTCTTACTGGTTGACGATTATGCTCATCATCCCACTGAAATAAGCGCGTCACTGGCAGCTTTGCGCGCGGCCTATCCGGATCGACGGCTGGTATTGGTTTTTCAACCGCACCGCTACAGCCGTACGCATGATTTACTTGATGCGTTGGCAGATTGCATCGCGTCGGCGGATATTGCGCTATTAACCGAGGTATACGCAGCCGGCGAGTTGCCAATCGCTAACTCTGATGGAACCGCGCTAGCCAATGCGGTTCGACTGCGAAGCAAAACCGACGTTGTTTTTGTCAAAGAATTTGAAGAAATTTACGAACGTATTGGTTGGCTGGTTAAAACCGACGATTTGGTGGTAACCATGGGGGCGGGAACAATTGGTCAAGTAGCCAAACAATTAGCCGACAAGGTGCGGTGACTATGATGGTGATGGCGGATACCGATGTGCGCGGCAGGTTGCTGATCAACGCATCAATGGCAAGGTACAGCTCTTGGCGTGCCGGCGGACGGGCGGCGCAACTGTTCATACCGGCGGATATGAAGGATCTGGTCAAGTTTATAACAGCGCTTGAACCGCAGGTCGCACTTTATTTTGTCGGTCTTGGTTCCAATTTATTGGTGCGCGACGGAGGCTTGGACGGCGTGATCGTGAGGCTTGCGCCCGGATTGACATCGCTTAGCCTGGGCGAGCCGGGTATTGTGCGCGCGCAAGCCGGAGTTGCTGCTCCCAAACTAGCGCGCTTTGCAACAAGTTGTCAACTAGGAGAGCTTGCTTTTATGGTCGGAATCCCCGGTTCGGTAGGAGGTGCGTTGGCTATGAATGCCGGCTGCTATGGCTCTACCACCTGGCAGTTCGTCCATCAGGTGACTTTGTTGACGCGGGCCGGAGAATTGCTGAATGTTCCGGCCTACGAGTTCAAGGCGGGGTATCGTTGCGTGTCTCATCCTGACTACCGTCAGGCATTGTTTGTCGAAGCAAAATTCAAACTGGACGCAACTCAGAGCGTTGATACCGATACCACCGAACAGATTATGCGTGAGCGAGAAAAGACTCAGCCGATAGGAACCGCGAACGCCGGTTCAGTATTTGTTAATCCACCAAACGAATCAGCTGGGCGGCTAATTGAATCTGCCGGGCTGGCAGGCTATCAGATCGGGGCGGCACAGATATCCCCCATGCATTGCAACTTCATTGTTAATCTTGGTGGCGCGAGTGCCGCTGACATTGAAAATCTGATTGAACACGCGCGTAGTGTGGTTTTTGCCAAATTTGCGATCGAACTAAAGCTCGAAGTCAAGATATTGGGTAAGAAATCATGAGCAAGGAATTTGGCAAGGTGGCGCTACTTTTGGGTGGAGACACGCCAGAACGTGAAGTATCGTTATCATCCGCGCAGATGGTGGGCAAGGAATTAGAACAGTTGTGCGCGGAGGTGGTGCGCTTTGATCCGCGCGATCATAATATCGCCGAACTGCGTGATCTGAAAACGGACTGCGCGTTCATTATTTTGCATGGTGGTTCCGGTGAGGACGGCACCGTGCAGGCCGCGTTGGAAATGATGAATATTCCTTTCACCGGTTCGCGTCATTTGCCGTGCGCGTTGGCCATGGACAAAACGCTAAGCAAGCAGATATGGTATTTGGCCGGTCTGCCCACGGCATCGTGGAAAACGGTTGAAGACTGCTCAAACGATACGTTGAACGAAATTGAACTTACTTTGGGCCATGACGTATTTGTAAAACCTAATTGTGGAGGCTCAAGTTGCGCGACCCGCCGTGCGCGCAACCGCGCCGAAGTGGAGTCGGCAGTGCAAGAAGCCCTTATGCTAGATAGCAAGGTTATCGTGGAACAAACTGTTGAAGGGATCGAACTTACCTACGGAATCGTGGGAGACTTGCTCTTACCGGGGATTCGCATCGAGGCGGCGTCGGGGGTATACGACTACGCGGCCAAATACGAGCTTGATACCACCCGCTACATCTGTCCACCGCAGGTACCCAAACAACTTGATGATAAGGCCCAACAACTGGCTCGAGAAGCTTATCGCCTGCTAGGATGCGCAGGCTGGGGGCGCGTTGATTTGATGATCAGCGGTCATGATTTATACCTACTTGAGATTAATACCGTACCGGGGATGACTAGCCATTCTTTGGTTCCTCAGGCCGCAGCCGCAGCCGGTATCGACAGCACAGAACTTATTAGACGTATTTTGAGGCTTGCCGAATGATTAAAGAACTAGTCCTTATCGGCGCGCTGGTACTACTGCTGGCAGTGTTTAGCACCGCCGGGCCACTGTTTCATCTGGAGCAGGTCGAAGTGCGTGGTGACCGAGCCAAAATTACTGTTGCCAACGTGCGTAACGCTTTATCTCAGGCCGGTCAGATGTCGCTGGTCTTCGGAAAATTCGACGTTATCGAAGCAGAGCTGGCGGTATTGCCAGGAGTGCGTAAAGTTGAAGTCGAAAAAGTTTATCCGGATCGGCTGGTCGTTAATGTTCAGGCTCGCGAACCGGTTGCACGGGCAGCGCAAGGGGGTCTGGTTGACCGCACCGGTCAGTGGTACCCAGGCCAAACAAACGCTAGCCTGCCAATCTTCGAAGTAGAAACCGCATTGTTGCCGCAAGCAGTCGCTTTGTACACCGATATGAGCAAACAGATTGATAAATTGGGAGTAAACATCAATCAGATGTACCACGCTGAAGACGGCTGGCGGATGTTTTTAAACAACGGCTGGGTGTTGTTGCTTGGTGAAGGGAAATTACGCGAGCGGCTGGACCGTTTAATTGCAAGCTGGCCGCGAGTTCAGTCAGTGCTTGGCGAGGGCAACAGTATTCGCGTAGATTTGCGCTATCCGCATGGCATGGCGGTAACCGGTTTGGAAACCAAGCAAGAAACATAATGGAGCAACAAAATTTATACGCGGCGGTGGATCTGGGTGCTAGCAAGTTTGTGGTACTGGCCGGAAGGACGGTTGGCACTTCCTTTGAGGTTTCAGGTTGGGGAAGCGTGGCGAGTCAAGGTTATGCCAACAGTATGCTAAACGACATCAACAGTGCGGCCAAGGCTCTTAGCGGCGCGGTGCAACAAGCGGAACTTATGGCCGGGGGTCCGATAACTCACGGCGCTGTCGCCGGAGTTTCCGGCGAACATATGTGCGGTGAGGAAAAACACGCCCATGTCAAGATTCAGGGCAATTTGGTAACTGATGCGGATATTGAGCTGGCTTTAGACACTTTACAAGCATTTCCACTGCCGCAAGATATGGAAATATTGCATGTGCTGGAGCAACAGTTCGCGATCGACGGTCACGCCGGAATTCGGCATCCGCTGGGTATGAGCGGCAATCTGCTAGAAGCCGAAGCCTATGTTGTTTCGGCGCGCAAAAATGCTTTGGCCAATCTCAGGTCATGTCAAGACGGAGCCAAACTTTCTACCCGACGTTTGCTTTCTTCGGCGTTGGCGACGGGCAGCATGCTGACCACAGAAGACGAACGCGATTTGGGTGTGGCGACTTTAGATTGGGGTTGCGACAGTTGCGATGTGGCCGTATTTGCTACCGGCGCGCCACGCTTGCTACGAACGATACCAAACGGCGGGTCGGCGATAGATCGCGACATTGCAAAGATGTTTCGCATTCCGATGCACAGCGCCACCAGAGTAAAGCACGAAATCGGCAGTGCGGTGCAGGTGGAGTTTGACAAAGCATCCTCGGTTTCGATGAATGACGCCGGCGGCAAAGGAGAGGATGCGATTGAACCACATATTTTGTCGATGACGATTGAGGCCCGGGTCGAAGAGATGCTTAACGCATTAAAGCAAGAATTAACCGAGTGGCTCGGACCAGAAAGGCTTGCCGCAGGAATAATCTTGACCGGGGGAATGGCTAATCTCAAAGGCATAGTCGAAATAGCGCACGAAGTGTTAGGTGTGCCGGTGCGAATTGGCAAACACGATTATTCAGGCCCGTTCGCCGACGAGCTAGCCGGGCCGGAGTTTACCGCGGCGCTAGGCTTGCTCAAGCTGTGGAGCGAACATAATATGAACGAGCATATTCCCCATCAAAGCAGTTCGTTTGGAACCTTGCTGCGCAAAATTTTCAAAGGCAAATAGCCTTGACTAAATCTATCTAAAATACTTGAGGAGTAATTAAAATGAGCAATATTGATTTTGTGGATGAAGGCAAGTCCAAGGCCAAAATAAAGGTCGTGGGAGTAGGCGGTTGCGGAGGCAACACTGTCAACTCGTTACTTGGCAGTTCATTGAACGGTGAAGTAGGCATGTATGCGGTAAATACCGATGCGCAGGCCTTGGAGCAGATCAAAGAAGGGGGAGAACGAATTCAGATCGGGCATCATATCGCCAAAGGCTTAGGGGTAGGAGCTGATTACATGAAAGCTCAAGAAGCTGCTAGGCAAGACCAGGATCGTCTCGAAGAAATGGTAAGCGGCTCCGACATGGTGTTTATTACCGCCGGCATGGGAGGGGGCACCGGCACCGGTGCCGCTCCGGTAATCGCCGAAATCTGCCGCAACAAAGAAATCCTGACCGCGGCGGTGGTAACCAAGCCTTATATTTGGGAAAATCGCCAGCATAATGTCGCTGCAGGCATTGAGATGCTCAGCAAATACGTTGATTCAATTATCATCGTACCGAACGACCGGGTAAGCGAGGTTTACGGTGCGGATATCAGCATGGCCGAAGCGTTCAAGCACTCAGACGATATATTGAGCAACGCGGTTGCCGGAATCTGCGAAATAATTTATTGCCCGGGGCAGATCAATGTGGATTTTGCCGATGTGCGCAAGGTTATGTCGGAAATGGGACAGGCAATGATGGGTACCGCCACTGAAAGCGGGGTGGATCGTGCCGCGCGAGCCGCCAACGCTGTGATCGAATGCCCGTTGCTCGAAGGGGTCAAGCTTTCCAATGCGCGCGGGATGCTGATTAATGTCACCGCCGACGCCGAAAGTCTTTCCACTTCAGAGCTCAGCGACGCGATGAGTGTGATTCGTAAGACCGCATCGGATAATGTAGCCTTGTTTTTCGGGCTCGTTAATGACAAGGAGATGGGCGAAAGCATCCGCATCACCCTGATTGCCACGGGACTAGATCGCGAACGCCAGACTTTTGGTGGCACAACAGTTTCTGCGCAACCGCCTATCAAGCGGCGCACCGGAGGCATTTTGCAGGGTAACCGCAAGAGCAATCTCCAAGGTAATCTACTTGGTGAAGAAGACAAGGATTTGCCGACCCTGTTGCGCCGCCAGCACAGCTAGGGCAAATGATCGCCCATGCCAATCAGCGGACGGTGGCAGAGCCGTCAATCCGGTTTGAGGGGATTGGATTACATTGCGGCAAGCTGATCTCATTACGCTTGTTGCCGGCTCCTGAAAATAGCGGTATTGTTTTCGTGCGCACCGATCTTGAGCCCAATGTCAAGGTGCGTGCCAAAGCTCGCAACGTAACCGACACCAAGCTGGCAACGTCCCTGAAAGAAGGAGCTGCAAGCATCGGTACAGTTGAACATCTGATGAGTGCGCTGTGCGCTTGCGGTGTTGATAATGTTGTAATCGAAATCGGTGGGCCTGAGGTGCCGATTATGGATGGCAGTGCGCAACCATTTATAACTTTGTTACGCGATTGCGGTTTAGCTGAACAGGATGCGGCTAAGAAGTTTTACCGAATTTTAAAACCGATTGAGGTATCAATGGATAACGGGTTGCGCAAAGCCGCATTGCTGCCCGCAGCTCGTCCGTGTTGGGAAATGCGGCTTGATTTTGCTGAAACGATTATCCGTACCACTCCGCAGCACTTAGTATTCGAATTTACTAGCCGACAGGCCTATGTGGCCAATATCGCCCGGGCGCGCACTTTCGGATTTGTTCGTGATCTGGAGTTGATGTTCAGTAACAAACGCGCGTTGGGCGGTTCATTGGAAAATGCGGTGGTGCTGACCGACAACGATGTTCTCAATGAAGAGGGACTACGCCAGCCGGATGAGTTCGTCGCTCATAAACTGCTTGACGCGATCGGGGATTGTTATATTGATGGGCATCTGATCATAGGTCGCTATGTCGGCGAATTGCCCGGCCATGAATTAAATAACCGCCTGATGTGCGCGCTACTTGATGATCCTTCCACGTACGAGGTTACACAGGCAGATAGCGGGTTGCCGGATTTCGGGGCGCTCCAAGCCACCCCGATTGGCGCCCAATTACAAATCTAAAGTCGACTTATTCAGCTAGCTGCGCAACGGCATGACAAGCGGCGATAGCGGCGGTTTCGGTTACTTTGAACGCGTCGTCGTCGTGAGCCAGACCCACGAAGCAAGCTTCAAATTTCGAAGGAGGTAACAATACTCCTTCTGCCAGCATATGCTGATAAAAAATTTCATATTGATGTTGCGATATTTGCTGTACGTCAAATAATTTTCGCGGCAATTTTTCCAGCAAGTAATAACCGGCCATCGCGCCGATATTTTGTGCGCAAAGTTTGATTTTTGCGGCAGCAGCAGCGGTTGTGAGTACGGTGCATAATCTAGCTGCCGCTTCGCTTAACCGCGTGTGCGCCTCAGGCGTCAGCAGGTTGATGGTCGCGATGGCGGCGGTTAGCGCGAGCGGGTTGCCCGCTAACGTTCCGGCTTGATAAACAGGCCCGGTTGGGGCAAGCAGCGACATGATCTTGCTACGGCCCGCTACCGCGGCAGCGGGTAATCCGCCACCAATCACTTTACCCAAGCATACTAGATCCGGTTCAACACGGTAACGGTCGCGAATGACAAGACTTTGCGTGGCGCGCAATCCGGTCATTACCTCATCGGCGATGATAAGCGCACCGCTTTGATTGCAACAGGCGGCCAATTCGTCAATAAATTCCGAGTCAGGAATTATTAAATTCATATTGCCGGCGACCGGTTCGAAAATTACTCCGGCAATCTTATCGCCATGCTTGGCAAAGCATTCCCGCAGCATTGTCGGATCGTTGTACGGAAGCACCAGAGTATCAGCCACTGTCTGTTGGGTTACTCCTGCGCTCGATGGATGCCCGAAAGTCAGCGCACCGGATCCGGCTGCGACTAACATGCTGTCGACATGCCCATGGTAACAGCCTGCGAATTTGACTATGAGGTCGCGACCGGTATATCCTCGCGCTAGACGTAACGCGGTCATCGTAGCTTCGGTACCTGAATTTACGGCGCGAAACATGTCTAGCCCGACTCGTTCGCGCAAAATTGCGGCGTATTCGTATTCAAGGTTGGTAGTCATACCAAAGCCGATACCCTTAGTGCATTGGGTGCTAACTGCGGCCATTACGTCAGGATGGGTGTGTCCGGCAATGATCGAACCCCAACCATGTACGTAATCAACTAAAGCGCGACCGTCTTCCGTATAAACTACAGCGCCGCGTCCAGAAGCGATGAGCGGCGGCTTAATTTTCGAGCCAACACCGCCAAACGCTCGAACCGGAGAATTGACCGCGCCGGGAATAAGCTCAGACGGAATCATGCGACAAGACATCTTCCCGTTAATTGGTAACAAAAAGTTGTCAAGTCAGACAACAAAAAAGGCTTCTTGAGTCTTCTACAGATTTCTTAATAAGCCAGCAAATACGGGTGCGGGCAGGATATCAAGCGTACGCAGGCGACTGACAAGTTCGCGTCTGGTGAGCCAGCCGACGATATCATCTGATGCGACTTGGCCAGTGGAAACATTCTGATAATTTGCGGTTCTCGTACCGCTGAACCTGTCAAGCGAAACTCGTTCGTAAGCGAAGATGTTAATGTGGCGATCGGTAGCTGAATAAACATTTATCAAGGTACCGAGCGCTGAGTTGCAAATACTGAAAAAGGAGTTATATCTTTCAAAATTACTCGCGGCACTTATGTCGTTACATTGGTAAGTTCCGGAAACGAGCGCCCCTGAACCAGTTCTATTCTGGCCATGCGAAAGTATTACAAAAGGAAGACCGTCAATAAAATCAATATAGTTTGGGTCAGTGTAAAGACTCCTGGTCGTATCACCTCGGCTACTTAAGTTATAAAATTCCCAAATCCTTGGCAATTCCGCCAAGATATTGGTTCTGGCCCTGCTGTCCAAAGCAAGCGAATCGTCAACCGAGCAAGGAATAGGGTCGGTAGGTAAACAAGGAATAATGGGCGCCCAACCGTCTTCCGCACTAAAAGCGTCATTTACTTCAATCGGACTGAAATCGGCAACAATGTTTATCGTGCCGGCACGTGTGTGTTGATCGAAACCAAAAACTCCGATCGCAAAGTTGGGATTGACGACATAGCTTAACTGACTACCCCAAACATCAGTCGGTTCTAACCCTAAAGTGCGCCATGGGAGTCCTCCGTAAAATCTTTCGCAGCCACCAAACGGGTTTCGCCGAGAACCACTTGGCGAATCATATTCATCGCTAAAGTTATTATCGAGCCTTACAAAGGATTGATCTTCTCGGCCGAGAATAGGAAATGCCAACGATCTCCGGTTTTCGAGGCCGTCTCCGTCAGTGTCCGGACAGGGAAGATATGGCCTGCCGGCGGGAATGTCCACAAATTGAAAACTGGTATTCGGGTTGGTTGTTCGGTTATAACCGTAGGCCAGTCTGATGCCGGGAGTACGGTTGCTGACCGTATAACCAACTACAGCATCAATGGCGTCGCGGACTTGATTACTAGCATTGAGAAAGGCTTTGTCGCGCAATTGTGAACTTAACGGAATAACTATGCCGCTTAGAAGCAATCCAATAACTGCCAACATAATTCCAAGTTCAACTAGTGAAAATCCGCTAGAAGAACTGTGACGATGCAAACTTGCGCGCATATTAAAACGGTCCTGGCGGAATAAATGGCTGATCAAGGTTCGCACCGCGAGCACTGAGTACGCGCAAAAGTGTAGAGTCGCTCATATAACGCAACTGATCATCAAAGAACGTAACGTCATTTTCCGGCATTTCCACAAATGAGCTATTATGTGGCTGATTCAGGCCGATTAAATTATCATCAGGTAAATTTCTCCCACTGTTAATTCGACAGAAATCGACACTGTCGGCATTTTCGGCTTCAGGCGACTCGACGCTCCAAGTGGATACTGTGCCTTCAAATCGCGAACAAACCAATTCTGTATTGAGTATATTGTTGGCGCTCTCTTGATGAGGGATGGCGCCTGAGGTGTTAGCGCCGTGGGACACAACGACAAAGGCCATGCCGCTGACGATATCTTGATTTTGGTATAGACGCGCCACGGTAACTTGGGGCGTGACATTAAACATCGTCACTGCCGAAGACACAATGCTGTTGAGTAACTGTCCTCCCGCGGCTTCAATAGTCGCAGAGCTTTCCATGGAGCAACCGAAGGTGGCGACCAGTCTTGTGCAAACCAAGCCGGGACGATCATCAATAACGGTAGAATAGCTTTCATCGCTGTTGTTTAGCGTTAAGATAACGTCGCCGCTGATGTATTCGTCAAGGCGCCTGCGTTGATAGATGGTAAGGGTAGTGCCCGACGAAACTGTCGTCGTTAGTGCCACGCGAGGGTCAAGGGTGTCAGAACGGGTTTCCGAGCCAAAGCCTATCAAACTGTTGGCAAACATCGGATCAACCCGATAGGTGAAGCGCGAACCCCACGGGTCATTTGGTGGAGTACCAAGTGTTGCCCAAGGCACAACTCCTTTGTCGCGAACGCAATTGCCAAAGCCGGTTTCGCCTGAGGTTGAGCTAAGCAATTGGTTGGTGTCCGCGTTATTTGTCATCGTTACGGTAACGGGAAGCGCTTCGGCCACGGCTAACGTTACCATTGCCAAGGTAAGCAAAGGCGGCGCGCTGATTGATACTGAAGAATCAGGTAAAGGAAACCGGTCTTCAAAGCCGTCGCCGGTTACATCCGGGCAGGGTAGGTAAGGACGGTCACCGGGGATAAGCGAGCGTAATATTAAGGTCGCTGCACCCGGGGTTGGATCTTCCATTACCACCACCGCAGGCTGTGTGCGGTGTCGTAACGCGTAACCGAGAAGCGCTTGTTCGATCTCAACTAGCTGCGCTTTGACTTCGCTGTTTCTTTCAGCCCGAAATTTTGCGCCAAGCGGCACTAAAGACACGCCAAGAAGCAGACCGATTACCGCGAGTACTATTGCCATTTCAACGATGCTATAGCCGAACTGACGGCGTGCGACACGTAAATTGACAAGCTGATTAGAACTCATCTGTCCGGATTGGTAAAGGTGGCCGTGGCAGGAAATAGCGCGACCGGAGGAGGTGTTAGCGGAAACAGTCCTTTTTCATGCATGTAATCAGATATTTCATTAGGCATCATCCAGGTTACGATATCGTCAAAAACCAAAGGTGAATCCGGCCGGGTACGCTTTTGGGTGTAAAAAACGCCGTTGCTGGGCACGTCTCTAATCGTGCTAGCGCACGAATTGAGCAAAAATGCAGGATCTAGATTAGACTGACAAATAGCTTGACCCACAAGTAAACGTCCTTCTTCGCATATGAAATGGCGTCGTCCGTTAATGGCTTCCTCTCTGCGCTCGTCAGGATTACTACGATCACCACAAGTGAAATCATCGCCAGTAGGAACGCTGCCGATATAATCACCGCGATATGTTACACCGAATGCGCCATTACGCCCGTGTGACACGACTGCAAATGCGATTCCGTCAGCCATGGCCGGCTGATCAATATTGATAGATACCGTAGCGGCGGCTGAACCCAATGGCACCCCCAAATATTCAAATACATTCACTTCGCGCGTAGGCGTGGTATTTAATAATCG
>JAZHEJ010000040.1:59581-97339 GCA_036679665.1 Candidatus Tethybacter castellensis | reverse complement strand
AATTAACTCAACGTTTGTTTTTCCGTTATTAAATACACTTTGTATTCCTTTTACTTTGCTTTTGTAAAGGAACAGCCGTTTGCCGTTCCAGCACCATACCAGACAAATTCTGCGCCACGCGGCTTTGGATCTCGTTGGCGTCATCACGAATACGAAAGTTGCCGTTATCCGCGAAACCATTGCCAGTCGTTGAGCTGCTTCGGCGAGGTTCAGAATGCATAACATACATAAAATTACCGGGCATACTGGTTACAGGAACCACTAAGTGTTTAAACACAGTGCTAGCTCGAGTTAGCTGGTCGAAGCCAAAAGTTGCGTTGCTGAAATTATTATCAACAAAGTAGGTATACATCTGTCCCCACTGATCATAGGCGCGTGTGCCCAAAGTGCGCCAAGGCAACAAACCTTTGGTGTCCAAGCAACGCCCGGGAACAAATTGAAGAACTGCCAATGGATTGCTGTTGCTACGGTTCGTGCTTAATGAAACGGTGACCGCATCATATATGGCGGTGTTGCGGTCTTCTAAGCCATCGCCGTTCAAATCTGGACAAGGCAAAACTGGACGGCCTGGCGGCATATACAAGGTAATGTCAACTCCGCTAGTCGGTGCGAACACAACGTTGACGCCCGGTGTTCGGTGGGTGGCCGCATACGCTAAAATCGAATCATGCATCGCCAGCATATATTCTTCGTTGGCGTCCTGATGCTGATCGCGCAACGCTGAGCCCACCACCAACACCGACCCTCCGAGCAAGAGGGAAAACGCCACTAACACGATGGCAATTTCAACTATTGAGTAGCCGCGCTGTCTAGCGAATTTATTCATAGTTGTAATTTACCCCCGATCATGCGCATGCGGTCGTTGGCTAAAACTTCAAAGCTACTGGTGTCGTGTAACGGTTTAGAGGTAAAGATAAAAGAGTTGTCCAAATCGGTATTGGCTTCAAAATCAAGCAACAAGCATGGGTGGCCGTAGTCACTTAGTATTGAACCTAGTGTGGCTGGAATGCCAGGCGGCCTGGAACTGGAGGTTTCATATTCCGGACGAATTAGCAATGTGGTACTGCGGCCTTCATCTAGTTGATTGACCGCTAAGGATGGTCCGGGATAGGCCGCGCAAGAAATATCGCTGCGCAACGGCTGCGCACTGTGTGCGATAAGTCCTTTGACATCAGTAAATGAAACCGACTGTGTTCCCACATCTAAAATGGCGCCACGCGGCATCATCATAACCGGGTGGGTAAATATCATCCGCGAACCGGCAATGGCCGGACTGGTGGTTCCAATTCGCAATGTGATTTGCGATGCTCCGCTCATCAGGCGATATTCAGGCGAAAGGTAGGTACCTAAGATCGGATTTATCACCGTGCTGGCGGGAAGTTCAACTTCCTCACTAGTAAGAGTGTTTGTAATTGTGACATCATCGCGTGTCCTGGTCCACAGATATTGTCGTATCGGTTGTGAAAATGCGGCGAGTCGGTCTACTTCTTGCGACTCAAGTGTCATTGCTTCAGCTTGAATATCTACTTCAAATCGCTCGCCGTTAATCAACAACGATCCGGGTGGCTCTATATTATCTACAAATCGATAGCCGCTAATATCGACTGTTTCTTGACTGTGGCCCGAGCCGCCTGTAGGAATACTCGCCTGCAAATCGGTACCGGTAGGAAAGGTATATTCATTTACCCTGTCTGCAGAACGCGAAGCTGGGGGATGAAGGGTAAGGTCTCCAGCTGGTGGAAAGATAATCTGGTGAAGTGCCGGAGCCGCAACCAAATCTGTTGCACCAATAGATGGATGACGCAGATTGCTACCTAGTGACTTGCTGGCGGGTGGCGTGGTTGGCGTACCGGTTTTAATACTTGGGAAATCCGGTCCATACAGGACGGCGTCCGATCTGCGTATATCTAAATCACGTAATATAGCGGAAGGATGCGAGAAATACATGCTCGCCGAGACAGCAACATTAAGGTCCAAATTCGTCGTTACATTAGTACTCTCAATCGCAATGCCAAGCGAACCCGAACCGCCTGACGCCGGTGGTTCAAACAGAATATTGCGGTCAATGGTACGAGGTCGGCCTGCGGCACCACCTCCGACAATATTGCCGAAAAGACCACTGGGAAAAGATACTAGTGGTACTACCGTAGCTTCGTCAATCGGTAGTTCTCTAGCAGGTAGCAACAGTCCGATCTGAGGATACAGGATGCTGCCAGGAGGAATATTTATGCCGTTGACAACCAGATTTTCATCGGTAAGCTGAATACCTAGCTGAAAATCGCCGGAAATTTGTAGCCTGGTTTCAGGATTGTCTAAAAAGAATTGAGCTTGTTCGCGGTTAGCTGCAGATAGCGCAGGAGTGAGAGTTGCCAGACCCGGAAAAGCTTCTGTATCCGAAGGCGAATAAAGTGCGAGAGGGCCTTCCAGCTCAACCGCGTTTCCTATAGTGATAAGAAGTGGTTCTGTCGCTCCAAAACGATCAAGGGCGATTCCCGCAAATGTAGTAGCAGCTAAAGTGTCTAGGACGGCTGCGCTGTTAGGAGCGATTGATAATGTGTTTGCGTAATGATCCGTAATATCGTTTTGTAACGAATCGTTTGCGATCTCGATGTTATCTGGAAGCTCAAGCAAAGTTACGTCGCCATATACAAATGTACTGTCAAAATCATTGATTCTGAGGTTGACCATCGAGTCAGTAATTCCAGTAGTGTCAATTGTCATAGTGACAATGCTGTGGACGAGCATGTCGGCAGGTTCCACAATTGTACTGACGGTAACCGGTGGAGCAATTTTTCTAGATAATGTTACTGTAACGGTTGCAGGGTTAAAAATAGGATTTAACGGATCACCTGATGATATATCAACTCCGGTGGCCTCAAGGCCGCACATCCAACAATCGACGGGTAATTGCTGCGCCGCGGAGGCTAAGTTGATTATTAGCGGGTCATAGGCACTTAAATCATCATTGTTTGTGCCGTAGCTGCCAACCCTAGAAGGGATAGCCAGATCGCGGAACCGCCTTCCGTCAGTTGCCGCTGGACTGTTGTATGTGCGCACATAATAGTTTGCAGGAGCGGTGGAGGAATTGGTCAGATTAAAGGCTATCGAAGAGCCGCTCAGTTGAGCTTGTATGGCGCGATTTGTTCCGGTAATGGTTATCACTGAACCAGGAGAAAGATTTAAAGCCGCTGATGTTGATTCTTCTTGTGCGGTCGAAGGGTTGAGGGTCAAGTTAGGACCTCCGCTAAGGGTTACGGTAGGCAATTGTTGCCCTGAAGCCAAAAGTACCGCGTTGCTGTTCAAAGTAACGGTAAGATTGGTGTAGTCGCCAATTAGTCGGTAATTGGAAGCGGATCGTGGCGTGGTATCCGCGAATATACTTCCTGGTGCAAGTTCGATAAAGCCGGTGTTCTCAGGAATATCATAGGAACCGACAATTCTGGTGTCGGTAGCCAATGAAATTGTTTGTCCGACCGCAACAGTGATTTTGTGAAGGGCGTCAATTTCACGATTGGCGGTGAACCCTCCCTGGATAAGAGTAAGTGGTTCTCGATAGCCAAAGCGGTCGGTGGGTTGAGGTTGCGACATTGCGTACAACGTCTGGTCGACCGGCTCATAACGGAACATGATTCCCGTTTGACCAGGCACCAAAACTAAAGTTGTGCCAACCGCGAACGTAAGGGTACTGCCGGAGCTGGTAAGTGAGCTAAAGGAGTCTTCTGAAAATTCAAGTTCCTCAATGGCGCCATCTTCCCGGATGCGTATGCCTGCCACGGTTACGGTAACGTTGCCGGCTGAGGCTTGGTCGAAGGGAGTGAAAGGATATAGGCCAAAATTATCTGCCGGGTCAGGCTCAATGATGGTAAACGGCTGAGGCAATAGGTTATTGTTTCTAAATCCATGAATAATCAACCCCGGAGGAGCGATTTCATCGTCGGGTAACCGTACTTGTTCACCGGGCAGAATTTGTACGCTAAGGCCACCTTGGCGAGCGTCTGTACAGTCATCGACATTGCGTTTGGTTCGCGATCGACACGCCTCGGCAACCGCATAAAACAGCGGATTGTTTTGCGCAAAAACAAGATTGTCCGGGGCGAAGTCACTGTGTCTGATGTCGCTTCGTTCACGATTGCTCCAAGACAAATCGATCAGCGGTAGCAGATCTGGTTCACCTGCTATTCCTTCGTTAATTCCGAAGCGCATACGCATTACTTGTCTGGGCTGGATAGTGCTCAAAGTACGTAGCGGTGTAACACCTGCGCGCCCGTTACTTACGATTCCACCATCATCCAAGACAAACGTAAAACTCGTATCCATGATATCGGCAGTAGATGTAAACGGCAACCCTATGGTAATAGAAGTGCTGGGGATAACGTTTGTCTCCAATTCGGTTGGTAATATTCCAATTGATAACGTTGTTGTTGTGCCTGTTAAGATTGACACATGTTCAATTTGATCGGCCAGAAATATCGCAGCGTCGGTAAAATCATAGTAATTATTACTAGCAATATCAGTGGTTAACCTAAGCGGTACGGCATCCTGCCCGCCCGGAATCGCCAATTTGGGGCGGGAAAGGATCATCAAGTCAGCTGGTCTCAAAACGATAGTCTGCGGCACGGCGGCATTAGCGGTCAAATTGACTGTCAAGTCAGTGTTTATGGGAAAAGATGTACGGTCAAATGAAGGCAGCTCGAAGGTAGTTGGTGGTAGTAGACCTGCGGAAACCACGGACAAAGTTATAGATTCAGGGCCGTCGATTGAAATCAGATCACGATAAGGGCGTACTGCGGCGTTAGATGGTATCGGATAGTATCCGGTACCAGCAAAGATTCGGGCTCCGGGCACCATATGACGCGTGTTTCTGTCTGTACCAATGTCAAAAAATTCAAGCAACCCGAATTCAGCTTGGGTAGCGGCAGGAAGCAGTTCACTATCTGAGCCATCAAACAACACGGCATCGGTATCATATCTGGCATACACGCGGGTGGCTGTGGATAAATCCGGTAATGTAATACCAACGACATTTACCGTTATATTTCCGATCGCAAATCGATCACTGGGGGTGGCGTATTGTGTGGCGGGATTAAAATTTGGAAGAGCAATGGATGTACTACTGTCAAGATTGAGAGCCAGCTCGGTCATGCGGGCGTCAACACTTATAGTTGTTATTGCACCGTCTCGGGTAAGTGCAAGGGTGCCGAGTGTAAGCTCCGGCACATACGAAAGGGCCAGCGGCGTATTGCTTTCTGGTGCGCCGAATTGATTAAACAACAAGTTGACGGTACCGTCCACATTGGTGGTCAAAAACATTCGACCAGGATTGGCCTGCATTGTCACTCCCTGTCCAAAATCAAGGGTAATTTGAGTGCCCGGTATTGATGGAATGATAGCGCCGTCAGCATTGCTATTGCGTTCAAACTCAATGCCGAGTCCATATTGGTCAATCAATGAGTACCTGCTTACTGTACTTGTTAAATTAAGGTTCAAGCGGGAGTTCTCTTGCAACAAGGTAATTGTTGTCGGTTGCCCAGTGCCAAAGCTATAGGCGACGATTTCTGAGCGGGCAAGTGGGTTTTCGATGGCATGAACAACAGTGTTTGCTTCCGGTTCTCTTACGGTGACGCCACCTACAGTTCGTATAGTGATCGACGGAGTCGGGCTTAATAATCGTGATCTAGCCTCGAAAGACCCAAGTGCCGGGTACAGGTAAGAATCTTGAGCTCTAGCGAGAAAACGGTTTGGAGTACTGTTGGTTAAAAAATCTTCCAAGGAAGCATTGTTGTTAATTAATCCAAATTTGCCTTCAACTTTGAATGCTGCCTGAGCGGCGTTCTGTGGTAACGGTGATATTTCAGTGCCGTCATAATAACCAAGAGAACTGTAGCTAAGCTGGCCACCGTTAACTAGAGTAATCCTTGAAAACACTGCAGCTTGCTCGGTACTGCTAGCGTTAATTAGTGTTGTTGATACGCCGTTGTCTACGATAACCGTAACAGTTTGGCCGTCAGGCATCAGACTTCCGGCTCTACTGTGTATACGTACGTCGTGTAATATTGTCCCGGCCGGCAAATGGGCAAACAGGCGTGGTGGATTGAGAGAGACATCAATACTCGGTATGCGCCCGTCAAGATGAAGCCTGGTTCCGCTTGGGTAGAAAAATTTCGCTCCCACAGGAATAACTATTGGTCCATCAACAATGATTTGACCAGGGAAAACTAGATCGGAAAGCCCGTTAAAAAATGGATACGGAGCAACGATGCTATCATATGTGTAGGAATTTGCAGATATATTCGGGATAGGATCGAATGCTAGCGGTTCTATAGAAGAAGTAACCGGAGCGTCAAGAGCAGTTGTTATGATATTTGCTTGCGGATGCAAGGTAACCTCGGCGGGAAATGACCCGACCGCTCCTAAAGGATCGATAACAATCGCGTTTATATTATCGTTTGTCGGTACAATTGGAGTCGGTATCAGAAAAAGACCTCTGTTGCTAGTAAACGGCTGTTCGCCGAACTTTTGATTAGGAAGCAAAGGGGTGGGTAACAGACCATGGTTGCCTGTGACCAGAGGGGATTTACTTGCCACAGCCGGAGGATCGGTTGTGATTTCATTAAGATCGCGACTTAAACCGAACTGCACTGTGCTAGCGGCGTTAATGTTCGGCTCAAAAGCGATGCCGGGGGAAGGTCTTCTGTCTGTAACCGGATCAACGAGTTGGGCCTCAGTGCCGGATATGGTGATATCGGCATCGGCAACCATCCAGGTTCCGCTAGGCATGAGAACCGCATAGCCTAGCGGCGCCAGATCTCGCATCAAACTTGGCACCAAATCGCCAAAAAGCAAATTGTATTCGCCGGTAATGCTACCGTAATCAAGTTCGGATTGTGTATCCAAAGTTACAGCCGACACAGGCGCGCCTGAATGACTGGGGTCTCGGGTAATATAGAAAGGTGCGGCGGCTCGGAAAGGTTCACCGGCAGGGATTACCGTTTGCCATCTGCCTAAAGCCTCTTGAGTAGATACCGGGGTATAAGGCGTGCCAGGATAAAGCAGATCGTTAAGCGGTATTTCAAAAGAGTGGAAACTTGCAGATGTCACTGCCACGGTAGTATCTAGCGGAACAAATATGTCAGGTATCTCAGCACCTGTCAGTCCGCTGATCAATTGCTCAGTTCTATTATCAATATCGATAACCATTGCAGGTTGAGTCGAACTAGGATTGCTAATGGGGTTTAAGGCATATTCGACCCGCCCGCCCCGAATGCCTATGTCATCAAGACGGTTAAGATCGCCAGAACTCGCGGTGGGGTCGTACAAATTGATATTAATACCATCGGAACTTCTGCCAAAAGCGCGTGTAATAAAATCGGTGTTGGTTCGTTCTGCGGTGGCAGGATCGGGTAAAGAACCGTATTTGTCGTAATAGTTCGCAAGTAAATCGGCGATCTGGTCTAAATTGTCATCAACCGGTATTTGATCGAAGCGAGTGACAAGTTCTTCTTTGCTTATGTGTGCGATTTGATCAATATGATCAAGAGGATCGCCGGATCCGGTAACAAAAACATTATCTGCGTCATTATTGCTAACTGATACTGTTACGGTTGAGCTAGGCAAAACCAAGGTGGTATTGATGTCATCAAGATATTGTTCGGCGATATCGTTGTGAATTGTTAATGATGCATTTCCAGGGCCGTAAAGCTCATTTTCGGTAAATTGCCGCGGAAAGGCGGGTGAGCTTGTGCCAGGTGAAATTACTAGCGCGGCCAGATTGGTTATCGTAAGATCACTCGCAAATCCGACTTGTCGGAGTGATGTCTCGTCTGGTCGTTGAAACGCTGCCACCCTCAGTGTCAACCAGCCGTCATCCTGCCTGAGCAATGCGTTCGCGTTGATCGGTTGATCGGTATTTACCACATTGCGCGACACTGAGTACCAAAGACGATCCGAGTTGCGGTCAATCAGCGGGTAGGGACTATCGACACCGCGAATGAGGCCGGTGTAGTCGAAATATTCGGCCCATGGAAGACGTCCGGTTCTGCTTCCTTGTACAAGAGGCAAAAAATCGCGTTCAGATGAACAATAGGATAAGTCGCCAACTACATCACCATAAAAAGGCGCGTAATCAGCGATGCCGTCTAGCCTTAGGTCGTTGGTCGACCACGCCGAACCATCTCTTCCGATCCTGTCTTCATCAAGAGAATCGGCACCGGCTACGTCCGGGCAAGGAAATTGTCCGGGTCTGCTTACTCGATAATTAAATAAACCAGAAACATTAGTATCCAAGTAAAAGTAATCAAGATCGGGCAGGATATGAGCTCGCGTCTGGTAATTTTGCATCCCTTCGCCAACCGCATGGTCGAGCAACGCTATACGGGCGGTTTCGAGCGTATTGGCGTTAACGCTGTCCTGGCGGGACGAGTCACTGACGACCCGGGCCTGAAACACTACGATACCATAAGTCGTGACGCCCAGCATGATCAGTATCAACAACAAAATCTGCACAAATCCCCGGTCACGCTTTGGGCGTTGTGGTGGTAAATTGACTTTGAATATGGCTTTCATATCACCGATGAAGACTATCTAGACCATGAACATCAATACGACGATGAACAGCCATGTTTCCGTCACACATCATCGCTAAGCATCTGGTGACAATTGCTTGGGCAGGCAAATACCGCATCGCCATATGCGGCAAACGCCTGAAAATACAACAGTTATGGTAAAAGATAAACACGTCTACTTATAATACAATGGAATATCGTGCCAAGTAGTCAATTGCTATGCGAAATCCATATGACAATGTTGGATTTTACCTCAACAAAAGGATATTAAACACCGGTTATTACCCATTTTTCAAAACGGTTGGTAGAAACGGTTACAGGCAGGTCAAATATGAAGGTGAGAAAATTAGCGAATGCGTGATCATCTGGCTATAATCATGGTTTATCAAAGTGCTTCAACTGTGGTAACGAGTTGCGGATTGTCCAAAACTATATGCGGCTGCGCACAACTTAAGCCGTCAGTAATTCGTGTGGTTTGTTAGAGTTACATTGCAAAAGCGAAATAAAGCTCCAGATTTTTTTGACGAAAAGGTAGCGATTTTGGTATGAATTTTTCACCACGACTAGAAGTAGCCATCGCGGCGGTGCGCTTGGGCACCCGCATAATCCGCAAATATGATATTCATCGGGGCGACCTGAAGGTATCCGAAAAGGATCCTAACTCTTTGGTGACCAATGCGGATATTGCCTCAGAAACCGCAATCTTGGGCGAACTGAAAAAGCGTTTTCCAAACGACGGAATAATATCGGAGGAATTTGGGGTTGAAGGAGACCAGAATTCATGCTGGGTGCTAGATCCTCTAGACGGTACGACCAATTTCGTGCATGGTTTGCCGGAATATTGTGTGTCGCTTGCGTGGTGTCAAGATGGCATCGCGAAAATTGGAGTCGTTTATGATATTTGCCGGGACGAAATGTACTATGCCCAAGAAGGTAATGGAGCTTTCTGCGACCGGCGCCGGTTACGGGTATCTAGCACCCGCAAAATGGACGAGGCGTTGATCGCTTCCACCGGAAGTTCAGGAAGCGACACTTGGCGCTGGCGCTTGCTTGAGATCGCTACAAGACAGTCGCGCGGTTGCCGGCGTATCGGTTCTGGCGCGCTGGATCTCGTACTGACCGCGCGCGGCTGCATCGACGCTGCGATTAGCGCCAATTTACATTACTGGGACTATGCCGCAGGTGGATTAATTCTGCGTGAAGCGAACGGCTCGGTATGCGATTTGCACGGCGATTATGAGGTGCCGTTTGGCAAACGTCTAGGCTTGTGTTTTTACGGCAACACCCGAATTGTCGGGCATTTGCGCCGTCTCGCCGCCAAGCTTGCCGCTGAGCATGACGGCAAGTAGCGAATATGTGGCGGACACGCCGCTGTTTCGTCAGTATCACGGGGTAAAAAGCCAACATCCGGATAAGCTGCTGCTGTTTAGGATGGGCGACTTTTACGAATTGTTTTTTACTGATGCCGAGCGTGTTTCGGCATTATTGGGTCTGACTTTGACTCACCGTCGGAACAATAACAGTGACGTTTCGATGGCGGGTGTTCCTGTCAATTCTCTCGAACAATACGTTTCACGATTGGTCAGACAAGGCGAATCAGTGGTGATTTGTGAGCAGGTGGGCTCTGATGATGGCACCGGCTTGATGCGTCGCGAAGTAACGCAGATAGTTACTCCGGGCACATTAACCGATCAGGCATTGATGCCCAAACGTATCGCTTGCATTGCGATGGCACTGGTCACAACCAAGCAAGCGTCAGGTTATGCTTGGCTGGATTTGGCTCGGGGGGAATTGCGTGCCGGCCAGTGCGTCGCTTCGCAAATTCCGGATCATATGGCGCGATTGCAACCCGCCGAAATTATTGTGCCTGAAGGAGCGGATATCCCCGCAGGATTTAGTTTGGCGGTTCGTCATTTGCCGCCGTGGGAGTTTGACTTTGCTTCCACGCGCCAAAAGTTGATTGATCGTTTCGGCACGCTTGATCTGCGCGGTTTCGGATTGGACGATCTGCCGCTAGCGACCGCCGCGGCTGCGGCGTTGCTAGGATACGCTGAACAAACCCAGTGCCGTAAGCTTGATCATCTGTGGAGCATAGGCGTGGAAAACAATGATGCGCATATTTTCATGGACCAAGCCGCGCGACGCAGTCTTGAACTTACCGAGCCGATTATTCCGGACGGGCCGACTTTGTTAGGCGAACTTGACTCCTGCGCCAACACGATGGGTTCCAGGTTGATGGCAAAACGCCTGCAACATCCGCTTCGCGAGCGCGATGAGCTAACCGCGCGGCTTGATGTCGTAGCCGCCGTTGCAAGCATCGCCGCTCAGTTGCAAAAGCTGCTAAGCCGATACTGTGATTTAGAGCGCATCGCCACCCGCATCACGTTGGGTAGCGTGCGTCCGCGCGAATTAGCCGCGGTGCGCACGACCTTAACCTTACTTCCTGACCTGCGCGAATTACTGTCAGGAATATCGCCTCAAACTCGCAAACGGCTCGCGGCGATCTTTGCCGATCGCGCCAGCGAGTTGAACTTGCTTAATGAACGCTTGGCGCAAGAGCCTTCCGTGTTGCTGCGTGACGGAGGAGTGATTGCTTCCGGTTACGATTCGGAGCTTGATCGGCTTCGCGAGCTAGCCAGCGGCTCGCAACAAATGCTTGAGGACATCGGCCGTACCGAACGCGAAAACAGCGGTCTTGCCGCGTTACAGATCGGCAACAATCGGGTGCACGGTTATTATCTGGAGTTGCCGCGTTCGCAAAGCAACAAAGTGCCGGCGCATTTTCAGCGGCGCCAGACCTTGAAACACACTGAGCGTTTTGTAACCGAACAATTACGCGAATTGGAGTCGCAACAACAGACCGCCGTCAAAGGTGTGATCGAGTTGGAAGCTTCTTTGTATGCTCAGCTGGTGTCCGATCTGGGAAAATATGTCATAAATTGGCGTGAGCTTGCCGACGCGGTGGCGGAAGTGGATGTGGCGGCAACCTTGGCCGGACTTGCCGAGCGTCGCAACTGGGTAAGGCCTGAATATTGCGAACAGCCATCGGTTGAGATCAAAAAAGGCCGACATCCGGTGATCGAAGCTTGGGTGGATCACTATGTGCCCAATGATGTGAGCTTGAATCCCGACAAACGCCTGCAGGTGATTACCGGACCGAACATGGGCGGTAAATCGACCTACATGCGCCAGGTTGCGTTGATTGTTTTGTTGGCGCATATCGGTTCTCCGGTCCCGGCCGAACACGCGCAGATCGGCCGTATCGAAGCTATCCACACCAGAATCGGCGCTAGCGACGATCTGGCGGGAGGCAGATCAACATTCATGGTGGAAATGACTGAGACCGCGAGTATTCTCAATACCGCAAGCGCTAACAGTTTGGTTATTTTGGATGAAATCGGGCGGGGTACTTCCACTTATGACGGACTTGCCTTGGCTTGGGCAACCGGCGAGACCTTACTTGAGCGAAACAAGTCGCTGGTGTTGCTGGCCACCCATTATCTGGAAATGACTGAATTAGCCGGCCTGCATACCTGCGCAAGCAATTTACATATGACCGTTGGTGAATGTGAAGGTGAAGTAGTGATGTTGCACCGCATTGACAACGGGGCGGCAAGTCGCAGCTTCGGCTTGCAGGTGGCGAAGATGGCCGGTATTCCCGGACATACGCTGCAGATTGCCGCCAAGAAAATAGGCAGTCTGGAAAGTCAGCTCGAAGGCAATACTCAACAATCGGAATTGTTCGCAACGCCGGCGTTGCGGCCTAACGCGGTGCTTGAGCGTTTACGCGACAGCGCTCCGGATACTCTTAGTCCGCGCCAGGCGTTGGACTTGATATACGAGTTGCACGCGCTTGACAATTAGGCAAGCACGCGGGTAAATGTAGTACGGCCGATTGACGAAAAACCTTGTGGCGTGACAGGATACATTGAGCGAGATGTCGCACGGTCGCGCAATTTGCGCCTGGCGCGTGCCAAACCGCCTCCCAGACAAGATCCGCTTGCCCAGGAAGTTTCCCAACGTCACGCCGAGTCGATGCGGGCGGTTAATTTACCTCCCGGCAGGGTGCTTGATCTTGGCTGTGGTACGGGCAAAACACCTGATCGCGTCTGCCGCAACGAGCAAATCGTACGTCTTGACTGGGTCCCATGGCAACAAGCAGGCTCGCTTGATGTGGTGGCCGACGCGATCAAGCTGCCTTTTGCTAAAGCGTGCTTCGGCATGGTATGGTCCAACTTGTGCCTACCGTGGATCGACCAACTTCCCGCCACATTTGCGGAAATTCGACGGGTGTTGGCCGACGGCGGACTTTTTTCGGCGACGAGTTTGGGTCCGGATACTTTGACTGAACTGCGCGTACAAGGCGCGGATCCGCCACGCACCCTGGGATTTTTGGATATGCACGATCTGACCGACATACTCGGGCACCAAGGATTTGCCGAGCCGGTGGCGGTGCGCGAAAACATACTCTTTAAATATTCAAGCGTCTCAAGCATGCTAGACGAGTTGCGCACGTTTGGCGTACTTGCGGCCACCGGGATGGCAAGGCATATCGGTCATAAAGGATTTGTCGACTCTTTGCGTTCGCTGCCGGGACCTTTCAGCATAACGTTTGAGGTGATTTATGTACACTGCTGGGCTTTGCCAGCACGTCCTCCGAAAGGCCAGGACAGCTGGCGAGAAATACGTTTTAATCGCCAATAATAAATTGTCGTCCTAGGGTGTTTGGTTCAATAAGCAATGCAAAATTATCTAAATACTTTTCTTTTTTATGCAATAATTGCAAAAGTGCGGTATTATTGAATATAAACAATAAACGCTTACAGCAAAATAATCAATAAAAAGCTTATTGACTTAAGAAAATGACTTGTCATCATAGCGATATCAACTTGCGATATTTGGTTCATCTTGTTGCGGTATGCGACTGTGATTTAAAAATTTCCGATGCCGCAGTCAAGCTCGGCGTGTCGCAGTCGGTGGTAAGTCGCAATATCCAGACTTTGGAAAAAACTTTCGGGGATGTGTTGTTTGAACGCCACGGTAGAAGGTTAGTCGCGATGACGCCGTTGTGTCAGGCCATACTTGGTAAAGTGCGCGAGATCAATGTACGGGTGAACAACTTGCAGGCGATTTCTGAAGAAATTCTTAAGCGGCCGGCGGATGGTCAGATCCGCATCGCATGTACCCATCTGCAAGCACGTTATATTTTACCTAGCGTACTAAAGCAAGTACGCAAGGCTCATCCTTTAATTAAAACTTCCATTTATCAAAGTATTCCGAGCGAAATCAATGATTTGCTTATGGCAAACCAGGTTGAAATCGGCATTTGTTCAGAATTGATGAGCAATGAAGAGGCGTTGCGCAGCGTAGCCGCTTATAAGTGGCATCGGGTACTGATTGCCCCGAGAAACCATAAGATTTTCAAATTAAAAACATTGTCCATTGAACGGGTTGCCGATGAACAGTTGATTACCTATATGCCGGGCATTACCGGGCGCGGACGACTTGACGCCACATTTGCCGAAGCAGGGCTAGTACCCAATATTGTGGTGGCCGCGGCGGATTCGGATGTGATTAAAGAGCTTACCCGCCAAGGACACGGAGTGGGAATTATCTCCTCGATCGCCTATGAACCTAAACGCGACCGCGATCTGAAAGTACGCAGTCTAGACGGTATGTTTGCTAGCGTCAGTACCAGAATGGTATACCGCAAAGATCGTCAGCTGACAATATCTCAGCAGCTGTTCGTGGATATTTTCCGGCGCGAATCAAAGCGGATTGCCGGCATTGCCGAGCTAGCTTGACAATAAGCCGATGTGCGGTTAAAATTTTGTAACTCTAAATGCGGTATATAGCGGTCTTACGGGCGGCGCGAATGTGGTGGAATTGGTAGACACGCTTGCCTTAGGAGCAAGTGCCTGTTGGGCGTGGGGGTTCGAGTCCCTTCATTCGCACCACAATCATGCACTCCGCTTTTAAAGCAAGTATTATGCAGATAATAGATTCCAACTCCGAATTCATTATAGGATCCAAGCCGCTCGAGCGAACTTGGATAGTGCATTTTCCCGCAGCCAATGTTGATCGGGAGCTAGACCAGATGTTACTCAACGAAGCCCAACGTGTCAACGTGCCGGGTTTTCGCAAAGGGAGCAAGGTCGTACCGCCGGTCTTTCGTCGCGCCAACACCCAACGCTTTCTTGATATTCTGCTGTATCGGTGGATCAAGCCGAGTCTCGAAGCACGCTTGGCAAAAGAAAAACTCTCCGTGTTGCCAAATCTGGAAATTCGCGAGCACAGCCGAGTAGGTGACGAGATCAAGGTCGCCTGCGAGTTCGAAGTGCGCCCCACCATACCTCCGCCTTTGCTTGAAGGCAAAGTGTTGCTCAAACCCAATCCCGCCTATCCTGACGGATATTTGGATGTGATTATCGAGCGGATCCGCCGACAGCACGCAAGGTGGATTAACGTTGACCGCGCGGCGGCGGAGGGGGATCGGGTGTCGTTTAAATCGACCGAAATGGATAAGCCTCAGACGATTGAGCTGTTGCCCAATTTTCCGGAAGACATAAAAAATAGTTTGGTCGGAGCAAAAGCGGGTGATGAAATCAAGCTGGATTTGAGTAGTCTCGGCCAAAACAAACCGTCCATAATCGCCCATATCGAGGCGGTAAAAGAAGCCAAGCTACCAGAGCTGGATTTGGCGTTTGCGCGCCGGTTTATGCCGAACGCCGATACGGTCGAGGCGTTTCGCGACAGCTTGGCTCAGCAGGTTAAAAAACATACCAATGATATGGTCGAACAGGTCCTCCGAGCCCGTGTGTTACGGTTGCTAGACGATACCACCGACCTCTTTGAGTTGCCAGAAAAAACTGTCGCGATCGAAGTTCAGCAACAACGGGAAAAGATCGTCGAGCGTATGCGTTCAGGTGGCCGCGAAGTATCGATTGACGCTGTTCCGGTAGATAAAGTCCAAGCCATAGTCGAGCAGAAGGTCAGAAACGGCTTGATCTTTGAAGAATGTGTTTTGCGCGAAAATATCAAGATCACTCCTGAACAAGTAGAAGCGGAAATTGACGCTCAGGCGGCTGATCATCAGGATCCGAAAAACTTTCGCAAACAGCTGGCGGATTCACAGGAGAATATATCGGCTTTTTATGAACTGCTATTGAGCAAACGCATAGTCGAGTTGGTTTGCGCCAAGGTGACGGTCAAAGCTGACGATATGTCGCTTGAACAGCTAGACAAAATTTATCGGGGCGTAGACTCGCAACTTTCCGTACCCGTCGACGAGAAAAAGTCGGCGGCAGAATCGAGCGAAGGAGCTGCGAGCTGATGGCGACTCGCCATTCGATGAAGATGACAACCGGTTTGGGTTATGTGCCGATGGTCATTGAGCAGACCGGGCGGACCGAGCGCGCCTATGATATCTATTCGCGGTTGCTCAAAAGCCGAATCGTTTTTTTAGTTGGCGAGATCAACGACCAGATTGCCAACACGATTATCGCTCAGTTGTTGTTTTTGGAAGCTGAGGCGCCAGAAAAAGATATTTCCCTATACATTAATTCACCCGGCGGTTCGGTAACTTCGGGATTGGCGATTTACGATACCATGCGATTTATCAATTCCGATATGGTTACCATTTGTATCGGCCAGGCATGCAGCATGGGCGCGTGGTTGCTTGCTGCCGGAACCAAGGGTAAACGTTTTGGTTTGCCGAATTCGCGCGTGATGGTCCATCAACCTAGCGGTGGATTTTCCGGCCAGGCCGCGGATATTGAAATCCATACCCAGGAAATCTTGGCCATGCGCGAGAAGCTCAACGGCATTTTGTCGTTACATACCGGCAAGTCGATCAAACGTATTTCTTCGGATACCGACCGTGATCGCTTTATGACCGCTGCCGAGTCGTTGTCTTACGGTATCATTGATCATATTAAACAGCCGCGGAAAGCAAATTCCGCCAAGAAAAATGCCCGCAAGTAGAAATTTACCCAAAGAAAGCAGATGTTCATTTTGCGGCAAGTCGCGCAGCATGGTGCGCACCATGATCGGAGGCGACAACGCTCTCATTTGCGATCAATGCATTAAGGACTGCACCGACTTGTTACGCCAGAAAATCGCCAAGGACTTCGTTTTTGACTTCGAAAACTTACCGATTCCCGAGGAGATCAACGCCCAGTTTGACGACTATGTGGTGGGCCAGCACCATGCCAAAAAAGTTCTCGCGGTTGCTGTTTACAACCACTACAAGCGTATCAACAACGCAAATCTCGGCGGCGGTGAATTGAGTAAAACCAATATTTTACTCATCGGCCCGACAGGTTCCGGCAAGACCTTATTAGCTCAGACTTTGGCGCGTTTTTTGAAGGTACCGTTTGTCATCGCGGACGCGACTAGTTTGACCGAGGCAGGATATGTGGGTGAGGATGTTGAAAATATCATCCAAAAATTGCTTCAGCGCGCCGATCACCAGATTAGCCAAGCTGAACGCGGCATAGTTTACATCGACGAAATTGACAAGATCGCGCGCATGGGAGACAATCCTTCAATCACCCGCGATGTGTCAGGAGAAGGAGTGCAACAAGCATTGCTCAAGCTGATCGAAGGAGCCGCCGTGTCTGTCCATCCGCAAGGCGGCCGCAAGCACCCTAACCAAGAAACGGTTACCATTGATACGTCAAGCATTTTGTTTATTTGCGGCGGGGCTTTTGACGGATTAATTAACATAATCGCCAAGCGGATGGATACTAGCGGTATCGGTTTTTCTGCGACATTGGGAGAAAAATCCGATCAGATCTCTAGCAATAGTGAAACATTGCTACAAGTTGAGCCGGATGATCTGATTAAATTCGGCCTGATCCCTGAGTTGGTGGGACGTTTGCCGGTGATAGCTCCTTTGCTTCCGTTGAATGTTAATGATCTGATCAGCGTGTTCAAAGATCCCAAAGATTCTTTATTCAGGCAGTATTCACAATTATTCGCGATGGAAAACGTCGAGCTTGATTTTAAAGCGTCGGCAATTCGCACTTTAGCCAAGTTGGCGCATGAGCGCAGGACCGGAGCTCGGGGATTACGTTCCATTCTTGAACGTTGCTTACTTGATTCGTTTTTTACCGTACCGACTCTGGCGCGCGACCAAGAGGGGGAAATTATCATTGATGACAAGGCTATCTTGGGTGAGACCAAGCCATGTTTTAAGCCCTATGTCCGTAAAAAGAAGGCGGCAAGAAGCCGCTGACCCTTGATTTTTACTCTTTGCAACTACAAATATTGGAATATTGAAACTCTGCTAAACTTATTCTTGGTATTTTCCATCAGAGTGAGATAACATATTTATTCAAATAGACCAAAATGACGACTCCGGGTAGTTTCCCTCCTAGCGCTGTGCATGAAGCGCCGATGATGGCGTTACGGGATGTTGTCATCTTTCCGCGCTTGCGCCGTCCTTTATATGTGGGCAGGCCTCATTCTTTGGCCGCTTTGGAACAAGCGGACAATTATGATAATCGAGTTGTATTCGTAACCCAGCGAGATGAACTTACTGATCAACCGGCAAGCGAAGATTTATACAAGGTCGGATGTCTTGCCAAATTGGGGGTGATTGCTTCAACGGAAGAGGGCGCTAAAAAAGTCGATGTTACCGGCATCTCAAGAGTACACATTGAAGAAGTGGTGTTTGATAGTACTTCGGAAATGCAACTGTGCCGCTATCGGATAATTCAGAATACTGATTGGCCCGACGCGGCAAAAACCAAACAGTATATGGAGGATCTTGTCGTTGCGAGCAAGAACAATCCGAAAGCGGTTGGCATAGTAGGCAGATTTGCCGACCAAAAGCCTGGTGAAGGCTCCGTTGATCTGAGCTATATGATTGATCATATCGCAACGGCAACGGAACTTAACAATGCGGATTTGCAGGCAATTTTAGAATTATCTTCAGTTAACGAACGCGCTAACTACCTGCTTGAACGATTGTCGCGCGAGACTGTAATCAATCGTCTGGTAACTGAGATGCACGACCGGGTCACCGATAAGAATCGCGATCACCGCAATGACTATCTAAAAGAGCGCGCCGCGTCAATTCAAAAAGCGCTGGGGGATGGCGGTCAGCATGATATCGGACAATTAAGGCAGAAGGTGCGCGAATCGGGCATGGGCGAGGACGCCATGAAGCGATGCATGACCGAAATCGGACGCCTCGCGACCATGACGCCGCTTAGCCCTGAGGCATCGGTAATTCGCACCTACATTGATGTTTTGCTGGGCTTGCCGTGGCAGGAACGCTCAGAGATCAAACACGACCTGCGATATGCGCGACAGGTATTGGATGAAGACCATAAAGGCCTTGACAAGGTCAAAGACCGGATTATCGAGTACCTGGCCGTACAACAGAAGGTAAAACATAATCGCGGTTCGGTTATGTGTTTTTTAGGACCGCCGGGTGTCGGTAAGACCTCGCTTGGCCAATCGATTGCCCGTGCGACCGGACGAGTGTTCGTTCGGCTTGCGTTGGGCGGGGTTCACGACGAGGCAACAATTCGCGGACATCGCAGAACCTATGTCGCGTCAATGCCTGGGCGGATACTGAAGGCGATGTCTGAGGCTAAAGTGGTCAATCCGGTATTTATGCTGGATGAAATGGACAAACTCAATGTCAGCATGTCCGGCGATCCGATGGCAGCGTTGCTTGAAGTAATTGATCCGGAACAAAATCACCAGTTCGTGGATCAATACACGGAGGTGGACTACAACCTTTCTGAAGTTTTGTTTATCGGGACGGCCAATTCAAGTTCAAAGATGTACGGCGCGTTGCGCGACCGCCTGGAAATTATTGAAATCCCAGGTTATACCGATCGCGAGAAACTGGAAATCGCCAAACAACATTTGCTTCCCAAACAAATTGTCGCGAGCGGCATGGAGTCAAAGGAACTGTTATTAAGCGATGAAATCATCATGCGTTTGATTCGCGATTACACCAAAGAAGCTGGAGTGAGAAATCTAGAACGACTGATTGCCAAGTTATGTCGCAAGACGGTTCTCGCCCAGGATCTCAAAACTGAAGAAAGTAAACCTGTCACCAAACAGGTGCACAAAACCACCAGAATTACCAAAGCGAAGTTGCCTACGTTACTTGGTGCACCAATGGTTTTTCATGCGTTAAAGCGTACTGACAAGGTGGGTATCGTAAATGGTTTGGCTGTTGCGAACGATTGGGAAGGCATCGTGCATCAGATCGATGCGTTGTGCATGCCTGGCAAAGGCGTCAAAAAGACCGGCAATTTAAAACCGCATATTGAGCAATCGATAGACGCGGCATTGTCGATTTTGAAAGCAAACCCGTCCAAATACGGTCTTGATCCGGAGTTTTTAAATACCAATCAAGTGCATATCCATTATCCTTATATCGACATTGCGCATGAAGGTAATTCCAACGGTTTAGCTTTGTTTACGCTTTTGGTTTCAGTGCTAAATGACATACCGATGCGTACCGACACCGCCATGACCGGCGCGGTTAATTTGCGCGGCGAAGCCTGTGCGGTAGGAGGATTGCGCGCCAAATTAGTCGGAGCGTGGCGTGAGCGGATTGCCAGAGTGCTCATCCCGCAAGTGCAGATAAGGGAGCTTACGGAAATTCCCGAAGATATAAGGGCGGAACTTGAGGTCATACCGGTACGCAATGTCGAAGAAACTTTGCGACATGCGCTGTTACGCCTGCCGACCAAACGTTCGTCGCGGAAAAAGGCCATCCAGGTACCCTCTCGTTTGGCTACTAAATCGGCCGAGTCCTCCGCGCCGATAAGACACTGACAATGGCCAAATTGAAGCTCGAGAAGATACCGTTGTTGCCGCTGGCTAACTATAACGAGCTGGTGTTGCCGGAAAATTCTCGCCAGATCCAAATAGAGGATGCCAAGGCTGCCCAAGTTATCGCTAAAGCCGACAAATTTGGCGAAAAGGTCATGCTGGTAGCTCGCAGTCAAGCCGATCAGGATGACATCACATATGGCGAAACAATCGGTTGTTTAGCCGAAATCATGCAAAGCTTTGAGTTAGCCAACGGCCAATACAAAGTAATTTTAACCGGGCAACACCGATGCCGAATCAAAGAAGTTCGAAATGAGCCGGACGCCGATTTGCTGGTTTGCACCTACGAAATCTTGCAAAATGTCGACTATCCGGATCATAACACCGAAGTGGCGATGCGACGCATGCTCTTTCGCCAGTTACGCAAGCTGGCAAAGCACACCAGTGATTTCATTACTTTGGAGTCGATGCGTAGTGCCGAAGCGATCAAGGATTTTTCTAATTTCCTTGACTATTTGGCGTTGGCGGTAGCGGGCAAAGACGATGCTGAATTTTGCCAGCTGTTTCTTGAAGAAATAAGAGTATCGGAACGATCGCAAATGCTTGTCGAATATTTGGCGCGAATGATTGAGCGTGGTAAGACCGAGCGGCAGATCCGCAGGCGTGTCAAACAGCAGATGGAAAAGACCCACAATGAATTTCATTTGAGCGAGCACGCCAAAGCCATTCAAGAAGAGCTCGAAGGTGAAGGTTCAGAGATTGACGAAATGCGTTCCAAGGTAGAAGCTGCGGGGATGTCTAAAACTGCAAAGGCCAAATGTTTGGCCGATTTGGACCGTATGGCCAATAGCGCACCCATGTCCCCTGAATCTTCGGTACTTCGCACCTATGTGGAGACCTTGATCGGGCTGCCTTGGAAAAAACGCACCGAATTGAATTTCGATTTGCACAAGGCGCAGGAAATTTTGGACGAAGACCACTACGGTCTTAGCAAGATCAAGGATCGGATCCACGAGTATCTTGCGGTACAAAGGCGCATCGGCAAACCTAAAGGATCAGTGCTGTGTTTTGTGGGCCCACCCGGGGTGGGCAAAACTTCGCTAGGCTTATCGATTGCGCGAGCCACTGGCCGCGAGTTCGTGCGCGTATCGTTGGGCGGGGTTCACGAAGAGGCGGCGATACGCGGGCATCGTAAAACCTATGTCGCTTCAATGCCGGGGCGTATTCTCAAAGCCATGGCTAAGGCCAAGGTGCGTAATCCGGTTTTCATGCTCGACGAGTTTGACAAACTAGTCAGTGGTTCAGGATTTCACGGCGATCCGGCGGCCGCGTTGCTTGAGGTACTCGACCCGGAACAGAATGTGCGTTTTGTAGACCAGTATGTTGAAGTTGAATTCGATTTGTCTGAAGTAATGTTTATTGCGACAGCGAATTGGGTATCGCATCTTCCTGAGGCGCTTTACGACCGTCTAGAGATTATTCGCCTGCCCGGCTATACCGATAAGGAAAAACTTGAGATCGCGAAAAAACATTTGATTCCTAAACAGTTGCGCGAACATGGATTAGAAACTAAGGATGTACGTTTTTCCGACAATATTTTGAGCGAAATAATTCGCGACTACACCCATGAGCCCGGTGTGCGTAACTTGGAGCGTAGTTTGGCTAAAATCTGTCGCAAGCTTGTTACCGAGCAGGCGGTGGCCAAAGTAAAATCTACCAAACCGGCCACGGTTACCATGTCGCGCCTCAAGAACCTGTTGGAGGTGCCAGCTTATTATTCAACGTTTAGGGTTCCCGGGCGTAACAAAGTGGGCTATGCGAACGGAATGATTTACGGACACGGGGTATGTCCGATGGAAGCGGTAACGTTCGCTTCTTGCAAAAGCAGCGTCGAATTGACCGGGATAACCAAAGGAGTAAAGGAAATTTCCGCGCTGGCCAAAGTCTCGATGAGCCTGTTGCAGGAGCGGCACCGCGCATTGGGCTTGCCAGCTGACTTTGCTGAAAAAAAGCAGGTACATGTGCATTTTCAGAACCAAGCTCAACATCCCTATGGCGCGCTTGGCATGAGTCTTTTCGCTTTGCTTGCTTCGGTCTTCACCAACACGCCGATTAAAGCAGCCACCGCGTTGCTTGGCGAAATAAATTTACGCGGCGATGTCATATCGTCAGAATATTATTCTGAATACAAAGCCACTGTGATGGATGCGCAACGCAATAAAATCAAGCAGATTATCATGCCCTATGATGATACGCGCCTGCTTGCTGAGTTGCCAGACGAGCTCAAGCGAGATATCGAATTTGTACTGGTACGCAATGTGTCAGAAGTGTTGCGTTCAGTACTGGTACATTCACCTGCGCAGGCTAAATCCAGCAAGGTTTCTGCGTTAGCAATCAAGAAGTCTGTGACGAGCGAAAAGGGCACAACTGTTGCCAAAGCGCATTAGATTGGTTAGTTGTGCTAGAATGCGTTCTGAGCTAGTCGTATAGTCTCATATTAATCTACCCCATAAAACCGAGGAGTAATTATGACCAAAGGAGAATTAATAGAACGAGTGGTGAAATCCACCGGTTTGCCGGCGACGAAGGTGAAAAGCGTCGTGGATACGGTTTTTTCCGAAATCACCAAGGCACTGAAAAAGAAAGACTCGGTAGCTATAGTGGGTTTCGGGACTTTCCAGGCAGTCAAGCGTAGTGCGCGTATTGGCCACAATCCCAAGACAGGTGAAAAGATCAAGATCAAAGCACAGTTCTCGCCTAAGTTCAAGGCTGGGAAAGGTCTTAAAGACGCAGTCAAATAGCCTAAACCAGGCTCCCCGATTATCGCTTGTCGGGGTGCTTAGCTCAGCGGTAGAGCATCGCCTTTACACGGCGAGGGTCGGGAGTTCGATTCTCTCAGCACCCACCCCTAGTTATTGGGCTGGGTAACCAGTCTGCGCAATTATCTTTATTGTGCTTGGAGCTGTAGCTCAGTTTGGTTAGAGTGTCGGCTTGTCACGCCGAAGGTCGCGGGTTCGAGTCCCGTCAGCTCCGCCACTAAAGATCGTTACGGTTCTTATAAATACAGGTTGTCGTTGTATATATTGTTATTTATCGGCTAGCAACTAATTATGTTTAATAAAAAGACTCTTCGCACGATAGGCGTGGTGTTGGTTGCCTTGCCGCTGGTAATGTATGGATCGCTGAATCACGACACCTCTACTATCGACCGCCCCGCGTTGACGGTGGGCGAATTATCGTTGAGTGAGGCTGAGTTTAACTATTATGTGGAACAAGAACTGCAAAGATTGGCAGAACAATTTGGTATTGACCCTGGAGAACTAGGTGTACAGCAAAATGAACTTGTTCGGGCACGGGTAATAGAGCAGTTTCTTGAACGTTTTTTAATGGTGGATATGGTGCATGAAATCGGACTTGTTGCCCAGGATCAGGAGGTTGAAGCTTCGGTTCGTGCTGATAGCCGCTTTAGCGTTGACGGCGCATATGCGCCGGATCGTTTTAGCGCTTTGGTTTCTGATCCGCAATTTTTTTTGGCACAGGTTCGCGAAAATCTCGCGGTAAGCAAAGTTGAAAACATATTTGTTGGAGCGGCGATAGAAGTACCGCAGATATCCGAACAGCTAGCAAATTTTCGTGGCGAAACGCGTTTTGTACGTCAAGTTAGCGTACCGGTCGATTTAAGTGATACTACTCTTGCCGCGGTCGAATTATCTGAAGAGCAATTGAACAATTATTACAACACAAATTCGGCTGATTACGAAATTCCCACACGAGCCAAATTTGAATATATCTGGCTTGTACCGGAAGAGTATTTGGATCAGGTGCAAATCGATGAACAACAACTTAGGGCTGAGCATGAAAAACGTAGCGCGCTAGCCACAACCAACGAAGAGTTACAACTAAGTTTGCTCGAAGTGGCGACTGAGCAGGAGGCTAACACCGCTTTGGAAGAGATAGCTTCCGGCGCGGATTTCGCGACGCTCGCGCGTGAACGCTCGTTGGATATCGGTAGTAGAGGAGCAGGCGGTGATTTGGGTTTTTTAACCCGCGAGGATTTAGACGCGCAGATTGCCACGGAAATATTTGATTCTGAAATCGGCGAGGTGGTTGGCCCGTTTGCGGTCGGAGACGGATGGCAGGTTTTTATGATCACCGGCGCAATCGGTGCTCAAGTCGATAACTTTGAAGATATACGCGAGGAGTTGCTCGAGGATGTGCGGAAGTTCGAGGCTGATACCATAGTGGCCGGTATCGCCGATAGACTAAGCGACTTGATTGTTGAGGAGGTAGAACAGCTGTCTGACACAGCGCAACAGCTAGAGATTGAATTGCGGCAGACTGAGTGGATATCAGCGGTAAGCGAAATCGATAGCTTACCTGCTCCATTTTCTAATGAACAGATCTTTGCTACAGCATTTGACAACGTGTTGTTGGAAAGTGGTAATAATTCTGAATTATTGACCCTGGAAGATGGTGGCTACGTGGTGATTCGTGCAATTGAACATGAGCCGGCACGGGTTGAGGAACTCAGCGACGTAAAAGAGCAAGTCCGCGTCGCTGCGGCCCGCGAATCGGAAATATTACGTATCAGTAGCATGGTCGAAGCCAAGTTGCGCGAACTTGTCGGGGAAACCGACAACGAAAATACGATTGATGATTTGACTGTAACGCTACCGGATACGCTAGATGAGAATGTTGCCGCTGCCGATTCAACTGCGCTTAGGCCAAGCGAGCAGGAAATAGTATTTGATTTTGATGACAATCCTTTAATTGAAATACCTCGCTACGGAGAACTGCCCGCGGAGATTCCTGATATTGACCGGAACCTGTTGTTCGTTGGTCAAAACATAATTGGTTTAAGTATACCGGCATACTTGATGAATTACTCCATGGCAGATGAAGCTTTGTTAGTGTATCGGATTGAGAATATTGAAACCGGAGAATCTGATGAACAATTGCTTGAAGTGATCGGCGGTTCAGTCGCTCAAAGTGAATCGCTTGTGTTGATAGACGGTTTGCTAACAGAGCTTTCCGCGGATCGTGAATACTCGGTCAATACCGATACCGACAACGTTGATAGCTAGTTGGGAGCGAAGCTACTCACTTATCTTTTGGCTATTGCCGGACATAAAGTTAAAGCCCGCATCAACATGCAGAATTTCTCCGGTAATGCCAGAAGCCATGTCACTAAGTAAAAAAGCAGCGGCAGCTGCAACTTCTTCGCGAGTGATATTGCGCTGTAGCGCCGCTTGCGCAGCAACTCCTTTGAGCATTTCACCGATCCCTGATATTCCTGACGAAGCCAGGGTTTTTATCGGTCCAGCAGATATCGCATTAACGCGGATGTGGCTAGGGCCTAAACTACCGGCAAGATAGCGCACTGAACTTTCCAGTGCCGCTTTGGCAATGCCCATGACATTGTAGTTAGGGATGGCGCGGTTTGAACCTAGATAGGTCAATGTAACCATGCTTGCACCGGGCGACATCATTTTAGCGGCACGTTGCGCAAGTGCGGTAAGCGAGAAAGCGCTGATGTCTAATGCGGTGCCGAATGCTTCACGGGAGGTATTTTCATGGTAGTTGCCGATCAGGGCTTCACGCGGAGCAAAGGCCACTGAATGAACCAACCCATCGAGTTCCGACCACTGTTCTTGCAAGGAGGCAAACATCGCGTCACATTGCTGGTCTGAGGCCACGTCTAGCGGTAATAGCGACGCATTAGGAAAATCTTTAGCAGCTAATCGGCCAACCTTCTCGCGCAAGCGTTCGTTATTTTGGTATGTTAACGCCAATTTTCCACCTTGCTCGACTACAGTACGGGCAATCGCATAAGCGATTGAGTACTGATTTAGGATTCCAGTAACCAGGATTTTTTTGTCTGCAAGTAAACTCACAACTTGTAATTTTACTGTTTTGTATGACTCGCGACCGTTTAGTCAATGATTTACTGCTCAAGGCATTAGCCTTGCAGCAAACGCCTCGTGTCCCGCTGTGGGTAATGCGCCAGGCAGGCCGATACTTACCTGAATACCGAAAAATCCGTTCCGAGGCAGGCTCTTTTTTAAAGCTGTGTCGTAACCCTGAGTTAGCCTGTGAAGTAACTTTGCAGCCTTTAGAACGCTATAAGCTTGACGCCGCGATCGTGTTTTCTGATATTCTTGTTATTCCCGATGCTTTGGGATTACAGCTTGCTTTTGTAGAAGGCGAAGGTCCGCGTTTAGGCAAGCCGTTGCGTACTGAACAAGATGTAAATGGTCTAGGAGAACTTGAATTAACCAAAGTTGACTACGTAAGCGAGGCAGTGTCAAAATGTCGCAAAAGTCTTGATCGAAAAGTGCCGCTGATCGGTTTTGTTGGAGGGCCATTCACATTAGCATGCTATATGATTGCCGGTGGTAGCGGCGAGTTTTTAGAAGCCCGTCAAATGATGTACGCGCGACCAGATTTGGTTGATGCGATTCTCCAAAAGAATGCCGATGCCGCGGTTAAACTTCTGCTTGCTCAGGCTGATGCCGGAGCCGATGTGTTGATGATATTCGAATCTTGGGCCGGCTTGGTTCCGTATCAACGAACGAACAGGTGTTTGCTATCTCCGCTACGTAAAATCATCAAGGGCCTGCGCGATGCAAAAAATACTTTGCCGGTCATTTTGTTTATGCGCGGGGCAGGATATTTAAACGAGCAAGCTAGTGAACTTGGAGTCGCGGCGCTAGGAATAGACTGGCTTAGCGATCTTGGCCAACAAAGTAGCAAGTTAGCAGGGAAAACCGCGGTACAGGGCAACCTTGATCCTGCGGTGTTACTTACCGATGAGAAGACTATCCGAGCTCAGGCGCGTAGCGTCGTAGGGCAGTACTCAAGTAACACGGGGCATATATTTAATCTAGGCGCCGGCATTGATCGAAGGACCCGGCCAGAACATCTTGAGATGCTGATTGATGAGGTGAATTTGGCAAGTAGTGAGCGATACCAGATCGCTACATGCTAGAGGATATGAAATCCAGATGAAGCGTCCCAATTTAGATCATTTGGCTCAAGGACCAGTTCGCATGTATCGAAAACGTCTGAAGCCAGCGTACCTTCACGCAACCATAATTTTGCTTTTTCAAGCGTATTGGTTGAGCCAATCAGCAATGCGGCAACTGATCCGTCCGCTTCGTTGCGAACCCAGCCGTGCAGGTTGCGCTTTTGCGCTTCAGCTTGAATCCAAACGCGCAATCCTACTCCTTGGACTTTGCCGATAATGCGATATTTTTTGCGGGCTATTTCTTCTGCGACAATCATTGTTCCCGTTACGCTAAGCTAATTTTACGGTAATGTTCATTTTTGATGGTTAGTACCGTAGCTGAGATTGCCTTGGCGTTTGCCGTTGACGGGCCGCTGGCGCATGCCATGCCTGGTTTTCATCACCGGGAATTGCAGGTTAATTTTGCGCAGGCGATTGCTGAGGCATTGCAAAGCGGCACACCGGCGGTACTTGAAGCCGGTACTGGTACCGGTAAGACTTTTGCCTACTTGGCTCCGCTACTGTTGGCAGGCCGTAAAACTATTATTTCCACCAGCACCAAAAGCCTCCAGGATCAGCTATACCAGAAGGATGTGCCTCAAATTGTTAAAGCGCTTGGGATTCAAGCTGAGGTGAGGCTGCTAAAAGGGCGGGGAAACTACGTATGTCTTAAACGCTTAGAAGCGATCAAACAGGATGAGCAGCAACGAAAGCTGTTCAAGGTATCTACGCAGGAAACCAAAGAAATAGCGATGGTGGCGGCTTACGCTGAACGTACAAGCAGTGGCGATTTGACCGGAATGTCAAAGCTACGCGTTCGCTCACCGATTTTGCCTTGGGTGACATCAACCATTGATAATTGCTCTGGTAGCAAATGTGAGTATTTCAATGAGTGTTTCGTATTCAAGGCATGGAAACGTGCGCGTGGCGCTCAGATCGTAATTGTCAATCACGCCTTGTTAGGTACCCTTTGCGCGCATGGCAAAGATTTAGAAGATTTTTTGGCGGGATTTGACACGCTGATTTTTGATGAAGCACATCATTTGCTGGATGTGTTGCCGAGAATTTTTGCCAAGCAACTGATGCTTGGCAAACTGCAGGCGCTTCTACTTGAAGCTGATACTCTTGTGCAAAGTAAATTACCGAATGAACAGACATTTACGGCCTTATTGCGCAAAGCAAAAGACTGTTGTGATGAACTTGTGGAACGCTTCCAAAAATTTCCCGGCCAGCCGACAAGGTCGCAACATCTACTTGGCGACAAGAAAATCATCCGGGTGCTAGATCAGGCAACGAAGTCGTTGGAACAACTTGGCAGTGAAAATGAACAAGAAGTTGACTTGGGTAGTGAATTTGCCGAGTTGCGGACACAGTTTGTCGATGCAGGTAGCCTGCTCAAAACTTGGCAAAACCCGACGCCGACCAAGGTTGATTGGCTGGAAAGCGATCGCGGCGGGACAACATTGTTTAGCTCACCGATTAATTACTCAGAGTTGTTTCGGCAGCACTTTGTCGACAAAATGACTACGGTGATGGTGTCAGCTACGCTTTCTGTTGATGGATCACTTGAGCACTATGTTAATCGTCTAGGATTACAAGATGCCAGCCGTTCTATCTGGGAAAGTTCATTTGACTACGCCAAGCAAGCAGTGCTATATTTGCCTCAGAACATGCCTGATCCGCGCACGCGGGAAAAAGATTTTGTGCAAGCGGTGGCTGAGCAAGCGGCTCAGTTGGTAAGGGCGAATTCAGGTGGCAGTTTCGTGTTATTTTCCACCTGGCGTAACATGAAATTTGGAGCGGATTTGTTAGCTGATATGCTGGTCGATGAAGGTGGCATATTGGTGCAGGGCAAAAATTCACCTGCTAAACTGCTTGCCCAGCTACGGGCGTCAAAAGGGCCGCGCGTCTTGGTGGGTACCCGAACTTTTTGGCAAGGCGTTGATATCAGCGGCAAGGCGCTACAGCTGGTGGTCATTGATAAAATTCCTTTCACACCTCCTAACGATCCACTGTTGGAGTCGGCTCTGGAACAGTATCCGGATCCAGAGCGGGCGTTCGTCGATGTGCAAGTGGCGCAAGCAGCGTTATTGCTTAAACAAGCTGCCGGCAGGCTGATTCGTAGCGAAAGCGACCAAGGAGTGCTGGTGCTTTGCGATCCGCGTATCAATAATTACGGTTATGGTGAGATAATCAAGCGCAGTCTACCACCAATGTGTGAAACTAAACAATTACAAACCGCTTTGGATTTTTTTCAACATGACAGATAACCAAACAACTAAATTTTGTGTCGGCAACTGGAAGGCCTACGGCAGTCAGGAAGATCTGCGTCGGTGGGCGACAGGTTTCGAACCATACCCGCAGCTAGATGTGGTGATGTGCTTGCCGTATCCTTTGATCGCGCAGGCCGTCAGCCTGCTTGAGAAAAAAGCTATGGTGGGATCGCAGGATATCGCTGCGGTCGGACCGGGTAAGCATACTGGCGAGACCACTGCTGAACTTATTAGCGATTGCGGAGCGTCTTGGACTTTGCTAGGCCATTCAGAACGGCGCACCCAAGGCGAAAGCAACACTTTGATTGCCACTAAGCTAGAACGTGCGTTGCAGGCGGGCTTGCGCCCTATTTTGTGTGTCGGAGAAACCGCTGAGCAGCGCCAAGCTGGCCAGCTTGAAGAAATATTGAGCGCGCAATTGGAAGAATGTGTCTCGGTTGGCGCTCATGAAAAGGCAAAGCAATTGGTTATTGCTTATGAGCCGGTTTGGGCGATTGGCACCGGGGTTGCCGCGAGCGATACTGACGCCCAACAGGCGTGTGCGTTCGTTCGCGCCAAGTATGCTCAGCTGTATGGCAGTGATAAAATTGCGGTTATCTATGGCGGTAGCGTAGAAGCGGCGAACACCGCTAGTTTCATGAACAAGCCGGACATTAATGGCCTGCTTGTCGGCGGTGCAAGTTTGCAAGCTGACTCGTTCAGCAGCATCTGTCAGCAGGTAACGCTTGTCGGTAATTAATCTTATTTGGCTATGTATACATTGTTATTGGTTATCAATATTATTTCCGCATTCGTAATGGTCGTGGTGATACTACTCCAACACGGGCAGGGGGCGGACATGGGTTCTTCGTTTGGTAGAGGCGCCCAAGGATCGCTAATTGGTATTACCGGTTCTGCTAATATACTTAGCAGGGCAACCTCGGTGTTGGCGCTGGTATTTTTTTCCACGGCTTTGGCTTTGGGCGTGATTGGCAAGCAACCGGCGACGAGTCCGTTATTGGAAACCCTGACTAGCCCGGTACCTGAAGCCGAATTGGGTACGGTCGAATCACTCACTAGTGAGGAGTTGGAAGTGCCGGTATCAGAAGTATCGGTTGTCCCTGTTGATGAGAACCAGTAAATACCGCGCCGATGTGGTGGAATTGGTAGACACGCTGTCTTGAGGGGGCAGTGAGGATTTCCTCGTGCCAGTTCGAGTCTGGCCATCGGCACCATCAACACGCAAGATATAATTTCCTTAGCGTAGTTAAGACGAGCATTTTTAAAGCTGTTTTATTTAATTGTGTACAACTGTAGATGTAATCAATGTTAGCGGAATATTTGCCGATCATGATTTTTGCCGGAGTGGCGGTAATGGTGGGTATTGTACCGATAACGGCAGGGAGATTGCTCGGACCTCATAGGCCAAACCCGGCAAAAGTGGCTCCTTACGAATGTGGCTTTGAAGCGTTCGAAGACGCTCGCATGAAGTTTGATGTCCGTTATTATCTGGTCGCGATTTTGTTTATATTGTTCGATCTGGAAATCGTGTTTTTGTTTCCGTGGGCGGTCGCGCTGGGTGAAATTGGCACAGTTGGTTTTTGGTCAATGATGTTTTTTTTGTTTGTGCTTGTAGTCGGATTTATCTACGAATGGCTTAAAGGGGCATTGCAGTGGGAGTAGCGCTACATCCGGATCATCCGCCCCCGCCGGTTGATTTACCTCAGCTCCAGAACAAAGGGTTTGTCACTTCGTCTGTCGACAAGCTTGTTAATTGGGTACGTACCGGTTCGATGTGGCCGATGTCGTTTGGATTAGCGTGTTGTGCGATAGAAATGATGCATGCCGGTGCGTCGCGATACGATCTTGACCGTTTTGGCGTGATTTTTCGTCCCAGCCCGCGGCAGTCCGACGTGATGATTGTTGCCGGCACGTTGTGCAACAAGATGGCGCCTGCCTTGCGTAGGGTGTACGACCAGATGAGCGAACCGCGCTGGGTTATTTCCATGGGTTCGTGCGCTAACGGAGGCGGTTATTATCACTATTCATACTCGGTAGTTCGCGGTTGCGATCGTATCGTGCCGGTTGATATATATGTACCGGGCTGTCCGCCGACTGCGGAGGCCTTGCTTTACGGCATTATTCAATTGCAGAACAAAATCAGGCGCGAAAGCACCATCACCCGTCCCTAACCGTTCTTGCCTGATCGGGCACGCAGGTTTTTTAATGGTCAATAAATCCGTTCCAATCCAGCGGGACAACTCTACTGAATCCAACTTGGACTTTAGGCTGGTCGGTCAGTCGAGGTGGCCCACATTTAGCATAATACGCGATGCGTTTTTAAATCCATTGCATCTAAATTCGCTTAGTTTGCGAGCAGAACTCGCCCCGATGTTCGCAGTGTTTGCATTTGCGTTGATGCTGTTCGGTATCACAGCGCCACGAGAGGTGGCTTTAGAAGATGACGGTCTGTTTCTTATGAACTTGTATTCATTTGGAGTGGGTCATCCGCCCGGATACCCTTTATATACGTTGCTTGGTACTCCGTTCTTTCATCTATTGCCTGACTTTTTACCCCCGGCGTACAAAGGACACATGTTTTCCGGATTTGTCGGGGCAATCGCTTGTGTCGCAATTTACCTAATAGTTGCGCAATTGGTACGTCAGCGAATTTGTGCGGTTGCAGCCGGCATGGCCTACGCGGCATCAGAAGCATTTTGGTCGCAGGCGATTATCGCGGAAGTATATACCCTAAACGCCGCGGTTTACTTTATTATCATGGCTATGTGCCTGCGTTACGGAGCGTACGGCACGGGTCAGAGTATCGCCAAACATCGTATGTTGTACGCGCTAATCGCCTTTACGTACGGTTTAGGGTTATCCAATCATTGGCCGTTGATAGGATTAGGCAGTCTGGGGCTTCTTTTACTGGTAATCAGTCAATGGCGCAACTTGCTGAGGCGTCTACCATTGGGATTTTTGTGTTTAGCAGCAGGGCTTTTGCCTTACGGATGGTTGGTGTTGAGGTCATTTTCTGATTCGCTAATTACGTTTTACGGTCCTATCGATTCAATATCGGAGCTATTTTTTTATGTGACTCGCGGTGGCTATGTGGGAGTTGATGAACAGTCCGGCGTCGGGCTGAGTGAAAAGCTTAAATTCATCAATTTTTTCGCAGGTGAACTTGGCCGTCAGATAACTTTGTTAGGTATTGTTATAGCCATCCTAGGGTGGGTGGCGATGTTGCGTTCCGTTGCCCATTGCGGTCTTGCGATCGCGCTGGGCATAGCTTGGTTTATGACCGGTCCGCTGATGATCGGCTTGCTTGATTTTCAGGCCGAATTTATCTGGTTTTCAGCTTTTAGGGTGTATCACTTGCTGTGTTATGGAATTACCGCCATTATGTTTGGTTACGGTCTGGCGTGGATAGGCGATCGAGCCAAACGTTGGCTAGGTAAATTCAAGTTTCAATATACCGCTGTTGCCGCGATAATGCTCGCGGTTTTATGTGGTAGCGTCGCGTTGCATTGGCAGCAGAACAATCGAAGCGATTATACGTGGGCTAGAGACCTCGCGATGTTCAAGCTTAGTCTGGTCGAGCCTAATGCGTCGTTGTTTACTTTTGATGATCTAGATTTGCCGGTCGGGTATTTACATATGGTTGAAAAGGTCAGGCCAGATCTGGAAGTCTTTAATGATCAAGGTTTAGTGTTTACTAACCGATTGTTTGACCCGTTTTTTCACGAGGACGCAAGAAAACAAGTGTTGAAGGAATATGTTTCCCAAAGTGAGCCGCGCCCGATTTTTTACCATACCCATCGCACAGACTTTTTTAAAACTCCGGAGCAAGGTTCTGATTTTTTGGGTTTCTGGCGGCGGGTAAATCGCGATAACAATTCTGACCGTATTGTGTTATCTGAATCGTTGCGGATTTGGGTCGAAAACAATATCACCGAAGGATCCAATATTGATCGCTGGACCAGACAACAAGCTCAAGGGGTCGTGGCAACGCTTATCAGCGCTATCTACCAAGCTTCGCTAAGCGGCTATGAGCTTTCTCCTGAATGGCTTGCGGTGATCGAAAAAGCTTACGCGACAAACCCATTAACGCATCTGTACTTACTTTGGAATATCGCAGCTATTGATAACGGGATAACGCGGGAAACGGCGAGAAGTGAGCTTAGATGGATAGATTCATTGTTTGAGCAACAAGACAAGTATATTTTTGACAACGAGTCGTGGACAACGTTATTGTTTCTTAAATCGCAAATATTGCGTCGATATCCCAATTTGGCTGATGGCGCACCGGGTCAGGCTTACGAAGCAACGTTATTGGAAGCACTCGAATACACAAACCATATAATTTCTTTGCAAAATATTACTAGTTATTACCGAGGATTATCCAGACACGATGATGTGCTAAAGCTGTATGACAGTATCTTTCCAGACATATCAACAGCGCCGGTCGTTATTCGCCAACTCTATGATCTTGTCCAAAAGGAACAACAAGAAGGAAAAATACTTGCTCCGGTAATACAATTTAACTGAAAAATGGAATCGGTAAAAATACCCGCGTCTGATTTTGAAGGTCTTAAAGCCAAACTCACAACGCGGTTTGAAAATATATTGTTGAGCGAATCCGGCGAAGAATATAGCGTGCTTTGTTTACCGACAGAGCTTCGCGCTTTGATGATTGCATTACGCGAAGAGCCGGATTTCGCTTTTGAACAGCTCATTGATATATGCGGTGTTGATTATTCTGACTATGGCGAAGGTTATGAAGGACTGTTTAGTAAGGACGCGATGAGCAGTGATCGCTATGCGGCCGTAAGCGGCGGTTGGTTGCGGAGTCGTTTTGTGGTCGTTTACCATTTGCTGTCGCTTGCCCACAACCAGCGCTTGCGAATTAAAGTGATGCTAGAAGGAGATGATATGCAAAACTGCCCTTCGGTAGTTGATATTTGGCCTGCGGCAAATTGGTATGAACGTGAGGCTTTTGACCTGTTCGGTATCGTGTTTGAAGGGCACCCGGATCTGCGACGCATTTTGACCGACTATGGTTTTATCGGTCATCCATTCCGCAAGGATTTTCCAATCTATGGAAAAGTGGAGATGCGCTATGACCCGGAAAAAGGCCGGGTAGTTTATCAACCGGTGTCAATCAATCCGCGGGAAGTGGTTCCCAGAATTGCGCGACGGGCAAATTTTGGCAACCAAAAAGATAATGACTGAGATCAGAAATTACACGATGAATTTCGGGCCGCAGCACCCTGCGGCTCATGGTGTGCTACGTTTGGTACTGGAACTGGACGGCGAGGTGGTCAGTTATGCAGATCCACATATCGGCCTGCTCCACCGCGCCACTGAAAAGTTGGCTGAACAGCGCATGTATCTGCAATCGGTACCGTATATGGATCGTTTGGATTATGTGTCGATGATGTGCAATGAACATGCTTACGTGTTAGCGATTGAGAAATTACTGAATGTCACTATTCCTGTTCGCGCTAGCTATATCAGGGTTATGTTTGATGAAATAACCCGAATCCTAAATCACTTGCTTTGGATTGGCGCGCACGGACTTGATGTGGGAGCGATGTCGATATTTTTGTACGCTTTTCGCGAACGCGAAGATCTGTTTGATTGTTATGAAGCGGTGTCAGGAGCACGTATGCACGCCGCATACTATCGCCCCGGTGGTGTGTATAGAGACTTGCCTGACAACATGCCCAAGTACACTCCATCAACAGTGCGCAGCTCCAAGCAGTGTGACAGTCTCAACGAACAAAGAAGTGGCAGTCTGCTGGACTTTATCTGGAATTTTACCGAGCGGTTCCCAGGTTGCATGGACGAGTACGAAACATTATTGACCGATAACCGAATTTGGAAACAACGAACAGTTGGCATTGGCGTAATTTCTCCTGAGCGTGCCAAAGCATTAGGGTTTACCGGGCCAATGCTCCGTGGTTCGAATGTGGCATGGGATTTGCGCAAAACCCAACCGTACGAAGTTTATCCGGAGCTTGAGTTTGATATTCCGGTAGGTAAAAACGGCGACTGCTACGATCGATATTTGGTGCGTATGCGCGAGATGCGCGAGTCCAACCGGATAATCCGCCAGTGTGTGGAATGGTTGCGTGCCAATCCAGGTCCTGTGATGATCGAAGACCACAAAGTCTCTCCGCCGCATCGCGTTGATATGAAAAGCGGGATGGAAGAACTAATTCACCATTTTAAGTTTTTTTCCGAGGGCTTTTCTATTGCGCAAGGTGAAACTTATGCGGCGATAGAGCATCCCAAGGGAGAATTCGGCATTTACCTAATCGCTGATGGATCCAATAAGCCATATCGCTTGAAAATTCGTTCAGCAGGGTTTGCTCATCTTGCCGCTATGAATGAGATGGCGACCGGACATATGATTTCAGATGTCGTGTCAATCATGGGTAGTATGGATATCGTGTTCGGTGAAATTGACCGATGAGTGAAACTCGCGATTCAACCAGGCTGTTGCCTGATTCGGCATACGATGACATAGAGCGTGAGTGTGCTAAATATCCTCCTGCGCAGCGTCAATCGGGGATTATGGCGGCATTACGGATCGCCCAGGGTCATAATGATGGCTGGCTTGCGCCAGAGATGATTAAACATATCGCAGATGTGATCGGCGTGCCGCCAATTCGCGCCTATGAAGTGGCGACTTTTTACAATATGTTTTCTTTGAAACCGGTCGGCAAGTACAAAATCTGTTTGTGCACAAATTTACCCTGTGCGCTACGAGGGTCGGCCAAGGTGGCAGAAGCGTTCAAAGAGAAGTTGGGTATTGAATTTGGCGAAACCACTCCTGACGGCAAGGTTACCCTAGTTGAAGGCGAATGTTTCGGGGCGTGCGACAACTCACCGGTGGTGATAGTAAATAATACTAAAATGCACGCCAAAATAACCATTGACAAAATTGATGATTTTCTTGCTGGTTTAGATAAGGACTGATCCTGACACAATGACGTTAAACAACTAGTGTTTACTATCGCGCTTCCCAAAGGGCGAATTCTTACCGAAGCTATCCCGCTATTAAAGCGAGCTGGGCTCGCACCAGCAGAAGGCGAGGGAGCGTTGGACGGTCGCAAAATCTTATTACCAAGTCAGGACAACAATGTTCGCCTGATAGTTGTTAGGGCGGCAGATGTACAAACTTACGTAAGTCACGGTACGGCTCAGCTAGGACTAGTCGGTCGCGAGCTGTTATTGGAAAATCCCATGGAAGCGGTTGTGCATCAATCGGATCTTGGCATCGGCAAATGTCGCCTAGTGGCCGCCACCTCTGATGGATATGATTATCAGCACAAGTGTGTGAGCGGTGCGCGGGTTACCGTCGCCACTAAATTTCCACGCCTGAGCAGGATGTTTCTTGCTGAAGCCGGCTTGCAGGCTGAAATAGTCAAACTATACGGAACGATGGAATTAGCTCCCAATGTGGGCTTGGCGGATGTGATTGTGGATTTAGTCGCAACCGGAGCGACATTACATGCCAACCGCTTGGTTGAGGCGGCCAGCTTGATGGATGTATCCACCTTTTTGGTACTAAATCGAAATTATTCCTGGCACAACAGGCAAGAATTAGGCGCCTTGGCCGAACGAATGACTGCGGCGGCAAAACAGATTGCGACAACACAATAAATCTGGTGCCGGCAGGAGGATTTGAACCCCCGGCCAACTGCTTACAAGGCAGCTGCTCTACCGGGCTGAGCTATGCCGGCGCCTATGTGAATTTGGGGATAGTAATAAGCCGCAGGCACACAGTCAATAGCTGATTTTAGCTGGATTTACGCGTCGCAAGTGCGGATCAACTAGGCGGCAAAGTATGTGATACAGGCTTGTCAGGTTGCTTGATAGGTTGCTTGTCACCTTCACTAGGCGGTGCAGATGAGATGACAGCAGGTGCGCTAGGGCTTGTGGGCTTATGCTCGTTGTCTTTGGACATGGGGGTTTTTGCTTCACCTTGACCATAATTGCTTCTTGAGCCGGGACGTTTTCGTGTGGTTTCAAGCAAAGCCGACTTGGTAGAAGTTTGTGCCGACGTATGGGGTTCAGGCATCTGTTTTTTAACCGGTGCGGATTGTTTTTGATTTGCTTTGCTAGG
>JAZHEJ010000040.1:0-59571 GCA_036679665.1 Candidatus Tethybacter castellensis | reverse complement strand
ATATTTTACCTTTGGGTTTAGCACTTTTGCTTCTTTTAGATTGTGTCCGGTGAGTACCGTGCTGAGGCGTGGCGGCTTGTTTTCAGACGAAGTCGTTTTTTTGCCCCCGCGACGTTGCGAAGTGGAACGCCGCCGCCTGCGTTTCGGGTTGGTGGAACCTTCAGCGGCTTGCTGCTCGGCGGATATTTTACCTTTGGGTTTAGCACTTTTGCTTCTTTTAGATTGTGTCCGGTGAGTACCGTGCTGAGGCGTGGCGGCTGGTTTTTTCTGAAATAATAACTCTTTGAACCAGCTTGTTAGGCCACCACTGGATTCTTTTGGCACATCAGCGTGGCCATGCGATGCTGCCGGTGTCGCAGGTTTTGGTCTGTGGCTAGGCTTGAAGCTGGTAATTGCCGGTGGCATCTGACGGCGCGTAGATTTTGGATCGTTAAGATAGGTTCCGTGTTCCACGCCCTTGATTGGTTTGCGCTCAAAAGAATCTTCACTAGATTTGGCTTTTCTGGAATGCTTGTCGATCCGCAGATTGTAGTCAGGAATCTGTAGATTATTACGTGGCAAAATAATTAGTTTACATTTGAAATTTGCTTCGAAATCGCTGAGTTTGTCACGGTTCTCATTGAGTAGATATATCGCAGGATCAATGGGAAGCTCCAGTACGATGGATTCGATTGAGCTACGTTTGACGGCGGCATCACGCAATTTATCAAGCACATTGCGGGCGAAGGACCTGACCGTTGGCAAGCGTCCGGTACCCTGGCAGTTTGTACATATGACCGAATGGGATTCGTGCAAAGGACGGCCGATATTTTGCCGCGACAAGGTTACGGTTCCAAATTTAGAAATCCGGTCAATGTTGACTGATGCCCGGTCTGAGTTGAATTCGCGTTGGATATGGTGCGCAAGTTTTTGTCGGTTGGACTCTTCTCCCATGTCAATAAAATCAATTACCACCAGGCCTGCCAGGTTGCGTAACCGCAGTTGCCGGGCAGCTTCCGATGCCGCTTCAAGGTTGGTTTGCAAAGCGGTCTGTTCGACGTTACTTTGAGTTCGAAAGCGTTTGGAGTTTACATCGATGGCAATGAGAGCCTCAGTCATATCAATGACAATTTCACCGCCTGAAGGAAGCTTTACACCGCGCGCAATCAGTGCATCAAGCTGGCTAAGCACTTGCTCGTCAAAAATGTTATCGGCGTCAGGAGCCAGACTGATTTTGTCTTGCAGCGCAGGGATTAATACCGAAGACGTTTCTTTGGCTTCTTCGTAGGTAACCGGGTTGTCAATAATCAGTTCAGAAGTACTAGGTGTGAGGTATTCACGAATGCACATGTTGACAATATTGGAATCCTGATAGATTAATGTTGGCTCAGAAAGCTTGACAAAAACTTTTAAGATCATGTCCCATAACGGCAACAAATAGTGAGTTAACTCCCAGTTAATGCTGCTAATTGCTTGGTCGGTGCCTTGCTTGCGGACAATCAATGCCATTTTGTCCGGCAAGACAATATTGTCGCGTTCCGTCATTATGCGAGTACGATCCGTTTCGTTGCAATGGCGAGAAACACGTAGCAGATTAGGTTCTTTGTCACGCGGTAGCAAAATAAGCTGATGACCAAAAAGCTTGATGCGGGTAGTAAGAAACGCCCCTTTGTCGCTACGCGAATCTTTGGCTATCTGCACTAAAATTGGCATGCCCACGCTAAGGCGTTCGGCAACAGAGCCTTCCTTGTCTAGCAGACAGGATGTATCAATTTCTGAAAATTGCAAAAATCCCTTTTTCCCGTCGCCGATATTTACAAAACATGCGTCTAGAGACGGTTCAATTTCGTGTACTATTCCGCAATAAATGTTATTTTTACGGTCTTCTGCCCCGGGGACTATTGACAGGTAGTCGAGAAGAATACCGTCGCTAAGAATGGCTATGCGTTTTTCGTCAGGGTTTAGGGTACTAAGTAGTATTTTGCGCATGGATAACAAGTTGGCAGATGTTTTGCGAGGCTATAAGAATGAAACCGCGCAAGAATATGGATCGAAATAATATCGAATAAAACTTCAGAAATATTCCTATAATACGTCCAACAAACTGACGTTTTGCAAAAAACAAGATAAGCTTACCTTGTCCACAGGATTTCCCATGCTCATTTTAGCAGAACGCACAAATTAATTTCGAACAACAGCTGTGAGTAACTTTTGCCAAGGTTCATTCGTTAGTCATTTAAGGCTGAATAATGTCAGCGAACAAGCAAAAAATTGCGGTTCAATTAATTACTATCGCAACCATAATACGTTAATATTTACAAAGATATTGTGCCGATGATGATGATGCATGACTGAATTTAATGACAATCTCAAGCAAATTGCTGAAGGGGCCACTTGGCTGGTTTCTGAGCATCACGACGGGCAACGTATCGATAATTTTCTTATCAGAGAGTGTAAGGGAGTCCCGCGCCAATTGATTTATCGGCTGTTGCGCACAGGAAAAGTGCGCCTCAATAACTCCAAGGCGCGTCCGAAGACAAAGCTCGTCGTTGGAGATACTTTGCGAATGCCTCCGGTTAGACGTACGGTGCGCAATCCTGTCAAACCACAATTGCATAACTTGCCTCCGGTTATATTTGAAGACGATAATTATGTGGTATTCGATAAACCGGCCGGCGTCGCGGTCCATGGGGGCAGCGGAGTTAGCTTCGGATTGATTGAAGCGGCGCGCCATATGCGCGACGCAATGAATCTGGAGCTAGGCCATCGCCTGGATCGGGACACATCCGGGCTGGTGGTTATTGTTAAAACCATGCCCGCGTTACGTTGGTTCCATGCTCAGCTCAGTAGCGGTAAGGTAAAAAAAGATTATGTTGCGGTGGTAGTGGGTCGCTGGCATAAAAAATTTGCCACAATAGATTTCGCATTGCGCAAAGTCGTTGCAGACCGCGGTGGCCGGCGCGTGGTTGTTGTCGAAGACGGCCTGCCAAGTCGTACCAAGACTAAATGTCTGAACCAGCGACGGCTGGGCGCTTTACTCGGACTGCGACTTGAAACCGGGCGCACTCATCAAGCGCGCGCACATTTGGCCCATGTCGACTTACCCATACTTGGTGATCTTCGCTACGGACTGTGGAACGTAAATCGTATGGCCCGTAAAGCGGGTTTCGGGCGCATGTTTCTGCATGCGCAACAATTGACTTTCGTACCATATCAAGGTACCGAGCCGATCGTGATCGACAGCAAGCTACCTGAACATTTTGCTGACGCAATCAAGTTCCTTGACGATAAAAACATCGAGCTTACAGCCGAAGGTTGATATTGTTCCGACGCCGGCACATACGCAAATAATATTTAACCGCCGAAAGGCGTATCGACGGTACCTGGCACCGGCACCCGGGCTTTAAACAGCGATCCGGCCAGAGGTTCGCGACTTAGTTGTAGCGCGCTTAACTCTTGGCGTTTGGTGGTAATGTACAGATCCTGCAGGCTAGAGCCGGCAAATGTACAGGTCGTCGGTTGAGAACAGGGCAATTGGATAATCGCATCCACTACTCCTTGCGGATTAAAGCGCACCACACAGCTTCCGCCATGTCTGGCATTCCAAAGTCCTCCTTGAGAATCCGTGGTCGAACCGTCGGCTACGCCAGCGTTATAGGTGGCAAAATTTCGGCGATTGGATATGTTGCCGGTTGGAGCGTCAAAATCAAAGGCCCAGATATAATCTTGCAACGAGTCGCAAAAATACATGGTCGTGCCATCAGGGCTAAAACAGGTTGAATTTGAGATGCTGATGTCGGAAATCATAAGGTGAACGCTAAGATCGTGATCAACCCGGTATAAAGCGCCGGTTGGCGCGGTGATTTTGATTGATGAAGTGTCCGGCGCTATGTTGTTGGGCATAGTCCCGATCCACAACCTTTTTTGCGGGTCGCAACAGGCGTCGTTTGAGCGATTGAAAGGTTGCCGTGGCTCCAACTGCTTGAGTAGCTCGTACTGTCCGGTTATCGGATCAAATGTTCTTAGCCCGCCATGCGCGGCGATTAGCAGCCCGCCGCTTTTCATCGGCACTGCGTAGGAAATCATTTCCGGCATCGGGTAGGTTGTTTCTTTGCCACTACCCAAGTCCAGGCACCAAAGTTCGGAAGGAGGAGAGATATTCACCCACCACAAACGATTAGCCGGCTGGTCGAAAAAAAGTCCTTCACCTAAGTCGTTATCGCATTGCAATACTAATTCCGCTTTTATCTGTAACATGTCAAGTTCTCCATTGTCAGTTGATCAACCATAAAGAAATTATATTTGGCGAAGTTCGCGAAATAAGCTACAAAAAAGCACCTAAAACAATTTGATCGGACTAATCAAGGATAATTACCCGCATTAGCATACCGGCTAATTTTTCAATTTGCGTATGAATAATCACTCCTCCAATCGGCTTGCAGCTTGTATCAGCCCTTATTTACAGCAACATGCGTCTAATCCGGTACATTGGCAACCGTGGGATGAACTGGCGTTGGCCGAGGCGCGTCGTCGTGATGTGCCTATTTTGCTTTCGATTGGGTATGCGTCTTGTCACTGGTGCCATGTGATGGAACATGAATCGTTTGCCGACCTTAAAACCGCGGCATTGATGAACGAACATTTTGTATGCGTAAAAGTGGATCGTGAAGAAAGACCTGATTTGGATAAAACTTATCAGGCGGCCCATTATTTGCTCAGTCGCAAGACCGGCGGCTGGCCGCTGACCGTGTTCCTCGACGAAACGCTGATACCGTTTTTTACCGGAACATATTTTCCCCCCGTTCCTCGCGGCGGTTTAATGGCTTTATCAAGCGTGCTTGGGCGAGTGCATAAAGTATGGTGCGAGCATCGCGAGGAAATAAAACAGCAACGCAAAATGATTTGGGACGCATTGCGAAATATTGACGAACCCGCCACCGATCGACCGCAATTAAGCTTACAAAATGTAAAAAATGCTGTCGCAGGAGTACAAAAAGCGTTTGATCTTGATCACGGTGGATTGGGACAAGCCCCGAAATTTCCTCAATCTCCGCATCTTGGGTTCGCGTTGCAGATGACTGCCGCGGGCCACACCGAGTTGGAAAAAGGGTTGCGCAAAACCTTAGATGCAATGGCAATTGGCGGTTTGCACGACCATGTGGGTGGAGGTTTTTATCGGTACTGTGTAGATCCTATTTGGGATATTCCGCATTTTGAAAAAATGTTATACGACAACGCGCAGCTACTTGAAATTTATGCTCGTGGCGCGTCGCTTTGGCAATCATCCGCTTATGGTTATATCGCACGTCGTACTGCAAAATGGATGTTGGCGGATTTGCAACTAAATGACGGCGGGTTTGCCAGTGGGGTAGATGCGGACAGCGAAGGCCAAGAAGGCAAGTTCTACGTCTGGTCGTCCAAGCAGTTGGAACATGAACTAAACGAAAAACAGCTGACGGAATTGCGCAATCACACCAACTACTCAGGTGCGCCGAATTTTGAAGGCGAGTACCATTTGCATCAACCGCCAGACAGTGATTGGGCGTCGCCGTCAGCGCAAGTTCAGGAAATTTGGCGTAAGTTGCGCGATATCAGGTCGATGCGGCCAAAACCTATGCTCGACGATAAGGCGTTGATAATAAGCTGTGCGCTAGCAGCGCAAGCGCTAACGATTGCAGGCCGATATCTTAACGAGCCGGACTGGATTGCGCAGGCACGACGGTCTTTGAATTTTGTCGAGCATCACATGAAACCGGAAAAGCATTATCGCACCGCCTGGAACAAGGGGAGCTGTTCGGATGCGCCGGCATTTTTGGATGATCTTGTGTCGCTGCTATCCGCGCGGATCAACCTGTTACAGTCTGATTGTCGCGCCGAAGATCTAAACCACGCAACCAAGCTTGCTGATTTGATCATCGCCGAATATGACGACGGCAAAGGCGGACTATTGTTTGTACCTAAAGAAGCCGATATCGGAGTAAGAAAAATACGTAGTTGCGACGATGGTCCGCTCCCGTCAGGCAACGGAATGGCGGCGGGTTGTCTGCTGACTTTGGGCTGGCTGTTGGGACGCACTGATTATCTCGAGGTTGGCGACAGGATTATCGGTGGCTTTAGCAATTTATTAGCGACGTCGCCGTTTCACAGCCCAGTGCTAGTAGCAAGTTTCGCGGCATGGCTAAATCCAACACCAATCGTTATTTTGTCCGGTGAATCGGAAAAGATTAGCAACTGGCATGAGCAGTTGTTGCCTCACACTCATGCCGGACAAATAATTTTGCCGCTGTATGACTTGACAAATTTGCCCTCAAGCATAGTCAAACCCAAGCCTTCCGGGGCTTGTACAATATGGGCTCATCTTTGTAGAGGCAACACATGTTCCGTGCCGATAGTCGAAATTAAAGAATTGATCTCAGAATTACGCTCTAATAATTTGAAAATACAGAATTAATTTATGGTATTTCATTTGTGCCGAATAGTGGATACGAAATGGAAAAGGGCATGGTAACTCTCATGTGTCGATCTTTATATGCTGGTGAATATCAAGCTTTTTATCGCCAATTGATCCGTTGTACGAACTGGTCGTTCCAAGGTTGGATCAGCAATTAGCTCGTACATTGTGTGGTGCACTGTTATTTAGCGGCATGCAAAGGCGAGTCGTTCGCTTGACTAAGCCGGCCCGGCCACGCGCATATGCTTGAACTTTGTTAATTTCAATAGTATCCGATAATTGACAACGGATGATGATGTTGCCCGCAGAAATAATTCGTGCAAAACGTGAAGGCGCCGAACTGACCGAGCGCCAAATATTTGACTTTATTTCCGGTATACAGACCGGCCAGGTGGATGATTGTCAGGTTGCGGCTTTTGCGATGGTAGTGTGTTGCAGGAGTATGAATGCCAACGAAACCGGTTTGCTCACCGAGGCGATGGCACACTCTGGGCTAGTTACACATTGGGATGAGCAGGATTTGGGGGGGCCGATTCTAGATAAACATTCGTCAGGAGGAGTTGGCGACAAAGTCAGTATCGCTTTAATGCCGATATTAGTTGCCTGTGGGGCATTTGTTCCTATGGTATCCGGACGAGGCCTTGGGCATAGTGGCGGAACGCTTGATAAATTGGATGCTATTCCCGGCTATAACACCGAACCTAGCACAAAGTTTTTTGTCAATACCGTCAAGCAAGTTGGCGGCGCAATCGTGAGCGCAAGCGCAGATATAGCGCCGGCAGACAAGAAACTGTATTCGATACGCGACACGATAGCAGCAGTGGATTCAGTGCCTTTGATTACCGCATCAATATTATCGAAAAAAATCGCGGCGGGAATTTCACGTTTGGTAATGGATGTCAAGGTCGGCTCCGGTGCTTTCATGCCTGATATTTCGGCAGCGGAGAAATTAGTCGAGTCGTTACTTGCGGTCGCTGAAAAAACCGACGTTCATCTGAAAGTGCTACTTACAGATATGAATCAGGTGTTAGGAACAACCGTGGGTAATGCGATCGAAACATTAGAAGCGGTTATGCTGCTTACTGATCATAAGCAGGCTGACCGTAGACTACTGGAGGTTACTGTGGAACTTGCGGCCGAGCTGCTGGTAATGGGCAAGTTAGCTTCCGACCTGCAAGTAGGGCGCAACCAAATTCATGAGGCTTTAAGCTCAGGTAAAGCGGCTGAGGCTTTGGGCAAAATAGTGGCGGTCCTAGGCGGGCCGAATGATTTTGTGGACAAGCCGCGTCAGCATTTGAAAATTGCCCCGGTAAAACTTGCGGTACATCCGCACAGTGCCGGAAAAGTTGCGGCGATAGATGTCCGCACCGTTGGCATAGCGATGGTTGAAATGAAGGGCGGGCGGCGCACGAAAAACGACAAAATAGATCTTCAAGTAGGATTGGATCATGTCGCGGGTATTGGCAGTGAAGTTGGTCCCGGCCGCGACGACCGACCGCTGGCAATGGTGTATGTGCATGATGATAAGTTAGCCAATGCCGTCGCTGAAGATATTCGCGCCGCGTATACGTTGAACACTCATACCCCGGATTACACACAGGTAGTACTGGAAAGACGAGAATAATGGAGCTACTTTGGGTAATAGCAGGAGCGACCACTTTTATTGCCATATTCTTTTTTGTAAAATGGCAGCAGGCTGAACGACAGGGTAAAGACGCGCGCACTGAAGCGGCAATCCATAAAGAAAAATTGATAGCGTTAGAATCCGATCAGCGTCAAGAGCAGGATTTGACACGTATGTTCGCATCGATCGAAGACCGTTTTGCGGTGTTGGCGCAGCAGGCGATTCAGAATCAAAGCGAACAGCATGTGCAACTGGCCAATACGACCATTGGCGGTTTGCTAGGCAAGCTAGAAAAGGACATATCGATTTTCCGTGACCAAGTCGGTGGCATGTTGCAGACTCATCGAACCGCCCAGGTGGTTTTCGAAGAAAAATTTAATAGTCTCGAGTCGACCGTGGGTTCTTTAGGTCAAGAGGCTAATAACTTGGCCGCCGCATTGCGAGGTAATAATAAAGCGCAAGGAGATTGGGGTGAGGTCGTGCTCGGTCGCGCGTTAGAAGCGGCAGGATTACACGAAGGCGAGGGGTATATAAAACAGTCTAGTTACACTAGTAATGGCGTGACAGTAAGGCCTGATGTGGTGTTAAATTTGCCTGGTGACCGACACGTGGTTATAGATGCGAAGGTTTCGCTGGTCGCGTATATCGCTTACTGCGAGGCCAGTGAAGATAATGCTCGCGACTCGGCGCTCAGTAATTTGCATGCGGCGATGATGCGTCAGGTAAATGAGATCCACGAAAAATATCTGCAGATAAAAGAGCTCAATTCATTGGGGTTTGCGATTATGTATACCCCGATTGAGCCGGCTTGGCAGCTAATGATGTCAAAATATCCGGAACTGTTCGCAACGGCGCGCGCTAAAAACGTGATCGTACTAGGTCCCACCAATTTGTTGGCTACACTGCGCATAGTCGAAAATATTTGGCAGGCGGATCGTAGCTCGCGTAGTGTTCAGAAAATTGTCGCTCGTGCCGGGCGAATGCATGATGTGGCAGCTAAATTGCTGGCCGATATCGACAAGGCGATCGCACAGCACCAAACTGTCGCTCGAACGTTAGACGGCTTACGTACCTCAACACAAGGCTCAAGAGGCCTGATCAGAGAAGCTCAGCGCTTAGAAGAACTCGGGGCAAAAGGTCGCAAACAGCTACCAGAATTGGATAATGAAGTGCAATTGATCGAAAAAGAAGAAGCCGTTGTAGATAAAGGAAGTGAATGAATCGTAGCCTAATTAATACTATCCTTGCCGATGCGGAAGATTTTTTTCGTATTCAAAGCATTGTGTTGCCGCCGTTCGCGTTTTGGAGTCCTGACGCTTTCAAGTTACAGGTCAACGATTTAAGTTGTGAGCAGATTGTCAAAAGAGCGCTTGGATGGACAGTTACGGATTTTGGCTTAGGAAAATTTACCGAAGATGGCATGGTTTCATTTACCACGCGATTAAGCAAGTCCCATCATACCGAAGAATGGTTTACCGAAAAGCACTTGATATTACGCGCTGGACAATCTATGCCCTTGCACTGTCATCGCGGTATGACCAAAGATATAGTCAATCGGTGTAACGCCACTTTGTTGGTCCAAATGTACCGGGTTAGTGGAGCTGGTGACTTGGATAAAGCACAGCGGCTTGAGATCTATGTGGATGGTCAGCAACGTGAGCTTGCGCCGGGTGAGGTCGTGGCGTTAACCCAAGGTGAAAGTTTGACGATTAGCGAAGGTGTCTACTACGAATTAGAAGCGAGCGGCAAAGATGTGATTGCCAGTGAAATCGGGATTTGCAGTGACTCTGACCGGGATATCCTTTTTTATATTCCCGTTGCAATTCAACCGGATATTGTCGAAGATGAGCCGCCGCGCCGGCTGCTGATACAAGATTATCGTGAACATTTTCCTGGCTTGATTACCATTTCCTAGGTACAACAATTGTCGAGTTATACACTTCGGACTTTCGACAAATCAGTTGGTGGCGTGTGTAAATCTGTGGTGGATTGTTTAATCTGATTCAGGGCGAAAAATTCACAGGAATTTGCTGTCGTAATCGAGCAAAATTGTTCATAAGAAATGCCGCGCGCTTTGGCCAAATGCACTGCTATATGTTTTACATATGCAGGTTCGTTACGTTTGCCGCGCATGGGAACCGGAGCCAAATAAGGAGCGTCAGTTTCAATCATCAGACGCTCAATTGGTAGCCGGACTGCCACATCAAGCAAATCATGCGCATTGTTAAACGTGATAATGCCGGTAAAAGACAGCATACATCCTAGGTCCAAAGCACGTGTTGCTTGGCGCCAAGTTCCGGTAAAGCAATGTAATACCGCTCGCAACCCGGCCTGGCACGCTTCAGTAAGTATATCCAAAGTATCGTCAATCGAATCACGAGTATGAATTATTAAAGGCAACTTGGTTTGTAATGCAACTTCTATTTGTGTTTCAAATCGAGGTAACTGGAAGGTGCGGGACCGTCGCCCATCGTGAAAATAATCCAAGCCGGTTTCGCCAACGGCAATAAATTTGGGATTGTTGGCCAACAAGCTTATCAGCTCGTCGCTAGAACAACGTGCCGATGCCTTGGTGTTGGGGTGTACGCCGATTGACGCATAAAGTTGTTCATATTTGTCAACAAGTTTACAGAGTATTTCGAATTCGTTAAAGTCGGTACAGACTGTTATCGCCGCAACGACCCCTGCGCTATTCATACTATTAATCAGTTGCTCATGTTCTTCGATGAACTCTGGAAAATGCAGATGGCAATGGGTATCTACGATCATGGGTGGGTGACTTTGGAAAACAACCAGATAACCTGTTCAAGTAGCAAACGCTTATTAATCGGATGTTCAGCAAGTGGCAACAGGTCAATAAGCTGTTGATACAAGTTTAGCCAAACAATTGCCGAAGACTTATTCTGCCGGTAAATTTGCTGAGCAACTTCAGGTATACCGTCGTGCTGGTGTTTGCTAGCAAGCATCGCGCAAGCGGCCGCCCAATTGATAGCCCAAGCCAGCCAAGTGGTCGGTGTCAGTTGTTCTAGTTCACCAAGCGGACCATCAAGGTTTTGGGTGCCGATGCATAAGTTGCCTAGTAAACGATAACTGCCTAGCTGATCTTGATATTCGCAAGCCAATAATGGAGCGTTATTGCCCAATTCCAACAATTCACTCGCATTAGCGAAACCTTGCTCATCAACCCATTGAACAGCGTCGTCAAATCGCGGTGGTGCAACTTGAAGTTTCTGACAACGGCTACGCACGGTGGCGGGAAGCCATTTGGGCTGTTCGCAGCCTAAAATTAATATCATTCGTGTCGGGGGTTCTTCAAGTAACTTAAGCAAGGCGTTGGTAGCATTGGCGTTCATTCGACAAGCCGGTGAAATAACCCCGACTCGATAGTGGGCACGAAGCGGTGCCAGATAGGCAAATTGAATCAAATCGCGTATTTGGTCAATGGTGATCTGAGTGCGCTGTTTCCCAGTTGCCGTAAGGCCTCTGCTTACAAACATCAAGTCTGGATGATTGCCAGTGTCAAGTAGATGGCTAGCTTCGCTATCATCTTCAGTTAGAACATGTTGGGCAAAGTAAAGGCACAGTTGCTGCATTCCATCGCCAAGCCTGCCCATTACCATTAGCGATTGTGGTAAACCATGCTTTAGCTGCTGCCGGGCAATGTCTTGATGCCAGGGCAGTGGCGCATATTGCGCGATCAATTGAGCGCTAGGCCTTTTCACTGTTTTTCACAGGAGAAAAACGTTCAATTACCGCTTGCAAAATTTGTTTGCTAATCCGCTGAATCGGTTGATCGCCGGCAATTACCACAAAGCGTTCAGGTTCTTTTTCGGCAAGCTGGTCGAATGCGTTGGCAACTCGTTGTTCAAAGCTTTTGCGTCCCTGATCATAGTAGTCTAGTTTCGGACTGCGTTTAGAGCGTTTATTTGTATCAAGGGTCAGCAAAAAAGTCAAATCCGGCTTGCAGTCTCCGACTGCTATTTCGGCTAATGTATTTAAAATGCTCTTGGCAACATTGCCCCCACCTCCTTGATAGGCCAAGGTTGAATCTGCGAATCGATCACAAAGTACCCAACGTCCTGATTCTAAAGCTGGTTTGATAACCTTTTTAATATGTTCATGACGGTCAGCGGCAAAAAGTAAGGAGGCGGTTACTTCGTCTCTTTCAATTCCAGGGTCAAGCAACAATTCGCGCAGGGCTTTACCTAGCTGACCGGAGCTTCCCGGCTCAGAGGTTAGCAAACATTTGGTTCCTAATTGATCCAAATTGCGTTTGAGCAAACGCGCCTGCGTGGTTTTGCCGCAACGGTCAATTCCTTCAAAGGTGATTAGTTTGCCTCGTTTACTATTCACGGTTGGATAACTTAACGTTGGTATCGGTTGACGGCATTGTTGTGTTCACGTAGAGTTTTAGAAAAATGATGCCCGCCTTGGCCATTGGCGACAAAATAAAAATAATCGCTGTCTGCAGGATTAAGCGCGGCATGGATGGCGGCGCGACCAGGCATCGCGATCGGGGTAGGCGGCAAACCTTTGCGGGTATAGCTGTTATACAACGTATCTTGTTGTAAATCAGCCTTGCGCAGATTACCGTCAAACTTATCGCCTAAGCCATAGATAACGGTAGGATCAGACTGAAGGCGAATCCCGCGCCGCAGGCGATTTATAAATACGCTGGCCACCAATTTTCGTTCATCGCTAATCCCGGTTTCTTTTTCTATGATAGACGCTAGTATCAACGCTTCGTAAGGTGAGCTCAGGGGAGTATTCTCGTCTCGCATCTCCCATTCTTCGTTCAGAACTTTTATCAGTCGCTGATGTGCGCGAATGAGCAGTTCTATATCTGGTGTACCCCGATCGAACAGGTAAGTATCCGGGTATAACATTCCTTCCGGCGATTTTTCATCAGTGGCGGCTATTTGTTGCCAAGCCGGATCAGCTTGTAATTGAACTGACTGCTGATCAATATACGGATGATCGCGTAAACCGCGTAATACATTGGCAAAAGTATGACCCTCAATTATGGTAAATTTTTCGACCAGAAAATCTCCTGATACCAGCTTATCAATCAAGTTTGCATAGGTGATATCGGTTTCGACCAAATAATAGCCAGCTTTGATATCTCGTTCATGCCCGAGTCTTACCACTGCTCGCGCAAAAACCGGCGCTTCGCTAATCACGCCTCCGCTGGCCAGGATTTCACTGGCTTTTCGCAAGGTTGTACCAGATTTGATGTTAATTTCTACGGGTGTTTCCAAATTCAGCTGAGTTTGTAGATATTTTTCAAATGAATGTTCATCATACAGCAGCCAAGAATAGTATCCGCCTACACCAAAGATAATTAAAACGATCAGCCATATCAGCGGTTTGGCTAATCCGAGCCGCGCAAGGATTGCCAAAAGATATCCAGATGGTTTAACCAGCGCTTAGCACTGGCGTTGAATTAACGCAATACCGCCGTTGTAGGGGTTTCGCGCAGGAACACATTGCGGTATTCGTTAAGAAAATCATCCATGGTGCGAGGCTGGTCGCCAGTTATGTTCTGGAAATCCTCGGTAAGAAATTTATATTTACCTGAAGCATATTCCATAAACATCGCACCAATTGCTTTAGCATGCCATTCAGGAAGACCTTGGTCTTTAAATACCTGGGTCGCAGCAACCGGTTCAACGGCAACATAGCGAATTTCTTTGTTTACTATTTTGCTTAGCTTACGGGCGACCACATGCATGGTCATCGCTTCGCTGCCGGTGATTGTGTACATTTTGTTCTCATGTCCTTGATCAATCAGGCAGTGGGCACCGACGCGAGCAATATCGCGAGCATCAACCTGAGATAAAGTAGCAGTTCCAAGAGGTAGCGCAAAGTGATTATTACGAATAATCGTCAATGCTGAATAAAACATATTCTGGAAATAATTAGCGCCTTTGAGAATGGTGTAATTACAACCAATTGACATCAGTAGCTCGTCTGCCTGGTAATGCATTTGAGCAATATCAGAAGGAATATCGTTGCCGGTTGCTATGTTGGACACACGAATCACATGAGACACAGAAGCGGATTTGGCTGCCTCATAAATATTCTGGGCATGCTGTAGCATTTCAGGGGAGACAGGCTGAACGATAAAGACTCGTTCAATACCGTCCATGGCTCGCTTGAGAGATTCGACATCCTCAAAGTCAGCCTGTACATCCTCGACTGCTTTTTCGCGCATTTTTTGTAACTCAGAGTGTTCTCTATAAGTTACACGCACTGGAAAACCAGCAGTAGCAAGAATATCGACCGTTTCTGAACCGGTTTGTCCTGAAGCACCCAAGATGAGGATATTGCTAGAAGCCATAGGTTTACTCTCCGTTTTTGATATGTGCCATCATGCTGATAATTTTGATTCCTTTAGCATACCAATCATCGTAAGATTATACCAATAAAATCTGTGAATGCTAACTAATGCAAATTAAGACTAGATTCCATGAGCAGTCATAGCTTTACCTACGCGCATAAAACCGGCAAGATTGGCGCCACGAACATAGTCGATCTTTTTAGTCTTGCGGTTGAGACCGTATTCAAGACATTGCTCGTGAACTGAAGCCATAATATCTTTTAGGTGTTGCTCCAAGTCGGTGATATTCCAGGACATACGTATGGTGTTCTGACTCATCTCAAGGCCGGAAAGGGCAACGCCACCGGCATTTGCCGCTTTGGCGGGGCCAAATAGTATTTTCTCACGAAACAGTTGCATCGCTTTTTCTACCGACGGCATATTAGCCCCCTCAGCAACTAGCTGGCAACCGTTGTCAACTAAAGTCTTGGCATCGTCAAAAGTGATTTCGTTTTGCGTGGCACACGGAAATGCCGCGTCACATTTGATACCCCAAGGCCGTTTATTCGCGTGAAATTTTGCTTTGCGATAACGCGATACATATTCAGATATTCGTCCCCGCTCAACGGTTTTGAGTTTTTTCAAATATACCAGCTTGGCTTCGTCAATTCCATCAGGATCATAAATAAAACCACCTGAATCAGAAAGAGTCATTACCTTAGCCCCTGAATGTATCAATTTTTCAGCACAGTGCAACGCGACATTTCCTGAGCCAGAAACCACACATTTCATGCCTGCAATTGACCGATCAATGAAATCAAGCATGTTTTCAGCAAAATGGACCGCGCCGTAGCCGGTTGCTTCGCTACGTATCAACGACCCTCCGTATTCAAGTCCTTTCCCGGTAATGGTACCGCTCGCGAACTCGCCGGTCAGACGTTTATATTGTCCGAACAAATAACCAATTTCTCGACCACCCACCCCAATATCTCCAGCTGGAACATCTATGTTAGGACCGATAAAACGATACAATTCGGTCATAAACGCCTTACAAAATCGGGAAATTTCACTATCAGATTTGCCATGCGGGTTGAAATCAGAACCACCTTTGGCAGAGCCCAACGGCAGTTTGGTCAACGCATTTTTAAATGTTTGTTCAAAAGCCAGAAACTTAATTATCGACAGGTTTACTGAAGGATGAAAACGCAGGCCGCCTTTGTAGGGTCCGATCGAATTGTTGAATTGCACTCGATAGCCACGATTAACTCGCATGTTACCAGCATCATCTTCCCAAACCACGCGGAAAATAATAATCCGATCCGGCTCAGTCATTCTTTCAAATATCAAATGTTCGGTAAACACATGCAGTTGATCGATATAGTCGAACACATCATAAGCAACCTCACGCACAGCTTGCTGAAATTCAGGCTCGCCCGGATTGCGACGTTCAAAGCCAGTCAAAAAACAGTTGATATCAGTTGGTGAATATCTGCTCATTGTCGCGATTTTGGATTTTTTGGTAGCTTTAGCGCTTTGACGCGCCGCTGATTTTTTGACACTTGCTTTTTTCATGAAAAACCTTTTAACGAAAAGTATATCCAATTATAAGATTTTTAAGGTAGTATATAAGATTATGAGACAAACATTTTTTTATTTATCCCTTTTTGCAGCGTTCGTGATGACGCCAGCTAGTCGCGCCGAACAAAATTCGCTGGTAGTTCTTGAGCTGTTTACCTCTCAAGGTTGCTATTCATGTCCTAAGGCTGAAGAACTGTTAGCGGATCAATTTGTAAACAGACCGGGGGTTTTGGCTTTGGAGTTGCATGTTGATTACTGGGACACACTAGTCTACGGCGGCAGTTCATGGAAGGATCCTTTTTCGTCTCGATCTTTTACGCAACGGCAGAGGACATACGCTCAAAAATACTTGCGAAACCCGTTTACGCCGCAAATGATAATTCAAGGAGCATTTAGCGCGTCAGGTTCTAATCGTAACGCTATCGAACACGCTATTGATCAAGCCAAAGAGATGAAGTTCGCCGAAGGTTGGGAGATGGCTTTTACGCAAAATATCGACGGGGCTTGGCAGGCGACAATAGAAAAAAGTGGCGAAGTCGCTGAAGCGATTGCGGTAGTTTTTCTTCACGAAGCGACCACCGACGTCAAAGGTGGCGAGAACGGAGGAAAGCTCCTTAGCAATCACAATATAGTCACCAGTTTTAATCAGTTAGGAACAATCAGCGCCGGTGACACTATTGATATCGGCACTGTCAATGCCGGCGAAGGTTGCGCGATTATCTTACAACGTGTTCAGCAAGGCCCGATACTAGGCGCATGGCCTTGTTCAGCTGAAAGGGGTTAAAAGCTAAAGCTGAATAGCGTCGCTTAATTCCACGTCGGATTCGCTGAGAATACGGTCGAATTCTATTTGAATCCGTTCGGCTCGTAGAGCTTCGGTGACGCGCTGACGTTGTTCGTCGTCCAGTTCCGGTATTTGAATTTCACGACGTTCGTCAAGATATATCAGATGCCAGCCGAACTGAGTTTCGATTGCTTCAGGGGTGAACTCACCAGGTGCTAGGCTTTGTAGGGCCTGCGTGAATTCAGGTACGAATGTGTCAGCTGTCGTCCAGTCAAGCAAACCGCCATTTGCTCCAGATCCTGTATCAATGGAATGCTCAACGGCAAGTTCAGCAAATTTATCAACATCCCCGTCGGCCTGTTGAAGCAAATCGTTGGCAAAATCTTCATTTTCAACCAGGATATGACGAGAACGATATTCAAATTGACCTGCGGCCTGAGCGGTAAATTCTGCATAGCGGCTTTCAACTTGCTCTGATGTCACCGGATTGGCGGTCAGATAGTCTTCAATGTAGGCTCTAGCCAGAATTTGAGTGCGGTTCAGATCCAGTTCGTATTCCACGTTTTCCTTCTTGTCCAAACCTATTTCTTCGGCTTTTTGCGCGACCGCTATATTGGCTAGTAAGCGCCGGGCCAATTGATTGAGCTGGGGACCTTGAAGCGGGTCGGGGCCGGCAAGAAAATCAATAAGAGCTGTCGGAATCGACTTGCCATTGATAATGGCGAAGGTGTTTTCGTTCAGGCTGCTGTTTTGCTGTGCGAGCGCGAACGAGTTCATCAAGACCAAGCAGATTGCGGCCGCGAAAAATTTAATGTTATTCATAGGATGATTTTGAGTGATTGAATTGGAAAAATTCTTCAGGTGTAAATGTAACAATTGAAAGTGCGTGCAAGGCTATTTTGCCAAAATCGCCAATAGTATCATAAACCAATCGGTGACGTTGAAGCTGAGTTAGCCCGGCAAATTTTTCTGTTGCGATTGTAACTTGAAAGTGCTTGCCTTGATTCGCTTCAGGATGACCAAGATGGCTATCGCTGTCATCTACAAGCACCAGATGGGTTGGCGCAAGATGCTTTTGTAGTAGCTGGTGTAATAACTGCTCGGTGTCAGTCAAGAGTAGATTCAGAACTGTGGCGACGCAATAAAACGCCAAATTGAGTTGCAGTCAACACCAACAATATTAACGGAAAGCCGAAAGTCTTGATACTTACCCAGGCTTGTTCAGAAATTGTAAATATCAACACTAGGTTGAGCATCGCTATACCAAGCAGTGCACCTGTCCATTGCCACGCTACTTGCCGCCAAGCTACCAAGGGTATCTGCGGGATCTTATTCGCGAACAAAGCTGCAACCGGGTTTTTATTTAGAATCAGGGCAATAGCGAGCGCTAGCGCGATAGCCGTATAGACCACGGTCGTCTTGAGCATGATATACAGCGGATCACCGATTAATAGGGTTAGACCGCCAAAAAAAAGTACCGCAGCGCAGGTCCAGTAGTGGATCGGGTTGGGACGTTTACGTGCTAGCAACATAATTCCGATCAGTATTGGTGTGACGATCATTAACGCGGTGACCGCAAATAGCATACCCTTGACCTGATAAGCCAGGAAAAATATCAGCAGTGGAAGGTAATCAACCAGGGTGTTTATGATTGTTCTCCGGTTAATTTCAAGCAAACTGAGTTGATGCAATAGCGCAAGCCGGTTGGTTTGGGGCCATCTGGGAAAACGTGTCCAAGGTGTGCATCACAATTGCTACAAAGAACTTCGACACGCACCATGCCGTGACTACTGTCCGACTTATTAGTCACAGCTTCAGGCGAAAAAGGACGAATGTAACTAGGCCAGCCGGTGCCCGAATCGAATTTATCATCTGAACGAAACAAGTTGGCATCGCAACAAATACAACGATAAATGCCTTGTTGTTTGCTGTCATGGTAAACGCCGCTAAAAGGGGGCTCGGTTCCATGTTCGCGAGCAACGCGATATTGATCAGTGGTAAGTTTTTCGCGCCACTGATCCTTAGTGTAGTTTTTGTAGTCGGTCATTTGACTATTTTATTTTGTTTTATGTTGATATCAGTATCCAAGCACATCCGGTTATTTGCCGATACAAAATTGAGCAAAAATCTCACCAAGTAAATCTTCAACATGACTAGAGCCGGTAATCTTGCTTATTTCATTGTGAGCAATACGCAAATGCTCTGCCATTTCTTCAAGATAAACGTCGTCGCGTCTGGCTGCAATCAAAGATTTAAGCGAATTTTCTATTGCCTGTGCGTGCCGCTCACGGGCTAAAAAAGTCGGCTCTTCGCCAGTCCCATTTAACAGTCTAGATATTTGGCTGCGCAAAATATCAATACCCGCACCGGTGATGGCTGAGACGAACACTTCATCGTTGGATGAATGGGGAGCTTGACCGGACAAATCTATTTTGTTAAAAACATGTAATTGTGCTCGCAGACGCTTTGCGGGTTGGGTAATATCATGTACTTGGATAACAATATCCGCATCGTCGCGCGCAAGGTTGGCACGACGCATGCCTTCGCGTTCGACGACGTTGGTGCTTTGCCGCAGGCCGGCGGTATCGTTGAATATAACCTCCATACCATCTAACTGACTAGTGGCGGTAACCACGTCGCGGGTGGTTCCAGGTTTATCATCAACTATCGCTAACGGTGCGACACACAGCGCATTTAATAAGCTTGATTTACCGACGTTTGGCGCTCCGATCAGCGTGACATTAGCACGACTGCCAATGGCTATTGAGCTCTTGCACTCCGTAAGAAAATTTTGATGATTTTCAATCATTTGATTAATCTTGCCGCGTATTTCTTGCAAGGAATTTACGCTAATGTCTTCATCGCTAAAATCGATCGCAGCTTCTACATGCGCGCGAATATCAAGAATTTGATTAGCCAGCGCGTTGGCGCGCGAACTTAACTCGCCGCGCAGACTGGCGATTGCAAGTTTTGCTCTGCGTTCCGTAGTGGAGTTGATCAGATCGGCCACGCTTTCAGCTTGGGCTAGATCCAATTTACCGTTGATGTATGCTCGTTTTGAAAATTCGCCTGGCTCAGCGATGCGCGCGCCTAGTTCCACGCAACGTTGTAACAATCTTCGTATGACTGCGGTACCACCATGGCCGTGTAGTTCGAGTACATCTTCTCCGGTAAATGAATTAGGTGTGGTAAAGCGTAACGCGATGCCGGTATCGATAGTCTGACCTGCTGAATCCAAAAAATCGCGCTTGCAAATGTGACCGCTAATCGCGGGGCGATCAAGAAGGTGTTTTTCGCAACTGGCAATGTCACATCCGGAAAGTCGCACTATACCGATTCCGCCGCTACCTGATGGAGTCGCTATGGCAGCAATCAGCTCCTGATTATTTATTTGCTGTCTGGCCAATGCTACGGGTGATCTGCCATTGCTGAGCGATAGAAAGAATTGTGTTGACAATCCAGTAAATTACCAGTCCCGCTGGAAAGAAAATCGCAAAAATCGCAAATCCGATGGGCATGATTTTCATTACCATCGCTTGGGTTGGGTCAGGCGGCGTAGGGTTAAGTTTGAACTGACCCAACATTACAACACACAAAATGATAGGTAACACATAATAAGGATCGGGAATAGAAAGATCTTGCAACCAAAACCCTAACGGAGCCTGGCGCAGCTCTACCGATTCCAACAACACCCAGTATAGGGCTATGAAAACAGGGATTTGGACTAGAATTGGCAAACATCCCCCAAAAGGATTTATTTTTTCCTTTTTATACAATGCCATAATTTCTTTTTGCATTGCTTGGCGATCTTCACCTGCTCGTTCGCGCAAACGCTGTATTTGTGGAGATAATGCCTTCATTTTTGCCATTGACCGATAGGATTTGGCAGATAAAGGAAAAAAAGCGAGCTTAATTAGCAAAGTCAGCAGCATGATTGCAATACCCCAATTACCGACTAGGCCATGGATAAACGAAAGTAGGGAAAACAACGGAGCACACAAGATAGTGAGAATGCCATAGTCGACGGCGAGGCTAATGCCTTGGCCGGCTTGAGGAGCAATTTGTTCAAGCAATTTTTGTTCTAGAGCTCCTAAGAACATTGGTTGCTCTACGACCACAGTATCACCAGGGGCAATACTTCCAAATGATCGTAACAATCCTACTCTGACATCGCCGTTGGCCAGATTGTTCATGTAGTATTCCCGCTGCCCCTTAGCGTCCAACCATGCGGCAAGGAAATAGCGCTGTACTATCCCGATCCAACCATCTGTTCCGCTACTAGGATAGCCTTCGAAATCATCAAACGCATATTTAGAGTATTTGTTATCTTCAGTATAAAGAGCGGCTCCATAATAAGAAGGAACCAGGGATGAATAGCCAATCGGCGGTTCGTTATCTCGTAAATACTGAAAGTAAATACGTCCACTCAAAGGTTGCGTTGAATTATTAGTTATCCGATAGATGTAATTGGCCAAATAGCCTGACTCGGCAAGTTCAAAGCTACGCTCAACTGTGATGTTATCGTTCGTAAAAATCGTAGTTACACTGTTTGGTTTATTCTTATCAAGAGGTGCTAGTTGCCAACCCGGATCGCGGTGATTGGGCAGTTCGCTACCGATCAGCCCGGTCTGAGCAATGTACTTACTCTTATCGTTATTGATAAGTAGTGCAAGCGGCTCACCACCAAGAGTTACAGAGTGGCGCAATAATTCGACTAACGTGATCGCGCCGCTTTTATCTAAGCCTACGGTAAGCGAATCATTTTTGATCAGTGCCGCCACCTGACTATCTTGCAAAGAATCCGAAGCCTGGTTGGCCAAAGTCAAATCAAGCGGTAGTTCAGATTCTTCTGTTTGCAGCAACTGCGTAGCTATTGGTACCTCAGGGTCGGATTCATCTATATCTTGTGTAGGCTCCGGTATTTCGGTGATCGGAGTCTCGACAGGCTGATTTTCCGGTGCGGAAAAAACTACCCAGCGCTGATAAAGAAGGATCGCAGAAAATGCAAATGCGGCGGTTACGAACAGCCGTAGGGTATCGCGATTCATACTAACTTGTTTAATTCAGATTTAAATTCGGCTATAACTTGGCTGACGCAGGCTTTATCATAGCAAGGGCGCCGCAAGGAGATAACAAAGTCGTTAGCAGGCAATTTGCCTAAGTTCTGACGAAAATATTCATACAGACCACGTCGCAATCGATTACGTTGGACAGCGGTTTTGGTTAATCGCATCGCTATGGCTAACCCTAAGCGTGGTCGCTCCAGACTGTCATTACGCCAGTAGATATGAAGGTAATGGCTTCTTGATCGTTGCCGGGTAGAAAATACCTTGGCAAAATCGGCTTGTGAAGTTATGTGCCAGTCTTTAGGAGACGGCAATCTAGACAGTAAGGTGTCGCCGTCCTTTGCGACGCCGTGCATTAATAATCGCTCGCCCATTTTTAGTGTGCATTCTTTTGCGAAAGCCATGCTTTCGCTTGCGTTTGATATTAGAAGGGCGATAGGTAAGATGAGCCATGGTCTAGTAAATCTTTACGATTCTACACTGAATCCTCGGCAAGGCAACTAGCCTCGCAAAACTATTAAAGTGTGGTACTTTGATATGTCCGCAAAATTAGTGAGACAAAATTTGCCCGAAGAATTTTTGTGTACGCTCGTGCTTGGGATTTTCAAAAAATCCTGCAATGTCTCCAGTACTCCTTTCGACAATTTGCCCCTCGTCCATAAAAACAACGTAATCGGCTACTTCACGGGCAAAACCCATTTCATGAGTTACCACACACATGGTCATCCCATCTTGCGCTAGCTCTTTCATCACGTCCAGAACTTCTGAAATCATTTCCGGGTCTAGTGCGGAAGTGGGCTCGTCAAACAAAAGCACCTTGGGTTGCATACACAAAGCACGGGCTATGGCGGCCCGTTGTTGCTGGCCACCGGACAATTGGCCGGGAAATTTGTGTGCATGATCCTGTATATGGACTCGGCTTAAAAATTCCATCGCAGTATCTTCGGCTTCCTTGGCGGCTTGCTTGCGTACCCATATCGGCGCCAATGTAAGGTTTTCAAGAATGCTAAGATGCGGGAAAAGGTGGAAGTGTTGGAAAACCATTCCGACTTCTCGGCGCACTTCGTCGATGTTGCGCAAGTCGTCAGTTAGCATGGTACCAACAACTTTGATTGTGCCGCCCTGGTGTTCCTCAAGCCTGTTGATACACCTGATTAATGTGGATTTGCCTGATCCGGAAGGGCCGCAGACGACAATTTTTTCCTGAGGCATCACTTCCAAATCAATATCGCGCAGCACATGGTGTTCTCCATACCATTTATTCAGCTTGGAGATTTCAATAAGCGGGGCTTTGTCGTTATTTTCAGTTGTTGTCATGATAGTTAGGTACTGTTTTTGGTTGGTTAATCGGTTGTTATGCTATTCTTGCTGAGCACGTCTTCCGGCAAGGTTAGTGTCAAAGCGTTGCTCAAGCTTTTGACTGTAGCGGGACATCCCGTAGCAGAAAATGAAATACACGGCCGCCGCAAATATAAATCCTTCGGCATCGTAGCCTTTCCATTCAGGTGAACGCGCTGAAATGCTAACCGTATTAAGTAAATCTAGCAAGCCAATGATAAGCACTAAAGAGGTGTCCTTGTATAGCTCAATAAAAGAGTTTACGATTGCGGGAATGGATATTTTTAACGATTGCGGCAAGACAATAAAAATCATCTTGCGCCAATAGCCTAGTCCCAAGGCCTCCGCAGCCTCAAATTGACCTTTAGGGATAGCGGCAAGGCCTCCGCGAATTGCCTCAGCAGTGTATGCAGATTGAAATATAGTGATCGCAACCATAGCGCGTAAGACCTTGTCAAGATCTACGCCCTCAGCAAAAAACAGCGGTAATAGCACTGAAGCGATGAACAAAATGGTAATCAATGGAGTACCGCGAAATAATTCAATCCATATTACCGCTATAGTTTTAAATACCGGTAAAGTCGAATTTCGCGCAAGCGCCAAGACTATGCCAATAGGTAGTGCGACAATAATTCCAATGACCGACAGTACCAAGGTAAGAGTAAGCCCTCCCCAGTCGGAAGTTGTAGCCACAGGCAATCCCAGCCAGGAACCGTGGAGTAAGGCGAAAGCGATCAACGGATAACCTATTAGTGAAGCAATGGCTATTTTCCAGCGTAGGCGGTGATCTACACGCCCACTTCCTAAAAATCCAAACAGGCCCGCCAGTAGAAGAAAAGCTAGCACCGGTCGCCATATTTCATCCGAATTACTGGTATACCAAAGACCGAACAGAAACTGCGGCATCCGGACCTTGATAAATGTCCAGCAAGCCCCGGGGCCATCTACTAGATCGCCGTTTTCATTAATTTGTCTGCATACTGAAGCGTCGTCTCCGCTTATGGTAGCGTCAAAAATTCCCCACTGCAAAAGGGCGGGTATATAGTACGCTAAAAATATAACCGCAATGAAAGTCAGACTCGTATTTAGCGTGCTGGAAAATAAGTTCCGATACATCCAACGCCAAGTTTTGCTGCGTAGAAAACTATTCATCGTTCAGTAATCTGGGTTTTGGCGTTATACCAGTTGGTAAGAGCCGCTATTGACAAGCTCAATATTTCGTAGACGGCGATGGTCATTGCAATAATGATTACTGACTGTCCAGTTTGGTTGAGGGCTATACCTGCCCATATGTTAGTTAGATCCGGATAACCGATCGCAACAGCCAAAGAAGAATTTTTTATCAAATTCAAAAATTGGCTGATCGTTGGGGGAATAATAACCCGTAATGCTTGGGGTAGGATAATTAAACGCAGACGCATCATCCGACTTATACCTAGTGACATGCCAGCTTCGCTTTGTCCTGCATTGACCGAAACGATACCGCCACGTACATTCTCAGCTATAAACGCTGCGGTATAAACAGTAAGGCCTAGCCACAAAATTATCAATTGGAATGGCGGGCGCATACCGCCAGAGTAATTCAATCCTCTTTTGACGGGTAAATCAATCATAAAACTGCTTCGTGCAACGAAGTAAAACACTACCAGCGCAACAAAGATAATAAGTAAACTAACTGTAAACATCGGAAAGGTTTGTCCGGTATTAAACTGACGTTTACGCGCCCAATGTTTAATGCGATAAATAAGAACAATAGTACCGATTGAAAACGCGCCAAACAATATCCATGAAGTGTTGCTAAAAACGAGAAGTGGTAAGTATATTCCGGCGTTATTCAATACGATACCGGATCCGATAACAATACTTTCGCTGGCAATTGGCAGCTGGTTAAAAAGAGGTGGGAAAACCGCAAAAGTCCACATCAGCAACTGCAACAGCAACGGGGTGTTACGAAATACTTCGATATAAACACTGGATAATGCCCTCATTAGCCAGTTCGGCGATAAACGCAGAATGCCAATTAATATACCAAGTAATAAGGCAGTGGGAATACCCAATGCGGAGACAATAGCGGTATTTTGGATGCCGATAACAAAGACATCCCAATAAACTGACGTGCCTAATTCAAAATCCCAAAACGGTGAAAAATTAAGCGGTATGGAAAAAGGCGCTACATCTTCAAGAAAAGAAAAGCCAGTCTTAATGCCCCGCGCTACAAGCTTGGTGGTGACATTATTGAAAATGGTCCACAGCAACCATGCTGTGAGTGAGGCAAAAACAAGCTGTACTACAATCCCACGAATTTTGGGATTGCGATACCAAGGTATTTTCTTGGCTAAATTATGTGCACCGCCACTTATAACAAAGTTGAGTGACGGAAAAAATAAAAGGCTAGGTTACTGCTATTTACTAATTAACGCAAAGGCGGGACGTAAAGCAAGCCACCGCGAGACCACAAATCATTGGGTGAACCAGCTCTGGTAAGTCCGATAGGAGTATTTTCTCCAACATTGGCTTCGTAAATCTCATCGTAATTACCGACCAACGCGATTACATTCAAGAAGCAGTCATCGGATAGAGATTCGCTTACCAGCTTACACATTTGACCTTCAGAACCAAGCAACCGTTTAATGTTAGGAGCCACACTGGCATCATTGCTCATTGCGCGGGCATTGCGGGAGCTAATTCCCAGTTCTTCGGCGTTGATCATAGCGTACAAAGTCCATTTCACCAGGTTGAAAAATTCATCGTCACCTTGGCGAACCACAGGCCCTAGAGGTTCTTTAGAAATTACGCCTGGAAGAATAATCGCTGAAGATGGATTTGCTAACTCACTGCGAATAGCTGCGAGCTGAGATGTATCGGAGGTCAACACGTCACAGAAGTTGTTTTCAAATCCTTCCCTAGTCTGAACGGAAGTATCATAGGCGACTTGCTCGTAGCTAATATTATTAGTACGGAAGAAATCCGCTAAGTTAGCTTCGGTGGTTGTGCCTGATTGCACACATACTCGCGCTCCATCTAGCCCAAGAGCATCATTGACCCCTAATGACTTTCTGACCATAAAACCTTGACCATCAATAAAATTGTAGTAAGTAAAGTTGAGGCCTAATGAAGCGTCGCGAGTCAGAGTGTGAGTGGTGTTGCGAGACAATACGTCGATTTCGCCAGAAGCAAGCGCTTCAAATCTTTCCTTTGCAGAAAGACTAACAAAACGCACCTTAGATGCGTCGCCAAATAAAGCGGCAGCAACTCCGTAACAGATATCGGCATCAATGCCGCGCATCCTGCCGTTGTCGTCAGGGGCGGAGAATCCAGGAAGCCCGCCGTCTACGCCACAGATTAATTCACCGCGTGATTGGATGTTGTCAAGTGTCGCTGAGTTCGCAACTCCTGCAAAAGCGAGCACTGAAGCAAAAATAATCCCTAATTTCTTTGTCATAATATCATTTCCTCATGAGAATGCTATGTAAGCGATTATATCATTTAATCCACCTGTTTCAGTAATATGATATATATGTGTCGTTATTGATATTTTAGCGCCATAAATCGCGGGTAAATAGCACTAAAAACAAAAGTAATTCCAAGCGTCCTAACAGCATGGCAAATGCGCATACAGTGGTTGCGACAGGATTCAAACTGGTATAGGTGGTGCCGGAGCCGACTTCGCCCAACCCGGGGCCGGTATTGCTAAGACAAGCTAAAGCGGCGGATATGGCGGTCAAAAAATCCAATGATGGCTGAACAGCTAACAAGGTTAGTCCGAGAACTAACATCGTCAGGGTATAGGCGAACAGAAACAACAATACTGAACTGACCACCTTGTTGTCAATAACCTGCCTGCGAATTCTTACTTGCAAAAATACGTTTGGACGAAGAATGCGTGTTCCTTCAAGGCTAAGGATTCCCAGCGCGGTGCGCGCCCTAATCATCTTTATACCGCCTCCGGTTGAACCGCTACAGGAAGTGAAATTGGCGAGCAAGAGTATGAAAAAACTGATAAATAAAGGCCATTGGGATCCAAAATCGGTATTCGAGTATCCGGTTGTTGTAGCTATTGAGACGGTATTGAAAATACCGTGGCGAAGCTGTTGTGTCCAGTTGAGATCAGTTGTTTGACCCAACGCAAAAATCACCGCTACGCAACCGATAAACAATACTGTCAGGTAGCTTCTAAGCTCATTATCCTGTCGATAAGGCGTGCTAAATGATTGAAAAAGTGAAGAAATTCCGGCCGATGTGGTTATCAATTTCAGGTAAGTTCCAAAGTGAGATGCTCGAATTGAATGGGCGCGCTTGATCAAGGTTTTGTTACGTCGCGACAGCTGGCGTATGGCAGAAAAGTGGGTGGCAAAATTCAATCCGGCCAAAAGCATAAATAACACCGCGATAATTTCGATCGCCACCGAGTCAAAATAAGCGAAGCTTGTATCATGGTTGCTAAACCCGCTCATGCTCACCGTGGTGAACGAATGAACGAGTGCATCGAGCCAGTCCATACCTGATATCCAGTAGGCCAAAGCACAGGTGCAAGACAAAATGATATATAGCGTCCACAGTCCTTTGGCGGTCTTTTCAATCCTAGGAGTTAGCTCGGCCTCTTGTTGCGGACCTGATATCTCGGTATTGAACAAGTGTTTAACGCCGATTACCAAGTTAGGCAACAGTGCGGTGGCAAGCACAACCAAACCCATCCCACCCATCCAGGCTAGCAAACCTCGCCACAGTTTGATCGAATCTGGCAACGTGTCAATATTTATCATTATGGTCGCGCCTGAAGCGGTGATTCCTGACACCGCCTCGAAATACGAATCAGACAGCACGCTAGCTGGATCAACATAGCTGCGCAGTGGGAACGCGCCGATAAAAGGCAGACCACACCAGATAATTAATAACAACAAGGTGGCATGGCGTAGCCTGAATTTGTCAGCCAATTCTCTGCCGTAATGACGCATCGTTAATCCGATCACGATGCAAGCAATCGAAGGTAGCAAGAATGCGAGCAAAAGTTGGGTCGGGTCTTGATCGCTTAGCACCAGTCCAATCGGCACAAGCATGATTAGCCCGAACATAAAAATTATGCGGCCCAACGGCTCAAGAATACAAAGGTTCCTTTTAAAAAAACGTATGAAAACAGCAACTGAATGCATAGCAACAGTATGTGGCCTAAGTGAAATAAGGTAAATCAGCCAACTCTGTCAAAGTGTCTATATTGGCGTCTTTGACATAAACGATGCAACGGTCTCCCGGCTCGATGCTCACCTCAGAATCAGGAAAGTAAATTTGCACAGCCGGCAAAGCTTCACTTACCAAAGATGGTTTGTCTTCAGGCACATCACGCAACAAAGCGCAAGGTAAGGTATTGTCCGGCCAGTTCACCTGAGCCATGGTTTGTCCCTGGATTTTGGAGGAACGTTGCACGGGAAACATGGTTAAGTTGGTAACTTGCTCGTCAATGACGATCGGATCAAAATAGCTACGTGAACTAAGCCGCTGAAGCAAGATGCTGATTGTCACCTCAGAAGGAGAAACGACCATATCCATTTTGATGCCGCTCAAGACCGCCTGATAGGCGTGGCGGTTAATCAACACTGCGGCATGCTTGCAGTTGAGTTTCTTGGCTATCAGAGCGGACATGATGTTGACTTCGTCTTTTTCGCTTACCGCGCAGAAGAAATGGCCATTTTCCACATCCTCGCTGCGTAATACTTCTTCGACGGTCGGATCAGCAGCGGTGACTAAAGTGGTGCCAAGCTCATGCGCTAGTATCTTGCAACGTTCCGCATCCGGTTCAAGCAAGGTCACCGCGTAGTCGTCTTCAAGTTTTGCCGCCAGCGCGCGACCGATTTGACCACCTCCTGCTATGAAAACCTTGGTGCTAAGTTGTTGTTCGTTGCGAAGTAGCATTATTGTTTTGGCCATATTTTTGGCTTTGGCCGCCAATATCACGCTGTCATCAACTTGCAGGTGAAGTGATTCGGTTGCGGGCAACGTCAAATCGCCACGGCGAATCGCCACTAAGTAATAACCAAGTTCGCGGCTATGCGAAATGAAGTCACTGAGCTTGTTTTGTGAACTGATATCTTGTTCGCGAATCCTAACTTCCGCGATTGCCAGCTGACGGGAAGCGTAATGTACAAGCCTGGATACTCCAGGCATACCAACCGCGCTAGCGATCGCTTCCGCGATACTGTCTTCAGGATCGTACGAGACTGTAACTCCAAAAGCTTGAAGTAACTCTTTGTGTTCAGCAAGTCCTCGGTTGCGAATACGCGCGATTCGTGCGCAGGCGTCACCCGGATCAAAAAGGGTCTTACAAATAAAACAAGCCGCCAAATTAGTCACGTCGTGCTCGGTAACCGCCAGCACCACGTCGGCTTCTTCGCAACCGGCTTTTTCCAGCACCTGGGGAGATTCGATTGAGCCGATGATAAAGCGCGCGTCAAAGCGCGATCGCATGTTGGTAATAACTTCGGCGTTACGGTCGATAAGCGTTACTTCATTTTCCTGGGCAAGATGCTCAGCGACGCTACCGCCAATACTTCCTGCGCCAAGAATCATGATTTTTTTCATACAGTTGTCAGTTGCGAGTTGCGCCGTCGCTACGGACAATCCATTTGTAAGTGGTCAGTCCTTCAAGTCCCACCGGGCCTCGCGCATGAAACTTGCCGGTAGACACGCCGGTCTCAGCTCCTAGTCCGTACATGTACCCGTCTGCAAATCGTGTGGAAGTGTTGACCATCACCGAACTCGAATCCACAAATTGTATGAAGTGTTCGATGGCGTCGCGGTCGGTGCTCAGTATGCCGTCTGTATGTTTTGAACCGTGTTGGTTAATCCACTTTACCGCATCATTTAAACCGGCGACAATTTTAATGGAAATTTTTAAAGTCAAATATTCTTCATCCCAATCGCTGTTTTGAGCCTGTGTACAGTTATCGCCAAGGATTGCGCACGTTGCCGGGCAGCCAACGATTTGCACTTGCGCAGCAAAAAGCAGGGGGGCAATTCGAGCGAGCAACTTTGCTGCCACCGCTTCGTCTACAAGTAGCGACTCCAACGCGTTGCAGGTGCCGGGCCTTTGCGTTTTAGCGTTGACGATGATTGGTGCGGCTTGTTGCAGATCGGCACTGCTATGGACATATAGGTGACAGTTGCCGTACAAATGAGCCAATACCGGTGCCGTGGCGATCTTTTGCACGTGCTCGACCAATCCTTTTCCGCCACGCGGTATGACCATATCGAAGCGCTCGTCAGTGAGCAGGCGCGAAATTTCATTACGATCTGGATCGCTTATTACCTGCACAATCGAAGGAGGTAAATTTTCGTCAGTGAGCGCTTGCTGGGCGAGGCGGCCGATCGCAAGGTTACTGTCGAGAGCTTCTTTACCACCGCGCAATATGACTCCATTGCCTGATTTAATACAAAGTGCCGCGCCGTCAGCGGTGACATTCGGACGCGACTCGTAGATAAAACATACCAGTCCTAACGGTACACGCATCCGGCTTACCCAAATACCGTTTGGTTGCTTGTGTTCAGGACCTGAGCCAAGGGGGTCAGGTAGCGCGACAACAGAGTGAATTGAATCAACCATCGAGGCGAAGTTACCGCCGGCGAGGCTAAGACGGTCGCATACCGATTCGCTAAGACCGGCGGCCACGCCGCGTGCCACTTCCGCGGCATTGATTTCGAGTAGCTTTTCGCGATCACGCAATAAAAGATTTGCGAATCGCTTTAATATATTATTGCGAACTTCGATATCGGAGGCCGCCAGCGCAGGCATTGCGCTAAGCGCGTCGCCGATTAGGTCAGTTTGCTTTGACTTGGGGTTTAAATTCATTTTGAAGAAGTAAAAATTTATACCGATTGTTACTGACCAGTTGGGTAAAAGCGATAGCGATTCTTTCAAAGTCCTGCCACGGATCCGCGACGATCATACCCTTGGCAACCCAGTCAGCTCGGGCGATTACCGCGAGCAAATATTTAACCTCGGTGCGGGGGACCCGTTTGGCGATGTTGGCCAAATCAGTAAGATGCTTACCATATACGCCACGCGGCTTGCTGTGTCTGTCAATCAATCTTAACAAACTACGGGTTTCTTCGGCCAGTGCCCAAACCAGCAAGGTAGGGGGAACCTTAGCCGCTTTGAGGTTGCGAATCGCGCGTAAAGAGCGAACACTGCTGCCCGCAGCCAAAGATTCACGCAATGAAAAAAGATCATCGCGACTTTGATCCACCAGTAATTCCTGTACCAATTGTCTGCTAACCTGCTCGCTTCCAACGTGTAACAATTTGAGTTTAGAAATTTCTTGAGCTGCGGAACTCAAATTGCCTTCAGTCATATCCGCAATGTACTGCGCAGCTTCATCATCTATATCTAGACCAAAACTTCTGCCTCGCGCCTTGACCCAGCCACACATATTGTGTCGCTTTACGAATACTTGCGTTACCACGGTAAAAAAATCTTCTAGTTGATTGACCCAAGCCGCCTTGCGTACGATATTGGGGCTCGCGATGATAACCGGTCGCTGGTTAGCCTGCGCGAGTTTGGCAATTGCGGTAAGTTGTTTGGCGGTGTCCGCGTTGAGCGCGTCCACTAAAATAAACTCCAGTAAAGTGGAGCCGCCGAATAAATTACCCGCCGATGCTTCCAGCTTAGCGTCTTCCATATCAAAGTCTTGATCCAACACAAACAATTTACGCTCGTCGCAGGCTAATGCCTTGCGAACACTGTCCCGGTCCTCAGTTAGTAGAACTGGCTCATTATTGAGCAGCAGATAGGGTGGACGTGGATTTTGCAAGTTTGCAGCAAGCGCTGCGCTGCTGATTTTCATTGCCAGTTCCGAATCTTGAGCGTGTTGATTAGTTTATCAATGCTCTCAGTGCGAGCAGCGAAGAAAAATCTCTCAAAAGCAAGTCGGTTTGCTAAATGAGTATTTTCGCTGTGGTCTAACGACTGTTTTTTCCTGATTACTCCGTTAAATTCTGGTTGATCCGTAGTTTCAATCCGATAGTGTAATGCGTAGCTAAGGCGGCGCTTGGATCCAGATCCGTCCGCGGCGCGCGCCGTGATCGAGTTGGAAGTGCTTTCGCGAAGGGTAAGCGAGATCAGGCGATTGCCGGTTAAGGCAAGATTAGCAAGTTGGTGTTCAAATTCATCGTTCAACTCAGAGTCGGATGCGGAAACCGTAATTGATTTCAGTGGCAATGAGTTGTCACCAGTGGCGCTCAAGACACAACCGGTGATAAGTACCGCCACCGTCATCAACGATAAAAAATTCATGCTTAATTATGAAGGTATAGCACGAAGTTGATAACAATCTGATCTTGTTTTTTGGCATGCTCAATACGTACTACCTGCTTGCCTAAACTCGGAAAACCACAATGGCCTTGGCGAATCGCTAATTCGTTCAGTTCGGCGCTGGCGAGCTCAATGGTGGTAGCGGGGTCTGCGCTGGCAGATAAGCTAAACGCATGGCGCTTGCGGCCATTTTCTTGGATGATGCATGTAACATCGGTAAAAAATTCCAATGCCGCCTGATCTGGTTGCGGCCAAGGTGTTTCAACTAGCAACTGCGGCATTTGTAACATCGCCCACAATTCTTCGGTTATATGGGGCATGATCGGATGTAGGACCTGCAACAAGATGGTGACCGCTTCGGAAGCAAAGGCGCAATCATCGGCTTCGTCAGGGTCGCACGCTTCATCTAGCAGCACGATAATATCTTTGCAACGCGTGACCATTTTGTTCAGTTCCATCCCTCCCGCTTCAGATTTGTCGGCGTTATGTGATTCGGGGGTGTAACAGGCGTTAATCGCTTTTAGGGTTTTGTGAAGCTGACAACGCCGCGCACTTTGGGTGCCACTGCGCGATTTGGATCCTTGGATAATCATCTTCTGCCGTGAAGTAACAAGCTGCCATAGGTATTCGCTAAATCCAAGCAACTGCTCCATGCGTTCATAGGGCAAATAGTCAAACAGTCGCTCTTGAGCTTGTTTGGTAAGAAAATTGAACAGTTTATTTTCTAGGCGCTGATCAATAAATTTTAACAAAGGAAATCGCAACTGCTTGCCTAATTTGCGTTGCCGCAATAACTTCAGTTGTTTTACGGAGAGAACTTTTTTCAATTGCTTCTGCTTGACGTCAGAAACGAAATTTACCAATCGGTTCATTTGCGCGGTGCTGATAAAGTTCGCGAGTCTCGCCATGGTGTCGGCACTGAGGCAAGCTTGCTGATAGCGCTCAAGCTGATTAGCGGTAAATTGCTCGCGAATTTGGCGAAGCTTGTCTTCACCTAAAGTACCTGCGCGTAATTGAGCCATTTTGCGGCTACTGCCTAAAATTTTGCGTAGTTGTTCGTGTTCAGATGGTTGCAATACCCCGTTTTGCAGTTGTTTAATTTGTTTTTCGTCAATAATTTCCAGCACTGCATGCAGGCGCTTTGCAGCTAGCTTGCCAGCTTTGAGCTGAAAGATTTCTTCGCGCGACAACAGTCCTTCTTGTAAGCGCAGAATTTCGTTATCATTGAGTATCGCGCGCACCCGAGCCATTTTTTCTTCGGGTAATTTCTTGGCGCGCAAAGCAGCGAATTCTTGTTGATTGAGCAGGCCTTTTTGCATACAACTGATCTCATCCTCGGTAAGTATCGTGCGGACTTTGCGCAACATTTCAACTTCAGTTGTGTATTCAAGCCAGGCTTCGCGTTCAAAGTTGTCCAACAACCGCTCTTGTAGCGTACTTACCGCGCCAGGTTCGTCAGGATCAATCGAATTTGTCTGTAATTCGGACAGTACCTTGGCCGGGACAAGCTTTTGGACAGCGGATAGTTTTTTACCGGCAAGCTTGCCGATCTGCAACAGCCGAAATTCATTTTTATCTAGTAGTCCGTTGCGCAAATGGTTAAGCTGAAATTCATCAATTATTGTCAGTACCTCGCGCAACTTGGCATTTTCCAGTTCGCCATTGCGTAGCTGACGCGCCTGGGCTTCGTTGAGCAGGCCTGATTGCAAACGAATGATCGCTCCTTCGCCAATCAGTTCTTTGACTTGGGCGTATTTGCTCGCTTCAAGTTTACCGGTTTTTAGTTGTTTGAATTCAGAACGATTGATCAGCCCTTTTTGTAAACGATTAATTTCACTTTTAGAGAGCAAATTATGCACCAAATCAAGTTGAAGGCCGGTTAAGGTCCCGCAACGCAGCTTGACGAGCTCGGAGGAAATGATGATTCCTTGCAAACTGATAAGTTTGTCTGAATCCCAGTGAAGGTTGTTGCGAGGATTTTCGATTGCAGACAGATAAAGCCTGAGCATATCCGCCCCGTAGTTATCCAGCAACTGGGTTGGATCAATGGCATTGGCATATGACTTGGTCATCGGCAGGCCATAGTTCATCACCATTCCCGGACTGAACACCTCGGTGAACGGTTCGTCGAAGGTTTCATTTTGTTCAACGCCAGATCGGGCTAACAGGTGTTGCAAAATTCGGGCGCAAAGCAGATGGCTGGTGGCTTGTTCCGCACCGCAACAGTAATAATCCAACGATGCGTCCGGCAACTTGGCGTTAGTCATGTTTTTAGATTGCGACATCCACGAAAGACTAAATGACGGATCAAGCGTATCAGTTTCCCGTTGAGCGTCCGCACCGCATTGTGGACAAACGCAAGCGATAAAATCCGGATAGCAATCCAGGCTGTCTTGATTATCCCGGTATTGCGGCAACGTCAGCGGCAACTGCTCGCCTGGAACCGGAACTGTGCCGCATTGCGAACAATGAACCAGCGGGACCGGACATCCCCAGTAATCAGGTTGACTTATCGGCCAGCTTCGCAGCCTTGATACCGCCGTCGGGCTGACTTTGATGTCGCGTTTGGTCAGCAGGTCATGGATGCAAAGATTAATCTGTTGGTCAAAATATCTTTGCCGGATCAGCGTGTCGGGATTGCTGCCGTCTTGAGGCTGACGTGATTGCAGTTCATTTTGCAAAGCTTTTTTGAGCCGATTGAGCGGTTGTTCCAGCGAACCGCTGTTGCAGACAAGGGCGAATTTATCCACTAAAGGTTTGGTAAGCGGAGCAGCTATGTCCTGATCGGAAGTTCTCGCGACTTTACGCATCGGCAAATTGTGCCGTTGCGCAAAGTTGTAATTGCGCTGATCGTGAGCGGGGATGCCTAGCACCGCGCTAGTTCCGTAATCTGCGATCACATAGTTGGCGACCCATACCGGCACATGATCTCCGGTAACCGGGTTAATCGCGTAAATTCCCAAAGGCATGCCTTCTTGTCGTTTATCTTCGGCAAGTTTTTCAATCGCGTAGTTGGGATGGTTTACGGCTTCGCAGAATGTCGCTATTTGCGGATCGTCCCGGGCAACTTTACGGGCAAGCGGATGAGTGGTGGCCACGGCCAAAAACGTCGTGCCCATAATCGTATCCGGATGCGAGGTAAACACCTGAACCGCGGGTAGGGGCTTGCCGTTGCGATCAAGCAAATCAAAAGAGATGGTCAGTCCGTTTTCGCGGCCGATGCTCTCGCGCTGCATGTTTTTAACCCGGCGGTCCCAGCGCGGTAGGGTCTCCAAATTTTGTAACAAATCGTCGGCAAGTTGATGACTTATTGAAAGAGCGTAATTTGAAATATTACGAATTTCGGTCAGCATGCCGGATTCTGGGCCGCGGCCGTTGACTAACTGCCGCAACGATAAATACATGCGAGTTCCCGGATCCCAGTAAGCAATTCCCGGCTGTTTTTTGCGCAAAATCGGTGAGTTCTCAGCGTTCCACAGGTGAAGAAACAATTGTTGTTGCATGTGACATTGTTGGGCGGAATTGGTAACAACTATCTTGTTCCAATCAGTCAAAATTCCCAATTCTTTCAGTGTGGTAACGGCATGCGCCGTCGTTTCCACAGCCCATTTTTCCGGATCAAGATTTGCGTCACGCGCAGCAAGATGAACCTGTAATCCATAGGTTTCGAAACCAACAACTTGCTTGGTGTTGCGGCCTTGCATAAGTTGAAAGCGGGTCATGATATCGTTCAATACATAGCGACGACAGTGCCCTAGATGAAATTTGCCGGCCAGATCTGCGAACATGGCTTGACAGCAAAATTCACCGGAGCCATCAGCTTTGGCTATGTGTGATTTGTTTTTTGCCGCCCAGCGCGATTGCGCCTGGCGCTTAATGCGGGCATGGTCATAACCGGTGTCGATGCTCATGTGACGAAGCGTGGCGCTAGCTGATATGTCGAGTTTGTGTGCCGCTGTGACATGGTTCGGCAAGTCGTGAGCAAAAACATAATAAAAGTCAGGCTATCTTAGGGCGAAAAAAATGAGACCATGACTGTTGCCTTGTCGGATCACCTTGCTTTTGGCAATTTGCTTGCCTGAAATATAGCGGGCGATGTTAGGACGCTGTTGTGCTAATTCGAGTAATTCGGTGGCGTCGGTGTCAAACGGGGCTTCAAATTGGTCTCGTCGTTTGCCATTTACCTGCACTACAAATACGGTTGTGGCACTGTGTAGATCTGCATCGGTCAAAGCGGGCCACCAAGCGGAGTCGATAACCAGACCTTCAAAGCCAAGCTGTTGCCATAGCTCTTCGGCGATATGAGGGCAGATTAGATTCATCACTTTGAGCAAGTGCATGAAACCTTGATATTGCATTGCGGCGCTGTCGGCGTTGTCCCGGATAAGGTTGCGGATGCTGTGAATGCCTCCGAAGACCAAATTATTCAGGTGTTGATCGCGCAAGTTGCGATCAATGTTATTGAGGATTTTGTTAAGGTTGAGTTGGAGTTCCGGGGCAAGTTTTTGCTCTTTGCCCGCGGCAATCTGATCGCGGCGTTTTAGGGCCAATTGCCACAAGTTTTGTAAAAACATGGCATGGTCTTTGACATGCTCTTCGTTCCACGGGTAGGCATCTTTCGGATTACCCATGCCAATTATGTACAACCGTGCGGTGTCCGCGCCGTAGCAATCAAGAATATGCTTGGCCATGATAGTGTTATCTTGTGATTTGGACATTTTTTTACCATCGGCACCTAGTACCATGCCCTGGCACAGCAAGGCTTGGAAAGGTTCGTCCCCGCACCCTTTTGGATACAGGCCGAGATCGCGCAACACTTTGTGTATAAAACGCGCGTAAACCAGATGGCCTTGGGCGTGTTCGTCACCACCGAAATAATGATCGCAAGGAAGCCACCGCTTGGCTCGGTTATCAATCATTTGCGTGGAATTATCAGGACAGGTAAAGCGCGCGAAGTACCACGCGGAATTCACAAAAGTGTCCATGGTGTCGGTTTCCCGGCGTGCCTTGGCACCGCATCGCGGGCATGGACAAAAAGCAAAATCAGGGTGGTCGGCCAATGCCTGCGGACCGTGTTTAAAATCGTTGGGTAGTGATACCGGCAACTGATGTTCCGGGACGGGAACACGTCCGCAGTCGGAACAGATAACGATGGGGATCGGGGTTCCCCAGTACATGTGGCGGTTAATCGGCCAGTCGCGTAAGCTTAGTCCATAATCGCGGCGCGCTTTGTCAGGACCGAGCATTTCTTCCAGTTTGCTTACGCAGCCTTTAAGATCAAGGCCGTCCAGTTCGCCGCTGTTGACGGCAATTCCGGAGGATGTTTCGGCTTGAGTAATTGGCCGATGAGGATCTTGTTGATCCAAGTTGATGACACGGATGATCGGAATCTGATACCGGGTGGCAAATTTAAAATCGCGTTCATCATGAGCAGGCACGCCCATTAGCGCGCCGCTTCCGTAGTCATCGACCACGTAATCGGCAACCCATACCGGGACATGTTTGCCAGAAACCGGATTGACAACTGTAAAGTCCAAAGGCATGCCTTGTTTTTCGGTGTGAGGATTGCCGGCGTCCATGGGCAAGGTTTGTTCGCACTGCGTACAGAATTTTGCCAGTTTCGGATTGTCAGAGGCTGCCGCTTGTGCCAAAGGATGGCTTGCGGCCACCGCCATGTAGGTGACGCCGCAGATGGTATCTGGACGAGTGGTATATACCTCAAGCGCATCGACCGGCGCATTGCCGACTAGCGCAAAATGCAACGTCATTCCCTCCGACCGCCCGATCAGGTACTGCTGGTCTTTGATAATTTTTTCCGGCCAGTTAACCTGCGTCAGACCGTCAAGCAATTGATTGGCGTACTCGCGAAGGCGCATCAGATAGGCAGGCATAACCTTGATCTCAATGTCTTCTTTGGCCACTTTGCCGTCGTCTATATCGCGACGCGAGGTTACGGTTTTGGTGGCTTTGTCCCATAGTACTTTAGTGGGTTCGTAATAGACAAGATTTTGTTCCCACATGCGCACGAACAGTAGTTGTTCCCAGCGGTAATATTTAAGATTGCTAGCGTTGAGTTCTCGGTTCCAGTCAATCATAAAGCCAAGCTCTTTGAGCTCGCGGCGCATATTGGCCGTATTTTGTTTGACCCACTTAGCGGGGTGAACGCCTAATTTATTGGCTTTGAGTTCAGCATCTTTGCCGAACGCATCCCAGCCCATCGGTTGCAGAACGTTGAAACCTAGCATACGTTTGTGGCGTGCCCAGACATCACCGATCGCGTAGTTGCGCAGATGACCCACGTGTAGATCGCCTGAAGGGTAGGGCCACATACACAAACTGTAGTATTTGGGACGAGGGTCGTCGTCGTTGACCGTAAAGCAGTCTTGCTTAGCCCAACGTTGCTGGATTTTGCGTTCGACAGCGTTAAAACCGTATTTTGGATCCATTAAATTAAAAAAGGCAATAGCTGATGCTAGCGGAATATAGCATAATCTACATTAATACTTACGAATTATCCAATGTAATGTATACCCAGACCAAACAAGTTGGAGGGTCGAGCGACGTATTTTGTCGATACTCGGTCGTGTTGCAGGTAAAATAAACGCTAGCGATGATTGCGTGCTGGATTTAGTAACTTCAATTGCATGGCTAACGAAGTAATCTTTGCTGATCTTGATAAGGGCGATCTGGCAGATATCGAAATCTACCGCAAACACGGCGGGTATAAGGTGTTGGAAGGTGTGCTTGCCAAGCGGATTGAACCGGGCCAATTGCGCAACCAGATAAAAGACAGCGCATTACGCGGGCGTGGCGGCGCCGGTTTTCCTTCCGGACTCAAATGGGGATTTATCCCGCCAAATATCAAAGGGAATGTGTTTTTGGTTTGCAATGCCGATGAGGGCGAACCGGGAACGTTCAAAGATCGCGATATTTTATTGTACAACCCGCATCTGCTGATCGAAGGAATGGTGATCGCCGCTTACATTATCGGCGCCAATATCGGCTATGTCTATATACACGGCGAGATCTTCGAAGTATACGAAAAGTTTGAAAAAGCGCTCATGGCGGCACAGTCCGCGGGAATGATCGGCAAAGGTTTGTTTGGAACCGATTTTTCATTTGAGTTGCACGCTCATTGCGGGTGGGGCGCTTACATTTGTGGCGAGGAAACTGCGCTGTTGGAATCGCTTGAGGGCAAAAAAGGCCAACCGCGCAACAAGCCGCCTTTCCCGGCATCTTTCGGTCTGTATGGTCGGCCGACTACGATAAATAACGTGGAGACATTCGCTTGCGTACCCTACATATTAAAGACCGGTGCGGATGAGTTTTTGAAATTGGGAAAAACCAATAACGGAGGTACTAAAATATTTTCGGTAAGCGGCCATGTTGCAAAACCGGGCAATTACGAAGTACCGCTGGGTACGCCGTTTGCCGCCTTGTTGGAAATGGCGGGCGGGATGCGCAACGGCAAAAAGCTCAAAGCGGTTATTCCCGGCGGATCTTCAACACCCGTGTTGCCGGCTGAAGTGGCGATGCAGATGAATATGGATTACGATTCGATTTCCAAGGCCGGTTCAATCTTAGGAGCGGGATCGGTGATCGTCATGGACGAAACAACCTGTATGGTAACAGCGCTAGAGAGGCTAGCATATTTTTATCACGAAGAATCCTGCGGGCAGTGCACACCGTGTCGAGAAGGAACCGGTTGGCTATGGCGAGTGGTAAACAGGATTAAATGTGGCGATGGTAAGCCTGAAGATATTGAGTTGCTCAAACAAGTGGCCCACAATATAGACGGCCATACAATCTGTGCGTTGGGTGCGGCGGCGGCCACCCCGATAGTCAGTTTTCTGAAGCATTTTGGCGAAGAATTCGAATACGCCGTAACCGAACAAGAGCTGATGGTTACCACAGGATTCGGTTGCTAGTCGCATCGCGAGGACCTATGGACGTCAAAATCACCATTAATGGCAAAAAGCGGAATGTGCGTGGACGGACCACGGTATTTGAGGCCTGTCGGCAGGCCGGGGTCTATATACCGCATTTTTGCTACCATCCCAAACTGACCATCCCGGCCAACTGCAGAATGTGTTTGGTTGAAATTAACAAAGCTCCCAAACCAATGCCGTCTTGCGCAACATATGTGACCGACGGTATGGTGATTGACACTAATTCGCCGAAACCTCAGATTTCGCAACGTGGGGTGATGGAATTTTTGCTCATCAATCATCCGCTCGATTGCCCGATCTGCGACCAAGGCGGCGAATGCCAATTACAAGATCTTGCCGTGGGCTATGGGGCATCGGCGACCCGTTATACCGAAAAAAAGCGTGTTGTGTTTGAAAAACACTTGGGTCCGCTGATAACCACGGTGATGACCAGATGTATCCACTGTACGCGTTGCGTGCGTTTTGGTCAGGAAATTGCAGGCAATATGGAACTTGGAATGGTCGGCCGGGGCGAGCATTCCGAAATCATGCCTTATATTGAAAGCACCGTCGATTCTGAGTTATCCGGCAACATGATCGATATATGCCCGGTAGGAGCGTTGAATTCCAAACCGTATCGCTTTTCGGCGCGCACTTGGGAATTGAAACGCACAGCCGGGGTGGCGCGACATGATTCTTGGGGCAGTTATATCCATATTCACTCCAAAGATCAGCAGATTAAACGGGTCATACCCAGAGACCATGAAGAGATTAATCAATGTTGGATATCCGATCGCGACCGCTTCGCATACACCGGGGTAAATTCCGCCGCCCGGTTGTTACATCCTTATATCAAAAAACCTGACGCGACCAAAACACAGCGGGTAGAGTGGCAGGCGGCTTTAAGTTACGCAGTCAAACAGCTAACGGATATTATCAATAGTTACGGCGCTGACCAGGTCGGCGTTTTGCTTGGCCCGCAAGTATCGTGTGAAGAAGCGATGCTCGCGGCTGACCTGTTTCGCTCAATTAACGTATTCAACATAGATTTTCGTTTGCGCCAACAGGACTTTGAGCTGGACGGGTATCAGCAGGGTGTGGCGTGGCTGGGAGTTTCGATAGAGGAAATTTACAACCTTGACGGAGCCTTGCTGATCGGCTCTGATCCTGCCAACGAATTGCCGCTGTTACCGATCAGGCTGCGCAACGCTACGCAATTAGCAGCCAAAGGTATCCATGCGGTCGGTTCTTTGGACTTGGCCGGCAATCTGCCGATAGCTGACCAGTTTATTGTGCCGCCTTCTAAATATGCCTATACGCTTGCTGCTCTTTGTCAGTGTATGGTATCCGCGGGCGAGTCGTTACCAACCTGGATAACCGATTTCGGTGAGCCTAGCGAGCGGCATCGGCAATTTGCCAAGCAACTGCAAGAGCGTAAGAATCCCGCGATTTGGCTTGGCGCACAAGCGCAAAACGCTACCGATTACGCGCTTATTTATCGGCTGGCCGCCAAGCTTGCGTCGTTGCTAGAAGGTTTTCAAGGAGTTTTAGTTGATGGAGCTAATGCGATCGGCATTGAGCTTGCCGGAGCGACGCCACACCGCGGGTTTATGTTGGAAAAGCTAGAGCAACCCGGTTTAAACTCCCGTCAGATGATAAACCAGCAGTTAAAAGCCTATGTGCTGATTGACTGCGAACCGTTGGATTGCGCTGATCCACACTCAGCGCATGCGGCGTTTGAACAGGCATGCGTCATCAATATCGGTAGTTACTTCGTGGGCGCAAATGAATACGCCGACATTATGCTACCCGCGACGTCATTTGGTGAATGTATGGGCACACTGGTTAATCTTGAAGGTAATGCCGCCAAGATGGAACCTGCGGTACTTCCACCGGGCGAAGCACGGCCGACTTGGAAAATTCTGCGCGTACTGGCTAATATGATGGATGTTACGGGTTTTACTTTTGAAGATATCATTCAGGCGCGAGCCAAGTTGGCTACGGCGGGAGACTTCAGTGAACTGCTCAACTGTAAGCTGACAAATATGCCACCACCGCGTTCCGTTGCTAAAGAAAAATTTGCGGTCGGGGAATTTGAGCGGTTGGCGGAAGTGGGGCATTTTGCCGGCGATTCGGTTGTCCGCCGAGCGGTACCTTTACAGGAAACTCAAATTGCCGCGCGTTCACGCATGCTGTCTATGCATCCTGCGGATCTGGCGCAACTGGGAATCAGCCCAGGCGATCAGGCGTTGGTAAGCTTAGCGGACCAAGCTGCGTCTAATATTGAAGTCACCTGCATCGTACGTGCTGATGACAGCTTAGCTCGCGGGTGCGCACGCTTGCCTTGGGGCAATGATCACACCGCAATTCTCGGTGCGTGCTCACGTATTATGGTACGGCAGGTCACCACAGAACACCAAGCTGTGGGGGGAGTTGGGTAGTGGAATTTATCAATAACGAGGTAACCGACTTGCTTGAACCTTGGATGGGAGTTTATGCAGGTTGGGTTGGATACTTTACGGTTACCATCATCAAAATATTGGCGATCGTTATTCCGCTCATTCTTAGCGTTGCCTATCTTACCTACGCTGAGCGTAAAGTAATCGGGTCGATGCAGTTGCGCGTAGGCCCTGACCGTGTTGGCAAATATGGATTGTTACAGCCGTTTGCCGACGTTCTAAAGTTACTGCTTAAAGAAATCATTATGCCGGTTGAAGCTAGCAAAATGTTGTTTTTAATCGCGCCAACCATATCCATCAGCGCGGCATTGGTGGTGTGGGCGGTGATACCATTTTCCGCCGAGCTGGTTTTGGCCGATATTGATGCCGGGCTTATGTTCGTGCTGGCTGCGACCTCGGTGGGCGTGTATGGAATTATTATTGCCGGGTGGGCGTCCAATTCGAAATACGCGCTACTCGGTTGCTTACGCTCAGCGGCGCAATTGGTGTCGTACGAGATCGCGATGGGTTTCGCACTCGTGACCGTGCTGATGGCTTCAGGCAGCCTAAATCTGTCAGCGATCGTAGAAGGACAGCAAGGCGCTACTTTCTTGTCCTGGTATTTTGTACCGCTTTTTCCGATGCTAGTCGTGTATTTGATTTCCGGTGTCGCTGAAACCAACCGGGCTCCGTTTGATGTTGCTGAAGGAGAATCAGAGCTAGTCGCAGGATTTCACGTCGAATACTCAGGAATGGCGTTTGCGATTTTTTTCCTGGCGGAATACGCGAATATGATTTTGATTTCGGTATTGACGGCCACCATGTTTTTGGGCGGATGGTTACCTCCGTTCGACATAGCGCCGTTTAACTGGATTCCAGGATTAGTCTGGCTGGTGTTCAAAACCGCGTTTGTGTTATTTTTATTTTTGTGGTTTCGGGCAACTTTTCCCCGCTACCGCTATGACCAAATCATGCGTTTAGGCTGGAAAGTGTTTATACCACTAACCATCGTTTGGTTAGTCGTAGTTGGGTTTTGGCAACGTACGCCGCTATGGGTTTGGGGTAACTGATTTTGGAAAATAACATCAAAACTGATATGCAAGCACACAAAGCGTCACCAGCTCAATCGAAAATTTCGGTAAGCGACCAAAACAGTGCTGCTGAAGCCGGGTTGGCACCAGTGACATTCGGTCAGCGTCTGGCTATTGTTGGCAAGTCGTTTTTGTTAAAGGAATTGTTGCGTGGATTGTTGTTGACCTGGCGCAAAATGTTGACTAAAAAAATCACGGTCCGCTATCCTGAAGAAAAGGCTCCGGTGAGTTCGCGGTTTCGCGGACTTCATGCGTTACGCCGCTATCCCAATGGTGAAGAACGATGCATAGCCTGCAAGTTATGCGAGGCGGTGTGTCCGGCAATGGCGATTCATATTGAATCTGAAGTGCGCGATGACGGTTCGCGCCGAACCACCAGGTATGACATAGACATGGTCAAGTGCATCTATTGCGGCTTGTGTGAAGAGGCGTGTCCGGTTGACGCAATCGTCGAAACGCAGATCTATGAATATCACGGTGAACGAAGAGGCGATCTTTACTACACCAAAGATATGTTGTTGGAAGTCGGCGACAAGCACGAAGCTGAAATCGCCAAAGCAAGAAACGCCGACTCCGAATACCGCTAGAGTCTAAAAGCTTATCGCAAAGTAGGTTACCAACTTACTCGTTGCCCGGTATCATCAAAGATAAGCATGGAGGCAGCTTCCCAACTGGCCATTAATTTTCCTTCGGGAATTGGCTGGTCAGCTTTGAGCCAGGCACATAATATAGTTTGATCGACGCCAACGGTGGTAACCAGTTTGGACTGACCAAAAAAATCAACCCGCTTTACATTTACCGCTACTTCAAGTTTTTCTGCGCTGTTAGTTTTGTGCAGTTTGACATGTTCAGGCCTGATGCCAATGGTTATGCGTCCGGCAGGGAGGTTACGTTGCAAGCAAATCGGTTTGTCAAAAAAAGCGCTAAACATATTTCCGTCACTGTCGATTTGAGCGGGCACAAATGCCATCTTGCCTAAAAAAGTTGCAATCAACAAGTTGGCCGGCAGGCGATAAACGGTTTCTGGAGTGTCGCACTGGAGGATGCGTCCTTCATGCATGAAAGCTAAGCGTTGACTAAGCACAAGCGCTTCTTCTTGATCATGGGTAACCATCAAGAAAGTAATCCCCAAAGTAGCCTGTAATTCACCTAGATAGGCACGCATTTGTTCGCGCAGTTTTGCATCAAGAGCTGCTAGCGGCTCGTCAAGAAGCAACGCCACCGGCCGCATTACCAGCGCACGTGCCAAGGCGACGCGTTGCTGCTGGCCGCCAGAAAGATTTTCCGGCAAGCGCTTGCTTAGTTCGGTTAACTGCATAAGGTCGATTATTTCGCCGCAACGTTGACGTATGGTTTGTGAATTTTGTTTGGTGACCTTTAGGCCATAGGCAATGTTGTCGTATACGGACAAGTGCGGGAACAAAGCGTAAGATTGAAATACTATGTTAACTGGACGTTGCTCAGGCGGCATAGCGGTTACATCTCGGTTTTGTATAAGCACCTGTCCATGGTCAGGTTTTTCAAGTCCGCAAATCAGCCGCAGCAACGTGCTTTTACCGCATCCTGATGCCCCGAGAATGGTCACTAGCTCGCCGCTTTTACACTGCAAAGTACCATCAGCTACCGCACATACTTGCGCATAGTTTTTGCTTAGACCGCGCGCGTCAATTGCCGGTGATGAAACAACGTTCATTTACGCTGGTACGCCAACGCCGCAAACAGTATGCTGACAACGGTAATCAGTAACAAAATTGTCGACACAGCATTAACTTGCGGAGTTGCACCAAAGCGAATCATAGAAAACACCCGTACCGGCAAAAGTTGAGCTTCAGGTGTGGCGGTGAAAAAAGATACGACAAAATCGTCCAGTGATAGGGTGAAGGCCATAAGTATGCTAGCTAGTAGCGCCGGCTTTAGTAACGGGACAGTCACATCCCAAATTGCTCGCAGTTGCGTAGCTCCCAAATCACGCGCGGCTACTTCGAGCTCACTGTTGAGCTGGCGTAGTCGCGCTCTAATAAGCAAGGTACAAAAGGGCAAAGAAAAGGTTACATGTGCAGCTAACACCTGGCACAGGGCTAGCGGCCATGGCCAGCTGCGATGCCAACCGATCATGTGAAAAAATACCAGCAACGCAACGCCCAAACACACTTCGGGTATTACTAGAGGTATCAGCAGTACCGGACGATAGACGCTGATACTGCGGATACGTATCCGCTCCAAGGTTAGTGCGGCGCACAAACCAAGCGCGGTTGAAATAAGCGCGGTACCGCTTGCTACTATTAATGAATTACCAAAAGCGTCAAGCAGATCGTGATTTTTCCAAGCGGCTTCATAATGACGCAACGAGAACCCACGCCATACTACACCGCGCTTGGAGTCGTTAAAAGAGAACACGACCATAATAATGATCGGCAGGTATAGCGCGGCTAGACAGATCCATAACCACCAGTTTAGATATGGGGTGATTTGTAATTGGGAAGCAACACCCTTCGCTCGCGCACGAGGTGCCGCTGCTTGCTTTAGAGGCACGGGGCTAACCATAGATTTTGGCACGTAACCGAGCAGTTACCGACCATACCAACAAAGTACAAATTAGCATGGAAACCGACAATGCAGCACCAAACGGCCAATTATTAAATTCGTGAAATTGTAGTTGAACCAGATTACCGATTAGTAGCTCCTCGGGACCGCCGAGCATATCGACAACATAAAAAGCGCCTATTGCGGGAATAAATATCAATGTGGCCGCAGCAGAAATTCCAGGTAAGGCAAGCGGCAAAATAATTTTCCTTGCCGTCGTGAAAAAAGTGGCGCCTAGATCGCGGCTAGCTTCAATCAGCTTGCGGTCAAGGCGAACCAAGCTTGCGTACATGGGTAAAATCGCGAAAGGTATAAATGCATACACTAGGCCAATCAGCACGCCGATGCGATTGTAAATAAGTTCTAATGGATCAAGTACCGGCAACATCGGTATCATACTACTGACGAATTCGCTCAAGCCAAGTACAACTTTATTGATGACTCCTTGGCGACCAAGTATTTCTTGCAAAGAATACATGCGAATCAGGGTACTGATCCAAAACGGCATGCAAATAGCCAAGAGTAAGAAAAAATGCCGTCGTTCCGAGCTAAACGCTATAGCCAGCGCCAGTGGAAAAGCAATAAGCAGGCAGATAATGGTTGTACTTGCCGCAATCAAAATTGAAAAAAGAAAAACCGCCGGATAAGGCTCTTGGAACACCTGCGCATAGTTGCTTACGGTCAAGCGTGGCTCATAGGTGGTAGCGCTGCTAGGTAGCAACAAACTGATAAACAAGATAGCGCACAGCGGAAGGATAACGAATATCGAAAGCCACACCACGTGTGGCGCTGCAATCAGTGAATTAACACGCAAAGATCTTGACGACCAATCAGGCATCGCAAGAAAGCTGTCGTCAGCTCGCGAGGAGCTGTTCCCATGATCTGAAAATATTTCGTAGGGCATCTTCGCCTGGGTAGACGACTATTTCCAGTTTTTCCGGGTTGACAGGAAAAGTTACCGGGTTGTTACGGTATGCGGAACTGGTCAGGGCATAAGCTGCGGCATTAGGCGTGGCGTAGCCGATATATTCGGCAAGTTCGCTACCTACTTGCGGATTTAGTACATGGTTGATAAAATCGTGCGCCGCCTTCGCATGTCTTGTATCGGCAAGAATGCATACGCAATCAACATAATAGATGCTACCTTCTTGCGGAATCACAAACCCGATATCGTCGTCTTCGGCAATAAGTTGTGCGATATCGCCATTCCATTCGATAGCTAGATCGACTTCCCCGGCGGCAAGTAAATCTTGTCCGTTGTCTTCAGCAATTTTGATAACTTTCTTTTTTGCAGGTTGCAGTTCATCAAACACTTTTCGCAAACTGGCGCTACTGAAATCATTGGCGGATGCTCCAGTCATCATCAGTCCGACAGACACCATCGAGGTGGCTTCGGATAACCATGATACGCGACCATTTTTGGCGATACCGGCAAGGGTAAGCACGTCGCGCCAAGATGTTGGAGGATCAATCACTGATTTACGATAAGCGATTCCCATAGTACCCCACATATATGGAACTGAATATCGATTTCCTAGGTCGTAATGTGGATTTTGATGTTCAGGAGCCAAGTTGGCCAGGTTGGGAATCAGTTGATGATCAAGTGGTAAAAGCAAATCCGACTTGAACAAGCGCGTCACGCTATCGTGCGAGGGAAAGGTTATGTCATAACCCGAATTGCCTAGTTTAAGTTTTGCGAACTGTTCTTCTCCATCAGCAAAAACGTCTAATTTGATCTGGTAATCGGTTTGCTGCTGAAAACTGGCAAGCGTGGCTTCGCTTATATAATCATCCCAATTGTACAAGTGTAATGTTGCACTTGAACCTCGTGCAACTGAGCTAAACAAGGTGGGAACAACCGCTAATGAAGCAACGTGTAAAAAAGCTCTTCTACGCAGACGCTTGCCATATGGCAGGCTTTCTTTTTTCATATGTTTATACAATAAGTCCCGAGTTTATATAAAAAATACAAAGGGACAATTCTAGCAATGCATCAGTACATCAAGTGTGCACTGATTACATGACTCTAACTCGTAATTACGCGGCCGTCAGAGTTGAAAATATGAATTTTTTCCACCGGTATGCCAAGCTTAATTGAATCGCCTTTGTGTAATTTTGCCACACCTGCGGTTTTGACAATCATGTGTTCATTTATGGAGACACCAGGTAATTCGGTGTAAATCAGCGAGTATTCGCCTAGGGTTTCCACCAACATAACTTTACCGGTGATGGACTGGTCATTGTCACCGGTAATATACATGTCTTCAGGACGAATGCCGATTTTTACCTGCATTTCGCTTTGGTCAATTTTAATTTTGTTATCGATATGAAATTTATTATCATCCGATAGCGTGACGTTGATCTTGCCGTTAGCGCTACTTATAGTCGCATCAATAATATTCATCGCCGGCGAACCGATGAAAGTAGCGACGAAAAGATTAGCAGGGTTTTCGTATAGCTCAAGCGGGGTGCCCACTTGTTCGACATCACCGCTAGATAAGACCACGATGCGATCAGCTAGCGTCATCGCTTCGACTTGATCATGGGTGACATAAATCATTGTGGTATCAGGAAGGCTGTCTTTCAGGTTGGCGATTTCAATCCGCGTCGCGGAACGCAATGCCGAGTCAAGGTTTGACAGCGGCTCATCAAACAAGAATACCTTGGGATTGCGTACGATTGCGCGTCCGATAGCTACCCGTTGGCGCTGGCCACCTGACAATGCTTTTGGTAACCGGTGTAAATAATCCTCAAGTTGCAATATCACTGCGGTTTCGTTAATGATTTTAGTAATTTTGTCTTTAGGTACTTTCGCTATGCGTAGACTGAACGCCATATTTTCAAATACCGTCAAGTGCGGGTAAAGCGCGTATGACTGAAATACCATCGCGATGCCACGTTGGGAGGGAGGTTTATCGTTTACGACCTCGTCGGATATCATCAGCTTGCCACCGGTGATATTTTCTAATCCGGCAATCATGCGCAGTAGCGTTGATTTACCGCACCCTGAGGGGCCGACAAAAACTATAAATTCACCTTGATTAATATCAAGGTCTATGCTACGTATCACAGATACTTTGCCGTAAGATTTGCTAAGTTGTTCTAGTACTACCGACATGTTATTTAATGGCTGCCCAACAAAAACCGTAGGGCGGTAAGCTGATCTGTTCCTTAGTCAAGGACACTGGCGGATCGCTTTCGCATATCAATGCAAGATCCTGCTCAGTCTTGGCAATGGTAATATCTTGATCACTGAAATTGAAATAGCACTGAATACGCCGTTGCTTGCTTGTACGTCTAAAACATAAGGTCGCATCATTATCGGTTCTAACCAGTTCTATATCGCCGGTACGTAATACCTCTTCGCTACTACGTAAACCAAGTAATTTTCGATAATGCGCAAGCATACTGTCAGACTGTGACTGTTGGATGTTGACTGCCAGTTCATTGTGACGGTTATCTAGCGGCAACCATGGTTTTGAACTTGAAAAACCACAGTTTTCAACATCGCTTTGCCAAGGCATCGGAGTGCGACATCCGTCCCGTCCTTTAAATTTTGGCCAAAATTCGATTCCATAGGGGTCTTGCAAATCTTCAAATGCAACATCAGCTTCAGAAAGGCCTAATTCTTCACCTTGATAAATGCAGATAGTGCCGCGTAGTGCTAGCAACATTGCAATCAACATTTTACCCTGTGGAATAGATTCTTTTTGGTTAAGTGCGAATCGGGTAATATGCCTTGATACATCATGGTTTGATAATGCCCAACATATCCAGCCATCTTGTACTAATTCGTCGACACGTCGAATCAGCCTATTGACTTTTGCCGGTAGCAACGGTGCGGGGGACAGCAGTTCAAACGAATAACACATATGTATGCGTGCATCTTGTTTGGTATAGGATCCAACCAACTCTAGCCCGTTTATTGCATCGCCAATTTCGCCAAGAATTGCACGCGCAGGATACTCGTTAACCAAGCTGCGAAATTTTTCCAAAAAAGAAATAACTTCAGGGCGATTACGATCGTAAATATGTTTTTGAAAACTGTACGGATTAACCGAAGGTACAATTTCGGAGTCATGAATTTCCCGCTTTTGTACCGGATTGTCACGTAATTGTTGATCATGAAAATAAAAATTTACCGTGTCCAGGCGAAATCCGTCAACCCCTTGATCTAACCAAAAACGTACTACGTCAAGAAGTGCGGTCTGCACTTCTGGTTCATGAAAATTCAAATCTGGCTGAGAGGTTAAAAAATTGTGTAAATAATACTGACAACGGCTCGAGTGCCATTGCCAAGCATTGCCACCGAATACTGATAGCCAATTGTTCGGAGCACTACCGTCTGGCTTCGCATCCGCCCATACGTACCAGTTCCGCTTGGGGTTATCATCGCTACTACTACTTTCAACAAACCAAGGATGTGATTTTGAAGTGTGAGAAATAACCAAATCAATAATGACTTTGATGTTAAGTTTGTGTGCTTTGGCTATTAATGCGTCGAAATCCTCCAGCGTACCGAACAAGCCATCCACATTTTTGTAGTCGGTGATATCGTAGCCAAAATCATCCATCGGAGAAGGAAAAAACGGTGAAATCCAGATCGCATCAATGCCAAGCTGAGCGACATAATCCAGTCGTTGGGTAATGCCTGTCAAATCGCCGCAACCATCATTGTTGCTGTCTTGAAAAGAACGAGGGTAGATTTGGTAGATGACACCGCCACGCCACCACTCCTCATTTTGTTGAATAACCTCAGCCACCTTTGACTGAACCGGTAAGTAGTCCACGAACAAAATATTTTTGCAATGATAAAAATACGATCAGCGGAACTATCATCGAAATAAACGCGTTCGCGTTCAGACGTTCTAATTCGCTTTTAAATGTTCCAATCTGCTTTTGTATGATGATCGGTAAAACCAGATCATCCGAAGGCCCCAATATCAGCGCGACTAACAAATCGTTCCAGACCCAAAGGAATTGAAATATCGCAAACGAGGCTAAAGCGGGTAAAGATAATGGCGCAACCAGTTTGACAAATATTTCCAAGTGACTGGCACCGTCGACACGCGCGCTTTCGAGCAATTCTTTGGGCAGTCCCATGATATAGTTGCGCAATATGTAGATTGCTAATGGCAAACCAAAAGCAGTATGGGCAATCCATAATCCGGAGAATGTTTTGGCATTAACTTCACATTGTGTACCTTGACAGTTGCCTAGCCATTCATTGAGAGCTGAGGCCCAACTGGCTATATTTGCATACATTGACAAAACCGGGATAAACGCCAGTTGCAATGGCACAATCAACAGTGCTACTACCGTCGCAAAAATAATGTTCCGGAACGGAAATGACATCCAAGAAAACGCATATGCGGCAAATGCGGCGATGGTAATAGGTACAATTGTTGCGGGTATAGTTACGATAAACGAATTGATAATCGCGTCAAATATTTTGCTGTCGCTGAAGGCGCGAAAATAATTGCGTAACCCGATGGTAGGCGGATGGTCGATTATTACCCCTATAGTTTTAGCGTTTTTTGTGTATGGTTCGTCAAATATCCATCTATAGTCACCGTTTTCCTCAACAGTGAGCGTACCTTCGCGAACGGTAATAGATTCGCCGATTTGGGCTTGAGTGGGATTGGATGCGCTGGCACCGAATGACAAAATTTTGCCTTCGACTTCGAATGGTTCAGCATCTTGATTTTCGATACTTAGTTGGCGGTCATATTCGTTGCGAATGTCAAAAAGGTTACCACTGATCACATATTTACCATCCTGTTCGACAACGCCTTCTTGCCCTTGCGTTTTTAAGCTGTAACCGATTTCATTGGTAGTTAGACCGCGCCAAAATCCAGTCTCATTCGCATGCTTAGTATCACGCAAACTGGTAATTAACAATCCAACAAAAGGAATCACCCAAAATATGACAATCAATGCCAAAGTAACATTTAGCAAGGTACGTCCGATCATGATTGTGATTCACGGCGAAAACGCCACACATTAAACAGCATGATTGGGATGATCGTCAACATTAGAATGATTGCGACGGCTGCGGCGATCTCATCTTCGCGTTGGGCGGTGCGTGTTTGCTCCATCAAGGTGGCAAGTAGTAATTTGTCGGGTTTATTGGCGGTTAGAGCGTAAGGGATATCAAACACTTTCAACACCAAGATCAGCAAGGTGGTCCAGACGACGATAATCGTACCGTAGACTTGTGGCAAAGTCACTCGAAAGAAAATTTGGAATTCGTTAGCACCATCAATTCGAGCCGCTTCGATAGTTTCTTCTGACACGCCACGCAATGCTGCGCTAAACAAAACCATCGCAAAGCCGGTTTGAATCCAGATCATGATAAACATCATGAAAAAATTCCCCCAAAAATTGACCTCATACCAAAATTGCGCTTTCACCCCCAATGGTGTAAGCAATGCGTTTAGCATTCCGACCTCATACGTTTCTGTACCGCCACCAGCATAGATATTGCGCCAAATAACTGCGGCGCCAACAAAAGAAATCGCCAGCGGAACGAAAATCAATGACTTGGCTACTGTTCCCCAACTCAGGCGATCACTCACGACGGCGATGATCATACCCATGGTGATACAGGTAGTTGGTACCACCATTAACCAAAGTACCGAATTGCGCATTGCGAACCAAAAATCTTCACTGGTAATAAGGTGAATATAATTTGCAAACCAAACGAAACCTCGTTCCGTTACCGTCTGGCCGGCATCGTTTAGTATGGCTTCTCCACCTTCATCTAAAACGGGAATGTCATTGACAAAGCTTAACCATAGTGTTTGCAGAGCAGGGAAAACCAAAAATAGCAATATTAGTATCAGGGCAGGCCCCACAAATAGCCAGGGCTGATTTTTTTCTTGCAACTGTAAACCGATACTCGAAGCACCGCACAATTGTCGATTAAAAAAATCGGAAAGGAAAAAATATAAAAAACTGGTCGCAAGCGCGATTAAGACTGCGCGCACCGCAAACAATAGCTTGCCGGTGGCAACTTCATTAAAAGGTAAAACAGCGATCAACCCATCACTAATGTAGGAAGTCAACGCAAATGAAACAACGGCAAAAAGCGGCAGTAAGATTACCACCACCACAAAGTTGATCGCTAGCTGTCCGATACCGGAACCGCGAGATACAACTAAATTTGCCATAACAAAATATCGCTAGAAACCAATAAAATCAGTCACAATACTAGCTATATCTCAAAGATATCTTGCTGAATTATGTTTGTTATTAGTATGACAACATTTCCCAAAAGCAAATGTTTGAGACAACTACAATTACTTGATTTTGTCCCAAGCTTCTTGAATATTGTCGGCCGTGGTTGCTGTGTCTTGGCCTTGGGTAAACGCGGTCATTTCTACCCAAAACGCACCAGCTCCAATTGCACCTGGCATCAAATCGGAAGCGTCGAAACGGAACGTATCGGCGTTAGCAAGAATTTCGCCTTGCTTACGAAGCGTATCATTTGCGTAGGAATTAGGGTTAACGCCAAGGTGTGGAGTTAAAAAACCTGATTGCTGCATCCATATTTCATGCGCTAGCGGTAATTGAAGAAACTCGAAAAACGCGCGGGTTGCTTCTGAATCTTTGGTTATCGCCCACAAAGTACCGGCTCCAAGCACTGGATTGCCTAGGCTGACATTTGCGGCAAAAGGCGGAAAATAGAAAAAATCAGCTTCGCCTGTGTCTAGTTCGGCACCTTTGTTAGGAAAAAATGCAGGAATAAACGAGGCTTGGCGGTGCATGTAACATGCAGGGGGAGTTGTAAACAACCCTTTGGGGCTATCGCCGAAAAAGGTTGATGCAACCGAGTTTGATCCGCCGGCGACATATTCATCATTTTTCGCAAATGAACCGAAAATATCCATCGCTTGTTTGACTTCAGCACTGTTGAACGGCAGTTCATTGCTGACCCATCGGTCATAGACTTCCGGCGGGTGAGTACGAAGCATTATGTCTTCCATCCAGTCAGTCGCGGACCAGCCCGTGGCACCCCCTGATTCAATTCCGATACACCACGGCGTACCACCATCGGCCACAATTTGGTCTGACAGCTGAATTAGTTCTTCCATCGTATCGGGGATGGTATAACCGGCATCTTCAAATACTTCGGGCTTGTACCAAACTAACGATTTGACATCAACTTTGTATGCGAACGCATAAAAATTCTTATTGCCGTTTTGGTCTGCATACGTGCCGAGATCAACCCAAGATTGACCGGCGCCGTAGTTGTCGCGCATCCAATTTCCGACTGAAGGGTCCAAAGGAATTAATCCTCCTTCTGCCGCTAGATCAGCAGCAAGTCCCGGTTGCGGAAACACGGCAATGTTAGGTGCTGAACCTGAGCGTATGTCGGTGACTATTAGTTGTTCAAATTCACCAGAACCTGAATAATTGACCGTAGCTCCGGTAGATTTCTCAAAACATTCTAGAACCGAAGCTAGCAAAATCTCATCTTGGCCTTCCCAAGGGCCGGCGACGGAAATGATTTCGCCGGCAAAATTGCCTAGATTTAAACTGTTATCGCACCCCGCTGACAAATCCTGCGCCAAAACCGAACTAGAACCGAAACTCAGCGCCAATAACAAACCGCCTGCTATATTTTTATTATTTACCATTTTACTCCTCCTCTTTTTATAGTTTTTTGTATTCTACATCAGAAAATATGGTTTAATTTATTTCATTATGTGTGGTTAAATTTAGCTATTGTTTATTATGTTTGGGCTACAATTGTTTTGATAAAAAGATGACTAATATTGAGTTACTTTCTGGTGTTTAGTTATCTTATCGAATAAATGTTGCTGAGGATATTTTTATCGCTGTTATTGACCCTTGGCCTGTCTGCCTCCGTTAGCGGTACCGCAGCTGAAATCAATTTGAAGCTACACCATTTTCTTGGACCCACCGCTCCTGCTCACACTCACATTTTGGTACCGTGGGTCTCAAGGATCGAACAAGCGACAGACAATAGGGTGGCCATCGAAATTTTTCCGAGTATGACCTTGGGAGGAAGGCCGTCACAGTTGGTCACACAGGTTCGCGACGGCGTGGTAGATCTAATCTGGACTGCCAATGGATACACTCCGGGCTTGTTTATTCGCACCGAAGTTTTTGAATTGCCTTTTATCCACACCAATGATCCGGTCGCAACCAACCTTGCTATGCGCGAGTTGTTTGCAGAATATCTTGCGGAGGATTATCGTCAGATAAAAAATTTGTACATACACGTACACCAAGGCCAGGCAATTCAAACTGTAGATCTCCCGGTACACAAGCCTGAAGATCTGCGCGGGACTAAATTGCGAATTCCCACTCGAACCGGGGCATGGGTGATTGAAGCGTTGGGAGCTGCGCCAACGGCGATGCCGGTTCCAGATTTGCCCCAAGCTCTTTCAAAAAAGGTAGTGGACGGTGCTTTGATTCCTTTTGAGATTATTCCAACGCTCCAGTTACAAGATCTAACCGAATATCAGATTGAAGGTCACAACCAGACCAGGTTTGGTACCACGGTTTTTCAGCTATCGATGAATCTTGCGACTTGGAATAGCCTGCCGACTGATATACAGCAGGTCTTTATAGATCAATCCGGTGAAGAATGGTTACGCCACGTAGGAGAAGTATGGGCACAAAGTGATGCCGAAGGGATCGTGGTGGCCACCGCCGCCGGTAATGTTCACACAGTTCTGACTGAACAAGAAACAGATACGTTTCAAATAGCGCTAGAACCGGTGATTGAGCGCTGGATAGCCGATGTAAACGAAAAAGGTGTGGATGGTGAAGAGCTGGCTCGAAAAGCTCGCACGGCAGTACAAAAGCACACTAACTGATTTTGCGTTGGGCTGGTTGGTCGCCGCCAAATTTGTTTGTATTCAGTTTAGTTTGCAGTAGCGGACAAGTACATATTTTGGTGCGATGATAATTTTTTCGCCAAAGGTAAGGTTCAGTACAGTTGAGCTCATTAACAAAGCGGTGGTCGGTTGGACGTACTGTGGTGGAGTCGTGCTTTCAGTTGTGGTGTTACTCAATACCTACAGCGCGCTTGCCGGATTTTTATTCGCCAAGCCATTCCCCGGCGACGTCGAGCTGACCAAAATGGGAATCGCGCTTGCCGCGTTCGCCTTTTTACCTTATTGTCAGATTACGTTCAGCAATATTAGCGTATCTTTTTTCACCTTCTATGCTAGCCACCGGATGTTGGCTTTTTTTTCACGCATCAATTCATTGATTGCTCTGATATTTAGTATGGTATTACTTTGGCGTATGTCACAAGGTTTGCTTGATTACCGCGAATTTCTTGAAACTTCCGCGGTTATGGAAATACCGATCTGGTATGTATTTGTGCCGATTATAGTGTCGATTGTGCTGCTTATGCTAGCTAGTCTGGTCACGTTGATATATCCTGAAAAACATCAGCCGAAAGCTCAAACAACCACAGTCAGTTAGCAGGTGACATTCGAGCTATTTGTTTGCCTTATCGGTTTGGGGTTCCTAGCGGCACTTATCGCGATACGAATTCCCATCGCGTACGCGATGATGTTGGTTGGCGGGATAGGAGTTGTCTTTCTTGATGGGTTCAATGTCATTGCTTCGCAGCTAAAAGATCTTGCGTATTTACAGTTTTCGATATTTGATTTGACCCTGTTCCCAATGTTTGTGTATATGGGGAATCTGGCTGGTTTATGCGGTTTGTCGACGCGATTATTTCGTGCCGCTCATGCATGGCTCGGGCATTTGCGTGGCGGCATCGCGATGTCGGTAATTTTTGCTTGCGCAGGATTTGGTTCGATCTGCGGCTCGTCATTGGCCACTACCTCCACGATGGGCAGGGTGGCGTTGCCGGAGCTTAAACACTACCGCTATGCTGACACGCTCGCGACCGGTACGTTGGCTGCCGGCGGTTTGCTAGGGATTTTAATACCTCCTTCAATCGTTCTGGTTATTTACTCGGTTTTGGTAGGAATAAACGTGGTCACCATGTTTAAGGCCGCATTAATTCCGGGGATTATGGCGTTGTTGTTTTTTTTGGTTGCCATAACCATTTTTGTGCGCATCTACCCTGAGACTGCGCCGGTTCATAAACATACGAAAGAAGAAGATTTGTTAGGCGCGACCTTGGGAATAATACCGGTTGTGGTGATTTTCACCACGGTGATAGGGGGGCTATATTTTGGCGTATTCAATCCTACTCCGGCAGCTGCTGTCGGCGTTTTTATGGTGGCGGTTTACGGACTAGCGGCAGGGCAGTTAAATCTTGCAAAGTTCAAGCTTGCTCTTTTGAGCACCGCACGAAGCACGGGGATGATTTACCTTATCTTGCTAGGTGCGGAAATGTTGAAGATTTTTATGGTTAGAGGAGGGGTGCCGCAGGCTTTATCTGCCCAAATGCTCGGCTCGGGATTTGAACCACTGACAATTCTAATTATCTTTTTGTTAGTGCTGATTTTGCTAGGTTGCATAATGGATTCACTTTCCATTTTGTTGCTCGCGGTACCATTTATCTGGCCAGTCATCGCCAGTTTGGATTTTGGTATGCCTATTGATGACGTGAAAGTCTGGTTTGGAATTTTGGCGCTTATCGTTGTCGAAATAGGGCTAATCACGCCACCGATCGGACTTAATGTGTTTGTGATTGCGGCAATGGCCAAAAATGTTGACGTAAAGAAAATTTATGCAGGGGTGACGCCTTTTTTGATTGCCGAAATCATCCGGATTGGACTGCTGATTGCGTTTCCGGTATTAATATTATGGTTACCGTCGATAATTGACACTTGACGGCTATGCCAAAGATGCTTGCGTAATAATGTTTATTGCACTAGCGGGCTGTCGGTTCCTTCTAGTTCGAAGCCAACGATTTTTGCTTGCCCGGACAGAACCTTAATATACTGGCTGATACCGGTTTTTAAAGAGCGGGCGTGCAGATAATCGCGGATATGTTCGATAACGCTGTCAGGCGGCAATAGCTTGCCTGTTTTTTTATCGATGAAACGCTCTTTGTTTTGTTCGTAGTAACGCAAACAGCTTTTTTTATCCGCTTCAGGTACGGTTATTTCCTGTTGCAACAGTACGTCAAGCACTTCAGCTGCTTTTTCCGGCGAGCACGGCAACGGTTCGTCGAGCAAGTTCTTTTTTTGGGCTTCTTGAAGCAACAGTTGGCGAATTACTAAAGCTTGCGCAGCCTGGTGTCGCGCAGAAGCGACGGAATCGGCTGGATGATACTGTATTTCTTCATTGACCTCATGCTCGGTAATTTCGGTACCGTTGACAAAGATCGACATGATAAAGCTAGTTTAGCCGCGCTTACGTACGATCTGATATCCGGAGCGGGCGAGGTATTTTATGGGAGCGGAAATTCCGCTGAAAACATGTACCAGCCGCGTAAAAGGAAACAATAAAAATATTGTCAATCCAAGCACCAGATGTAGCTTGAAGACCAGTGCCTGAGGCGCCACAAATTCGGCGGCGCCAGACCGGAAGGTTAATATATATTGAGCCCAATTGGCCAATGCGATCATCGTACTACCATCTAAATGCTGGGCGGAGTAGGGTATGGTTATCATTCCTAAGATCAACTGAACATAAAGCACTAGCAAAACCAGATAGTCTGATACTCTGCTAGTGGCACGGATGCGTTCATCGAATATGCGTCGCCAGATCAGCATAGTTAAACCGACAAAACATATTATTCCGAAAATACCACCAAAAATTATCGCCATAAGTTGTTTTGCACCAGGGCTCATGAAGTGATGATAGAAACTGTGGGGAGTAAGTAAACCGACAAGATGCCCGAAAAACAGCAAGATAATTCCGATATGAAACAAATTGTTTCCAATCACCATGCCTTTTTTGCGTAGCAACTGGCTAGAGTCGGCTTTCCAAGTATATTGGTCGCGATCGTAGCGCAGTATGCTACCTACCACAAAAACAGTCAGGCAGATATACGGAAAATAGCCGAAGAAAAATTGGTTAAGAAATTCGGTTGTCATGAAGACGGTTTCACCATTCTTTGCAAGGGCTGAGTGGTGCTGGGAGTTGTTTTGCAGCTGTTGCAGTCGGCGGCGGCGTCGCCA